>NZ_MRCP01000008.1:0-315230 GCF_002303975.1 Pseudomonas sp. ACN5 | reverse complement strand
GACCATAGAGCATTGGAACCACCTGATCCCATCCCGAACTCAGCAGTGAAACGATGCATCGCCGATGGTAGTGTGGGGTTTCCCCATGTGAGAGTAGGTCATCGTCAAGATTAAATTCCGAAACCCCTATCTGCGTATGCAGGTAGGGGTTTTGTTTTTGCGCCTCCATACACCTCAAACGCTGTTCCCTGTAGGAGCGAGCCTGCTCCGGGCGGCGTTCCGACGAAGAACTTCAGCGCACCGCGTTACCCCAGGCAACCCGCGTCATCGTTGACGACCTTCGCGAGCGAGCTCGCTCCTACAAATGCTAAAGTCGTCCCTCGAATTTGTGTTTTCCAAGGAAGCCTTATGCCGGACGCCACGTCCCTCAGTGCTGGTTTTATGGTGGTTCACGGTAATCGCCTCGACGAGTTGCGCAGCCTGGTGGTCAGCTGGATGCGGCGCTACCCGCTGGCTCCCCTGGAGAATGAAATCGCGCTGGTGCAAAGCAACGGCATTGCCCAATGGCTGAAGCTGGCACTGGCAGAAGATGCCGAAGAAGACGACATGGGTGGCTGCGGAATCGCCGCCGCTATCGACGTGCAGTTGCCCGGCAGTTTCATGTGGCAGCTCTATCGCATGGTCCTTGGGCGCGATGAAATTCCGGCCAAGTCCCTGCTCGATAAAGCTCCGCTGACCTGGCGATTGATGCGCCTGCTGCCGCAGTTGATCAACCAGCCACACTTCGAGCCGCTGCAGCGCTTCCTGACCCATGACACCGATCTGCGCAAACGCTATCAATTGGCTGAGCGTCTGGCGGACCTGTTCGACCAGTACCAGGTCTATCGGGCTGACTGGCTTGAAGACTGGGCAGAAGGTCGACATCAGACAAGAAGCGCCAGGGGCGAGGCCAAAGCCCTGACGCCGGCCAATTGCTGGCAGGCAGAGTTATGGCGTGCACTCTTGCTGGATGTCGGAGAGCAAGGCATGGCGCAAAGCCGTGCCGGGGTCCATCAGCGATTCGTCGAGCGCATCAACAACCTCGAAAAAGCTCCCCAGGGATTGCCCTCGCGAGTGATCGTTTTCGGGATTTCTTCGCTGCCTGCCCAAGCCCTGGAAGCACTGGCGGGGCTGGCACGATTCAGTCAGGTCCTGCTGTGCGTACACAACCCGTGTCGTCACCATTGGGCGGACATCGTCGCCGATAAAGACCTGTTGCGCCATCAATACAAGCGTCAGGCCCGCAAGAGCGGCATGCCGGTAGTGATCGATCCGCAAACCCTGCACCAGCATGCTCACCCGCTGCTGGCTGCCTGGGGTAAACAGGGGCGGGACTATATCAACCTGCTCGACAGTTACGACGATCCCAACAGCTATCGCTCCGCATTTCGTGACGGGCGCATCGACCTGTTCAGTGACGGTCAGCCGCTGAATGTGCTCAACCAGTTGCAGGATGACATCCTCGAGTTGCGTCCCCTCAACGAGACTCGGGAGCGCTGGCCGGCCATCGATCTGCAGACGGACGAATCGATCCGTTTTCACATTGCCCACAGCGCCCAGCGAGAAGTCGAGATTCTCCACGATCAACTGCTCGCGCGCTTCAGTGCCGATCCGGCATTGCGCCCCCGGGACATCATCGTGATGGTCCCGGACATCGACAGCTACGCCCCGCATATTCGTGCCGTGTTTGGCCAACTCGACCGTCAGGACCCGCGCTTCATTCCGTTTACGCTGGCTGACCAGGGCCAGCGTGGTCGCGATCCACTGCTGATTGCGGTCGAGCACCTGCTCAAGCTGCCTGACAGCCGATTCCCCGTCAGTGAGATTCTCGACCTGCTGGACGTCCCGGCACTGCGCGCCCGCTTTGGTGTCGAGGAGCGTGACCTGCCGACCCTGCACCGCTGGATCGAAGGTGCCGGCATTCGCTGGGGCATGAATGCCGAGCAACGTGCCGGACTCGGCCTGCCCAATGAACTGGAGCAAAACAGCTGGCGTTTCGGCTTGCGACGGATGTTGCTCGGTTATGCCGTTGGCAGCGCCGATGCCTATGAGGGTATCGAGCCCTACGACGAGATCGGTGGTCTGGACGCTGCGCTCATTGGTCCGCTGGTTGCGCTGCTTGACGCGCTGGAAGTGGCGCACCACGAACTCTCTCAGCCGGCACCGCCGCGCCAATGGGGTTTGCGCTTGCAGGCGTTGGTGCAGTTGTTCTTCCTCGCCAGCAACGAACACGATGACTACATGCTGGCCCAGCTAGAAGAGCTGCGCGAGACCTGGCTCGAGACCTGCGAATCCGTCGGCTTGCAGGACGAATTGCCGCTGACGGTCGTTCGTGAAGCCTGGCTTGCAGGCCTGGACCAGGGCCGTTTGTCCCAACGCTTTCTGGCCGGTGCGGTGAACTTCTGCACCTTGATGCCCATGCGCGCTATCCCGTTCAAGCTGGTCTGCCTGCTGGGCATGAATGACGGCGATTATCCGCGCGCGCAACCGCCGCTGGATTTCGATCTGATGGGCAGTGATTACCGGCCAGGCGATCGCTCCCGACGCGAAGATGACCGTTACCTGCTACTGGAAGCCTTGCTGTCGGCACGGGATCAGCTCTACATCAGTTGGGTGGGCCGCAGCATCCGCGACAACAGTGAGAGACCGGCGTCAGTATTGATCGGCCAGTTGCGTGACCACTTGGCCAGCGGTTGGCGAATGGCACAAAGTGGCGAGGATCTGCTTGAAGCCATGACCCGGGAACACCCGTTGCAACCTTTCAGCGCACGCTACTTTCACGAAGGAGATGAGTCGTTCAGCTACGCCACGGAATGGCAGGTCCTTCATCAAGCGACAGAGCAACAGGCGAGTGCCGAAGTGCTCGAGCCTCACGTTCAGGACGAACCCCTCAGCCTCGGTCAACTGCAGGACTTCCTGCGCAATCCGGTACGGCACTTTTTCAGCCAGCGACTGAAAGTCTTCTTCGAGGCGGCTGAAGTGCCGTTGGCCGATGAAGAGCCTTTTGTCCTGGATGCACTGCAGCGTTACAGCCTCAGCGATCGTTTGCTCGAAGCGGCGCTGGCAGATCCGGGAAATACCGGACAAGCACTGGAGGATCAGGCCAAACGCCTGCAAAACAGCGGGCTGCTGCCCATGGCCGGTTTCGGTGAGTGCCTGCAACGTGAATTGATCGAACCATTGCCCGACTTGCTGCAACGCCACCAACAGCTCCTGGCTTTGTGGCCGACACCGCTCAGCAGTGCGTTGCCTGTCAATCTTGAACTGCAAGGCCTGCACATCGAGGGCTGGCTCAGCGGTCTGCATCAACGCGCTGATGGCGGTTTGCTGTCTGTCACGACGATCCCCAACAGTATCGGCTCGATCAAATCGCGCAAATGGCATCGACTCACGCGCCCGTGGCTCACGCATCTGGTGGCCTGTGCCAGTGGCATGGCGTTGACCACTGCGCTGGTGGCCAGCGACGACAGCCTGTTGCTCGCACCGATGGACGAGTCCACGGCACGGAAAATTCTCGGTGACCTGTTGATTGCCTGGCAGTCGGGCATGCGCCAGCCTCTGCCGATCGCGGTCAAGACCGCCTTCGCGTGGCTGGGGCAAACCGCCCCGGACAAAGCCACGGCCGCTGCGCGCAAGGCCTATGAAGGCGACGGGCTGACGACGGACGGAGAGCGGCGCGAAAGTCTGGCACTTGCACGCCAATTCGCCGATTACGATGCCCTGACCGCCGATGAAACCTTCCCCGACTGGTGTGATGCGCTCTATCGCCCGCTGCTTGAAGCACCCTGGCGTTCACTGTCCAGCGAGGAGTCGCGTTGATGAGTACAAAGACACCGCTGGCCCTGGCTTTCCCGCTGCGTGGCAGTCAACTGATCGAAGCCAGCGCCGGGACCGGCAAGACCTTCACCATTTCCGCGTTGTACCTGCGCCTGGTACTTGGCAATGGTGGAGAGCACAGTGGCTTCGGACGTGAGCTCTTGCCGCCGCAAATCCTCGTCGTGACCTTTACCGACGCCGCCACTAAAGAGTTGCGCGAACGCATTCGCACGCGACTCGCCGAGGCCGCACGCTTTTTCCGCGATGAAACGCCTGCCCCCGACAGCCTGATTGCCGAGCTGCGTGATCAGTACTTGCCCGAGCAATGGCCCGGGTGCGCAAACCGCCTGGATATCGCCGCCCAATGGATGGACGAGGCAGCAGTGTCGACTATCCACAGTTGGTGCCAGCGCATGTTGCGCGAGCACGCCTTCGACAGCGGCAGCCTGTTTACCCAGACCCTGGAAACCGACCACAGCGATTTGCTGGGGGAGGTCCTGCGCGATTACTGGCGGCTGTTCTGCTACCCGATGCAAGGTGATGCGCTGAATTGGGTGCGCAGCAATTGGGGCGGTCCGGCGGCGCTGCTGCCGCGGATTCGTGCGCTGTTTGCCAGTGAGCGCGATACGCTTCAAGGCAAAGAGCCCGCCGAGATAATTTCGCAATGCTTGCAAGAGCGACGGGCTGCCCTGATCGAGCTCAAGAAGCCATGGCCGCAGTGGGCGGGCGAGTTACTTGCGATCTGTCACCAGGGTGTTGCCAGCAAGGCTGTCGACGGTCGCAAGATGCAGGCGCGCTATTTCGAGCCCTGGTTCGAAAAAATCAAAGCCTGGGCCGAAGACGAATCTCTCGAGCAACTGGATATCGGCACCGGTTTCACGCGCCTGACCCCGGATGGCATGGCCGAAGCCTGGAAGGGCGAAGCGCCTCGACATCCGGCGCTCGATGCGATGGCCGGTCTCAAGGCCTGTCTCGACGGGTTGCCAACGCCCGATGCTGCCGTGCTGCAACATGCCGCCCGCTGGGTCGGGGCACGATTCGAAGAAGAGAAACGCCGTCGTGCGGAAATGGGCTTCGATGACATGTTGCTGCGCCTTGATGCCGCCTTGCAGTCCGATGGCGGCGAGCGGCTGGCCACCCTGATACGTGAACAGTTTCCGGTCGCCCTGATCGATGAGTTCCAGGACACCGACCCGGTGCAATACCGGATCTTCGAGAGCATCTACCGCATTGAAGAGAACAGCCCCGAGTGCGGCCTGTTCCTGATTGGCGACCCGAAACAGGCGATCTACGCTTTTCGCGGGGCCGACATCCATACCTACCTGCGCGCCCGCCAGGCCACCACCGGCCGCCTGCACACCCTGGGCACCAACTTCCGCTCAAGCCATGGCATGGTCAACGCGGTGAACCATGTGTTCGAGCGTGCCGAAGCCCGGGAGTCGGGACGGGGCGCATTCCTCTTTCGGGAACCGAATGGCGCCAACCCGGTTCCGTTCATGCCGGTGGCCTCCCAGGGCCGCAAAGAAGTCCTGCATATCAATAATCAGGCAGTCGCGGCCTTGAACATCTGGCACTTGGCGGCCGAACAACCGTTGTCCGGTGCGGTGTACCGGCAACATCTGGCGGCGGCCTGCGCCAGTGAAATCACGGCATTGCTCAATGGCGGGCAGCAGGGGCAAGCGGGATTCACCCAGGACGGCAAAGCCTTCAGGGGCCTGCTGCCGGCGGACATCGCCATCCTGGTGCGCGATGGCAAGGAAGCGCAGGCGGTGCGTGGCGAATTGGCTGCACGGGGCGTGCGCAGTGTCTACCTGTCGGACAAGGACTCGGTGTTCGCCGCCCAGGAGGCGCATGACGTGCTGACCTGGCTCAAGGCCTGCGCCGAGCCGGATGTCGAGCGCCCGCTGCGGGCTGCGTTGGCCAGCATCACCTTGAACCTTTCGTTGACCGAGCTGGAGCGCTTGAATCAGGACGAATTGGCCTGGGAGTCCCGGGTCATGCAGTTCCGTGGCTATCGCGAAGTCTGGCGCAAGCAGGGTGTTTTGCCGATGCTGCGCCGTTTGCTGCACGACTTCAGCCTGCCCCAGGCGTTGATCGCCCGCAGTGACGGCGAGCGGGTCCTGACGAACCTCCTGCACCTGTCCGAACTGCTGCAACAGGCAGCCGCCGAACTCGACGGCGAACAAGCGCTGATCCGGCATCTGTCCGAGCATCTGGCGTTGTCCGGGCAGGCAGGCGAGGAGCAGATTCTGCGTCTGGAAAGTGATGAACAACTGGTCAAGGTCGTGACCATCCACAAGTCCAAAGGCCTTGAATACCCCTTGGTGTTCCTGCCGTTCATCTGTTCGGCGAAACCGGTGGATGGCAGCCGCCTGCCGTTGCACTACCACGATGAATCAGGCAATGCCCAGGTCACGTTGAAGCCGACGCCAGAATTGATTGCCCTGGCCGACGATGAGCGTCTGGCCGAGGATCTACGCTTGTTCTATGTCGCCCTGACCCGGGCGCAGCACGCCTGCTGGCTGGGGGTGGCTGACCTCAAGCGCGGCAACAACAATGGTTCGGTGCTGCATCTGTCGGCCTTGGGTTATCTGTTGGGTGGCGGTGCACCATTGGCCGACTCCCCGGCGTTGCAGCAGTGGTTGCGCGACCTGCAACAGGACTGCCCGGCGCTGGCCTATGCCCAGATGCCTGACGCGACAACAGAGCATTACCTGCCACCGCAAAACGACGCGGCGCTGCTGGCTCCGCTGATCCCGAAACGCAAGGCCAGTGAAAACTGGTGGATCGCCTCTTACAGCGCATTGCGCATTGGCGACACCCTGAGTGTCGGCACGGACGAGGCGCCCGAGAGTCCACAGGCGCAAAAACTGTTCGATGACGAACGTCTCGACCCGCAGGCTCCCAGGGAAGTGGTGGCCAGTGGCGGCGATATCCATCGCTTCCCGCGCGGGCCGAACCCCGGCACTTTCCTCCATGGTCTGCTCGAATGGGCGGGGGGCGAGGGGTTTGCCGCGGCACCCCAGGAGGTGACCGACGCGATTGCCCGTCGCTGCAATCGCCGAGGCTGGGAGGGCTGGATCACCACGCTGAGTGACTGGCTGCAGCATCTGCTCAAGTCGCCGTTGCAACTGGGTGCCGATCAGGCGCCGGTGATATTCGCGCAGTTGACGCAATACCAGGTCGAGATGGAATTCTGGTTCGCCAGCCACAAGGTCGATGTACTCAAGCTCGATGCGCTGGTGTGTCAGTACACCCATGACGGCGTGGCCCGGGTGGCCGCCGAACCGGTGCTGCTCAACGGCATGTTCAAGGGCTTCATCGACCTGACGTTCGAGCACAACGGCCGCTATTACGTTGCCGACTACAAATCCAACTGGCTTGGCGCCGATGATGCGGCCTACACCGTGCCGGCCATGGAGCAGTCGATTCTCGACAACCGCTATGACCTGCAATACGTGTTGTACCTGTTGGCCCTGCATCGCCAGCTCAAGGCGCGGCTCGCCGATTACGACTACGACCGGCATGTCGGCGGTGCGTTGTACCTGTTCCTGCGGGGTACGCGTGCGGCCAGCCAGGGGGTGTTTTTCACCCGTCCGCCAAGAGAACTGATCGAGCGCCTGGACAGGCTGTTCCAAGGCAAGCCAGAGCCCAAGGCCGAGCCCGCCTGGGAGCAGGGAGTACTGTTATGAGTCGCACCTTCACCGATTTGCTGCCGACATCGCTGGCAGCCGAAAGCCTGACCGATCTGGCGCCGCTGAGTCGTGCCGACGATTTGCTGTTGCTGCTCACGCGTTGGGTCGAACGTGGCTGGCTGCGCGCGCTGGACAAAGCCTTTGTGGCGTTTCTGCATGAGCTGGCCCCGGAGGATGATCCGTTGGTCTTGCTGGCAGCGGCGTTGACCAGCCACCAATTGGGCCACGGGCATGTCTGCCTCGACCTGTTCGAAACGCTGAAAGAACCGGACTTCGCCCTGTCATTACCACCCGAAGGTGACGTTCAAGGCGGCGCCATGCTGTTGCCGTCGCAATTGCTCGGATCGCTGGACGGTGCTCATTGGTGCAAGGTGCTGGCCGCCAGCAACCTGGTCGCCCTGGCCGCTGACAGCCGTGACAACGTGCGTGACCGACCTTTGGTGTTATCGGGCAAACGCTTGTACCTGCGCCGCTATTGGGCCTACGAGCGGCGGATCGACCTTTCGCTACGCGAGCGCCTGGCGGAGCACGAGTCCACGCCGAACGACCTGCTGCAGCGCCTCACCGGTTTGTTTGGGCCTGCCCGGCCGGGTGAAGTGATCGACTGGCAGAAGCTGGCCTGCGCCCTGGCGACCCGCAGCGCCTTCAGCATCGTGACGGGGGGGCCGGGAACCGGCAAGACCACCACCGTCGTGCGCTTGCTGGCGTTGCTCCAGGCGCCGGCGGTCGAGGCCGGCATGCCTTTGCGCATTCGCCTCGCCGCACCGACCGGCAAGGCCGCGGCGCGTCTGACAGAGTCCATCAGCCAGCAAGTCCGGACCCTGAAGGTCAGCGAAGCCATACGCGAGAAGATCCCGTCCGACGTCACCACCGTTCACCGTCTGCTGGGCAGCCGCCCCGGGACACGTCATTTCCGGCACCACGCGGGCAATCGCCTGCCGCTGGATGTGCTGGTGGTGGACGAGGCCTCGATGATCGACCTGGAAATGATGGCCAATCTGCTCGACGCTTTGCCGGCCCATGCGCGCCTCGTGCTGTTGGGGGACAAGGACCAGCTGGCTTCGGTAGAAGCCGGTGCGGTACTGGGGGATCTGTGTCGCGACGCGGAGGCTGGCTGGTACAGCCCGCAGACACGCCAGTGGCTGGAAGCCGTCAGTGGCGAAAGCCTGCAGGCCGGCGGATTGCAGGAGGATACACAGGGCGCTCATCCACTGGCCCAACAGGTGGTGATGTTGCGTCATTCCCGGCGATTCGGTGAGGGCAGTGGCATTGGTCAGCTCGCTCGTTGGGTCAACCAGCAGCAACCGGAAGAAGCCCGCAAGTTGTTGTCCGCACGAAGCCATGACGATGTGTATGGCTTGTCCCTCAAGGGCGAGCAAGACCGGACCCTGGAGCGTTTGCTGCTCGAAGGCCATGGTGAGGGTCCGCAGGGTTATCGGCATTACCTGACCTTACTGCGCAAACAGCGGCCGCCACTCGACAGCCCGCTGGACGATTCGAGCTGGACCGACTGGGCCCGGGAGGTGTTGCAAGCCTTCGACGCGTTCCAGCTGTTATGTGCCGTGCGCAAGGGGCCGTGGGGTGTGGAGGGCCTGAACCAGCGAGTGACGGAGGCGTTGCTCAGGGCACGCCTGATCGACAGCGACCAGCAGTGGTACGAAGGTCGCCCCGTGCTGATGACCCGCAACGATTACGGGCTGGGTTTGATGAACGGCGATATTGGTATCGCTCTCAAGCTCCCGGAGCAGGAGGGCCACGGAAAACAGGTTTTGCGTGTGGCGTTCCCACGCAATGACGGCCAGGGCGGCGTGCGATTTGTCCTGCCAAGCCGTCTGAATGATGTCGAAACCGTGTACGCCATGACTGTGCATAAATCCCAGGGCTCGGAGTTCGCGCACACCGCGTTGATTCTTCCTGACGCCTTGAATCCGGTCCTCACCAAGGAATTGATCTACACCGGGATTACCCGGGCCAAGGATTGGTTCACCCTGATCGAATCGCGCGCGGGCGTGTTTGAAGAGGCGGTTAAACGCCGGGTCAAGCGCTTGAGCGGGCTGATGCTGGAGCTGAAGGAAGACAGCGGGCCCGCAGGCTGAAAGGTCAGTGACAGGTTGTAGGAAATTGTCTGAGGCCGCGTAGTTCGTGGCCGCACCGGGAACCGCTGGGGCGCAATCGTGGTCAGCTCCGACTAATCGGCAAACAACATCTCCCGGCTTTCCCCCATCAACAGGCCCTGATTCTGCTCGGTCACCTGGCGGATGTAATCCCACAACAGGGTGATCCGCTTGAGCTTGCGCAGGTCTTCGCGGCAGTACATCCAGAACTGTCGGGTGATGTTGATTTCCTGCGGCAACACCGGCAGCAGGCGCGGGTCTTGAGTGGCGAGGAAGCACGGCAGGATCGCCAGTGAGCGCCCTTGCTGCGCCGCCACGAACTGCGCGATCACACTGGTGCTGCGCAGGTTGGCGCTGGCGCCTGGCAGTACATTGGCCAGGTACAACAGCTCCGAGCTGAACGCCAGGTCGTCGACGTAACTGATAAACGAATGTTTCGCCAGGTCTGTCGGGCGGTGGATGGCCGGGTGGTTATCGAGATAATCCTGGGTCGCGTACAGCTGCAACCGGTAGTCGCACAGTTTGCAGCAGACGTACGGGCCATGCTCCGGACGTTCCAGGGCGATGACGATGTCGGCCTCGCGCTTGGACAGGCTGATGAAGTGCGGCAGCGGCAGGATGTCCACCGAGATCGCCGGGTAGGTGTCGACGAAGTGGCTCAACTGCGGCGTGATGAAAAAGCTGCCGAAGCCTTCGGTGCAGCCCATGCGCACATGACCGGACAGCGCCACGCCGGACCCGGAAACCTGCTCGCACGCCATGTGCAAGGTGCTTTCGATCGATTCGGCATACCCCATCAACCGCTGGCCTTCGGCAGTCAGGACAAAGCCGTTGGTCCGGGACTTCTCGAACAGCAAGGTGCCCAGCGCCGTTTCCAGCGAACTGATGCGCCGCGATACCGTGGTGTAGTCCACCGCCAGGCGCTTGGCCGCGGTGCTGGCCTTGCGGGTGCGGGCGACTTCAAGGAAAAACTTGAGGTCATCCCAGTTCAGCGAACCGAGGGAGGTGATGTTTTTTTGCATGTTGGACCGGTTTTTATGTGCGTTCTTA
Source organism: Pseudomonas sp. ACN5 (assembly GCF_002303975.1). Taxonomy (NCBI): domain Bacteria; kingdom Pseudomonadati; phylum Pseudomonadota; class Gammaproteobacteria; order Pseudomonadales; family Pseudomonadaceae; genus Pseudomonas; species Pseudomonas sp. ACN5. The sequence continues at coordinate 304,576 of NZ_MRCP01000008.1, read as the reverse complement.
TCAGAAGTTTGCACATCTATACTCCAAAAACAGTCCGAGAACCAATTCGCGACAAACAGCTCATCTCAGGGCGACCCTTTCGCCCGGGCTCCCAAGATAACAACAAAGATCCGGAGACTCACATGAACGCATCGCTCACGCCCAATGACACCACCGTGCAAAAGGTCAAACTGTTGATCGACGGCGAGTGGGTCGAGTCCAAGTCCACCGAATGGCACGACATCGTCAACCCGGCGACCCAGCAAGTGCTGGCCAAAGTGCCGTTTGCCACCGCCGAAGAAGTCGACGCCGCCATCAGCGCCGCTCATCGTGCTTTCCAGACCTGGAAGCTGACGCCCATCGGCGCGCGGATGCGCATCATGCTCAAGCTCCAGGCGCTGATTCGCGAGCACTCCAAGCGCATCGCCGCGGTCCTGAGCGCCGAGCAGGGCAAGACCATTGCCGACGCCGAAGGCGATATTTTCCGTGGCCTGGAAGTGGTCGAGCACGCCTGCTCCATCGGCAGCCTGCAAATGGGCGAATTCGCTGAAAACGTCGCCGGTGGCGTCGACACCTACACCCTGCGCCAGCCGATCGGCGTGTGCGCGGGCATTACCCCGTTCAACTTCCCGGCGATGATCCCGTTGTGGATGTTCCCGATGGCCATCGCCTGCGGTAACACCTTCGTGCTCAAGCCGTCTGAACAGGACCCGATGTCGACCATGCTCCTGGTGGAGCTGGCGATCGAGGCGGGTATTCCGGCCGGCGTGCTCAACGTCGTGCATGGCGGCAAGGATGTGGTGGATGGGCTCTGCACCCACAAGGACATCAAGGCGGTTTCCTTCGTCGGTTCGACCGCCGTCGGTACTCATGTCTATGACCTGGCCGGTAAACACGGCAAGCGCGTGCAATCGATGATGGGCGCCAAGAACCACGCCGTGGTGCTGCCGGACGCCAATCGCGAACAAGCGCTGAATGCGCTGGTGGGTGCCGGCTTCGGTGCTGCCGGTCAACGCTGCATGGCCACCTCGGTGGTGGTGCTGGTGGGGGCGGCCAAGCAATGGCTGCCGGACCTCAAGGCGCTGGCGCAAAAACTCAAGGTCAATGCCGGCAGCGAGCCGGGCACCGATGTCGGTCCGGTGATTTCGAAAAAGGCCAAGGCGCGGATTCTCGACCTGATCGAAAGCGGCATCAAGGAAGGCGCCAAACTTGAACTGGACGGTCGCGAGATCTCGGTTCCAGGTTACGAGAAGGGCAACTTTGTCGGCCCGACCCTGTTTTCCGGCGTGACCCCCGACATGCAGATCTACACCCAGGAAATCTTCGGCCCGGTGCTGGTGGTGCTGGAAGTCGCCACCCTCGACGAGGCCATCGCCCTGGTCAACGCCAACCCGTTCGGCAACGGCACGGGCCTGTTCACCCAGAGCGGTGCGGCGGCACGTAAATTCCAGAGCGAGATCGATGTCGGCCAGGTCGGTATCAACATCCCGATTCCGGTGCCGGTCCCGTTCTTCAGCTTCACCGGCTCGCGCGGCTCCAAGCTCGGCGACCTCGGTCCGTACGGCAAGCAAGTGGTGCAGTTCTACACTCAGACCAAGACCGTCACCAGTCGCTGGTTCGATGACAACAGCGTTAACGACGGTGTGAACACCACGATCAACCTGCGATAAGGAGCCGGACATGAAAATCGCTTTTATCGGTCTGGGTAACATGGGCGCGCCGATGGCGCGCAACCTGATCAAGGCCGGCCATGCGCTGCGCCTGGTAGACCTGAACAAGGCTGTGCTGGCGGAGCTGGAACAGCTGGGCGGCAGTATCAGTGCATCGGCCCGTGAAGCGGCGGAGGGCGCCGAACTGGTCATCACCATGCTGCCTGCCGCGGTGCATGTGCGCAGTGTGTGGCTGGGTGAAGACGGCGTGCTCGCCGGTATCGGCAAAGGCGTACCGGCCGTCGATTGCAGCACCATCGATCCGCAGACCGCACGGGACGTGGCCGCCGCCGCTGCCAAACAGGGCGTGACCATGGCCGATGCGCCGGTCTCTGGCGGTACCGGTGGTGCCGCCGCCGGGACCCTGACCTTTATGGTCGGCGCCACGCCTGAACTGTTCGCCACCCTGCAGCCGGTACTGGCGCAGATGGGCCGCAACATCGTCCATTGTGGTGAGGTCGGCACCGGGCAAATCGCTAAAATCTGCAACAACCTGCTGCTGGGGATTTCCATGGTCGGCGTCAGCGAAGCCATGGCCCTGGGTGATGCCCTGGGCATCGACACCAAGGTGCTGGCGGGCATCATCAACAGTTCCACCGGTCGTTGCTGGAGTTCGGAGATGTACAACCCGTGGCCGGGCATCGTCGAAACAGCACCGGCGTCGCGCGGCTACACCGGCGGCTTCGGGGCCGAACTGATGCTCAAGGATCTGGGGCTGGCCACTGAAGCGGCGCGTCAGGCGCACCAGCCGGTGGTGCTTGGCGCGGTGGCACAGCAGCTGTATCAGGCGATGAGTTTGCGTGGGGAAGGCGGCAACGACTTCTCGGCGATCATCAACAGCTATCGCAAACCCTTGTAGGAGCGAGCTTGCTCGCGATGGTCGTTAACGATAATGCGGGGAGGCTGACACCCCGCGTTGTTCTCGGGTTTTTCGCGAGCAAGCTCGCTCCTACAAAAATTGCATGTACCCAAAGATATTTACCGGGAGATCACGTCGGGTGATCCCCCGGTTTTTTTGTATCAGGCAAACACGAAATATTTGCGCACGGTCTCCACCACTTCCCAGGTGCCTTTCATCCCGGGCTCGATGACAAAGATGTCCCCAGCACGCAGGTGGATCGGCGCCATGCCTTCTGGGGTGATGATGCAGTAGCCTTCCTGGAAATGGCAGTACTCCCACTTCACATATTCCACGTACCACTTGCCGGGCGTGCAGATCCAGGTGCCCATGATCTTGCTGCCGTCTTCACTGGTGTAGGCGTTGAGGTTGACGGTGTGCGGGTCGCCTTCGAGCTTTTCCCATTTGCAGGCGTCGAGCACGGGCAGCGGGTGGGTGTCGCGAAGAACGGTAATCGGTGCGGTCATGATGACTCCGGGCAGTGGGCTCAAGAACTGAAGTCGCACCCTATAGCGCCTGTCCGTGTATCAGTTGTCTGTGCTCGACACTGAGCTGTCCAGAAACGCACAGCCCTCAAAGACGGGTCAACGGGCAGTCGAGCCTGGATTGTTCGAGGCTGCTTTCGAACTCGACCAATTGCGCGTGCTGTTGCGACAGCGCCGCTATCCGTTCGGCGATTTCCCGTTTTTTGCTGGCGATGACCTGATGGGCCCGTTCCCATGGCAACGGCGGACCCTGATGTCCGGCGAAGGCTGACTGCAATTCCTTGAGTCTGAAACCCAGCTGCTGCGCACATTTGATGAACATCAGCAGATCGACACTGTGCTGGTCATAGATGCGGTATTTGCCCTGACGTCGGGCGGCAGGCAGCAGGCCAATCGACTCGTAGTGACGGATGCTTTTGACAGTGGTTCCGGAACGTTGCGCGGCTTGGCCGATGTACATGGGAAGGTCCTTTTCTCCGAAGATAAAGCTCGGCGCATTATCGACCGACTCACGCGCTGGCGATAGCTTCGGCCTGGCGTAACCAGGCCGCATGCCGGTCTGCGCTGGCGCCGAGAATGGGCCCGAAGGTGAGGGTTCGGGTTGGCTTGATGCCACAGAATTCCAGTGTGGTTTTACGGACCTGATGCAAGCCGGGCATGCGGTAGATCCAGCGGTAGTACCAGGGCGGCGTGTCCATGGTCACCAGCAGGTGGGCGGTTCGGCCGCGCAGGAGTTTGTCGGGGAAGGCTTTGCCCTGGCGATACTTGAAGGCAAAACCCGGCAAGAACACCCGGTCGAAAAAGCCCTTGAGCAAGGCCGGTACGCCGCCCCACCAGATTGGATAAACCAGCGTCAGCTGTTCGGCCCACAGGATGTCGGCCTGGGCGTTACGCAAGTCGGCCTCCAGTGGCTGAACCTGCTGATAACCTTCGCGCAGCACCGGGTCAAAATCCAGGGTGCCGAGAAACAACTGACGCACCTCATGCCCGGCGCGCACGGCCGACAGTGTGTAACGCTCGGCAAGGGCGGCGCAGAAGCTGTTGCCGGATGGATGCCCGAGGATCACCAGTATTCGTTTACCCATCATCGCTGTCCTTGAAGATCAAACCTCAAGGATAAAGTCTGCCCCTCAGGGGAGAGTCAAGGCGTGCAGCAACGCCTCGGCATAACCGGGCAATGCGGCGAAGTCCCGTGCACAGAGCAGCAATTTGCGTTGGCCCCAGGGTTCCTGCAGGGCGAGGCTCTTGAAGGGCAGGCCGCCTGACCCGCGCTCGACCGCGGCCAGCGGCACAATCGCCAGGCCCGCCCCACGGGCGACCATGCGCATCACGCCATCGAAGCCATCGGCGCGGATGCGAATCTGCATGCGCAGGCCGGCGTGCAGTGCCTGTTCTTCGAGATACACCGCCAGCGCGCTGTTGGCATTCAGGCCGACGTAGTCGTGATGCAGCGTGTCGGTGAAGCTCACCGAGGTTGCCTGTGCCAGGGAGTGATCGCGGGGCATGATCAGCACCAGCGGATCATCGCGGAATGCTCGGGTCTGCAAGTCATCGGTGTCCACCGCGTCGGAAACGATGCCCAAGTCCGCCGCGCCCTGGCGCAAGGCGTGAGTGATGCGGGCGCTGGGCAGTTCCTGCAGGTCGATGTCGAGGTTGGGGTGGTTGTGCAGGAAGTCCGCGAGCAACTCCGGCAGGTACTCGGTGATCGCCGTGGTATTGCACAGCAGCCGCACCTGGCCTTTGACGCCCTTGGCGTATTCGGCCAGTTCCTGTTGCAGGCGTTCGGCCTGTTGCAGCAGAACCCGGGCGTGCCGGGCCAGAGCATCGCCGGCCGGCGTCGGGCTGACCCCGCGACGGTTGCGCTGAAGAAACTCGACGCCCAGTGATGCCTCCATGGCGCGAATTCGTGCGCTGGCCGCCGCGAGTGACAGATGACTGCGTGCGGCGCCGGCGGTGATGTTGCCGGAGTCGAGGATGTTCAGGTACAGGCGCAGGTCGGTCAGGTCGAAGTGCATTGTCATCCCCGGTTTATTTGCTGTCTGGACTGGCCCCTTCGCGAGCAAGCCCGCTCCCACAGTGGATCGCGTCACCTGTGGGAGCGGGCTTGCTCGCGAAGGGGCCAGTCGCTTCAGCGAAATTCTCAGCCTCTGTCAAAGCAAGAGGCAGCCTCAGTATATGGCAGATTTTCAATCAACGCCCGCGGGCCCACCATAGCCCCATGAACACTCTCTCGGCGTTTTACCAGAATCTCGGATTGGCCCTGTCACTGTTGGTGATCGGTACTTTTGTGCTGGCCGGCATGATCAAGGGCGTGATCGGCCTCGGCCTGCCAACGGTTGCCATGGGACTGCTGGGTCTGGCTATGGCGCCGTCGCAGGCAGCCGCGCTATTGATCATTCCGGCAACGCTCACCAACGTCTGGCAACTGGCATTCGGCGGGCATTTGTCCGTGCTGGTCAAACGACTGTGGCCGATGTTGCTGGCGATTTTCATCGGCACCGGGGCAGGCACGCTGTGGATCGGCATGAGCGGTGGCCATTGGGTGGTGCGAGGGTTGGGCGCTGCGTTGTTGCTGTATGCGCTGAGCGGATTGTGCCTGCCGGCCTTGCGTGTGGGGCGGCGCAGCGAAAACTGGCTCGGTCCACTGTGTGGCCTGCTGACCGGCGTCATCACTTCGGCCACCGGCGTGTTCGTGATTCCGGCGGTGCCCTATCTGCAAGCGCTGGGTTTGAGCCGGGACGAACTGGTGCAGGCGCTGGGCCTGTCGTTCACCGTCTCGACCCTGGCCCTGGCCGGTGGCTTGTTATGGCGCGGCGCGCTCGGTGGGGGCGAGTTGAGCGCGTCGCTGCTGGCGCTGATCCCGGCCATGCTCGGCATGTGGCTGGGACAATCGCTGCGCCAGCGGATCAGCGCCTTGTGGTTCAAGCGCGTGTTTTTCGTTGGCCTGGGGGGGCTTGGCGGCCATTTGCTGATCAGCGGCTAGCGGACGACGGGCTGATCATGTCGATGGCGCGGATGTCGAAGTCCCGTTCCAGGTATTCATCGCGCTGCTTGAGGAATTGCTTCATGTGCGGCAGGTTCGAGTGCACATCCAGATGGGCCTGGGACTGCCAGATCTCGTAGAAGATGAACAGGGTCGGGTCCTGTTTGTCGCGCAGCATGTGGTATTCGATGCAACCGGGTTCGGCGCGGCTTGCTTGCACGTAGCCGCTGAAAAACGCTTCGAAGGCGTCGGATTTTTCCGGACGGGTCTTGGCGTGCAGGATGAAGCCCTGGATTTCACTCATCTACATCTCTCCTCAGGTCAGAATGGGCGCCAGTCTAAGGCAACAATCGACTGTGGATTCGTGCTTGTGGGTCAAATGAATTTTGCCAAATCGACGCTTATTCCGCGCGAGGCCGATCGGTACTCTGCCGCTATTGAATTCCCGACCCTTTCCGAGACCTTCCATGAAAAAAGTCCTGTTGCTCAACGGCGGCAAACAATTTGCGCACTCCGACGGCCGCTACAACACCACCCTGCATGAAGCCGCGTTGAGCGTGCTGGATCGCGGTGGTGTGGATATCAAAACCACCTTCATCGACGAGGGCTACGACGTCGCCGAAGAAGTGGCCAAGTTTCTCTGGGCCGACGTGATCATTTACCAGATGCCCGGCTGGTGGATGGGCGCGCCGTGGACCGTGAAGAAGTACATTGATGAAGTCTTCACCGAAGGTCATGGCAGCCTCTATGCCAGCGACGGTCGCACCCGTTCGGACGCGTCGCAGAAGTACGGCAGCGGCGGCCTGATTCACGGCAAGCAATACATGTTGTCGCTGACCTGGAACGCGCCGCAGCAAGCCTTCGATGACCCGACCGATTTCTTCGAAGCCAAAGGTGTGGACGCGGTTTACTTCCCGTTCCACAAGGCCAACGAGTTCCTGGGCATGACCGGTTTGCCGACGTTCCTCTGTGTGGACGTGATGAAGCGCCCGAACATCGAGGGCGACGTGGCGCGTTATGAGCAGCATTTGATTGAGGTGTTTGGCCTGTCGGCGTAACTGTTTCGGGCTACTATCGATTATTTGAGTCCGGCACCGTTCCTGTGGCGAGGGGGCTTTTGTGGCGAGGGAGCTTGCTCCCGTTGGTGCGCGAAGCGGACCCAAAACCGGCGCATGTGGTTATGCAGGTACTGCGGGTTTGCCGACTTTACGACGGCTCCGCCGCCGAACGGGGGCAAGCCCCCTCGCCATAATGGTTTATATGTGCCCAGTAGAACGGCGCAGGACTATCGATAAGGGACACACGTGAAAGCCAGATCCGATGAATTGCAGATATTCGTCTGCGTGATTGAATGCGGGTCGATTTCTGCGGCGGCCGAGCAGGTCGGGCAAACGCCTTCGGCGGTCAGCCGCACGCTGTCGCGCCTGGAGGCCAAGCTCGACACCACCTTGATCAATCGCACCACGCGACGCATGGACCTGACCGAGGAGGGCAAGTATTTCTTCGAGCATGCCAAGCGCATTCTCGATCAGATGGACGAGCTCGAAGAGCGCCTGTCTTCACGCCAGCAAACACCGTCCGGGCGCCTGCGGATCAACGCGGCATCACCCTTCATGCTGCACGCCATCGTGCCCTACATCGATGAATTCCGCAGGCTTTACCCCGACATCCAGCTCGAACTCAACAGCAACGACTTGATCATCGACCTGCTGGAACAGAGCACCGACATCGCCATTCGCATTGGCACCCTGACCGACTCGACACTGCATGCCCGCTCCCTGGGTTGCAGCCCGCTGCACATCGTCGCCAGCCCGGCCTACCTGGAAAAGCACGGCACACCGCAAGCCGTGGCTGACCTGACCAACCATACGCTGCTGGGGTTCACCCAGAACGAAGGCCTCAACCAATGGCCGCTGCGTTACGTGCATGGCGATCGCTGGCCGATCCAGGCGTCGATCAGCGCCTCCAGCGGCGAGACCATCCGCCATCTGGCACTGGACGGCCAGGGCATCGCCAGCCTGTCGCACTTCATGACCATCGAGGACATTCGTGCCGGACGCTTGAAAGTGTTACTGGCCGAATTCAACAGCGGCTATCGCCAGCCGATCAATGCGGTGTACTACCGCAACTCGCAACTGGCCTTGCGGATTCAATGCTTCCTGGACTTTATCCAGGGCAAGTTGGCGGATTATGCGAGCGCGGATTTCAAAGGCTGATTCGTGATCCCTGCGCAAAATTGAATTGGGTCAGAGGGCATTTTTCAGCAGTCATCGCTCCTTGATACTCCCTGCATCACTTACCCACGCAGGGAGTTTCTCCATGAACGTATTCGTCACCGGCGCTGCCGGATTTATTGGCGGCTCCATCGCCACGGGCCTGGTCCAGGCCGGCCACGCTGTCACCGGTCTGGTGCGCAGCGCCGAACAGGCCGATGAGCTGCGTGCTTTGGGCATTTCTCCGGTGGTGGGCAGTCTGGACGACCGCGACCTGTTGACCGATCAGGCGCTTGCAGCCGATGCAGTGATCAACGCGGCCAGCAGCGATCATCGTGGCGCGGTGGAAGCCTTGCTCGATGCCTTGCGCGGCTCTGGCAAAGTGTTCCTGCACACCAGCGGTTCGAGCATTGTCGGGGATGCCTCGGGCGGTCAATCCAGTGATGTCATCTACTTCGAAGACCATTTGCCGGAACCGACTGTCGACAAGGCGGCGCGCGTGGCCATCGATCGCCTGATCCTGGCGGCGGCCATGGAGGGGGTGAACTCGGCAGTGATCTGCAACACCTTGATCTACGGCCACAGCCTGGGTGTCCATCGCGACAGCGTTCAGCTGCCACGCCTGCTCAAACAGGCGCGCAAAAGCGGTGTGGTGCGCCACGTCGGCACGGGCCGCAACATCTGGTCCAACGTGCACATCGAGGACGTGGTTGCGCTATACCTGCTGGCGCTGACTAACAATGTACCCGGCACGTTCTACTTCGTTGAAAGCGGTGAAGCGTCGTTCATCGACATGACCAAAGCGATGGCTCGGGTACTGAACCTGGGCGAGCCGCAGGACTGGCCGCTTAAGGATGCCGAAGCCGAGTGGGGCTACGAAATGGCCAACTATGGTCTGGGTTCCAACAGTCGGGTGCGCGGCAAACATGCGCGGGAACTGTTGGGGTGGGTGCCCAAGCGCACTTCGGTGGTTGAGTGGATTCGCGACGAGATGGTTTGAGTTTGCTTTAGACCGCGTCATCGTTCTTCGCGAGCAAGCCCGCTCCCACAATTGATCGCGCTCCGTCGGAAGGAGTGCGATCGAATGTGGGAGCGGGCTTGCTCGCGAAGCTTTTTCAGCAGCCCATTAACTGGTCGGGCCGTCCTCGATTCCGTAACATCCGCACACTCTTTTTCGTCTCTCCCTGTGTGCGGTCCCCCCCATGAAAGCAAAACGTCTACGCGCCGATGTCCTGGCCGGGCTTACCACCTCCTTCGCCCTGTTGCCCGAGTGCATCGCTTTCGCCCTGGTGGCCCACCTCAATCCGCTGATGGGGCTCTATGGCGCGTTCATCATCTGCACCCTGACCGCGCTCTTCGGCGGGCGACCGGGCATGGTGTCCGGCGCGGCCGGCTCGATGGCCGTGGTGATCGTCGCGCTGGTGGTGCAACACGGCGTGCAGTATTTGCTGGCCACGGTGTTGCTGGGCGGGCTGATCATGATGGCGTTCGGGCTGCTCAAGCTCGGCAAACTGGTGCGCATGGTGCCGCACCCGGTGATGCTCGGTTTCGTCAACGGCCTGGCGATCATCATTGCCCTGGCGCAACTGGAGCACTTCAAGGACGGTGAGGCCTGGCTGAGCGGCACGCCGCTGTACATGATGCTTGGCCTGGTCGCGGTGACCATGGCCGTTGTCTACGTACTGCCGCGCCTGACCCGCACCGTACCGCCGGCGCTGGTGGCGATTCTCGGCGTGGGCCTGGCGGTGTATCTGCTTGGCTTGCCAACCCGCACCCTGGGCGACATGGCGCACATTGCCGGTGGCCTGCCGACGCTGGCGCTGCCGGACATTGCGTGGAATCTGGACACCCTGCGCATCATCGCGCCCTACGCGATCCTGATGGCGCTGGTCGGGTTGCTGGAAACCCTGCTGACCCTCAACCTCACCGACGAAATCACCGAGAGCCGTGGCTACCCGGACCGCGAGTGCGTGGCGCTGGGAGCGGCGAATGTGGTGTCCGGTGCATTCGGCGGCATGGGCGGTTGCGCCATGATCGGCCAGACCGTGATCAACCTCAGTTCCGGTGGCCGCGGTCGCTTGTCCGGGGTGGTGGCCGGGGTGTCGATCCTGCTGTTCATCCTGTTTCTGTCGCCGCTGATCGAGCGTATTCCATTGGCCGCGCTGGTCGGGGTGATGTTCGTGGTGTCGCAACAGACTTTTGCCTGGGCCTCGTTGCGGGTGCTGAACAAGGTGCCGCTCAACGACGTGCTGGTGATCATCGCGGTGACAGTGATTACTGTGTTCACCGACCTGGCCACCGCGGTGCTCTGCGGCATCATCATTGCGGCGCTGAACTTTGCCTGGCAGCAGGCCCGTCAGCTGTATGCCGACAGTCATCTGGAGAACGACGGCAGCAAGCTGTATCGGGTGCATGGCACGCTGTTCTTCGCCTCGACCACACCCTTTCTCAATCAGTTCGATCCGGCCAATGACCCGGCGCAAGTGACCCTGGATTGCCAGCACCTGAGCTTTGTCGACTACTCGGCCATCGCCGCGCTGGGCACCTTGCGCGAGCGCTACGCCAAGGCTGGAAAACACTTGCGAGTGCTGCACTTGTCCGAGCGCTGCAAAAAGCTGCTCAAGCGCGCCCGGATGCAGCATGACTGAAATCAGCCATTCGATCTTTCCCACGCTGAGCGGGGAAAGATCGGTCGGTGATGATCACCTGCCGCAGGGAGACTGACATGCAGTACGACACGCTGATTCGCAACGCCCTGATCATCGACGGCCGCAACAGCCCCGGTTACCCCGCCGACGTGGCCATTCTCAACGGACGCATCAAGCGTATCGGCGACTTGCGCGATGCCCGTGCCACCGAAGAAATCGACGCACAGGGCCATGTGCTGGCGCCGGGTTTCATCGACGTGCACACCCATGACGACACCGTGGTCATTCGCCAACCGCAGATGCTGCCCAAGCTCAGCCAGGGCGTGACCACTGTGATCGTCGGCAACTGTGGGATCAGTGCTTCACCGGTGAGTTTGCGCGGTGATCCGCCGGATCCGATGAACCTGCTCGGCACGGCCGCTGCGTTCGTTTATCCGACCTTCCGCGACTATCGGGCGGCGGTCGAAGCGGCGAATACCACGCTGAACGTCGCCGCTTTGGTGGGTCATACCGCATTGCGCAGCAACCACCTCGACGATCTGTTCCGTACCGCCACAACCGAAGAAATCACCGCGATGCGCGAGCAGCTGCGCGAAAGCCTTGAGGCCGGTGCGCTGGGCCTGTCCACCGGCCTTGCCTATGCCAGTGCCTTCTGCTCATCGACCGATGAAGTGATGCAACTGACCGAAGAGTTGACCGCGTTCGGCGCGGTCTACACGACCCATTTGCGCAGTGAATTCGAACCGGTGCTGGAGGCCATGGACGAGGCGTTCCGGATCGGCCGCCATGCGCAAAGCCCGGTGATCATTTCCCACCTCAAATGTGCCGGTGCCGGTAACTGGGGGCGCAGTCCACAGTTGCTGGCGTCCCTCGAACAGGCGGCGAAGAGCCACCCGGTGGGCTGCGACTGTTATCCCTACGCCGCGAGTTCATCGACCCTGGACCTCAAGCAGGTGACCGATGCCCACCGCATCACCATCACCTGGTCGACGCCGCATCCGGAGATGGGCGGCCGCGACCTGATGGAGATCGCCGCCGAATGGAACCTGTCGTTGCTCGATGCCGCCCGCCAACTGCAGCCGGCCGGTGCGGTGTACTACGGCATGGATGAGGCGGATGTGCGCCGGATCCTCGCGCATCCGCTGTCGATGGTCGGCTCCGACGGCTTGCCGGAAGACCCGTTCCCACACCCACGCCTGTGGGGCGCATTCCCCAGGGTGCTCGGACATTTCAGCCGTGACGTAGGGCTGTTCCCGCTGCACACCGCCGTGCACAAAATGACCGGGCTGTCGGCGGCACGCTTTGGTTTGAAGGAGCGCGGTGAAATACGCGAAGGCCATTGGGCGGACCTGGTGTTGTTCGATCCGGCGACCATCCGTGATGTCGCCGATTTCAACGATCCGCAGCGGGCGGCGGTGGGCATTGAAGGGGTGTGGGTCAACGGTGTGTTGAGTTACCTCGATGGCCAGGCCAACGGACGCAGGGAAGGGCGGTTTTTGGCGCGGCAAGGGGATTTGCGTGACGGGTTTCATTGATTGAGGTGGGGCGAAAAGATCGGATGGTGGCAATGTGCAATTAAGTAATCCCGAATTGCTGACATCAAGCCCGACAACCTGATGCTGTTCAGTCATGTAGGAGCGAGCTTGCTCGCGATGGAGTCAGAAGCGCCGCGTTTAGCCAGGCAAAACGCGTTATCGTTGACGACCATCGCGAGCAAGCTCGCTCCTACAGGGAGCAATCCGATGAACTTCGGTCCCGCGTATTTTCGACGAAGCCAAGGCAGTGGATCGAGACGGATGAGCTGGGGCAGTCAGGACATGACCATCGCTGACCCGTTCGGCAATCGGTTTGTGATCACCAACGCGATCAGTCTCTGAACCTTCAACCCTTCAACCCTTCAGCCTTCGTTCGGCACCCGGTGGGTTTGGCGAAACTCGCCGGGCGGCATCCCGCGCCGGCTTTTGAACGTGCGGTGAAACGAGCGGGGTTCGGTGAAACCCAGGTACTGGGCGATGTCCTGGATCGGCAAGGTGCTGTTGAGCAGGTAATGCTCGGCCAGTTCCTGGCGCAGGTCATCGAGGATCTGCTGGTACGACGTACCGGCCTGATGCAGCTGGCGTTGCAGTGTACGCACCGACACGGCGAGATGTTCGGCCACCTGCTCCTTGCGTGGCAGGCCCTCCTTGAGCAGCTGGCGCAGGATGCTTTTGACCCGCTGTTCCAGCGACGCGTCCTCCAGTGTGGCCATCAGCCCCTGGGCATGTTCTTCCAGGGTGCGCAGCAATTGCGCATCGGCCTGACGCAAGGGCAGCTGCAAATACGGCAACGGCACAATCAGCGCCGAATAAGGCTGGTCGAACAGTACCGGGCAGTCGAAGAACTGCTCGTACTCTGCCAGCGTCGTGTCAGCCGGGCAGGCATGTTCCAGCCAGATGGCGGCCGGCGACAGTTGCGTGTCGGCGATCCAGCGCGCGTATTGCAGCCAGGAGCCGAGCACGTTTTCCACCAGGTGCCGGCGAATTCGCGGGCGTTGATGGCGGCAGGTCCAGATCAGGTGCACGTCGCCGTCCTGCACCTCGGCGCGGCTGACACCCATGTCTCCCACCAGCTTCTCGAACGGCATGATGCGGCTCATCGCATCGCCCAGTGTCGCGCAATTCATGGTGATGTAACCCAGCACGCTCCAAGAGTTGGGCAACACAAAACGCGCGGCGTTGAGACCGAACAACGGATCGCCCGAGTGCTCGCAGAAATAATCGAGCAGCCGTTCATGGGCTTCGCCGGGCAACCGCAGGCTGTTGTCGCTCAACTGCTGCGCCTGCAACCCGGCAGCCGCCAACGCCGGCTCGATGGCCATGCCCAGTTGTTCGGCATGACGCAGGTATTTGAGCAGCGGCGGAACGGAAGTGAAGCCCAGGGATTGCATGATCGTATTCCTTTGATCAAGGCCCGCGTGCGCGGATGAATGCCCTGAAAGGTAATTTGAAAGCACGACTAAAGTAAATGGCTGACGCCTGCGCGACGTTTGACTCAATTGGCTACTCGAACTGGCCCGATGCGACCGTGACACTTTTCGGCGGCTGACTAGTATGGGGGCCTGAAATATCACTGATAAGAACCGCAAAAGGACACACGCATGCGACGCTGGAACGGCTGGGGAGATGCAACCACGGTGGTCGAACTGCCGGCCCAGGGCGCGAGTTTTCTCGCCCGGCGGGTAGGTGACGGTCGAGCGCTGCCCGACGCGACGCTTGAGACGGCATTGGCCCGCGTGCCCCCGTCGCGGTTGCAGCAACACTTCCTGTACAGCGTGGATGCCCATGATCGATTGCTGCATGCTCGCGGCCAAAGCCTGCCGGACTGGCTGGCGTTGCGTGAGGGCGCGCTGGGCAATTATCCCGACGCCGTGGCCTATCCCACGAGCGCTGAACAGATTCGCCGCTTACTGCAGCTCGCCCATGAACAGGACCTGTGCCTGATTCCCTATGGCGGCGGCACTTCGGTGGCCGGTCACATCAACCCGCCGAGTTCCGCGCGGCCAGTGGTGACGGTTTCCCTGGCGCGGATGAATCGCCTGCTGGACTTCGACGAAGAGAGCCTGCTGGCCACCTTCGGCCCCGGCACCAGTGGACCGCAGGTGGAAAGTCAGTTGCGCGCCCGTGGTTACACCCTGGGGCACTTCCCGCAGTCATGGGAGTTGTCGACCCTGGGCGGTTGGGTCGCCAGCCGCTCCAGTGGCCAGCAGTCATTGCGCTATGGGCGGATCGAGCAACTGTTCGCCGGCGGAACCCTGGAAACCTTTGCCGGACCTTTGGACATTCCCTCCTTTCCGGCCTCGGCGGCCGGACCCGATCTGCGCGAAGTGGTGTTGGGTTGTGAGGGCCGCTTCGGGATCATTTCCGAGGTGAAGGTACGGGTCAGCGCACTGCCCGCCGATGAACGTTTCTACGGTGTGTTCCTGCCCGATTGGCCCAAGGCGCTGCAAGCCATCCGCCAGTTGGCCCAGGCGCGCGTGCCGCTGTCGATGCTGCGCCTGTCCAACGCGGTGGAAACCGAAACCCAGCTGGCGCTGGCCGGTCACCCGCAGCAGATCGCCTGGCTGGAAAAGTACCTGGCCTTGCGCGGTGCCGGCGAGGGCAAATGCCTGCTGACGTTCGGCGTGACCGGCAACCGTCGGCAAAATGCGCTGTCCCTGCGCCAGGCCCGGCAGCATCTCAAGGCGTTCGGCGGGGTGTTTACCGGCACCTTGCTCGGCAAGAAGTGGGTGCAGAACCGCTTCCGCTTTCCCTACCTGCGCGAGAACCTGTGGAACGCCGGTTACGTGGTCGACACCCTGGAAACGGCCACCGACTGGAGCAACGTCGATAACCTGCTCTCGCTGATCGAAAACAGCTTGCGTGACGCCTTGGCGGCGGAAGGTGAACGGGTCCACGTGTTCACCCACCTGTCCCACGTCTACGGCGAAGGGTCGAGTATCTACACCACCTATGTGTTTCGCCCGGCGGCGGATTACCCCGCCACCCTGGCGCGCTGGCAGGCACTCAAGCAGGCGGCCAGCCAGACCATCGTCGACAACCGCGGCACCATCAGTCACCAGCATGGCGTGGGCAAGGACCACGCGCCGTACCTGCTGCGCGAGAAGGGCGCGCTGGCGATGGACACCCTGCAGGCACTGAGTCGGCACTTCGATCCGGCCGGGCGACTGAACCCTGGCACGCTGTTGCAGGAGTGACGGCCATGAGCCTGGACTGGAACGCGACGTGGCGTCAGCAGGTGCTACCGACGCTGGCGGCTGAAACCTGGGACCTGATCGTCATCGGCGGCGGCATCAGCGGCGCCGGCATCCTGCGCGAAGCCGCGCGCCGAGGGTGGCGTTGCCTGCTGCTGGAGCAGCGCGATTTCGCCTGGGGCACCTCCAGCCGCTCTTCGAAAATGGTCCATGGCGGCTTGCGTTACATCGCCAAGGGCCAGTGGCGCCTGACCCGCGATTCGGTGCGTGAACGCCAGAGGCTGCTGGACGAAGCGCCGGGGCTGGTCGAGCCGATGAGCTTCATGATGCCGCATTACCGTGGCGGTTTTCCCGGACCGCGGGTGCTGGGTGGATTGCTGTCGATCTATGACGCGTTGGCCGGGCGGCGCAGCCATCACTTCCATCACGCGCAACAACTGCGTTATCTGGCGCCAGGGGTGAAGGAAGACGGCCTGCTGGGTGGCACCTGTTTTGTCGATGCGCTGACCGATGATGCCCGCCTGGTGATGCGCGTGTTGGGCGAAGCCCGGGCCGACGGCGCCGTGGTGCTCAACGGCGTGCGCGTGCAGCAATTGCTACGTGAGGAGGGGCGCGTTTGCGGGGTTCAGGTCGAAGACTGTGAGGGGGGCGGATCACTGACAGTGCGTTGTGGGGTGTTGGCCGTGGCCACCGGCGCGTGGGCCGAGCGCTTGCGCCTGCCCGATGCGCCTCGTCAGTTGCGGCCGTTGCGTGGCAGTCATCTGTTGTTGCCGGGCTGGCGCCTGCCCGTGGCGCAAGCCTTCACCTTCCTGCACGAGCGTGACCGTCGACCGGTGTTCGTTTTCCCTTGGGAGGGTGCCACGGTGGTCGGCACCACGGACCTCGATCATCGCGAGGATCTGGATCAAAGCGCGAGTATCAGCGCTGAGGAACTCGACTATCTGCTGGCGGCTTGCACTCAACAATTTCCCGGCGCTGAAGTGGTTGCAGCCGATGTGCTGTCGACCTGGTCGGGCGTGCGCCCGGTGGTGGGCAGCGTGGCGGGTGAACTCAAACCGTCGAATGAAACCCGTGAGCATGTGCTTTGGCAGGAGCCGGGTTGCGTGACCCTGGCCGGCGGCAAGCTGACCACCTTTCGCCCGCAGGCGATCGAAGTGCTCAGGGCCTGCGCGAGCATGCTCGAGCGGCCCTTCAATGATGACGCCGCACCGGTGTTCGCCGTCGTGCCGCCGCTGGCGATACCGGGGCTCAGCGCCAGCCAGTGGCGGCGCCTGGCCGGTCGGCATGGCCGTGACCTGCCGAAGCTGGCGCAACTGATCGCCCGATTGGGCCATGAAACGGTAGGCAGCACGGACACCTTGTGGGCGGAACTGGCCGTTGCCTGCGAGGCGGAAATGGTCCTGCATCTCGATGACCTGCTGTTGCGCCGCACCCGTCTGGGCTTGCTGCTACCGCGCGGCGGCGAGGATTATTTCACTGCCATTCGCCAACTCTGCCAGCCGCGACTGGGCTGGGACGATGAGCGTTGGCAGCAGGAGATACAGCGTTATCGGGCGTTGTGGCAACGCCATCACGGATTGCCGGATGCCACGCATTGATGCCCATTGAAGAGAGCTCCATGGATAACCACCCGAACAAGCGTTACCTGTTGGCCATCGACAATGGCACCCAGAGCGTGCGCGCACTGCTCTTCGACCTGCAAGGCAATCTGCTGGGCAAAGGCAAGGTCGAGTTGCAGGCCTATTACTCGGCACAACCGGGGTGGGCCGAGCAGGACCCGGAATATTACTGGGACAAGTTAGGTGAAGCCTGCCAGCAGGTGTGGCAGCAAACCGGGATCGATCGCTCGCAGATTGCCGGCGTGTCCCTGACCACCCAACGCGGTACGGTGATCAACGTCGATGCCCAGGGCAAACCTTTGCGCCCGGCCATTTTGTGGCTCGATCAGCGTCAGAGCGAAGTCGAAGGCGGTATCAAGGGACCGTGGGGCTGGTTGTTCAAATTGGTCGGCGCGCAAGCCACGGTGGACTACTTCCGCGCCCAGGCCGAGGCCAACTGGATCGCCCGTCATCAGCCTGAGGTCTGGGCGGCGACTGACAAGTTCCTGCTGCTCTCGGGGTTTCTCACCCATCGTCTTTGTGGGCGCTTTGTCGATTCCGTGGGCTGTTGCGTCGGTTACTTGCCCTTCGACTTCAAACGCCTGAAATGGGCCGTACCCACCGACTGGAAATGGCAGGCGCTGGCGGTGCGTCCCGAGCAACTGCCGAGCCTGCACAAGCCCGGTGAAACCCTGGGCTACATCAGCGCCGAGGCCAGTCGCCACACCGGCATTCCCGAGGGGCTGCCGCTGATTGCCGCGGGTGCCGACAAGGCCTGCGAAGTCGTGGGTTCCGGCGTCGTCGACGCCGGCACCGTGTGCCTGTCCTACGGCACCACGGCGACGATCACCAGCACCCGCTCGCGCTACCTGGAAATCGTCCCGTTGATTCCGCCTTACCCGTCGGCGGTGCCGGATCAATTCAACTGCGAGGTGATGATCTATCGTGGTTACTGGATGGTCAGCTGGTTCAAGAACGAGTTCGGCCTGCGGGAAATGCAGCAGGCCAAAGCCCAGGGGGTGGAGCCCGAGCAACTCTTCGATGCGCTGGTCGAGGCTGTGCCGCCGGGCTCCATGGGGTTGATGCTGCAACCCTACTGGTCGCCCGGCATCCGCGAGCCGGGTGTGGAAGCCAAGGGCGCGATGATCGGCTTCGGCGACGTGCATACCCGCGCGCACATTTACCGGGCCATCCTCGAAGGCCTGGCGTATGCCTTGCGCCAGGGCATGGAGAAGATCGAGAAACGTTCGGGGGGCTCCATCACGCGCTTGCGCGTCGCCGGTGGTGGTTCCCAGAGTGATGCCGCGATGCAACTCACGGCGAACATTTTCGGCCTGCCGGCCGAGCGTCCGCATGTCTACGAAGCGTCCGGCCTGGGCGCGGCCATTTGCTGCGCGGTGGGGCTGGGACTGCACGCGGACTTCCCCACGGCGATGGCCGCCATGACGCGGGTCGGTGCGGTCTTCCTGCCGCAACCCGAAGCGCAACAGGTCTATGAGCGACTGTACAAAGAGGTCTACCTGCGCATGTATCGACAGCTCAAGCCGTTGTACCAGAGCATCCGCAAAATCACCGGTTACCCCGCCTGAAAAAACACCGTAGATCTCCCTGTGGGAGCGGGCTTGCTCGCGAAGGCGATGTGTCAGTGACATCAATGGCGACTGACATTCCGCCTTCGCGAGCAAGCCCGCTCCCACAATGAACTGTGGTGTTTCTTCTATCTTGCATGTGGCGCTATCGGAGAACTTTTCTGGTGAGATTGGACAGTGTCAGGGGCAGGGTCGGTTGTTAGGCTCAACCCTCACTGCACATCCAATAAGAACCAGGCAATGAAGCTGACATTCCTCCTGTTGCTGCTTTGTGGAACGGCGCCGATGGCGTGGGGCTGGTCCAACCATACGGTGGGCAGCTACCTGGCGTTGCAGGACCTGCCGGCCTTGCGCGACGCACCGCAGGTCGACGTCGAGCCTTTGGAGCAGTTTCTCTGGCAACAATACGAGGCTGTGAGCGCGTTGCTCGACGAGCAGGAGCGCTTCGCCCGGGAGCACTTCGCCCAGTACCCGCCGCGCCCCGACAACCTGCGATTGCCAGCCGTGCCTGGGGACAATCTGCGCCACGACTTCCTCACCGCACTGCGCATCAATCCCGGGATTCATCTGGCGATGGTCATCCAGCCGATGCCGGGCAAGGATCAACCCGAGCGTGAGCACCTCAAGGCCGAGCAGGTCATGGTCGAGCAGACCCTCTCGCCATGGAATCGCCAGCGCTTCATCGTCGTCGCTGACCACGAACAAGTCGCACCCCTGGCCGTGTTGGCCAGCGCTGCCGATGAGCCGGACTACGGCCACGACATCAACCTGTTCAGCGACAACCCCGGCGACGTCGGCGCGCTGTACGGCTTCGGCCCGCAGCCGTTCGGTGATGCGCGGTTTCAGTACAGCTCCCAGGCGCCGTTCCACATGGGGTTCTTCCATGAGAGCCCGGTGGTGTACGCCGCTGCCGGATTTCTCCAACGCAGTTGGCCCGACTGGCGCGCCTATCAATACATGGGATTGGCGCGGCTGGCCTTTGCCACCGGCCATCCTTATTGGGGTTATCGCTTTCTCGGCTGGGGCCTGCACCACATTCAGGACCTGACCCAGCCTTATCACGCCAAGCCACTGCCCGGTGTCGACCTCGCCAGTCTGCTTCTGCTGGAAGGCAAGGCACTGGCCGGTTTCGCGGCGGACAAGCAGGCGTCCATCGAGCGCGTTGCGACCCGGCACATGGAAGTGGAGAAGTATCAGTCGAGCTGGTTGCGTCGTTTGCTGCGCACGGGCCAGCCCCATCCGATGCTCGACGCCTATGCCGATTCTGCCCAGGACGCCCGATACCCGCCGTACTCGGTGGATTACCTGCGCGAAGTGGTGAGTGCCGAGTCCGTCGACGCGTCCGCAGCGTTCGATGACGCCATCGGCCAATGGCTGGACACAGCACCGGTCACCGGCGATTTCAGCCGCGGTAATCAGCTGCAGCGCGAAGACTTCGACCATCCGGCACTTAACCGACAGCTGTTCAAACTGCTGGGACATTTCGGCGCACACAGCCGGATTTATGCCGGCGCGGGATTGGCGCCCCAAGCCTCGCCGTAACGCACACAACAACAATAAATCCAGGGAAAGAGGAACAGATCATGAGCACTCGATTTCGCCTGTCTGGCGCGGCGCTTCCCGGTGTGGGCCTGGCAGGGCTGCTGCAACTGTGCGCGGTCGACGGCGTGCAGGCCGAGGAGTTCAGCGTGCTGGACAACCAGGTCACCGGTTCATTCGACAGTACCTTGTCTTATGGCCGCTTGTGGCGGGTCCAGGGCCGGGACAAGAACAACGACGACGTCAACACCAACGACGGCAATCGCAACTTCGACACCGGGCTGGTTTCCGAGGTGTACAAGATCACCTCGGAGCTCGAGGCCAACTATCAGAACTACGGGATGTTTGTGCGCGGTACCGCGTTCTATGACACCCAACTGATGGACAAACGCAACGATTACTACGGCAACAACAACCCGTCGCAACCCAGTCAGAGTTACCCGCAGGACGACCATTTCACCAGCCAGACCCGTGATATCGCCGGTAGCCGGGCGGAGTTGCTCGACGCCTACCTCTATGGCAATTGGGACGTGGCGCAGATGCCGGTCACTGCACGTATCGGGCGCCAGGTGTTCAACTGGGGCGAGGGGATTTTCTACCGTGGCGGGATCAACACCACCAACCCGGTGGATGCGGCCAAGTACCGTCTGCCCGGGGCCGAAGTCAAGGAAGTGCTGGTCCCGGTAGAGGCACTGAGCTTCAACATCGGCCTGACCGACAGCCTGACCATGGAAAGCTTTTACCAGACCAACTGGAAGGAAACCCGCATCGACCCGGTCGGCACGTTCTACTCGCAGACGGACCTGTTCGCCGACGGCGGCAACACCGCCTACAACAACTTCAGCGGTACCGCGCTGGACACCCCGGTGCCTGGCTTCGGCAACGTGATCGATCTGTACAGCGCGCTGGGCAACAACCCGTTGCTCAACCAGGCCCTGAGCACCACCGGCCTGTATGCCAACGGGGTTACCCCGACCTTTGGCAACACCATCAAGGTGGCCACGGTCGGCAAGGATTTCAACGCGCGCAACGACGGCCAGTTCGGTTTCGCTTTTCGCTACATCGCAGAAGCGCTCAACAGCACCGAGTTCGGGTTGTACATGGTCAACTACCACGCCAAGGAGCCGACCATTTCCGCCGATCTGGGCGGGTACCAGGGCATCGACATGAATGCCCTGACCAACCTGTTGGCCGGTGTCGCCGGCAGCCAGGCGGGGCAGTTGGCCAATGGCCTGGCGACCGTGGATGTGCTGGGCAATATTCAGGCGCACCGGCGTTACGCCGAAGACATCCGCATGTATGGCTTCAGTTTCAACACCACCCTGGGCCAGGCGTCGGTGTTCGGTGAAGTGGCGTATCGGCCGAACCTGCCCATCGGGATCGCCGCTACCAACGACCTGATCGGCGACCTGGCCAACGGCGCTGCCGCAGCGGCGGGCGGGCAGACCATCAACATCGGCGGGCAGCAGGTCACGCTCGACAGCCAGATCAATAACGCCGAGCGGGTGGAGGCGTTCAACACGTCCCTGGGCACCATTTACAACTTTGGCCCCAGCCTGTCGTTCGACTCGATGTTCGGCGTATTCGAGCTGGCATCCGAGCACCTGCGCGGCAGCAGCCTGCAATACACCGCTTATGACGGCAGTAACCGTTACTACGCGGGCACCGGCAACTTTTCCTATGTGTCCGGTGGCGAGCGCGGCGACCAGGTCAACCGCAACGCCTACAGCTACACCGCGATGCTCAACGGCACCTGGAACGACGTGTATGCCGGGGTCAACGTCTCGCCCTATGTCGTCTACAAGGATGACTTCGAGGGCAACAGCTATCAGGCGGGCAACGTCATTGAGGGCCGCAAAGCCTACACCCTGGGGATCAAGGCCAACTACCAGAACAGGCTGGAGGCCGAGCTGCAATACACCGAGTTCTATGGCGGCGGGCAGGACAACGGCCTGCGTGACCGCGACAACATCGGCTTCAACCTCAAGTACTTCCTTTGATTGTTGCGCACACCCCCCTTGTGGGAGCGGGCTTGCTCGCGAATGCGGTGTATCAGGCGACACCTGTGCGGGATGTGCCGCCCTCTTCGCGAGCAAGCCCGCTCCCACATTGGATCTTTTGTGTATTTCGGAGAACGTCCATGTTTAACCTTCCACAACTGACCAAGACCACGCTGGCGCTGTTCCTGAGCCTGGCCGCCGGCAGCGCGCTGGCCGCGGTCACGCCCCAGCTGGCCGAACAACTGAAAACCACCCTGACCCCAATGGGCGCCGAGCGTGTCGGCAACGCCGCCGGGACCATTCCGGCCTGGACCGGCGGCATCACCCAGGCGCCGGCGAGCTACAAGCCAGGCCAGCATCACCTGGACCCGTATGCGGCGGACAAACCGCTGTTTACCATCACCAAGGCCAACCTTGAACAGTACAAGGCCCACCTCAGCCCGGGTCAGGTCGCCCTGTTCAACAGCTACCCCGACACCTTCCAGATGCCGGTCTATCCCTCACGCCGCTCTGGCTCGGCGCCGCAGTGGCTGTATGACAACACCTTGAAGAATGCCACTGCGACCAAGCTGCTCGATGGCGGCACCGGTTTTGCCGATGCCTATGGCGGTGTGCCGTTCCCGGTGCCCAAGGACGGGGTCGAGGTACTGTGGAACCACATCACCCGTTATCGCGGTATCTATGTGGTCCGTCGCGCCTCCGAAGCGCCGGTGCAACGCAACGGCAGCTTCGCGCTTGTGACCTCGCAGCAGGAGGGACTCTTCAACTATTACCGCCCGGGTGGGCAATTCGTCGACCTGAAAAACATCCTGTTCTACTACCTGGCGTTCGTGAAGAGCCCGGCCCGCCTGGCGGGTGGTGCGGCCCTGGTTCACGAGACCCTGGACCAGCTCAAGGACCCGCGTCAGGCCTGGGTCTACGATGCGGGCCAGCGCCGTGTGCGCCGGGCGCCGAACCTCGCCTATGACACCCCGATCGCCTCATCCGACGGCCTGCGCACGGCGGACGATACCGACCTGTTCAACGGCTCGCCGGACCGCTACGACTGGAAGCTCAAGGGCAAGCAAGAGGTCTACATTCCCTACAACAACTACAAAGTCGGCAGCCCCGAGGTGAAGTACGCGCAGTTGCTCACGCCGGGCCACCTCAACCCGCAATACACCCGTTATGAGCTGCACCGGGTCTGGGTGGTCGAAGGCACGCTCAAGCCGGGCGCGCGGCATATCTATTCCAAGCGCGTGCTGTTTCTGGACGAGGACAGTTGGGGGGCCGCATTGGTGGATCAGTATGACGGGCGAGGGGAGTTGTGGCGGGTGTCGATGGCCTACCTGAAAAACTTCTACGACCTGCCCACCACCTGGAGCGCGCTGGACGTGTTCCATGACCTGCAGGCGCGTCGTTACTACGTGCAGAACCTGGATAACGAAGAGCAGGGCACCGTGGACTTCGCCCAACCGGTGCCGGAAGACGCGTACTTCATGCCGTCGGCGTTGCGCCAGCGTGGGACGCGGTGAGCCGCGTAGCACACACTTTCAGATACGGTCTGTGAGATAGCCATCGCGGGCAAGCCACGCTCCCACAGGGTTTTGAGTCGTTCACAGATTCTGTGTTCGACTCTTTACCTGTGGGAGCGGGCTTGCCCGCGAATGGGTCTTCCAATCACCGCAGGTATACGGTCAAACGCGGAAGTGGCTCACCATCTGCTGCAATTGACCACCCAACCGCGCCAGTTCAACGCTGGATTTGGCCGTCTCATCGCTCGCCGCAGCCGTCTGCTCCGACACATCGCGCACGTTGATGATGCTGCGGCTGATCTCCTCGGCCACGGCGCTTTGCTGTTCGGCCGCCGCGGCGATCTGCTGGTTCATCGACTGGATGTTGGACACCGTGCGGGTGATGCTCTCCAGTGACTCGCCGGCCTTGCGGGTCAGGGCCACGCTGCTGTCGGTGAGGACGCGGCTGTTGTTCATCACGGCAGACACTTGTTGTGTGCCGTTCTGCAGGCCGGCCACCAGACCTTCGATTTCCTCGGTGGATTTCTGCGTGCGCTGGGCCAGGCCGCGGACCTCGTCGGCCACCACGGCGAAACCACGACCGGCTTCACCGGCGCGGGCTGCTTCGATGGCGGCGTTGAGCGCCAGCAGGTTGGTCTGTTCGGCCACGGCCTTGATCACGTCCATGACGCTGCCGATCTTGTCGCTTTCCTGTTGCAGCACGCTCATGGCCTCGGTGGAACGTACCACTTCGCTGGCCAGACGCTCGATCTGGGCGATGGCTTCGTTGACCACCTTGTCGCCTTCACGAGCTTCGCCGTCCGCCGCCGCAGCGGCTTGCGAAGCTTCTTCGGCGTTGCGCGCGACTTCCTGCACGGTGGCGGTCATCTCGTGCATGGCGGTCGCGACCTGATCGGTCTCGACTTTCTGGCTGTTGACCCCGGCACTGGTCTGTTCGGTCACGGCCGAGAGCTCTTCGGCGGCGCTGGCGATTTGGGTCACGCCGTCGCGGATGCCGCTGATCAAGTCGCGCAAGGTCACGCCCATGCGCGCGATGCCTTGCTGCAACACGCCGAGTTCGTCACGACGGGTGACCAGCACGTTCTGGGACAGGTCACCGCTGGCGATGCGGTCGACCACCGCCAGGGTTTCGCGCAATGGACGGGTGATCTGGCGCGTGATGACCACGGCAGCAATGATGCCCACCAACAATGCCAGCAGCGTGCTGATCAGTTGCAGCGTGCGCGCCCGGGCGCTTTCGGCGTCACGGCGGTCGAGCTGGATCTGATACAGCTGATCGCTCTGGGACACGATGGCGGCGCCCTGGTCGGTCATTTCCTTGCGCGCCTGCACCGCGTCATTGCTGGCGGCCTTGTAGGCCTGCAAGGCACTGCGATAGTTGCCCAGCGCGGTTTCCAGCTGACGCAGGGCGTCTTGCTGGGTGTCGGCGAAATGCGCGTTCAGCGGTTTCAGGCTGGCGATGGCGGCGTCCAGCTGGCCGACCGCTTTTTGCTCGGTTTCGGTATTGGTGGTGGCGGTGTAACCACGTACTTCGTAACGCGCCAGCAGGAACGCTTCCTTGGCCGATGTAATGGCCTGGAACTGTTCGAAGCGCTGGTCGCTCAGGGGCATTTGCTGCACGCGGGTGTTGATCTCATTGATCAGCTTTTGGGCGGTTTCGGCGTTGGCGCTCATGGCGTCGCGGGCGCTGTTGCCGGCGCGATAAGCGTTGCGCATTTTGCCCAGGGACGTCCTGTAGGCGTCGATCACGGTGCCCTGCTCCCGGAGCAGCTTGAGGTTCTCCGGGCTCTTGAACTTCGCCAGCAGGGCCTGTTGCTGGGCCGAGAAGGCGTCGAGGGTGGTCTGCACGCCCTGCGCGGCGGTTTCGTCGCCGTTGGTCAGCATGTATTGCAGGCGAACCACACGCAGCTTGGTCAGGCCGGCGTTGAGCTGGGTGATGTCGCTCATCCAGTTGCTGCGGTCGATCAACCCGCCCAGGCTGCTCCAGCCGGTCAGGGCGAGGACGCAGGTCAGTGCCAGCACGAGACCAAATCCAAGGCCCAGTTTCAGGTTCACGCTGATGTTGCCGAACCAGCTATTCATCAAATTCCTCCAGGAACGTAGTGCTTCTTTTTCGTCGGTTGGCTGGAAGATTGTTTTTTTTGGGGGCCGCCAAGCTGTGTAAGCAGGATGTATCGGCAGCAATGGCGGGAGCTGAAAGGATTTTTCCAAACGGATTCTGTAACAAGATCTTTACAGCGCTTTTAAGCTTTTTTTCACACGGGTTTCACCCGCCGCCGACGCACGCATCTTTAACCTCCGGGGATCTAATGAGGTGGTGCGTGCCGGCGAGGCGGCTTGATGTGGAATTAAGACTGAGTCTTTTCGGGGTAAAACGCTCGATAGATCTGAAGCGCTTCGCCCGTTATCGCAACGCTGCGGTGGTGTTGGCCTCGGCGCTGCTGGTGATCCCGTTGACGGTGTTTTTACTGCGACCGGCCACCGTTCCGGACCTGGCGCATGGCAATGTGCGCGGTGCACAGGCGTTGATGAAGGGGTGGGCCAAGGGCGATCTGATCGTGCTGGTGCGCCACGTCGAACGCTGCGATCACTCTTCGGCTGCCTGCCTGATCGGCAACGATGGCATTACCGAGCGTTCGCGCAGTGTTGCCACAAAAGTCGGGGCGCATTTCCGCAACCTGGGCCTGGACAAGACCGATATCTACCACAGCCCGATCCTGCGTACGGCGCAGACCGCCGGCTTCATGTTCAACAAGGCTGGCACGGGCGAAGACTGGTTGATCAGTTGCAAGGGCACCATGCTGCGCGACGCGTTGGCGCACAAGGTGGCCGGGCGTAACCTGATTCTGGTGACCCACAGCGAATGCATGGCGCAACTGGAAAAAGACCTCGATTTGACCACGTCGACCCTGGGTTACGGAGCGTCTCTGTTTATCTCCGCCGAAACGCCGAACAGTCCGCGCATGCTTGGTTTTATCGAAGCATCGGATTGGCCCACGGTGACACCTCGTTGAACCTCCCTTTGAATCAGGATTGAGCATGCAGACTGCCTCCCGCTACCGCTTTTATTGGGTGAACTTTGGTATTCCGCTGGCCTGCGCAGCCGTGGTGTTCCTGATGTTCGACATGACCCGCATCGACATCGCCTTCAACAACTATTTTTTTGACCCGGTGACGCAGACGTACCCGCTGGACCAGGTCCACCTGTTCGAAAAAATCACCCACAAATGGGCGCGGATCATCCCGAACTGGACCGGCGAAATTGCGATTATCGGCGCCTTGCTGTCGTTTCTCTGGCCGCGCCTGAAGGCTGAAAAACACTCGAAAATCATCGCCTTCCTGGAAAAAATCAAAGTCGCACCGGTGCTGCGCTTTGCCACCCGGCACCGTCGCGATTTTCTCTACGTGGTGTTCGCGTTTTCCATCAGCACCGGGCTCATTCACTACCTCAAGGGCCACACCAGCGTGTATTGCCCGATCGAGACGACACTGTACGGCGGCAAAATGCAGCACGTTGAGTGGTATGAAAATTTCGACCTGCTGAAAGTTGCCGGTGACGGCCGCTGCTGGCCGGGCGGACATGCCTCGGGCGGTTTCACCATGCTGGCGTTGTACTTCGTGGCTCGCCGTTATCGCTGGCGCTATGCCAAGGCGATCATGTACGGCTCGCTGACCCTCGGTTTCATCTACGGCACAACGCGGGTGCTGCAAGGCTGGCACTACATGTCCCACACCTTCTGGGCCGGGATCTTCGTGTGGCTGGCGTGTTTGCTGACGGCGCTGGCATTTTACGGGCGAGCGCGGCTGGAACTACCGGTGCTCTGCGAAGCGAATTCGCAGGCAAAAAAAAGCCCGCGGGAGGGCGGGCAAACCGTAGTTTCTTGAATGAGCGAGTGAAATGTACAGGCTGGCGCGAGAGGGTGGGGTGAAGAAAAATTCATCTCGAACAAAGCCCCGCACCAGAGCCTGCGACACCGCTACAGCAAATGATCGGCGGCAAAGTCGGCTTCCGACCGCGCACGTAAACGGCCCTTGCGGCAGGCTTGCTGGAATCGCTCGAAATCGCGTTCGTTCTGCTCGGTATAGCCCTGGGCGTATTTGTAAAGCGCATCGGCCAATGCCTCGCTCTTGCCGATGTAGCCGCTGATCACCGCCGCGTGCCCGGAAGACTTGGCATGGGCGCGAGCCAGGGCTCGGCCGCAAAGCCGGCCATAGGCCGCGAAGGCATCGCCATCGAAAGTATCGAGTTCGGCGGAGATTTTCATATCGCGCAATTGCCGCGATAGAAGGTGAACGGCGACACCAGCATGCGCCCGTAACGCAGCTCCACCAGCGATTTGACGCGCCCCTCACTCGACGCCTTGATCAGCGGTATCGGGTCGCGATCGACATTGCCCAAGGCTGCTTGCGAACTGCGCGAGCACTTCTTGCGTGCATCCTTGCCTTGCTTAAAACGGTCGGTGAGGGTGGTCATGGGGCCTATTCGACGGGTGATGTAGGGCGTTTGCGAATGGAGTGTAGAAGGGCTTTGCGGGTTCGTGTTTGCCCGGCGACTGACCTGTCTGGCATCGGCATGTATCGATCCATCTCAAGCCTCTGCTTCGTCGAGTGGCGCGATGTTGTCCAGCGCCCGGTTCACCAGCAATTGCGCCAGCACGGCCAACTGCTGGATCGCCAGGGCGATGTTGCGACGCGAACTCTCAAGCTCGCAGGCAAGGTCGGTGCTCATGACGTTGAGCGAGGCGAGGGTTTCGCTGGCGTGGGTGAGCAGGGACGGTGTGTCTATGTCGGGGCGGATCGTGAAGACGTGGCTGACGGGGTCTTGGTGATTGGGGTTGCGCAGGCGGGCGCTGATGGCGGGTTCGGTGGTGTTGGAGAGGTTGGATAAGTCGGGTGTTTCGGTTGTTGTATCAGGTGAAGAGTCTTGCAGGGTGGGGCTGTGTCTTTTCATGATGGAGATCCTGGTTTGTTTATAGGAGCTGCCCCGTTTTTCAGCCTGTCAAAGCCGGTCGCTGATGTGCAGCGACCCAAGAAGGCTATCGTCGAGAAGCTGCGTTCGCCAGTTCATGAAAGGCGATGCGTTTTGCGGGAAATGTCCTAGGACGCGGTGAAGTCACAGGTCGCTCGATTTCACCGTGTGCTTGAAATGATGCTCCCAAAGCCTCACCCCCAGCCCTCCCGTCCGGTCCAGCGACGACCCCACCGTCAAATCCGTAATCAAGGTCGGCTGCAACCCCGCATCAAACAGTGCAAACCCCGCCGCCAGGCAGCAGGTTTCGGTCTGCAGGCCGCACACCAGCACGCGCTCGACGTTCAGGCTTTTCAGGTAGTCGATGGTTTGCGGCGTGGGCGCATAGCCGTGCTTGATGAAAATGCGGTCGGCGGGAATCAGGCTGTCATCGTCCGGCGCGGGGTGCCAGCCGAGCTGTTTTTCGAAGGGGGTTATGGACTCGTCGTGACGCTCGACCGTGGCGACACTGGGCAGGGTGCCGATGAGTGCCTGGATACCTTCGACCAGCCACTGTGGTGGGGCGAAGCTGGGTTGTACGTCGATGATCAGGAGGGCTTGGCGCATGGGCTTCTCCGGGAGAGAGGGTGGTGACGCGAGGACCTGCGGTTGGAAAACATCCGGGCGGTTTCGCTGGCCTCTTCGCGGGCAAGCCCGCTCCCGCAAGGGGCGGTATGAATGATCAACCCCCAGATGCAACAAAGCCCGCACTGGGCGGGCCTTGTCAGCTTTGATTGGTGGAGCCGGGGGGATTTGAACCCCCGTCCGCCAGTACTCCGCTGTCGGTACTACATGCGTAGCCGTGTCTATTAAGTTAACCCTCAGCGACCCGACGGGCAGGGTGCTTTGGGCGAGTTGTGTAAGTTTTAGCCGCTTCGTCCACAACGTACTGCACGGCGATTCTGTTCTATATGACAATCACTTTGGGTTTACAGACATCCCCTGGTGATTGCTGGACCCGAAGGTACCAGAAGCTCAGGGCTAAGGCTGCTTACGCAGCGAGAGCGAATTCCTGGCCGTATTTATCGTCATTGGCAACTATAAGTAGTTGCAACAGTGGATTTACGAGTTCTGTTACCAACTCGGCATGCACCTAAAGTTTCGCAACCGGCGTCGAATCCTAAACGGCCCCGAGCCTGGTGCTCTGTGAATCAAGTGAGCAACAAGCCTGTACAGTGTACGTCAACGCGACTCAGAAGGCCAACCCGAAGGTAGACCACTACACATTATGGGGTGGGTTCGTTGCGCTGTTTGTCAGTGAGTGCCAATGCCTGGGTGGCTTCGGTGACGCATTTTGTGTCGTCTCCGGAGGCTTGGGAGGCTTCGGCGCTGGACATCAGTCTTTTGATCTCCATGGCGGTGTTTCCGGAGGTCGCTGGCAGCGCATTCACTTTGCCTTTGAGCTCTTGCAGCTTGCTCGTGCAAAGGTTGTTGTCCGCCGCCAATGCAGGAGAGGCCAGCATTGCAGCGGAAATGAACAGACCAGCGAGTGTGGTGCGCTTCATGGGTATCACCTTGAACGGATAGGGCCTACCTCAAAGACTACGATTCAACACAAGAATTCGGTTTTTTCAGACAACGTGTCGGGCTTTTCCTGCGATGCGGGCGGTTACACATTCCCGGACCCCGAATGCAACAAAACCCGCCGTCGGCGGGTTTTGGTTTGCTTCGTATCGGATTACTTCCCGCCTTTTTTCGCGTCGGTGACGGCCTTGATGATGTCGTTGGTCTCGGCGACGCAATCATCAATGCCTGCCTTGGTGCCTTTTGCATGGTCAGCTTTGGCCTGCTTGACGGAGTTTTCTACCTGCTCAGTCATTTCCGGAGGAATCTGTGCCTTGGCGTTTTCGATGGTTTTCAGGTTGACAGCGCAAAGGTCTTCTTCTGCAGCAAACGAAGTGGAAGCCATCATGGAAGCAGTAATAAACAAACCTAACAGCACAGAACGATTCATGTGTATCTCCTTGAGCTGAAGGGCCAGGCATTGCTGGCCATCAAATCGGGCTACCGAGTGTTGGGAGAGTCCCGCATTTACGGGACTTGATCAGTGGACTGCGGCGGCACCTCAGGGTTCTGTTTTTTACTGTGGAGCTATCGATTCCGGCAAGTAGGTACATCTTTGCACCTTCCTTGGGTCCTGCTATCAGGGCACCCTAGCCTGGGTAACGCGGTCCACCAGATAGACTAGACCGTGGTAATCAATGCCGCCATGTTGCGTCAGCCCGATCTCACAAGTGCGACTGGTGGAAATCCCCTCGCTGCACTGCTGTACCGCGTCCTTGAGTGTGCGCAGCGAATGGGCATTCAATTGCGGCGTGGTGAAGCCCTTGTCGCCGGCGAAGCCGCAGCAGTGAATGCCTTCGGGAATGACCACGTTTTTGCTGCATTTGCGCGCCAGATCGATCAACGCCTGACTTTCGCCAAGGTGCTGAGTGCTGCAGGTGACGTGCACCGCAATCGGCGCTTCCTGTGGTGTGAAGTCGAGGCGATCCACCAAGTGCGTGCGGATGAAACGCACCGGGTCGTAGAGGTCCAGTCGAACATCGCCAAGGTCTTGAGTGAGCCGTAACGTACAGGGGCTGGTGTCGCAATAAATCGGGTCGAGCCCGCCGCGACTGGCGTGCAGCAAGGCGCCGATCAGCTCCTGGCGTTTGTGTTCGGCTTGTTCGGCGTAGCCTTTGGAGGCGAATGGCTGGCCGCAACAGAGGTTGTCCAGATTGTCCGGGAAGACCACCTGGTAACCGGCCTTTTCCAGCAGTCCGCGGGTTTTGTCGTACAACGACACCTGCTCTTTATCCCCCGCTGCTGGCCCCATGACCCGCGACACACACGCTGCCAGGTACACCACCCGCGGGCGTTCGTCCGACACGGCGGGACTGAAGCGGATGGCTTTTTCCGGCTGCGGCATGGCGTTGGTCCATTGCGGGACCTGACCTTTGGACAGCTTCGTCAGCGTCGCCGAGAGTTTTGCCAGGCGTGGCGCGCCCAACAACATCCGTGCGCCATTGGCGACGTGCAGGGTGAACCGCGCCCCTTGCAGCGCCGTGGCGAAATTTCCTTCAAGCCAGTTGGCGGTTTTCTTATGGGTTGCCGTGCGGCTACGGAGTTTTTTCACCAGCTCGCCGGTGTTGATGCCGACCGGGCAACGTTGCGCGCACAGGCCGGTGGCGGCGCAGGTATCGATGCCCTGGTATTCGTAAGCGGCTTCGAGTTCGGTGGTATCGATGCCGGCGCGTTTTCGCGCCTGAATGTCGCGCCAGATCACGATGCGTTGGCGTGGGCTCAGCGTCAGGCCCTTCGACGGGCAGACCGGTTCGCAGAAGCCGCACTCGATGCACTTGTCCACTATCTCGTCGGCGGCCGGCAAGGGCTTGAGGTGCTTGAGGTGGATCTGCGGATCTTCGCTGAGCACCACGTCCGGGTTGAGAATGCCGTTGGGGTCGAGCAGACGCTTGAGTTGCCACATCAGCTGGTAGGCATCGCTGCCCCATTCCAGCTCGACGAATGGCGCCATGTTGCGCCCGGTGCCATGTTCGGCTTTCAGCGAACCGCCGAACTCCACTGCCACCAATTGCGCCACGTCATCCATGAACGCCTGATAGCGTGCGACTTCTTGCGCGTTGTTGAAGCCTTGGGTGAAGACGAAGTGCAGATTGCCTTCCAGGGCGTGTCCGAAAAGGATCGCTTCATCGTAATGATGTTTGTCGAACAGTTCGATCAGGCGATTGACGCCGATGGCCAGTTGTTCGACCGGGAAGGTGACGTCTTCGATGATCACCGTGGTGCCGGTCTTGCGCACCGCACCGACGGCGGGGAAGGTGTCTTTGCGGATGGCCCAGAGACGGGCGTTTTCCTGTGGGTCCTCCGTAAAGTCGACCTGCTTTTCCACCGGGAACGCCTGTAGCGACGCCATGATCTGTGCCAGTTGTTCGTGCAGCAGGGCGGACGACGCTGCGCGGGATTCGATCAGCAAGGCGCAGGCATTGTTCGACAGATGCTGTACGAAAGACGGCATGCCGGGTTTGTCCTGCACTGAGCGCAAACTGCGCCGGTCCAGCAGTTCCACGGCCGACACCGGTTGGCTTTTCAGTACGGTGACCGCGTTGCAGCAGGTCTCTACATCCGGGAAGACAATCAGGGCCGAGGCCTTGTTCGGGTGGTCGATCACCGTGTCGTAGGTCACCGCACTGATGAACCCGAGCGTGCCCTCGGAGCCCACCAGCAGGTGGCTCAAGATATCCACAGGCTCGTCGAAATCCACCAGGGCATTGAGCGACAGGCCGGTGGTATTTTTCAGACGGTATTTATGGCGGATTCTCGCAGCCAGATCAGCATTCGCGCGGGTCTCGCGACCCAGCGTCGCCAGGCGCTCCAGCAGCGCGGCATGGCTTTGGCGAAACGCCGCGACGCTGGCGGCATCTTCAGTGTCGAGACGATTGCCGTCGGCCAGCACCAGACGAATGCCGGCCAGGGTGTGGTAGGTGTTTTGCGCCGTGCCGCAGCACATGCCGCTGGCGTTGTTGGCGACGATGCCGCCGATCTTGCAAGCGTTGATCGAGGCCGGGTCCGGGCCGATCTTGCGTCCGAACGGCGCCAGCCAAGCGTTGGCCTGGGCGCCGATCACACCCGGTTGCAGGCGGATTTGCGTGCCCTGGTCGCGGATCTCGCGTGCGTTCCAGTTGTCTCCCAGCACGATCAGCACCGAGTCGCTGATCGCCTGACCGGACAAACTGGTACCGGCGGCGCGGAAGGTCACCGGCACCTGATCGCGTTGCGCCAGTTGCAGCAGCGCCACCACTTCGTCTTCGGACTCGACGCGGATAACCAGTTGCGGAATCAATCGATAGAAACTGGCATCGGTGCCGAAGGCCAGGGTCGACAGCGGGTCGTCGAACCGTCGCTCTTGAGGAATCAGTTGCTGTGCATCTCGCAGGAAAGCGGCCGGTAGACTCATTGGTCCTCCAGGATCAGCACCACCAGGTCTTTCGGGCCGTGGGCGCCGTACGCCAGCACTTGCTCGATGTCGGCGGTCTTCGACGGGCCAGACACCAGCAGTGCGTTGGTCGGCATGCCCTGGGCCCATTCGAACTCCTGCTGCACCTGATAGAAGTTGTCGCGGATTTCACTGGCCTTGAGCAGGGCGAAATGCACCGGTGGCGCCAGGCTCATCAAGCGCGGTTCTTCCCGGGTCGGCCAGAGAATCAGGCTGCCGGTTGCCGCGATGGCACCGAGGGTGGTGGTCAGGCTCGCCGGGGTGTCGTTGAACAACTCGGCTTTCCATTCTTCAACCGGGCGGTCGTAGGCTTTTAGCATCGGCAGATCGGGATTATTCGCCCAGTGCTGCGTGATGCGTTGACCGTGGGGCGTTGTCGGTGCGATCAGCAGGCTTGGCAACTGGCGGTCCCGCAGCAATTGCGCCAACAGCACCGGCCATTGTTCACCGGACGTCAGGTGGATTTCCGTGTGCACCGCTTCCATCAGTTTGCGTAGCTGTGGAATGCGTTGCTCAGGCGGGTAGGTGTAAGGCTGGGTCACCAGATCGACATCAAAGTTGTCGGCCACCGGCGTGGTGCCTGTCAGACTTTTACGTAGTTTGGCGAGGATATTTTGCTTGGCGCTCATCAGCTGTCTCCCTGTTTGGCCAAGTGCTCGCGGGCCATGTCATGCAGTGAGCGGGCGGCGGGTTTCGGTGCGCTGTGGTTTTGCGTCCACGGGCCGACATTGCTCGGCGTGAGGGCGCGCAAACGGGTGGCGAAGAAGCCGAACAGGCGATACAGCGTCGGCGAACTGTTGAGCTTCGCCCAGGCGTTCCAGAGGAACCGCTCCTTGCGCGAATACTTGCTGCCCTGGCCACGCATCACTTGATGGGGGCTGTCCGGGGCCTTGACGTTTTCTTCGCGCAGGCGTCGCAGCAACGCCGGGATCGGGATTTTTACCGGGCAGACTTCACCGCAGGCACCGCACAGCGAAGAAGCGCTCGGGTGATCCGGGACTTTCGCCAGGCCGACCATGTGCGGGGTGACGATTTTTCCGATAGGACCGGGGTAAACCTCGCCATAGGCATGGCCGCCGATTCGGGTATAGACCGGGCAATGATTCATACAGGCGCCGCAGCGGATGCAGTTCAGGGTCTGGCGCAATTCGCTGTCGGCAAAGGCCTGGCTGCGACCATTGTCGAGCAGTACCAGGTGCACTTCCTGCGGGCCGTCGAGTTCATGTGCCTTGCGCGGGCCGGAGATCATGTTGACGTAGGTCGTGATCGGGATGCCCAGGGCCGAGCGGGTCAGTAGCGACAACAGCGGCACCACATCGCGCAGGTTTTCCACGACTTTTTCGATACCGGTGACGGCGATGTGCACGGGCGGTACGGTGGTGGTCATGCGCCCGTTGCCTTCGTTTTCCACCAGCAGCAGGGTGCCGGTTTCGGCTACGGCGAAGTTGACACCGGAGACGCCGATGTCCGCTTCGAAGAATTTCTGCCGCAAGACCTTGCGACCGATCTGAATGAGTTGGTCAACGTCCTTGGTGTATTCCACCCCAAGTTTGTCGTGGAACAAGGACGCGACCTGACCGGCATTCTTGTGGATTGCCGGCATGATTATGTGTGAAGGCTTCTCGTGGTCGAGCTGGACGATGTACTCGCCCATGTCCGATTCCAGGCATTCAATGCCCCGGTCAGCCAGAAAATGGTTCATCTCCATTTCTTCGCTGACCATCGATTTGCCCTTGATCACTTGCCGCCCCTCGTGAGCGCGGATGATCGAGAGGACGATGCCATTGGCCTCGTCCACCGTTTCCGCCCAGTGCACTGTCACACCGTTGCGGGTCAGGTTCTGTTCCAGTTGCTCGAGCAGGTCGGGCAACTTCGAGAGCGCGCGGGCACGGATTGCATTGCCCAATGCGCGCAAGTGTTCTCTTTCATGGGCATCGCTGAACGCCGCTGCCCGTTTGGTCATCAGTGAATCCATCGCCTTGCGAAAGTTGCCTCGCAATTGCGCGTCACCCAGCGCGTTGTGGGCGCGGGTGCGGAAATCTTCTTCTACGGCAACCGTAGGAATAATCGTGGAGGTGCTCATCGGGCACCTCCGGTACGCTGCCAGAGGAAGCTGGCCAGATGCTGACCGCGCAACGCTTCCTGCTGTTTTTCCAATGAGCCGTTGATGTTCATCAAACAGCCGCAATCGGCACTCAATACCTTGTGCGCGCCGGACTCCTTCAACGCCCGGGTCTTGTCAGCCACCATCGCGCCGGAAATGTCTGGCATACGGACGCTGAATGTTCCGCCAAAGCCACAGCACTCACTTTCGTGATCGTGATTGACCCGCTCCACATTGCTCAACTGCGACAATAACTCGCGGCCGTGCAGGTGGGTGTTCATTTCGCGGCGTGCCGAACACGAAGTGTGCAGCGCCACTTTCACCGGCTCGCCGCTGTCCTTGAGCTGCACCTTGCAGACGAACAGCAGGAACTCGGCCAGCTCAAAGGTTCTGGCAGCCAGCGCCTGAACCTGTTTCAACGTGTGCGGCTCGTCCTTGAACAAGTCGGCATAGTGTTCGCGCAACATCCCGGCACAAGAGCCTGACGGCACCACCACCGGATAATCCCCGGCAAACAGCGCCAGTTGCGAGCGCGCCACGGTCCGTGCCTGTTCGGTGTAACCCGAGGTGTAGGCCGGTTGTCCGCAGCAGCTTTGCCCTTGCGGGTACTCGACACGAATGCCTTCGCGTTCCAGCAGGTGGATCGCATCCATCCCGGCTTCGGGGTAGAACAAATCGACCACGCAGGTCCCGAACAGGTAGACCCGTGACGGTTTCTCGCTGGGGTATTGCCGAGGCTCGGGCAGTGGCGGGGCGACACGGGTCGCATTCGGCACAGCGTTGTAAAAAAGCTCGCTCATCAGGCGTGTCTCCGGGTGGTCCCGGTTATTCGTCTGTTGAGGCCGCTGAATATAGAGCCGGAAGCTTTCAGCAGCCTTACAGACCGGGGTGTGAATTGCGGACGCCGGGGGCGTGGCCCGGCGTCGGTTTTTGCCGTTTTGCTTGTAGTCCTTAGTGCACCAGCATGCCGGTGAACCAGTAGGCCTGAGCCAGGGTGATCAAGCCGACAATCGTTGCAAAGAATAGGCTGTGCTTGAGGGTAAAGCGGAACAGATCCGATTCCTTGCCCACCAGGCCGGTCGCGGCGCAGGCCACGGCGATCGATTGTGGCGAGATCATCTTGCCGGTCACGCCGCCGCTGGTGTTCGCCGCCACCAGCAAGGTGTCGTTGACACCGATCTGGTGCGCGGTGGTTGCTTGCAGCGAACTGAACAGAGCGTTGGACGAAGTATCGGAACCGGTGAGGAACACGCCCAGCCAACCGAGGAACGGCGAGAAGAACGGGAAGGCTGCACCGGTGCCTGCCAACACCAAGGCCATGGTCGAGGACATGCCCGAGTAGTTGGTGACGAAGGCGAACGCCAGCACCATGCCGATGGACAGGATCGGCCAGCGCAGCTCGTAGAAGGTCTCTTTTAAAGTGGTAAGACCAATTTTGACGTTGATCTTCAGCACCAGCATCGAGATCAGCGCCGAGAAGAAAATCGCTGTGCCGGTGGCGGAAATCGGGTCCAGTTTGAACACTGCCGGAAGGGCGGTTGGCGCGGCCACGATCGGCGCGACCTTGATCACCATCTGATCCAGGTGCGGAATGGCGAAGTTGAACACGAAGCTGTACATCGAACCGCCGGCGGCGAACATCGCCTTGAACGGCTTCAGGGTCCAGAGGGTGACCAGTACGGTCAGGATCAGGAATGGCGACCAGGCCTTGAAGATTTCCCCAAGGCTGTAAGGCGAAGCCACGGTTGTACGCTTCTGACCGAAACCACCGACGCTGGCGCTCACCACGGAGGCCGACACAGCGCCGACGATGTGCTGGCCGGCGGCGCGTTTTGGTTGCCAGACTTTCAGGAACAGGGTCAGGGAAATCAGGCTGGCCAGGGCCGAGGTGATGTCCGGCAGTTCCGGGCCGATGAAGTTCGAGGTGAAGTACTGGGTCACGGCAAAGCTCAAACCGGCCACCAGCGCTGCTGGCCAGGTTTCCCGCACGCCGCGCAGGCCGTCCATCATGAACACCAGCCAGAACGGTACGAACAGCGACAGCAGTGGCAGTTGGCGGCCGGTCATGGCGCCGATCTTGAAGGCGTCGATACCGGTCACTTGCCCGGCCACGATGATCGGAATGCCGAGGGCGCCGAAGGCCACCGGCGCGGTGTTGGCGATCAGGCACAAGCCAGCGGCGTACAACGGGTTGAAGCCCAGCCCTACAAGGAGTGCGGCGGTAATCGCCACCGGCGCGCCGAAACCGGCGGCACCTTCCAGGAATGCACCGAAGCAGAAGCCGATCAGCAGCACCTGCAAGCGCTGGTCATCGGTGATCGACAGGACCGAACTGCGGATGACTTCAAACTGACCGCTCTTGACCGTCAGTTTGTAGAGGAATACCGCTGCCACGATGATCCAGGCAATCGGCCACAGGCCATAAGCGAAGCCATACCCGGCGGCGGCGAGCGCCATATCGACCGGCATCTGGAAAGCGAAGATCGCCACCAGGATCGACAACGCCAGGGTGATGCTGCCGGCCACGTGCCCTTTGAGGCGGAACACGGCCAGGGCCAGGAAGAAAAACACGATGGGGATGACGGCGGCGAGTGCGGACAGGCCGAGGCTGCCGAGCGGGGTATAGAGCTGTTGCCAGGTTTGCATATGGGGTGGCCCCTAATTGTTGTTGGTCAGGCACTGATCAGCGTTCTTGGATAATTGGTAAGACCAATTTACAATCGCTGTTGGCTAGGGTAAAAGCCTTGTAGGCGGTGTGTCAATTTGCCGCCCTAAAACTTTTGTCGAATGCAAAGTGCGCAGGTCGTCCGTCTGGTATGACCAAATGCGTTGTGGCAGGTGCTGGCGCGGCGCCGATAGGCCAGAATAGAGCCCCGGCGAGTCGTCGGATCGTGGAGAAATCGAGTTATGGGGTTTGATCAGATTCGTCAGCGCCGTTTGTCTGACGATATTGTCGAGCAGCTTGAGGGCATGATCCTCGAGGGCACGCTGAAGGCCGGAGAGCGCTTGCCGGCCGAGCGCGCGTTGGCCGAACAATTTGGCGTGTCCCGCCCTTCGTTGCGTGAGGCCATTCAGAAGCTGACCGCCAAGGGGCTGCTGGTCAGTCGCCAGGGCGGCGGCAACTATGTGGTGGAATCACTGGGTACCACCTTCAGTGATCCCTTGTTGCATCTGCTGGAAAGCAATCCCGAGGCGCAGCGCGACCTGCTCGAGTTTCGCCATACGCTGGAGGCGTCCTGCGCCTACTACGCTGCGTTGCGCGCCACTGATGTGGATCGCGAGCGGCTGACCGCGGCATTCAATGCGTTGCAGGACTGTTATTCGCGTCACGAAGAGGTGAGTCGTGCCGAAGAGGGGGCCGCGGACGCAAGTTTTCACCTGGCGATCGCCGAGGCCAGCCACAACGCCGTGCTGCTGCATACCATTCGCGGGCTGTTCGACTTGCTCAAGCGCAACGTAGTGACCAACATCGGTGGCATGTACAAGCAGCGCACTGAAACCCGCGACATGCTGATCACGCAGCATCGGGAGTTGTACCAGGCGATTATCGAAGGGCGGGCGGAGCAGGCGCGGG
The DNA here is from genome assembly GCF_002303975.1 of Pseudomonas sp. ACN5. NCBI lineage: Bacteria > Pseudomonadati > Pseudomonadota > Gammaproteobacteria > Pseudomonadales > Pseudomonadaceae > Pseudomonas > Pseudomonas sp. ACN5. Next base: position 265,013 of record NZ_MRCP01000008.1, on the reverse strand, counting down.
AGGTTTCCAGTCGGCACATTCTGTATGTGCAGGAGGTGCTGGAAGAAGTGCGTCAGGAAGTGCAGCGCGTGGCCCGGGCGGAGCGGCGCAAGGGGATGTAGTCAGTCGGATTTGTATGGCTTGTGGGATTGCTTTCGCGAGCAAGCCCGCTCCCACCGGTACACCGAAACCCTGTGGGAGCGGGCTTGCCCGCGAAGGGGACCTCAAGGCGAAAGAATTACTCTTCCTTGCCCTTGTTGCGCACCGCACGCTGCAACTCGCGACCAGCATCGCGTTCGCGCTCGGTATCACGCTTGTCGTATTCCTTCTTGCCCTTGCCCAGGGCGATCTCGCACTTGACCATGTGCTTGCTCCAGTACCAGGACAGGCACACGCAGGCATAACCCTTTTGCTGCACGGCAGCGGCCAGCTTGTCCAGCTCGCGCCGGTTGAGCAGCAGCTTGCGGGTGCGCACCGGGTCAGCGATGACGTGGGTGCTGGCGGTCGTCAGGGGCGTAATGTGGCTGCCGAGCAGCCAGGCTTCGCCATCCTTGAGCAGGACATAACTGTCAACCAGTTGCAGCTTGCTTGCCCGCAGACTTTTTACTTCCCAGCCGGCCAGGACCAGACCGGCCTCGAACTTGTGCTCGATGAAGTAATCGTGTCGCGCCTTTTTATTTTGCGCGATGGTCCCTGTTGGGTGTTTCTTCTGTTTAGCCATAGGGGCGGCATTATAGGGAGTTACAACAGAGTCGGCTACGGGGTTGCTACGTGCTTGAGCAGGTTGATTGAATCCCGGACAATGCGGCCTCTTTTTTGAACGCTTGGGCGTGATAACGATGTCGACAGACAAGGTTTCTGTCCACGGCAGTTGGGCTAGCCGCTGGGTCTTCATACTCGCCGCGACCGGTTCGGCCGTGGGGCTGGGTAGTATCTGGAAATTCCCGTACATGGTCGGCGTCTATGGCGGCGGTGCCTTCGTGCTGATGTTCCTGGCCTGCATCGCGCTGATTGGCGTGCCGGTCATGCTGGCCGAAACGCTGATCGGCCGGCGTGCACGGCAGAGCCCGGCCAATGCCTTGAAGACGCTGGCGGTCGAGGCGGGGCACTCGGGCAAATGGTCCTGGGGCGCATTTGCCGGAATGATCACGGCGTTGCTGATCCTGTCGTTCTACAGCGTGGTGGGCGGCTGGTCGCTGGATTACATCATCGACATGGGGCGTGGCGACTTTCAGGGTGTGACCGCGGATCAGGTGGGGGCTTACTTCGGCAATGTCATTGCCGATCCCTGGCGCCTGACACTTTGGCACACGATTTTCATGCTGCTGTCAGCGGTGGTAATCGCAAAGGGTGTGGTCGCCGGGCTTGAACGCAGTTTGCGCATCATGATGCCGTTGTTGTTCGTAATGATCCTGGTGCTGCTGGGCTACAGCATGACCACCGGTCATTTCATGGAGGGCGTGCACTTCATGTTCGACTTCCACCCGGAAAAGGTTATGGATGGCTTGTTGCCCGCGATGGGGCATGCGTTCTTTTCCCTGAGCGTGGGCGTCGGTTCGATCATGATCTATGGCGCCTACATGCCGAAGAGCTCGTCGATATCGGGGACTGTCGTTGGGGTGGCGCTACTCGATACCTTCGTTTCCCTGGTGGCTGGCCTGGCATTGTTTCCGATTGTTTTCGCGGCGGGCCTGAACCCGAGCGAAGGGCCGGGGCTGATGTTCGTCAGCCTGCCGTTTGCCTTCGGCAACGTGGCGTTCGGGCAATTGATGGGGGTGGTGTTCTTCGTGCTGGTGGCGGTCGCTGCCTGGAGTTCGGCGATTTCCCTGCTTGAACCGATGGTGGCCTACCTGGTGGAACGCACTAAAGTGAGTCGTGCCTGGGTCACCTTCTGGCTGGCTTTCAGCTGCTGGTTCGTCGGCCTGGGTACGGTGTTTTCCTTCAATATCTGGAAGGAGGCCAAGTTCTTCGTGAACGAAGGCGGGGTGTTCCACCTCTACCAATGGGGAGCAACCGGTGGTCTCGACTTCTTTGGCGTGATCGATTTCTTCACTTCGCGACTCATGCTACCGCTTGGCGGTTTGTGTTTCGTGGTGTTTGCGGGCTGGATCATGGGGCGTGAAGCGGTGCGCGACGAGTTGTCGATCCGCAACCCTGCGCTGTTTGGTCTGTCCTTGTTCTTGATGCGCTATGTGGCGCCCATCGGCATCCTTGTAGTGTTTGCCGCCCAGCTGTGGAAGTGACGCTGACATGACGACACACATTTCGCGTTCGGCCTTGCTGCCGTACCCGGCACAAGCGCTGTATGACCTGGTCAACGACGTGGCGCGCTACCCGGAGTTTCTGCCGTGGTGCTCGTCGGCCGAAGTCCTGGAGAGCTCACCCGAACATATGCGGGCGAGCGTTGGGGTGGCCAAGGGCGGCCTCAGCCAGCATTTCGTCACACGCAACACCCTGGTTCCTGGGCAGTCGATCGAAATGAACCTCGAAGAGGGCCCGTTCACCCAATTGCATGGCATCTGGGTATTCAAGGCGCTGACCGACAAAGCCTGCAAGATCAGTCTCGATTTGTCGTTCGATTACGCCGGGCCGCTGGTTCGTGCCACCTTGGGGCCGCTGTTCAACCAGGCCGCCAACACACTGGTGGATGCGTTCTGCCAGCGTGCCAAGCAGATACATGGTTGAGGTCATGATTGAAATCGAGGTGGTCTACGCGGCGGTAGGCCGTCAGGTGCTGCTGACAGTGGTCGTGCCTGCCGGAACGTCCGTGCGTGCGGCCTTGCTCAGGTCGGCCGTGGACAAAGAGTTTCCGGAGCTGGATCTGGCCCATTGCCCTGTGGGGATCTTCGGCAAGGTGGTGGCTGACCCGGAGAGTCGGCCAGTCCAGGCCGGGGATCGTATCGAGATTTACCGACCACTGTTGGCCGATCCGAAAGAGGTGCGTCGTCTGCGCGCTGCAAAAGCTGCTGAAGCCAAAGCCAGGAATCAGTGAGTGGCTTGAACTTCAGGCAATAAAAAGCCCGGGCATGCCGGGCTTTTTATTGCGTCGCAAATTATTGCGGCGAGGTGTCCAGTGGTTGCGGCGTCGGGACCGGCACGGTTTCTACGCCGTCGACGTCCTTCTGGATCTGGTCCAGTAGCGAACCTGGCTTGACCGGTTTTTCCGGTTTTGGTTTCTCGACGTTTTCTGCCGGGGCAGCCACTGTCGTGCCGCTGTCCTTGCCGAGAATGGCTTCGTCACGGCTCACGCCTGGCATGAAATCACCAGAGAGGCTGACAAGCTGATCATTTGGGTTGAAGATAACGCTGATGCGTTCCTGTTGGCGTTCACCGCCACCCGGTTGCAGGCTGTACAGATAATCCCAGCGATCGGCATGGAACGTGTCAGTCAGCAGAGGGTTGCCCATGATAAACCGTACTTGCTTGCGGGTCATTCCCGGGCGTAACTGGTCTATCATGTCCTGCGTGACGACATTGCCCTGCTGGATGTCGATTTTGTAAACCCCGGGGAATGAACAACCGGCGAGTGCGAGCAGTCCCACAAAGGTGAAACTGGTTAGCAAGAGCTTGGTGTTTTGCATCGGTGGGCGACTTCCACTATCTTGGCTGGGACAACGTAAACGCCGATCATACCCGCATTAAGAGAAGCTGCGAAGCAGCATCGCGAGAAAGCTGACCATGGTTGAAAATAGCGAACTACGCAAAGCCGGCCTCAAAGTGACCCTGCCACGGGTCAAAATTCTGCAAATGCTCGACTCCGCCGAGCAACGCCACATGAGTGCCGAGGATGTCTACAAGGCCCTTATGGAGGCTGGTGAGGACGTCGGTCTGGCCACGGTTTACCGTGTTCTGACCCAGTTCGAGGCAGCTGGCCTTGTGGTGCGGCACAACTTCGACGGAGGCCACGCGGTCTTCGAGCTGGACGACGGAAAGCATCACGACCATATGGTCAACGTCGAAACCAGCGAAGTGATCGAATTCTTCGACGAAGAAATCGAGCGGCTGCAGAAAGCAATCGTCGACAAGTATGGCTTCGAGATGGTTGATCACAATCTGGTGCTGTACGTACGCAAGAAAAAGTAAGCATGTCGCGCGAACATCCGTTCGCGAAACGAGCGAAGGCGACCCCAGGGTCGCCTTCGTGCTTTCTGCGGCATGTGCGGGTTTGCACATGGTTCCTACAGGGTTCGCTTTAGATTTTTGCAGTGACGACCATTTTCTTGGCGTGAGCCAGGGATTCCTTGGTGAGATCAATGCCGCCCAGCATCCGTGCGACTTCTTCGACGCGCTCGTTTTTGCTCAGTTTGGAAACCGCTGTGCGGGTGGCATCTTCGCCGCGTACTTTATGCACAAATAGATGCTGATGACCTTGTGCTGCCACTTGCGGCAAGTGGGTCACAGTCAGCACCTGCCCACGCTCGCCGAGCCTGCGCAGCAACTGGCCGACGATTTCTGCGGTCGGGCCGCCAATGCCGACGTCGACTTCGTCGAACACCAGGGTCGGTACACGGGAGGTCTGTGCGGTGATCACCTGAATCGCCAGGCTGATCCGCGACAGTTCGCCGCCGGATGCCACTTTCGCCAGGGCCTTCAGCGGCTGGCCGGGGTTGGCGCTGACCAGCAGTTCTACCTGTTCGAGCCCGTTTGGCAGCAGTTCGTTGCCGCTGTTCGGGCGCAGTTCAATGGTGAAACGGCCGCCGGGCATGCCCAGTCGCTGGATTTCCTGCTCCACGGCGCTGGCCAGGCTGTTCGAGGCTTGATGCCTTAGATCGCTCAGTTCCCGGGCCTTTTCCTGGTAGTGCCGGGCATAGGACGACAGCTCATCGCTCAGGCGCTCGATGGATTCGTCGTTGGCGTTCAGGGTCTCGATTTCATCCAGCAGTTTCTGCTGCATCTCGGCCACTTCAGTCGGCTGGATGCGGTGTTTGCGTGCCAGGGTGTAGATCGCATCGAGGCGTTCTTCCAGGTATTGAAGGCGCGACGGATCGGCATCGAAATTGTCGAGGAAGCGGTTCAGTTCGCCCACGGCCTCTTCAACCTGGATCTGTGCGCTGGTCAGCAAACTGCTGGCTTCGCCCAGGGCGTCGATCGAGCTGTTCACGCTCGACAGGCGGTTGAGGCTGGCGGTGAGGGCGTTGAGGACATTCCCGGAATCACTTTCGCTGCATTGTTCGACGACTTGCCGGCAAATCCCCAGCAGGGTTTCGGCGTTGGTCAGGTTCTTGTGTTCCTGTTCCAGCTGCTCCAGCTCATTGTCACCGAGGCCAAGGTTTTCCAGTTCTTCGAGTTGATAGCTGAGCAATTGATGACGTGCACGTTGCTCGTCGCCGGAGTTGGAGAGCCGCTCCAGTTCCTGGCGGGTCTGGCGCCAGCGTTGGGCGGCGAGTTGAACCTGGCGGGCCAGATCCGTCGCGCCGGCATATTCATCGAGCAGGCGACGGTGGGTGTCGGTCTTGAGCAGAGATTGGTGTTCGTGCTGGCTGTGAATGTCGATCAGCAGTTCGCCCAGCGCCTTGAGATCGCCAAGCGGGCAGGGCGTGCCGTTGATGTAGCCACGCGAGCGACCTTCGGATGTGATCACCCGGCGCAGGATGCACGGGCCGTCGTTTTCGAGGTCGCGTTCGGTCAGCCAGGCGCTGGCTTCCGGAATGTCGGCCAGATCGAAGGTGGCCAGGATATCGGCCTTGTCGGCGCCCGGGCGGACCACGCCGCTGTCGGCACGATCGCCCAGGGTCAGGCCCAGCGCGTCGAGCATGATCGACTTGCCCGCGCCGGTTTCCCCGGTGATCACGCTCATCCCGCGATCGAGTTCGAGATCGAGATGTTCAACGATGGCGTAGTTGTGTACGGACAGGTGCACCAGCATATGGGCCGCTCCCAGGTGTTAGGTCTGGTTATTTATACAGTGTTTTGTTTCTGGCTGACAATGCCCCTCGTTAGCTCGATTCGATCGGTCCGACCAATCCCTTATCGCGAGCTGGCATGACAATGCGATTGTTTTTTGTAGGGTTAATCATCGGCGCCCCTTGAAGCCGGATTTTGCGGCCCCATATAGCTGGGCAGAAGCGCGAGTTGAGCTCGCGGACGATATTGAAAGGAGAAATCTATGGCTGACGAACAGACAGTGGATACGCAAAACCCAGACGCCAACCAGGCGCCCGAGGCTTCGGGTGAAGACCTGGCGGCTCGTGTACAAGTGCTCGAAGAGCAACTGGCAGGCGCTCAGGATCAGGCTTTGCGTGTAGCCGCCGATCTGCAGAACGTCCGCCGTCGCGCCGAGCAGGATGTGGAGAAGGCTCACAAGTTCGCGCTGGAAAAATTCGCCGGCGACCTGCTGCCGATCGTCGACAGCCTGGAGCGTGGCCTGGAGCTGTCCAGCCCGGACGACGAAAGCATCCGTCCGATGCGCGAAGGCATCGAGCTGACCCTGAAAATGTTCCACGACACTCTCAAGCGTTATCAGCTTGAAGCGATCGACCCGCATGGCGAACCGTTCAACGCCGTTCACCATCAGGCGATGGCCATGCAGGAAAGCGCCGATGTCGAGCCGAACAGCGTTCTGAAGGTGTTCCAGAAGGGCTATCAGCTCAATGGACGCCTGCTGCGCCCGGCGATGGTCGTGGTCAGCAAGGCGCCTGCGCCGGTTTCGCCTTCGATTGACGAACAGGCTTGAAATCCGCCGCAAGGCCCCCATTTATAAGTCAAGCGTTTAAGTGCTACCGCAGTTAGCCACCACTGCTGCGGCAACCAAATCCAAAGTTTCGGGAGAGTGAACATGGGCAAAATTATCGGTATCGACCTGGGGACTACCAACTCCTGCGTCTCCGTGCTGGAAAACGGCAAGGCAAAAGTTATTGAAAACGCTGAAGGCGCGCGTACCACGCCGTCGATCATCGCTTACGCCAACGATGGCGAAATCCTGGTTGGCCAGTCGGCCAAGCGTCAGGCAGTGACCAATCCGCATAACACCCTGTATGCGGTGAAGCGTCTGATCGGTCGTCGTTTCGACGAAGAAGTCGTGCAGAAAGACATCCAGATGGTCCCTTACAAGATCGTCAAGGCTGAGAACAGTGACGCCTGGGTTGAGGTGAACGGCCAGAAAATGGCACCGCCACAAATCTCGGCTGAAATCCTGAAGAAAATGAAGAAGACCGCCGAAGACTACCTCGGCGAGACCGTGACTGAGGCGGTGATCACCGTTCCGGCCTACTTCAACGACAGCCAGCGTCAGGCGACCAAAGACGCCGGCCGCATCGCCGGTCTGGACGTGAAACGTATCATCAACGAACCAACCGCTGCTGCTCTGGCTTACGGTATGGACAAGGCCAAGGGCGATCACACCGTGATCGTTTACGACTTGGGCGGCGGTACTTTCGACGTTTCCGTGATCGAGATCGCTGAAGTCGATGGCGAGCACCAGTTCGAAGTACTGGCCACCAACGGTGACACGTTCCTGGGCGGTGAAGACTTTGACATTCGTCTGATCGACTACCTCGTCGACGAATTCAAGAAAGAAAGCGGCATGAACCTCAAGGGTGACCCGCTGGCCATGCAGCGCCTGAAAGAAGCCGCTGAAAAAGCCAAGATCGAACTGTCCTCGAGCCAGTCGACCGACGTGAACCTGCCGTACATCACTGCAGACGCCACCGGTCCTAAGCACCTGAACGTGAAGATCTCCCGCGCCAAGCTGGAAGCATTGGTGGAAGACCTGGTTCAGCGCACCATCGAACCTTGCCGCATCGCAATGAAAGATGCCGGTATCGACGTTGGCGCGATCAACGACGTGATCCTGGTGGGCGGTCAGACCCGTATGCCACTGGTTCAGAAGCTGGTCACCGAGTTCTTCGGCAAAGAAGCGCGTAAAGACGTCAACCCGGACGAAGCAGTTGCCATGGGTGCTGCCATCCAGGGCGCGGTACTGGCCGGTGACGTGAAGGACGTTCTGCTGCTCGACGTCAGCCCGCTGACCCTGGGTATCGAAACCATGGGTGGCGTGATGACCGCGCTGATCGAGAAAAACACCACGATTCCTACCAAGAAATCGCAAGTGTTCTCGACTGCCGACGACAACCAGGGCGCCGTGACCATTCACGTGCTGCAGGGCGAGCGTAAGCAAGCCGCACAGAACAAGTCCCTGGGCAAGTTCGACCTGGCCGACATTCCACCAGCTCCACGTGGCGTGCCGCAGATCGAAGTGACCTTCGACATCGACGCCAACGGCATCCTGCACGTAGGTGCGAAGGACAAGGCCACCGGCAAGACTCAGTCGATCGTGATCAAGGCCAACTCCGGTCTGTCCGACGAGGAAATCGAACGCATGGTGCGTGATGCCGAGGCTAACGCCGAGGAAGACCGCAAGTTCGAAGAACTGGCCGCTGCCCGTAACCAGGGTGATGCACTGGTTCACTCGACGCGCAAAATGGTGACCGATGCCGGCGATAAAGTGACTGCCGAAGAGAAGACTGCAATCGAAGCTGCCGTAGTTGCCCTGGAAGCCGCCGTCAAAGGCGACGACAAGGCCGCTATCGACGCCAAGGTTGAAGAGCTGTCGAAAGTCTCCGCTCCAGTGGCGCAGAAGATGTACGCCGAACAGGCTCAGCCTGCTGAAGGCACTGCACCGCAGGGCGAATCGGCTGAGAAGGCTGACGACGTTGTCGATGCCGAGTTCGAAGAAGTCAAAGACCACAAGTAAGTTGTTGGTCGGCCGGTTGACTGCCTTTAGGCGGTGACTGGTAGGATGTCGCCGCGCGGGAGCTTGCTCCCGCGTTGGCGTATCTGGAATACGCGAATTTTTACAGCATGCGACGAAGTTCGGATGCTGCTGGCATGGCCGGGAATGCTCCTGCTTTCCGAGCCGAAAGTGCCACTTTGAAACAAAGACCAGGATCGTTGAATTGACGTGAGTTGGGTCCGGGCCTGTATTGGGGCTCAACGAGTTCGGCAGACTCAGGAGGGTTTTGCCGGACGTCCTCAAGAGTGCAAAGACTTATGGCAAAGCGTGACTATTACGAAGTGTTGGGTGTTGAGCGTGGCTCAAGCGAAGCGGACCTGAAAAAGGCTTACCGTCGCCTGGCGATGAAGCACCACCCGGACCGTAATCCCGATGACAAGGCGTCGGAAGAGATGTTCAAGGAGGCCAACGAGGCCTACGAAGTGCTGTCGGATTCCAGCAAGCGCGCGGCGTACGACCAGTACGGCCATGCCGGTGTCGATCCGAGCATGGGCGGCGGCGGTGCCGGTTTCGGTGGCCAGAACTTCTCCGACATCTTTGGCGATGTCTTCAGTGACTTCTTCGGTGGCGGTCGCGGCGGTTCCCGTGGCGGCGCTCAGCGCGGCAGTGACTTGCGCTACACCCTGGAGCTGGACCTGGAAGAAGCGGTACGCGGCACGACCGTGAATATCCGCGTTCCGACGCTGGTCAATTGCAAGCCGTGCGATGGCTCCGGTGCGAAGAAGGGTTCTTCGCCGGTGACCTGTCCGACGTGCGGCGGTATCGGCCAGGTGCGCATGCAGCAAGGCTTCTTCTCGGTGCAGCAGACCTGCCCGCGCTGCCATGGCCAGGGCAAGATCATTTCCGATCCGTGCGATTCCTGCCACGGCGAAGGTCGTGTCGAAGAGTACAAGACCCTGTCGGTGAAAGTGCCGGCCGGCGTCGATACCGGTGACCGCATTCGTCTGTCCGGCGAAGGCGAGGCGGGTGCCCAGGGTGGCCCGACTGGCGATCTGTACGTGGTGATCAACGTGCGCGAGCACTCGATCTTCCAGCGTGATGGCAAGCACCTTTTCTGCGAAGTGCCGATCAGCTTCGTCGATGCGGCGCTGGGTGGCGAGCTGGAGATTCCGACCCTTGATGGCCGGGTCAAGTTGAAGATCCCTGAAGGGACCCAGACCGGCAAGCAGTTCCGTGTGCGTGGCAAGGGTGTCGCCCCTGTGCGTGGCGGTGGTGCGGGCGACTTGATGTGCCGTGTGGCGGTCGAGACGCCGGTCAACCTGAGCCGTCGCCAGCGTGAAATGCTCGAGGAATTCCGCAGTTCGCTGGCGGACGACAACAGCCATTCGCCGAAAACCACAGGCTGGTTCGAAGGCGTGAAACGCTTCTTCGGCGATTTGTAAGGAGACAGGCATGCGACGTATAGCAGTGATGGGCGCCGCCGGGCGCATGGGCAAGACCCTGATTGAAGCGGTGCAGCAGGCGCCGGGCGCCGGGTTGACGGCGGCAGTGGATCGTCCTGACAGCACGCTGGTCGGTGCGGATGCTGGTGAGCTGGCGGCTATCGGTCGCATCGGCGTGCCGCTGTCCGGCGATCTGGATCGGGTGGTCGACGAGTTCGACGTGCTGATCGACTTCACGCACCCGACGGTGACCCTGAAGAACCTGGCTTTCTGCCGTAAACACGGCAAGGCGATGATCATCGGGACCACGGGCTTCAGTGTTGAAGAAAAGCAGTTGCTGGCGGATGCGGGCAAGGACATTCCGATTGTCTTCGCGGCCAACTTCAGTGTCGGGGTCAACCTGTGCCTGAAGTTGCTCGACACGGCTGCTCGCGTATTGGGTGACGACGTCGATATCGAAATCACCGAAGCTCACCATCGGCATAAAGTCGACGCGCCGTCCGGCACTGCCGTGCGCATGGGCGAGGTAATTGCCGATGCGCTGGGTCGTGACCTGAAGAAAGTGGCGGTGTATGGCCGTGAAGGCCAGACGGGTGCGCGTGATCGTGAAACCATCGGCTTCGCCACTGTGCGTGCCGGCGACATCGTCGGTGATCACACCGTGCTGTTCGCCGCCGACGGCGAGCGTGTCGAGATCACCCACAAGGCGTCCAGTCGCATGACCTTCGCCAAGGGTGCGGTACGTGCTGCATTGTGGCTGGACGGGCGCGAACCTGGCCTTTACGACATGCAAGACGTGCTCGATCTGCGTTAAGATGCACCCGAAATCGGGCTCGCGCACAGCGTTTGAGCCCGGTTTTGTTCCGCCAAGCGACGTCCTGTCGCATTCTCCAGCCTTTAAGGCTCATTGGCGGTAGACCGAAAAGGCCTTTTTCTGTAAGCTACAGCTTTAGTGTGTCCACTAAAAGCGCGCAGAATAATTCAGTGAAGAAGCGGGGTGACGTGTCCATACGTCACTCCGCTTTTTTACAACCTGCGATCGCCCTTTCAGGCTTTATTTACGGGAGGTCTTCTTGACTAAGCCAGCCATACTCGCCCTTGCTGATGGCAGCATTTTTCGCGGCGAAGCCATTGGAGCCGACGGTCAGACCGTTGGTGAGGTGGTGTTCAACACCGCAATGACCGGCTATCAGGAAATCCTTACCGATCCTTCCTACGCCCAACAGATCGTTACCCTGACTTATCCGCACATCGGCAACACCGGCACCACGCCGGAAGACGCCGAGTCCAACCGCGTCTGGTCCGCTGGCCTGGTCATCCGTGACCTGCCTCTGGTGGCGAGCAACTGGCGTAACACGATGTCCCTGTCCGATTACCTGAAGGCCAACAACGTTGTGGCCATCGCCGGTATCGACACCCGCCGCCTGACGCGCATCCTGCGTGAAAAAGGCGCGCAGAACGGCTGCATCATGGCCGGTGACAACATTTCCGAAGAAGCCGCCATCGCCGCCGCCCAGGGTTTTCCTGGTCTGAAAGGCATGGATCTGGCGAAGGTTGTCAGCACCAAGGACAGCTACGAATGGCGCTCGACTGTCTGGGATCTGAAAACCGACAGCCACGCGACCATCGAGGCTTCCGAGCTGCCGTACCACGTGGTTGCCTACGACTACGGCGTCAAGGTGAACATCCTGCGCATGCTGGTCGAGCGCGGTTGCCGCGTGACCGTGGTGCCGGCGCAAACCCCTGCTGCCGATGTGCTGGCGCTGAAGCCGGACGGCGTGTTCCTGTCCAACGGCCCTGGTGATCCGGAGCCATGCGACTACGCGATCCAGGCGATCAAGGACGTGCTGGAAACCGAGATCCCGGTCTTCGGTATCTGCCTCGGTCACCAACTGCTGGCCCTGGCCTCCGGTGCCAAGACCCTGAAAATGGGTCACGGTCACCACGGCGCCAACCACCCGGTCCAGGACCTGGACACCGGTGTGGTGATGATCACCAGCCAGAACCACGGTTTTGCCGTGGACGAAGCCACCCTGCCGGCCAACGTTCGCGCGATCCACAAATCGCTGTTCGACGGCACCCTGCAAGGGATCGAGCGTACCGACAAGAGCGCCTTCAGCTTCCAGGGTCACCCGGAAGCCAGCCCTGGCCCGAACGACGTGGCGCCATTGTTCGATCGCTTCATCAACGAGATGGCCAAGCGACGCTGATCGCTCGCCTTGATGTAGCAAAGCTTGAGGGTGGCCGCACACTGGCGGCCCCCTCAAGTCTTCAGAGATTGAACAAGACGGCTTGCCGACTGACCTGCGGATTTGAGTGACAAACCCATGCCAAAACGTACAGACATTAAAAGCATCCTGATTCTCGGCGCTGGCCCGATCGTGATCGGCCAGGCCTGCGAATTCGACTACTCCGGCGCCCAGGCCTGTAAAGCCCTGCGCGAGGAGGGTTACCGCGTCATCCTGGTGAACTCCAACCCGGCCACCATCATGACCGACCCGGCCATGGCCGACGCCACCTACATCGAGCCGATCAAGTGGCAGACCGTTGCCAAGATCATCGAGAAAGAACGTCCGGACGCGCTGCTGCCGACCATGGGTGGCCAGACCGCCCTGAACTGCGCCCTGGACCTGGAGCGCGAAGGCGTTCTGGAGAAGTTCGGCGTAGAGATGATCGGTGCCAACGCCGATACCATCGACAAGGCTGAAGACCGTTCGCGTTTCGACAAGGCGATGAAGTCCATCGGCCTGGCGTGCCCGCGTTCCGGTATCGCTCACAGCATGGAAGAGGCCAACGCGGTCCTCGAGAAGCTCGGCTTCCCGTGCATCATCCGTCCGTCCTTCACCATGGGCGGCACCGGTGGCGGTATCGCTTACAACCGTGAAGAGTTCGAAGAAATCTGCGCCCGTGGTCTGGACCTGTCGCCAACCAAAGAGCTGCTGATCGACGAATCGCTGATCGGCTGGAAAGAATACGAGATGGAGGTTGTCCGCGATAAGAAGGACAACTGCATCATTGTCTGCTCCATCGAAAACTTCGACCCGATGGGCGTGCACACCGGTGACTCGATCACCGTGGCTCCGGCACAGACCCTGACCGACAAGGAATACCAGATCCTGCGTAACGCCTCCCTGGCGGTGCTGCGCGAGATCGGCGTGGAAACCGGTGGTTCCAACGTTCAGTTCGGTATCTGCCCGAACACCGGCCGCATGGTCGTGATCGAAATGAACCCGCGCGTATCCCGTTCCTCGGCGCTGGCTTCGAAAGCCACTGGCTTCCCGATCGCCAAGGTCGCGGCCAAGCTGGCTGTGGGCTACACCCTCGACGAGCTGTCGAACGACATCACCGGCGGCAAGACCCCGGCGTCTTTCGAACCGTCCATCGACTACGTCGTGACCAAGCTGCCACGTTTTGCCTTCGAGAAGTTCTCCAAGGCTGATGCACGCCTGACCACTCAAATGAAGTCGGTCGGTGAAGTCATGGCCATCGGCCGTACCTTCCAGGAATCCTTGCAGAAAGCCCTGCGCGGCCTGGAAGTCGGTGTTTGCGGCCTGGACGAGAAGGTTGATCTGAGCAACCCGGAAAGCATGAGCGTGCTCAAGCGCGAGCTGACCGTGCCGGGCGCCGAGCGTATCTGGTATGTGGCGGACGCCATGCGCGCCGGCATGAGTGTTGAAGACATCTTCGGCATGACCATGATCGATCCTTGGTTCCTGGTGCAGATGGAAGACCTGATCAAGGACGAAGAGAAGGTCAAGACCCTGGGTCTGACCAGCATCGACCGTGACCTGATGTTCCGCCTCAAGCGCAAAGGCTTCTCCGACATGCGCCTGGCCAAGCTGCTGGGTGTGACCGAGAAGGCCTTGCGTGCCCATCGTCACAAGCTGGAAATCTTCCCGGTCTACAAGCGCGTCGACACCTGCGCTGCCGAGTTCGCCACCGACACCGCTTACCTGTACTCGACGTACGAAGAAGAGTGCGAAGCGGCGCCATCGGGTCGCGACAAGATCATGATCCTGGGCGGCGGTCCGAACCGTATCGGCCAGGGCATCGAGTTCGACTACTGCTGCGTACACGCGGCACTGGCCCTGCGCGATGACGGTTACGAAACCATCATGGTCAACTGCAACCCGGAAACCGTTTCCACCGACTACGACACCTCCGATCGCCTGTACTTCGAGCCGGTGACCCTGGAAGACGTGCTGGAAATCGTTCGCGTCGAGAAGCCGAAAGGCGTGATCGTCCAGTACGGCGGCCAGACCCCGCTGAAACTGGCTCGCGCGCTGGAAGCCGCTGGCGTGCCGATCATCGGTACCAGCCCTGACGCCATCGACCGTGCCGAAGACCGTGAGCGCTTCCAGCAAATGGTTCAGCGTCTGAACCTGCGTCAGCCGCCAAACGCCACCGTGCGCAGCGAAGACGAAGCCATTCGTGCCGCGGCCAAGATCGGTTACCCGTTGGTGGTGCGCCCGTCCTACGTACTGGGCGGTCGTGCGATGGAAATCGTCTACGAAGAAGAAGAACTCAAGCGCTACCTGCGTGAAGCGGTTCAAGTGTCCAACGACAGCCCGGTGCTGCTGGACCACTTCCTCAACTGCGCCATCGAGATGGACGTGGATGCGGTCTGCGACGGTAAAGATGTGGTAATCGGCGCGATCATGCAGCACATCGAGCAGGCCGGTGTTCACTCCGGTGACTCCGCGTGCTCGCTGCCGCCGTACTCGCTGCCGGCGCACATCCAGGACGAGATGCGCGAACAGGTCAAGAAAATGGCCCTGGAACTGGGCGTGGTCGGCCTGATGAACGTGCAGTTGGCGCTGCAAGGCGAAGACATTTACGTCATCGAAGTCAACCCGCGCGCTTCCCGTACCGTACCGTTCGTGTCCAAGTGCATCGGTGTTTCCCTGGCGATGATCGCAGCACGCGTGATGGCCGGTAAAACCCTGAAAGAGCTGGGTTTCACCAAGGAAATCATCCCGAACTTCTACAGCGTGAAAGAGGCGGTGTTCCCGTTCGCCAAATTCCCTGGCGTTGACCCGATCCTCGGCCCAGAGATGAAGTCGACCGGTGAGGTGATGGGCGTGGGCGACACCTTCGGTGAAGCGTTCGCCAAGGCCCAGATGGGTGCCAGCGAAGTGTTGCCGACCGGCGGTACTGCGTTCATCAGCGTACGTGACGACGACAAGCCACTGGTTGCGGGCGTGGCTCGTGATCTGATCAACTTGGGCTTCGAAGTGGTTGCCACTGCCGGGACTGCCAAGCTGATCGAGGCTGCAGGTCTGAAGGTGCGCCGTGTGAACAAGGTGACCGAGGGTCGTCCGCACGTGGTCGACATGATCAAGAATGACGAAGTCACGCTGATCATCAACACCACCGAAGGTCGACAGTCGATCGCTGATTCGTACTCCATTCGTCGTAATGCCCTGCAGCACAAGATTTACTGCACCACCACCATTGCTGCTGGCGAAGCCATCTGCGAAGCGCTGAAATTCGGTCCCGAGAAGACCGTGCGCCGCTTGCAGGATCTACACGCAGGATTGAAGGCATGAGCATAACGAAGTACCCAATGACCGTTCAGGGCGCTCGCGCCCTGGAAGAAGAGCACACTCACCTGACCAAGGTCGTTCGTCCGAAGCTCAGCCAGGACATCGGTACGGCCCGCGAGTTGGGTGACTTGAAGGAAAACGCCGAATACCACGCTGCCCGCGAGCAGCAGGGTATGGTCGAGGCGCGGATCCGTGACATCGAAGGCCGCATGCAGAACGCGGTGATCATCGATGTGACGACCATTCCTCACACCGGCAAGGTGATTTTCGGCACCACCGTCGAAATCGCCAACGTCGAAACCGATGAAAGCGTGACTTACCAGATCGTTGGTGAGGACGAGGCTGACATCAAGCTGGGCAAGATTTCCGTCGGTTCGCCGATCGCTCGCGCCTTGATTGCCAAGGAAGAGGGTGATGTGGTCGCCGTGAAAACGCCTGGCGGTGTTATCGAGTACGAGATTGTCGAAGTTCGCCACGTCTGAAGGCCGGCGCCCGTTTCGTGCGGGCGCCATGCTTTGGCAGCTGACCCAGATGTTGTGGGTCGGTGGCTTGTGGCTGTTGCAAGTGGGTCTGTTGCCGGTGCTAGGCCGAATTGGCCTGGCGCCGCTGCTGATCGACGAAATTGCAGGCACGTTCAATGCGTTGGTAGTGGGATTCGCTACGGCGTGTTTGATTTTTCAGGCTTTGGTGCTGATGAGGGCCGAGGGCCTTGTCAGTCTATGGCGGGATATACGCGGGCAACTGCTGTTGATGGCACTGTATGCGTGCGCGATGTACTTCGTGGTGCGCTTCGGTTGGCCGGATGCGCTGCGTTGGCAGGCGTTCAGCTATCTTGTTCTGGGCTTTTCCGGGCTGGTGCTGGTGTTGCAGCCGGTGCCGGGGTGGAGTGGCAGGGTGCGCCAGGCACACCCTTGACCCTTGCCATCACTTGAAGCGATGGACGTTCGACAGCTGCTTGTTGACGCTGAAGTTCTTGCGGTAGATCAGCGCCATCTTGCCGATGACCTGGACCAGATCCGCTTTGCCGACCTTGCAGAGCTCTGCAATGGACGCCAGGCGCGATTCGCGATCGAGGATGTTGAGCTTGATCTTGATCAGCTCGTGATCCGCCAAAGCGCGTTCGAGTTCGGCTAACACACCTTCAGTCAAACCATTGTCTGCCACAATCAAAACCGGTTTCAGATGGTGGCCAATGGATTTGTACTGTTTCTTCTGCTCTTGAGTGAGCGGCATAATCTGACCCCTGCGTCTGATCTTGTAAAAAGCGGCGGCCAGTTTACCCGAGCGAGTCCGGGACCGCCCAGTTAATCACGACCCGTTTTAATTCCGAGGTATCCCGTGGCCCGTTCCAAGACAAGCCTTAAGTGGCTGCAAGAACATTTCAACGACCCATTCGTCAAAATGGCACAGAAAGACGGGTACCGTTCCCGCGCCAGCTACAAACTGCTGGAAATCCAGGAAAAGGACCGTTTGATCCGCCCGGGCATGAGCGTAATCGACCTGGGTGCGGCTCCGGGTGGCTGGTCGCAGGTGACCAGTCGTCTGATTGGCGGGCAGGGCACACTGATCGCTTCTGACATTCTTGAAATGGACAGCATCCCCGACGTCACCTTTATTCAGGGCGACTTTACCGAGGATGCCGTGCTGGCCCAGATCCTCGACGCGGTCGGAAATAAAGAAGTAGACCTTGTGATTTCCGACATGGCCCCCAATATGAGTGGATTGCCGGCCGTTGATATGCCGCGCGCGATGTTCCTGTGCGAATTGGCACTGGATCTGTCGACGCGGGTGCTCAAGCCCGGTGGTGATTTTTTGATCAAGATCTTCCAGGGCGAAGGTTTCGACGAATTCCACAAGAGCGTTCGCCAGCAGTTCGAGAAGGTGCAGATGCGCAAGCCGACCTCGTCGCGCGACCGTTCTCGCGAGCAGTACCTGCTGGGTCGCGGTTTCCGCGGTCGCAGTGAGGAATGAGTGAATTTTCGATCGGGGTGATAGGATTTTTGTATTACGCCTTGTCAGAATTAGCGAATATTGTGTAGGAAGTGTTTCACAAAGGGTTACAGACGGCGCCTGCCAAGTCGTAGGTAATGTAGTAAGTTAGGCCGGTGAATATCATGCGAAGCGCGCGCCAGTAGCGGAGCTTGCTTCAGAGGGTAGTTAATTGAACGATATGGCAAAGAATCTGATCCTGTGGTTGATCATCGCGGCTGTCCTGGTGACGGTGATGAACAACTTCTCCAGCCCTAACGAGCCGCAGACCCTCAACTATTCCGACTTCATCCAGCAGGTCAAGGATGGCAAGGTCGAGCGCGTGGCGGTTGATGGCTACGTGATTACCGGCAAACGCAACGATGGCGACAGCTTCAAGACCATTCGCCCGGCGATCCAGGACAACGGCCTGATCGGCGATCTGGTGGACAACCACGTCGTGGTCGAAGGCAAGCAGCCTGAGCAGCAAAGCATCTGGACCCAACTCCTGGTCGCCAGCTTCCCGATCCTGGTGATCATCGCCGTGTTCATGTTCTTCATGCGGCAGATGCAGGGCGGTGCGGGTGGCAAGGGCGGGCCGATGAGCTTTGGCAAGAGCAAGGCGCGCCTGCTCTCCGAGGATCAGGTGAAAACTACCCTGGCTGACGTTGCCGGTTGCGACGAAGCCAAGGAAGAAGTCGGTGAGCTGGTCGAGTTCCTGCGCGATCCGGGTAAGTTCCAGCGCCTGGGTGGCCGCATTCCTCGCGGTGTGCTGATGGTCGGTCCTCCGGGTACCGGTAAAACCCTGCTGGCCAAGGCGATCGCTGGCGAAGCCAAAGTACCTTTCTTCACCATTTCCGGCTCCGACTTCGTCGAGATGTTCGTCGGTGTGGGTGCCAGCCGTGTTCGCGACATGTTCGAACAGGCCAAGAAACATGCTCCATGCATCATCTTCATCGACGAAATCGATGCGGTCGGTCGCCATCGTGGCGCAGGCATGGGTGGTGGTCACGACGAACGCGAGCAGACACTCAACCAGTTGCTGGTCGAGATGGACGGCTTCGAAATGAATGACGGCATCATCGTGATTGCCGCGACCAACCGTCCTGACGTGCTGGACCCTGCGTTGCTGCGTCCAGGCCGTTTCGACCGTCAGGTTGTGGTCGGTCTGCCGGACATTCGTGGCCGCGAACAGATTCTCAAGGTTCACATGCGTAAAGTGCCAATGGGTGATGACGTTGCTCCGGCCGTGATCGCTCGTGGTACCCCGGGCTTCTCCGGTGCCGACCTGGCCAACCTGGTGAACGAGGCATCGCTGTTCGCTGCCCGTGCTGGCAAGCGCATCGTCGAAATGAAAGAGTTCGAACTGGCGAAAGACAAGATCATGATGGGCGCCGAGCGCAAGTCCATGGTCATGTCCGAGAAAGAAAAGCAGAACACGGCTTATCACGAAGCGGGCCACGCCATTGTGGGGCGCGTCGTGCCTGAGCATGATCCGGTGTACAAGGTGTCGATCATCCCGCGCGGTCGTGCGTTGGGTGTGACCATGTTCCTGCCGGAAGAGGATCGTTACAGCCTGTCCAAGCGTGCATTGATCAGCCAGATCTGCTCGTTGTATGGCGGTCGTATCGCAGAAGAAATGACCCTGGGCTTCGATGGCGTGACCACTGGTGCTTCCAACGACATCATGCGTGCCAGCCAGATTGCGCGGAACATGGTGACCAAGTGGGGGCTTTCGGAAAAACTCGGCCCGTTGATGTATGCCGAAGAAGAGGGTGAAGTGTTCCTCGGTCGCGGCGGTGGCGGTCAAAGTGCAAGCTTCTCCGGTGAGACGGCCAAGCTGATCGACTCCGAAGTGCGCAGCATCATCGATCAGTGCTACGGCACGGCGAAGCAGATCCTCACCGACAACCGTGACAAGCTCGATGCCATGGCTGATGCCTTGATGAAGTACGAAACCATCGATGCCGAGCAGATCGACGACATCATGGCGGGTCGTACGCCTCGCGAGCCGCGCGACTGGTCGGGTGGCACGGGTACTTCCGGCACCCCGCCGGTGGTACAGGATGAGCGTCCGGAAACACCGATCGGCGGTCCTGCTGCTGACGTATAAGGTTTGAAATGACTTCTGTTCAGTCCTCGACCCGGTTGCCTTGCGGCAACCGGGTTCTTGATTTGGCCCAGACGCATGTCATGGGTATCCTCAATGTCACTCCAGATTCGTTCTCCGATGGTGGTCAATACAGCCAGCTCGACGCGGCCTTGCGCCACGCCGAAGCCATGGTGGCGGCCGGCGCGACGCTGATCGATGTCGGTGGCGAATCCACCCGTCCTGGTGCCAGGGCGGTTTCGCCGCTGGAGGAGCTGGAGCGCGTAGCGCCGATTGTCGAGCGCATTGCTCGCGAGCTGGACGTCATCATCTCGGTCGATACCTCAACGCCAGCCGTCATGCGTGAAACTGCGCGTCTGGGTGCCGGGTTGATCAATGACGTACGTTCGTTGCGTCGCGATGGTGCGCTGGATGCTGCGGCGGCCACCGGTCTGCCGGTTTGCCTGATGCATATGCTGGGCGAGCCAGGCGATATGCAGGACAATCCGCAGTATCAGAACGTTACAAGGGAAGTCGGTGAGTTTCTCGCCGAGCGCATGGTTCAGTGTTCATTGGCGGGTATTCCAGCGGAGCGGATCATTCTTGATCCCGGCTTTGGTTTCGCCAAGACCTTGCAGCACAATCTGAGCTTGTTCAAACATATGGAAGCCCTGCATGCCCTGGGGCGGCCCCTGTTGGTCGGGGTTTCGCGAAAGAGCATGATTGGTCAGGCATTGAATCGTCCGGTGGGAGACCGGCTGTATGGCGGTTTGGCGCTCGCGGCGCTGGCTTCGGCGAAAGGTGCGCGTATATTGCGCGTCCATGATGTAGCCGAAACAGTGGATGTGGTGCGGATGATCGCCGCAGTGGAATCAGCCGAATAAGAATGATGGAGCACTTATGAGCAAAAAATATTTTGGCACCGATGGTATTCGTGGGCGTGTCGGTGAATACCCGATTACTCCTGATTTCATGCTCAAGCTCGGCTGGGCTGCCGGCATGGCGTTCCGCAAGATGGGCGCCTGCAAGGTATTGGTAGGCAAGGACACCCGGATCTCCGGCTACATGTTCGAGTCCGCACTTGAGGCGGGGCTTACCTCCGCAGGTGCCGATGTGATGCTCCTGGGACCAATGCCGACCCCGGCGATCGCCTACCTGACGCGCACCTTTCATGCCGAGGCCGGCATCGTGATCAGTGCGTCGCACAATCCGCATGATGACAACGGCATCAAGTTCTTCTCCGGCAAAGGCACCAAGCTTCCGGATGAGGTTGAGCTGATGATCGAAGAGTTGCTCGATACGCCAATGACCGTGGTGGAGTCGAGCAAGATCGGCAAGGTGTCGCGAATCAACGATGCGTCGGGGCGCTATATCGAATTCTGCAAGAGCAGCGTGCCCACCGGCACCAGCTTCACTGGCCTGAAGATCGTGATCGACTGCGCTCACGGTGCGACTTATAAAGTGGCGCCGAGTGTGTTCCGTGAGCTGGGCGCAGAAGTCGTCGTGCTATCGGCGCAGCCGAACGGGTTGAACATCAACGACAATTGCGGTTCGACCCACATGGGGCCGCTGCAGGCTGCCGTCGTGGCTGAGCATGCTGATCTGGGTATCGCCTTCGATGGTGATGGCGATCGCGTTCAGATGGTCGACCACACGGGTGCGGTGGTCGATGGCGACGAGTTGCTGTTCATCATTGCCCGTGATCTGCATGAGCGCGACAAGCTGCAGGGCGGCGTGGTCGGAACCCTGATGAGTAACCTGGGGCTGGAATTGGCCTTGGCTGACCTCGGTGTTCCCTTCGTGCGTGCCAATGTCGGTGACCGCTATGTGATTGCCGAATTGCTGGAGCGCAACTGGATCGTGGGTGGTGAAAACTCCGGACACATCGTGTGCTTCAGTCACACCACCACGGGTGATGCAATCATTGCTGCGCTGCAGGTGCTGATCGCGCTGAGCACGCGGGATGAAAGTCTGGCGCAGGCTCGTCAGGCGCTGCGCAAGTGCCCTCAGGTACTGATCAATGTGCGCTTCGGCGGTGGTGCAAACCCCCTTGAGCATCCATCGGTCAAGGAGGCCAGCGAGCGTGTAACCCAGGCGATGGCAGGGCGTGGGCGTGTGTTGTTGCGCAAGTCCGGAACCGAACCGCTGGTGCGTGTGATGGTCGAAGGCGAAGACGAAACCCTGGTTCGCGGCTATGCCGAAGAGCTGGCAAAACTGGTTACTGAAGTTTCTGCCTGAATTCGGCTTGCCAGCCTTGATTGTGTTGGGTAACATCTGCGCCCACTTTGACCGACGAGGTACAGCATGCGTCGCCCTATGGTAGCTGGTAACTGGAAGATGCACGGTACCCGCGCCAGCGTCGCTGAGCTGATCAACGGCCTTCGTGACTTGGCCTTGCCGAGCGGTGTTGATGTCGCGGTATTCCCGCCTTTTCTGCATATCAATCAAGTGATTGATGGCCTGAAAGGAAAGTCGATTTCGGTCGGCGCGCAGAATTCTGCGGTGGAGTCCGGGCAAGGTGCGTTGACTGGTGAAGTTGCACCGAGTCAGTTGGTGGATGCAGGTTGTTCCCTGGTGCTTGTCGGGCACTCCGAGCGCCGCCAGATCATGGGCGAGCAGGACGGAATGCTGATCCGCAAGTTCGCAGCGGCGCAGGCATGTGGCTTGATTCCGGTGTTGTGCATAGGGGAAACCCTTGAGCAGCGTGAAGCCGGAAAGACTCTTGAGGTTGTCTCGCGTCAGCTGGGCAGTATCATTGAGGAGCTGGGTGTCGGTGCCTTTGCCAAGGCAGTGATCGCTTACGAGCCGGTCTGGGCCATTGGTACCGGGCTGACTGCAACGCCGCAACAGGCGCAGGATGTGCACGCAGCCATTCGCGCCCAGTTGGCGGCAGAGAATTCTGAAGTCGCACAAGGTGTGCGGCTTCTATACGGCGGCAGCGTGAAGGCGGCCAATGCGGTCGAACTGTTCGGCATGCCGGATATCGATGGGGGTCTCATTGGTGGGGCTTCCCTGAATGCAGATGAGTTCGGTGCGATTTGTCGCGCCGCGGGAAACTGAAAAAATGCTGGAAACAGTCGTAGTCGTTTTTCATCTGCTGGGTGCATTGGGCGTAGTAGCTCTGGTTTTGCTGCAGCAGGGTAAAGGTGCGGACGCTGGTGCGTCTTTCGGAGCAGGTGCTTCAAATACTGTGTTCGGAAGCCAAGGTTCCTCTACCTTTCTTAGTAAGTTTACTGCTATACTTGCCGCAGGTTTTTTCATAACCAGCTTAGGGTTAGGTTACTTTGCTAAAGAGAAGGCTCAACAGCTGACTCAAGTAGGTCTCCCAAATCCAGCGGTACTGGAAGTTCCAAAGCAACAACCGGCTTCTGATGATGTCCCGGTGCTTCAAGAGCAAAAGTCGGCTACTCCAGCGACTGACGTGCCTCCAGCTCAAGAGCAGAAGTAAGAAGGGTTTCAAACGTAGTATTGCCGAGGTGGTGGAATTGGTAGACACGCAACCTTGAGGTGGTTGTGCCCATAGGGTGTAGGGGTTCGAGTCCCCTTCTCGGTACCAATTAGTCAGGAGAGCCCGCTGTTGCGGGCTTTCTTGCAGGTGGAAGGTTACATTGACCCTGTAGGGGATCGGTCGTATACTTCCGCCCCAGCTTTGTCGCGGGGTGGAGCAGTCTGGTAGCTCGTCGGGCTCATAACCCGAAGGTCGTCGGTTCAAATCCGGCCCCCGCAACCAGTTTAAGGAGCCCCTTTTAAGGGGCTTTTTGTTAGCTGGACACTTTCTACGCCGCTGTTCGACGGCGTTTCAAGGATGGGCGTTTCGCCCATTTTTTTATTTTGCATAGCATGCACATACATGCACTAGGGGGTTCAGGTGTCGAGCAAGCTAGAAGAGTTGCAGGCCTTGCTGGCCCCGGTGGTCGTGGCCCTAGGCTATGAATGCTGGGGTATCGAGTTTTCGGCTCAGGGTCGTCACTCGATGTTGCGCGTTTATATCGATAAAGAAGGCGGCGTGCTGGTGGACGATTGTGCCATCGTCAGCCGTCAGATCAGCGGTGTGCTGGATGTTGAAGATCCGATCTCCGTTGAATACACCCTTGAAGTTTCCTCGCCTGGCATGGAACGCCCTCTGTTCACTCTTGAGCAGTTTGCAAAATTTGCCGGTGAACAAGTGAAGATCAAGCTGCGCTCGCCTTTTGAAGGACGACGCAACTTTCAGGGCCTTCTGCGCGGCGTAGAAGAGCAGGATGTCGTGGTGCAGGTAGAAGACCATGAGTTCCTGTTGCCGATCGATATGATCGACAAGGCCAACATTATTCCCAGTTTTGACTGAGGCGTGCCAGATACTGCGGATCCCGCGGATCCAATGGCTTGCGAAAGGCGAGGCGTACGATGAGCAAAGAAGTACTGCTGGTTGTTGAGTCGGTATCCAACGAAAAGGGTGTACCGGCAAACGTGATTTTTGAAGCGCTGGAGCTGGCCCTGGCCACTGCGACCAAAAAGCGTTTCGAAGACGAAGTTGATCTGCGTGTGGAAATCAATCGCCACACGGGTGCCTACGAGACTTTCCGTCGCTGGACGGTCGTCGAAGAGGCAGACCTGGACGATCCGGCCATCGAAACCTGGCCGAGCAAGGTTGCCGAAACGCACCCTGGCGCCAAGGTCGGTGACGTTGTCGAAGAGAAAATCGAGTCCATCGAATTCGGCCGCATTGCTGCACAGACTGCCAAGCAAGTCATCGTGCAGAAAGTTCGCGAAGCCGAGCGCGCTCAGGTTGTTGACGCTTATCGCGAGCGCCTGGGTGAAATCATCTCCGGCACCGTGAAAAAAGTCACCCGCGACAACGTGATCGTTGATCTGGGCAACAACGCCGAAGCGTTGCTGGCCCGTGAAGACATCATTTCTCGCGAAACTTTCCGGGTTGGCGTGCGTCTGCGTGCGCTGCTCAAGGAAATCCGCACCGAGAACCGCGGCCCGCAGCTGATCCTGTCGCGTACCGCGCCGGAAATGCTGATCGAGTTGTTCCGCATCGAAGTGCCGGAAATTGCCGAAGGCCTGATCGAAGTGATGGCTGCGTCCCGTGATCCGGGATCCCGCGCCAAGATCGCCGTCCGCTCCAAGGACAAACGCATCGACCCGCAAGGCGCTTGCATCGGTATGCGCGGTTCGCGCGTCCAGGCAGTGTCGGGTGAGTTGGGCGGTGAGCGTGTTGACATCGTTCTGTGGGACGACAACCCGGCTCAGTTCGTGATCAACGCCATGTCCCCGGCCGAGGTTGCGGCAATTATCGTTGACGAAGATGCCCATGCAATGGACATCGCCGTTGGCGCAGACAATCTGGCTCAGGCCATTGGTCGCGGTGGTCAGAACGTGCGTCTGGCCAGCCAGTTGACTGGCTGGACCCTGAACGTGATGACCGAATCGGACATCCAGGCTAAGCAGCAAGCAGAAACCGGCGACATCCTGCGCAACTTCATCGACGAGCTGGAAGTCGACGAAGAACTGGCTCAGGTGCTGGTAGATGAAGGCTTCACCAGCCTGGAAGAGATTGCCTACGTACCGCTGGAAGAAATGCTCAACATCGACGGCTTTGACGAGGAAATCGTCAACGAGCTTCGCGCTCGTGCCAAGGATCGCTTGTTGACCAAAGCCATCGCTACTGAGGAAAAGCTGGCAGACGCCCATCCGGCCGAAGACCTGCTCTCGCTTGAGGGTATGGACAAGGATTTGGCGATGGAACTGGCGGTGCGCGGCGTAGTTACCCGCGAAGACCTGGCCGAGCAGTCTATTGACGACCTGCTCGACATCGACGGCATTGACGATGATCGTGCCGGCAAGTTGATCATGGCCGCCCGAGCCCACTGGTTCGAGTAATTAGGCGCGGCCTGAGGAGAGAAGTGCATGACGCAAGTCACGGTGAAACAACTGGCCGATGAGGTCAAAACACCGGTAGAGCGCCTGTTGCAGCAGATGCGTGAGGCAGGTCTGCCGCACACCGCCGCCGAAGAAAGTGTGACTGACAGTGAGAAGCAATCGTTGCTGACTCACTTGAAAAGCAGCCACAAGGCGAAAGTGGAAGAACCACGCAAGATTACGCTGCAGCGTAAAACCACCAGCACCCTGCGGGTTGCTGGCAGCAAAAGCATCAGCGTTGAAGTACGCAAGAAGAAAGTCTTCGTACAGCGCAGCCCGGAAGAAATCGAAGCCGAGCGCAAGCGTGAACTGGATGAACGTCGCGCAGTAGAAAATGCTGCACGTCAGAAGGCTGAAGAAGAAGCCAAGCGTCGCGCCGAAGAAGAAGCGCGTCGCCAGCCTGCTGCTGCGCCGACCGCTCCAGCTGAACCTGTTGCAGCGCCTGCTGTGGTAGCCGAGCCAGTGCGTGAAAGCGCACCGGTTGTGGCCGCTGCTCCGGCACCTGCTGCAGACACTCGCAAGCGCGACGAACAGCGTCGTCCGGACAAACCACGTGCCGACGACAACAATCGTCGCGGTGGTGGCGATGGCGAGCGCAAAAACGCTCCGCATCGTGCTTCGGTCAAGGAAAAGGCGCCAGCGCCACGCGTTGCCCCACGTACTACCGACGAAGAAAGCGATGGCTTCCGTCGTGGTGGTCGCGGTAAGGCCAAGCTGAAGAAGCGCAACGCCCACGGTTTCCAGAGCCCGACCGGCCCTGTCGTGCGCGAAGTGAAGATCGGCGAGACCATCACTGTGGGCGATCTGGCCCAGCAGATGTCGGTCAAGGCTGCTGAAATCATCAAGTTCATGTTCAAACTGGGTACTCCAGCGACCATCAACCAGGTACTGGATCAGGAAACTGCCCAACTGGTTGCCGAAGAGCTGGGCCACAAAGTGACCCTGGTCAGCGACACCGCCCTGGAAGATTCCCTGGCCGAGTCCCTGAAGTTTGAAGGCGAAGCCGTTTCCCGTGCGCCGGTCGTGACCGTAATGGGCCACGTTGACCACGGTAAGACTTCCCTGCTCGACTACATCCGTCGTGCCAAGGTTGCTGCTGGCGAAGCCGGCGGCATCACCCAGCACATCGGCGCATACCACGTTGAAACCGACCGTGGCATGGTGACGTTCCTCGACACCCCTGGTCACGCCGCGTTTACCGCGATGCGTGCCCGTGGTGCCAAGGCGACCGACATCGTGATCCTGGTGGTTGCAGCGGACGACGGCGTGATGCCGCAAACCATCGAAGCTGTTCAGCATGCTCAGGCTGCTGGCGTTCCGCTGGTTGTCGCTGTGAACAAGATCGACAAACCAGGTGCTGACCTCGATCGCATCCGTAGCGAACTGTCGGTACACGGCGTGACTTCCGAAGAGTGGGGTGGCGATACTCCATTCGTACCGGTTTCGGCGAAGATGGGTACCGGTGTAGACGAACTGCTCGAAGCCGTTCTGCTGCAAGCTGAAGTCCTGGAACTGACTGCAACCCCATCGGCTCCTGGCCGTGGTGTCGTGGTTGAATCCCGCCTGGACAAGGGCCGTGGCCCGGTGGCTACCGTGCTGGTTCAAGACGGTACCCTGCGTCAGGGCGACATGGTCCTGGTCGGTTCGAACTATGGCCGCGTTCGCGCCATGCTCGACGAGAACGGCAAGCCAATCAAGGAAGCCGGTCCGGCCATCCCTGTCGAGATTCTCGGCCTGGACGGTACCCCGGACGCTGGCGACGAGATGAGCGTGGTTGCCGACGAGAAGAAAGCCCGTGAAGTGGCTCTGTTCCGTCAAGGCAAGTTCCGCGAAGTCAAACTGGCTCGCGCTCACGCCGGCAAGCTGGAAAACATCTTCGAAAGCATGGGTCAGGAAGAGAAGAAGACGCTCAACATCGTCCTCAAATCCGACGTCCGTGGTTCGCTCGAAGCGTTGAACGGCGCCTTGAACGGCCTGGGTAACGACGAAGTGCAAGTGCGTGTGGTCGGTGGCGGCGTCGGTGGTATCACCGAATCTGATGCCAACCTGGCACTGGCCTCCAACGCTGTACTGTTCGGCTTCAACGTGCGTGCCGATGCCGGCGCGCGCAAGATCGTCGAGCAGGAAGGTCTGGATATGCGTTACTACAACGTGATCTACGACATCATCGAAGACGTCAAGAAAGCCCTGACCGGCATGCTCGGCAGCGATGTTCGCGAGAACATCCTGGGCATCGCCGAAGTGCGTGACGTGTTCCGCTCGCCGAAGTTTGGCGCGATCGCCGGTTGCATGGTTATCGAAGGTGTTGTGCACCGTAACCGTCCAATCCGTGTACTGCGTGAAGACATCGTTATCTTCGAAGGCGAGCTGGAATCCCTGCGCCGCTTCAAGGATGACGCTTCCGAAGTACGTGCCGGCATGGAATGCGGTATCGGCGTGAAGAGCTACAACGACGTCAAGGTCGGTGACAAGATCGAAGTCTTCGAGAAGGTGCAGGTTGCTCGCAGCCTCTAACTCGCGCACTTCAGGAGCCGTGACGGGGAGCCGCATGCAAATGCGCAATTCGTCACCAGGACTCTAAACGCAACGCCCGGTCTGGCTTTTGTCAGGCCGGGCGTTTGCCGCTTTCAGACCTTGCGGGTTTCACCGTGGGGCAGTTACAGGTAACAAGACATGGCAAAAGAATACAGCCGTACCCAACGTATCGGCGATCAGATGCAGCGTGAGCTGGCACAACTGATCCGTCGTGAAGTCAAAGACCCGCGCGTCGGCCTGGTCACCATTACTGCAGTGGAAGTCAGCCGTGACGTCGGTCACGCCAAGATCTTCATCACCGTGATGGGTCAGGACAGCGCCGAAGAAATCGCACAAAGCATCAAGGTGCTGAACTCCGCCGCCGGTTTCCTGCGCATGCAGCTGGCTCGCGAGATGAAGCTGCGCAGCGTTCCACAGCTGCACTTCCACTACGACGAAAGCGTCGTGCGTGGTGCGCATCTGTCGGCATTGATCGAGCGCGCAGTGGCTGAAGACAATCAGCATCCGGTTACGGCAGAAGCCGAAGACACCAAGGAGTAATCGGTGGCTCAGGTCAAACGTATCCGTCGCAACGTCAGCGGCATTATCCTTCTCGACAAGCCGCTGGGGTTCACCTCCAACGCGGCCTTGCAGAAGGTTCGCTGGTTGCTGAACGCCGAAAAGGCAGGTCATACCGGCAGTCTCGATCCCTTGGCCTCCGGCGTGTTGCCGCTGTGCTTCGGCGAGGCCACCAAGTTCTCGCAATACCTGCTCGACTCCGACAAGGGTTACGAAACCCTGGCGCAACTGGGCAAGACCACCACCACGGCGGATGCCGAAGGTGAAGTTTTGCAGGAGCGCCCGGTGACCGTTGGTCGCTCCGATATCGAGGCTGTACTGCCGAAATTTCGTGGGCAAATCAGTCAGATACCGCCGATGTACTCGGCGCTCAAGCGTGATGGCCAGCCGCTGTACAAGCTGGCTCGTGCAGGCGAAGTAGTGGAGCGCGAACCGCGTTCTGTTACTATTACGCGCTTGGAATTGCTGGCCTTCGAAGGAGATACTGCGCGGCTGGCGGTGGATTGCAGCAAAGGCACCTATATCCGTACCCTGGTGGAGGATATCGGTGAGCAACTCGGTTGTGGCGCTTACGTTGCTGAACTGCGACGTACCCAGGCCGGGCCATTCACCCTGGCGCAGACGGTTACTCTCGAAGAGCTGGAAGCTGTACATGCCGAAGGCGGCAACGAAGCGGTCGATCGCTTCCTGATGCCATCGGACAGCGGCCTGCTGGATTGGCCACTGTTGCAGTTCTCGGAAGCGAGTGCGTTCTACTGGCTCAACGGCCAGCCGGTACGTGCCCCGGATGCACCGAAGTTCGGCATGGTGCGGGTACAGGATCACAATGGTCGCTTCATCGGTATCGGTGAAGTGAGCGAAGACGGGCGCATCGCGCCGCGTCGACTGATTCGGTCAGAATGACCGAACGAGGGTGGCTGTTAACAGGCACGGTCACTACTCATTTTTAGATACAGGGATTTGTCCCTGGCCTGTTGAAACTGTTTTTCGACAAACAGTTTCCTGATAAAAGGATTGCCTCATGGCTCTCGACGTTCAAGAAAAAGCTCAAATCGTTGCTGACTACCAGCAAGCTGTTGGTGACACTGGTTCGCCAGAAGTGCAAGTTGCACTGCTGACCGCCAACATCAACAAGCTGCAAGGTCACTTCAAGGCCAACGGTAAAGACCACCACTCCCGTCGTGGTCTGATCCGCATGGTTAACCAGCGTCGTAAGCTGCTGGACTACCTGAAAGGCAAGGATCTGGGTCGCTATCAGACTCTGATCGGTCGCCTGGGTCTGCGTCGCTAATAAGCGATTGCGCTAGAGGTTGGTTGTCTGTCGTGCGCCAGCGGGTTTCCCGCCGGCGCATGGCAGGCTCCCAGCCTCAAGTTTTATCTGGATACCTGCTTTGCCTGAGTAACACCTGGACAAGCCGGTCGGGCCGATTCCCGACATTGCCCAAGAATTTCGCAAGAAACCAGTTCCCCCAAGAGCCACAAAGAAGGTAGGACACCGTGAACCCGGTAATCAAAAAATTCCAGTTCGGTCAGTCGACCGTTACCCTCGAGACTGGCCGTATCGCCCGTCAGGCCTCCGGCGCAGTATTGGTCACCGTTGACGACGACGTCAGCGTATTGGTGACCGTAGTCGGTGCCAAGCAAGCCGATCCAGGCAAGGGCTTCTTCCCTCTGTCTGTTCACTACCAGGAAAAGACTTACGCTGCCGGTAAGATCCCTGGCGGTTTCTTCAAGCGCGAAGGCCGTCCTTCCGAGAAAGAAACCCTGACTTCCCGACTGATCGACCGTCCGATCCGTCCGCTGTTCCCTGAAGGTTTCATGAACGAAGTGCAGGTTGTCTGCACCGTCGTTTCCACCAGCAAGAAGACCGATCCGGACATCGCTGCGATGATCGGTACCTCGGCTGCCCTGGCGATCTCCGGCATTCCTTTCGATGGCCCGATCGGCGCTGCCCGCGTTGCGTTCCACGAAAGCACCGGCTACCTGCTGAACCCGACTTACGAGCAGCAAGCTGCTTCGAGCCTGGACATGGTCGTTGCCGGTACTTCGGACGCCGTGCTGATGGTTGAATCGGAAGCCAAAGAGCTGACCGAAGACCAGATGCTGGGCGCGGTACTGTTTGCTCACGACGAGTTCCAGGTTGTGATCAACGCGGTCAAAGAACTGGCTGCCGAAGCTGCCAAGCCAACCTGGACCTGGGCTCCTGCACCAGAAGCCACCGAACTGCTGGGCGCTATCCGTGCCGAGTTCGGCGAAGCGATCTCCCAGGCCTACACCATCACCGTCAAGGCCGACCGTTACGCTCGCCTGGGCGAGCTGAAGGACCAGGTCGTTGCCAAGCTGTCCGGTGAAGAAGGCCAGCCTTCTTCCAGCGAAGTCAAAGCGGCTTTCGGCGAAATCGAATACCGCACCGTTCGCGAAAACATCGTAAACGGCAAGCCACGTATCGACGGTCGCGACACCAAGACCGTACGTCCGTTGAACATCGAAGTCGGTGTTCTGCCAAAAACCCACGGTTCGGCTCTGTTCACCCGTGGCGAAACCCAGGCTCTGGTCGTTGCAACGCTGGGTACTGCCCGTGATGCACAGCTGCTCGATACCCTGGAAGGCGAGAAAAAAGACCCGTTCATGCTGCACTACAACTTCCCTCCGTTCTCGGTGGGCGAGTGTGGTCGCATGGGTGGTGCTGGTCGTCGTGAAATCGGTCACGGCCGTCTGGCCCGTCGTTCGGTTTCGGCCATGCTGCCTGCCGCTGACGTGTTCCCGTACACCATCCGTGTAGTGTCGGAAATCACCGAATCCAACGGTTCGAGCTCGATGGCTTCCGTTTGCGGTGCTTCCCTGGCCCTGATGGACGCTGGCGTTCCAATGAAGGCGCCGGTTGCCGGCATCGCCATGGGCCTGGTTAAAGAAGGCGAGAAGTTCGCCGTCCTGACCGACATCCTGGGTGACGAAGACCACCTGGGCGACATGGACTTCAAGGTAGCCGGTACCGCCAAAGGCGTCACCGCGCTGCAGATGGACATCAAGATCAAGGGCATCACCGAAGAAATCATGGAGATCGCTCTGGGCCAAGCCCTGGAAGCGCGCCTGAACATCCTCGGCCAGATGAACCAGATCATCGGCCAGTCGCGTACCGAACTGTCGGCCAACGCTCCGACCATGATCGCGATGAAGATCGACACCGACAAAATCCGTGATGTCATCGGTAAAGGTGGCGCGACCATCCGTGCGATCTGCGAAGAAACCAAGGCTTCGATCGACATCGAAGACGACGGTTCGATCAAGATCTTCGGCGAAACCAAGGAAGCTGCTGAAGCTGCACGTCAGCGCGTTCTGGGTATCACCGCTGAAGCCGAGATCGGCAAGATCTACGTCGGCAAGGTTGAGCGCATCGTCGACTTCGGCGCATTCGTCAACATCCTGCCGGGCAAGGACGGTCTGGTTCACATCTCGATGCTGAGCGACGCTCGCGTAGAGAAAGTGACCGACATCCTGAAAGAAGGTCAGGAAGTGGAAGTGCTGGTACTGGACGTGGACAACCGCGGTCGTATCAAGCTGTCCATCAAAGACGTGGCAGCAGCCAAGGCTTCGGGCGTTTAATCGCGCCTTACGCCTGACCGCTTCAGCGTTGTAAAAAATGCCCCACCGTGAAAACGGCGGGGCATTTTTTTTGTCTGCGAAACATCGAGACATTGCGCGAAGTTGCCGGACCTCGATAGCAATGCTAGGTTTAGCGCACCGCCCGTGTAGCTCAGCCGGTAGAGCAGCGCACTCGTAACGCGAAGGTCGCAGGTTCGATTCCTGTCTCGGGCACCATCTCCCCCCTGGTTATTTCACCTTTCTGCTCAAGTCCTCGACGGTCCGCTTGAGGTTGTCGGGTTCGCGGTCCTGGTCGCTGACTTCCCGTTTCAGGCTGGAAATCCCGCTGCTGTCTGAACTTCTCGCCGCCATCAGCGCATCCTGTGCACAACTTTTTGTGGGGAGATGTAAAGAGACGTGCAAATCGTCCGACAAACATCCTATATTCGGAGCCTGCATGAGCTTCGCCCAGCAGTTTTCAGATGATCCCGAATGGTTCTGAAGGCCAGACAGACCGGGCTACAAGCGGTTCTTCTGCGTCAGAGAGATCCTTGATGATCCAGATCCATCTTCCATTCCCCAGATCAGCGAGAACAACATGACCGTAAAAGAATTGAGCCAAGAAGAAAGACACGAAGAAGCCCTCAAGAAGTACGTGCTGGACGCGCCCGAATTGATGGACGAGATCAAGGACTTGAGTCCGGACGATCAGAAAGACCAGATTCAATGGGCCTTCGAGGATGAAGCCGAAGCCCAGGGCTTGCAGCCGTGGGAGCTGACGCTCAAGTACACCTCGACCCCGGAGGAGTACGAGACAGAACGCCTGAAGTTGCACAAAGAAGCGGCCGAGGTGCTGGGCGTCGAGTGGGAAGAATACTGCGAGATGAACAATCTGGTAGTTTGAGAGCAACTTCAAGCTTCAAGCTTCAAGCGGCAAGCTTCAAGTCAAGGCAGATCCGCTTGAAGCTTGCAGCTTGTCGCTATTAACTGCTTCTCAAATACTCAAACGCATCGACAGATCGACCGCCTTCACATCCTTGGTCATTGCACCGATCGAAATGTAATCCACTCCGGTCCGGGCAATCGGCAGCAACGTGCTCTCGTTGATCCCGCCGCTGGCCTCCAGCTTGGCCTTGCCGGCATTCAGGCGCACGGCTTCGCGCATGTCGTCCAGGCTCAGTTCGTCGAGCATGATGATGTCGGCACCGGCCGCCAGCGCTTCTTTCAGTTCATCCAGGCTTTCCACTTCAATCTCGACCGGCTTGCCCGGGGCGATCTTGTGCGCGGCCGCGATGGCCTGCGCGATGCCGCCGCTGGCGGCGATGTGGTTTTCCTTGATCAGGAAGGCGTCATACAGGCCGATGCGGTGGTTGTGGCAACCGCCGCAGGTTACGGCGTACTTTTGCGCCAGGCGCAGCCCCGGCAGCGTTTTGCGGGTATCGAGCAGCTTGACCTGAGTCTCGGCCACGAAGTCCGCCAGGTATTGCGCGCGGGTGGCGACGCCCGAGAGCAGTTGCAGGAAGTTCAGGGCACTGCGTTCGCCGGTCAGCAGTGAGCGCGCCGGGCCTTCGAGGTGGAACAGCACCTGATTGGGCGTCACCCGTTCACCGTCGGCAACCTGCCAGTGCACCGCCACCCGTGGGTCCAGTTGCCGAAACACGGTATCCACCCAGGCGGTGCCGCTGATGACGGCCGCATCGCGGGTGATGATGGTGGCTGTGGCCAGGCGTTCGGCCGGGATCAACTGCGCGGTGATGTCGCCGCTGCCGATGTCTTCAAGCAACGCACGGCGCACGTTGGCTTCGATTTCGGCGGTCAGATCGGCGAGACGTAGATTCGGCATAACGGACTCCACAAACAAAGTGGCTCGATTATAGGGCCATGGCATGGACCAACCCAAGGCATCAGAGCATTACGTTGGCGAAGGCGCCTGCATTTGGTCGAATCCCTGAGGGTGTCGGTGTGGGCCATCGATACCGAGCAAACGCCTGTTTGAGATGAGGTGCAGAGTCTTCTGGCGCAAGGTGGAGCTTTTACAAGATAATTCGCCTTGTATTTGACGTCATCGATTTGACGATTCGAAGCATTACCGTTCCAGGGAGGCCGAATGCACAACGACGGGAATGTAGTGCCTTTGCACAAGGCAACTACCGACCAGGTGGCTCACTCGCCACTCGCCCGACTGCCGGCGATTCTTCTCCAGGTCCGCGACAAGGCCGCACAACAGCTGCGACACGGATTGCAGGCGTTGTTCGATAACGCCGACGACACCCTCTTCGAAATGGCCGACCGAGCTCGCTGTGACGTTGAGCAGAACATCTTCTTTCAAACAATGCGCGATTTGCGTCTCAAGCACAAAAGCATCGAGCGGGTGTTTCTCGAGCAGTTCTTCGGTGCGTTCATCCGGCTTGCCCAATACGACCCTGCCATTGCCGCCATGCCCCAGGCCTTGGCGGCCAATGCATCCTTGGCGCAAACCGATGACGAGCGGGAGCGTTCAGTCGCGGTGGATGCGATGGTCAGCCGGGTGCTGGACCGCGACGGGTTGGCCCTGGATCAACTGACGGCCCGACTCTGCGCCTTGTCAGGCAAGGCGCTGGGCGATCTGCACAACCCCATGAGCCCGGCGATGCTCTGCGAATACTTCTTGCAGGCTGCACGCCAGCTGGGGCTGGAGATCAAGGTCAAGCTGATCATCCTCGGGTTGTTCGAGCGTTATGTCCTGAGCGACACCGATCGGCTTTACGCTGAAGCCAATCAACTGCTGCTCGCAACCGGTGTGTTGCCTGACCTTAAACCGGCCCCGATGCGTAGTGCCACGGGCCGACCCGACAGCGCCTTCGTCGAATCGACCGATGGGGCCGTCACCGCGGCCTGCTTGCCCATCGATGACAATGTCCAGGAGGTTTTCGCCGCGTTGCAGGCCCTGCTGTTCAACGTTCGCGGCAGCCTGTCGCCAACGCTGGAAGTCAGTGCCACTGCGCTGCCGATATCCACGCGCGATCTGTTGCGCCTGCTGTCGCATTTGCAGCAATACGTGCCGGCTCCGGAAGTCGTGGACGATTTTGACCTGCGCAACCAGCTCGAACAGTTACTCACCCGGGTCAGCGTCAAAAGTGGCAGGTCGCGGGTTCTCGGGGAGGCCGATGAAGATGTGATCAACCTGGTCGCCATGCTGTTCGAATGCATGCTCGATGATCGCAATCTGCCGGATCCGCTCAAGGCGCTGATCGGCCGACTGCAGATTCCACTGGTCAAGGTGGCGGTGCTCGACAAGAGTTTCTTCAGTCGCAGCAGTCATCCGGCACGACGCCTGCTCAACGAAATCGCCAGCGCGGCAATGGGTTGGGACGCCTGTGACGATCATCAGCGTGACAGCCTGTACGTGCGCATCGATCAGGTCGTACAGCGTTTGTTGAATGACTTTGTCGATGACCCCGCGATATTTTCCGAACTGCTGGCCGACTTTCTCGCGTTTACCCAGGACGAGCGCCGTCGCAGCGAGCTGCTCGAGCAGCGCATTCGTGATGCCGAGGAAGGACGGGCCAAGACCGGGCTGGCCCGCCAGCGTGTCGAGCAGGTGCTGAATCAGGCGTTGTTTGGCAAGTTCCTGCCGCAAGGCGTGCTGGGGTTTGTCCAGGAGGCCTGGAGCAAAGTACTGCTGCTGACGTACCTCAAGCATGGCGATCAGTCGGCAGAGTGGCATGCCGATGTGCGTACCCTGGAGCAATTGGTCTGGAGCGTTCAGCGTCACCACGAGTCCGATGCGGCCAGGATGTTGGCCGCCCTGGTACCGGATTTGCTCAAGTCGTTGCGCGACGGGCTGAACTCATCGGCGTTCGATCCGTTTGCCGCCAGCGAATTTTTCAGCGAGCTGGAAAGCTTGCACGTTCAGGCAGCGGGTGGCTCATCCGCCAGTGCGTCGCTGATGATCGAGGTGCTGACGCCTGTCGTCCTGCACATGGCTGACGAAAGTCAGGTGCACAGTGAGCCGATACGTTTGCTGGCGGACGATGCGGGGTTGCGTCAGGTCGATAAAATGCTTCCGGGCTGTTGGGTCGAGTTTCAGGAAGACCCGGAAAACAGCCTTCGCTGGAAACTGGTGGCTATCATTGCAACCACCGGCCAATACATCTTCGTCAACCGCACCGGCATGAAAGTGCTCGAGCGCAGTCGCCCTGACCTGGCCCTGGAGCTGCGCAATGGCGTGGCGCGAGTGCTTGACGACACCTTGCTGTTCGAGCGAGCTCTCGAGCGGGTGATCGGCAACCTAAAGCGCCTCAAGCGCGGCAAGTGATCGCGCCTTGAGGGAATATCGC
The DNA here is from genome assembly GCF_002303975.1 of Pseudomonas sp. ACN5. Lineage (NCBI taxonomy): Bacteria > Pseudomonadati > Pseudomonadota > Gammaproteobacteria > Pseudomonadales > Pseudomonadaceae > Pseudomonas > Pseudomonas sp. ACN5. Next base: position 228,417 of record NZ_MRCP01000008.1, on the reverse strand, counting down.
GGCATACTGTGCCAACACAGTCGACGTTGAAGGAATCGGTATGCAGTTGGACCCCGCGAGCGGTTGGATTCAGGGTGTGCATGTCTGCCCCTCACCCAACTTCAATGCGCGCCCCACAGACGAGATTTCCCTGCTGGTGATCCACAACATCAGCCTGCCACCGGCGCAGTTCGCCACGGGCAAGGTGCAGGAGTTTTTCCAGAATCGCCTGGATGTCACCGAACATCCCTATTTTGAAGGGATTGCGGATTTGCGGGTGTCCGCGCACTTTCTGATCGAGCGTGACGGAACGGTCACCCAGTTTGTTTCATGCCTTGAGCGTGCGTGGCATGCAGGGGTCTCGAGCTTCGAGGGGCGGGAAACCTGTAACGATTTTTCCGTGGGCATCGAGCTCGAAGGCACGGATGATCTGCCGTTCACCGACGCGCAATACGGCGCGTTGACGGCCCTGACCCGTCAGTTGCAACGGACGTTCACGGCGATCACTACAGAGCGCATCTGCGGGCACAGCGACATTGCACCCGGGCGCAAAACCGATCCGGGGCCGGCGTTCGATTGGGCACGTTATCGCGCCGCTCTGGCACAAGAGGATGGGCAATGAGTTTTCTGGTGTTGCTATTGGCGGTGTGGATCGAAAAGTTCTCGGCCCTGCGCCATCAGGTTCAGCGTGACAGTGGCTGGACGCGCGAGCTGAACAAGCTTGAGACCAGCCCGCGGCTTTCGGGCCGGCCATGGCTGGTGTTGTCGGTGGTGGTCTTGTTGCCGGTGGCGTTGCTGGGATTGCTGCTGGTCGTCATCGAGCCGGTGGCCTACGGGTTGCTCGCGTTGCCGATCCATTTGCTGGTCGTGATCTACAGCCTGGGGCGCGGTGATCTGCTGGGCGATCTCGGGCCGTTCCGCGATGCCTGGCGTCGGGAGGATCTGCAAGCAGCGGCCCTTGTCGCCAAGCGCGATCTGGATATCTGTGCAGACAGTGGCGAGCAGTTGCTGGAGCAGGTCGAAGGGCATTTGCTGTGGGAGGCCTACCAGAGCTTTTTCGCGGTGATTTTCTGGTACTTCCTGTTGGGGCCGGTCGCGGCGCTGAGTTATCGGCTGCTGGCGCTGGCCGAAGAACACGGGAAAAACCCGGCGCTGGTCGAGCGCGCCGGGCAACTGCGTCACGCCTTCGACTGGTTGCCGGTGCGTCTGCTGGCGGCGAGCCTGGCGTTGGTCGGCAATTTTGTCGCGGTCAGTCGGGTGATGCTGCATGAACTGCTGAACTGGAACATCAGCGCCGCGCAATTGATCGTGAACGTCGGGCTGGTGGCCGGTGAAATTCCGGCACCGGTGGCCGGCGTGGAAGGTATCAACAACCTGGACCGCATCTGGGCGCTGCTGCTGCGTGCGGCGGTGCTCTGGTATGCCGGGTTTGCGTTGTGGACGGTCTTGCATTAGTCCTGCACTGAGCCATTGTGGCGAGGGGGCTTGCCCCCTCGCCACAGGGTGATCACTTGCCTGAAGTGCTTCGCCCTGTCGTTAACCTTAAGTTACAAAACTTCCTGCCGATTTAAGTTATACAGAGATAGCGCCGCATAGTGGCTATCTGCTGTCTGTCTGCGCCTGCCAATAAAAAAAATAAGAAATTGAAGGGAGACATCCAGTGAAGAGCTTGCTCTATCCCGCTGTCGCACTGATGAATCGCCTGAGCTTCGGCATGAAGTTCAGCCTGATCAGCGTACTGTTCCTGGTGCCGATGCTGGTGACCAACTTCTATCTGGTGCGTGACTCCTACCGCGAATTCCAGGGCACGCGCATCGAACTGCAAAGTCTCGACCTGTTGGGCAGCAGCCTGGCGTTACGGCGCGATCTGGAAACCCTGAACAACCTGGTGCAGATCAATGTCAGCCTCGGCCAATCCGGGAAGGCCGGCAATGTCGAATCGAAAATCAGCACCCTCGAACAGAATATTCTGACTCGCCTGCAAGGGCTGACGGCGATGACCAGCGACCCGGAGCAGGTCGCGGTGTTTGATGGCAAGCGCGATGAGATGATCGCCGGGTTCAAGGCCCAGCAAATGGAAAACTCCCTGCAGAGCAAAAGCGCCCTGATCGGCAAGCTTGTGGGCAGCGCGCAGATTTTCAGCCAGCTCATCACCAGCCAGTCCGGCCTCAGCCGCGACAACCAGAGCGACATGCGCCAGTTGAGCGAACTCGTCACCCTCGTCACACCACGTGTCACCCAGATTCTGGGCGAAGGTCGGGCAATGGGGTCTTACTCGTTGGGGCAGGGTTTCATCAACTCGGCGTCGAGTACCCGTTTCGATGAATTGCTGGCGCAGATTGAAAAGCTCCAGGCCGAATATGGCCTGAAGTTGCAGGACGCCTTGGGGGCCAGCAACGCCGCCCGCGATACCCTGGCCGCTCAGGCCGATAGCAGCCGGGCATCCTTGAAGAAGGCCAGCGAGCTGTTCGAAGAGCAAGTGGTCATGGCCGATACCCTCGATGCGCCGTGGCAGGGCTTTTACGATCAGGTCAGCGCCCTGATGGATCAGACTTACCAACTCAACGAAGCAACCCTCAAGTATCTGGGCCCGCAGTTGCAGCAACGCCTGGACCAGAATCGCACGCACATGGTCTTGCAGGCCGTGGCGTTATCAGTCGTATTCGTGTTGATCTTTTATCTCTACGGCGCTTTCTATGTCTCGACCCGCACCACGCTCAAGCGCCTTGGAGGGGTGATGGACAAGGTGGCGGCCGGCGACATGACTGTGACCTTCAGCGCCCATAGCCGTGACGAACTGGGCGAGTTGGGTGAGGTGTTCAACGGCACCGTGAAGAAAATCCATGACCTGATCGAACGGGTGGGGCAGACCGTCAGTGAAGTCGAGCGCCAGGCCGGTCAGGTGCAAAACGTTTCCGCGCAAAGCAACCAGGCCGTCGCCGGGCAGCGCACACAGATCGAACAAGTGGCTACGGCGATGAACCAGATGTCGGCCACTTCCCAGGAGGTCGCGCGCAGTGCTGCGGCGGCGGTGAGCAGCGCCCACAGCGTCAACGACGAAACCATCAGCGGTCGCGGTCTGGTGGAGTCGCAGCAAGGCAGCATTGCCGCACTGGCCATCGAAATCGATCAGTCGGTGCGGGTGATCAATCAACTGGCCAGCGACAGCCAGTCCATCAGCCGTGTTCTGGAAGTGATCAAGAGCATCGCCGAGCAGACCAACCTGCTGGCACTCAATGCCGCTATCGAGGCCGCCCGGGCCGGTGAGCAGGGGCGCGGTTTCGCCGTGGTCGCCGATGAAGTCCGGACCCTGGCCAAGCGTACCCAGCAATCGACCGAAGAAATCGAGCAGATGATCGCCAAGCTCCATGGCGGAGTCGGCGCGGCGGTCAAGGCCATGGGCACCAGCCATGAAATGGCCAACGGCACGGTGGGGCAGTCGGAGAAGGTCCAGCGGGCGCTGGAAAATATTCTGGGAGCGGTCGGCATGATCGTCGACCAGAACCAGCAGATTGCCGCCGCGGTGGAGCAACAAACCGCCGTGGCCCACGACATCGACCAGAACATCGTCGAGATCAATCGTGCCGGCGAGCGTACCGCAGAAGGTGCGCACCAGACCGAAGACGCCAGTCGGGCGTTGTCGGCTCAGGTCGTGGAGTTGAAACAGTTGATCAGCGCATTCCGGGTCTGAAATTCTCCTCGGGACCCTGTGGGAGCGGGTTTGCCCGCGAAGACGGCGGCACATCTAACATTAATGTGACTGAAAGATCGCTTTCGCGAGCAAGCCCGCTCCCACAGTTGGCGGGTGCTGGCAGTTATGACCAGTTAAACAACTCGCAGGCATTGGCTGTACTGGTCGCGGCCAATTGCTCGGGGCTGATCACCATGATGCCGGCCAGCGTCGCGCAGATCGCCGGCAAGTGTGCCGGGCTGTTGCGCTGGCCCGGGAACATCGCGGGCGCCATGTCCGGCGAGTCGGTTTCCAGCACCACCGAATCCAGAGGCAGCTCAGCGAGCACGCGGTGCATGCGCAGCGCCTGTGGCCAGGTCGGGGCACCGCCAAGGCCGAGCTTGAAACCGAGCTTGATGTATTCCCGCGCCTCCTCCTTGCTGCCGGCAAAGGCGTGGATGATCCCGGCACGTTTCAGGCGAAACCGTTTGAGCGTGGCAATCGCCGCCGCGTGGCTACGCCGCACATGGATCAATGCCGGAAGATTGAAGTCCGCCGCCAGTTGCAATTGTGCCTCGAACAACGCCTGTTGGCGGTCGCGGTCGAGGGATTCGATGAAGTAGTCCAGGCCGATCTCGCCCACTGCACACAGTTGCCGATGGCCGGCCAGACGGGTCAGCCAGTCACCGAGTTCGCTCAGGTGTTGCGGGCGATGATCGTCCAGATACACCGGATGCAGCCCGAACGCGGCGTGCAGGTCGGGGTCACTCTGCACCAACTCCCAGACCCGTTGCCAATTGGCCTGGTAAACCCCCAGCACCACGATCCGCCGCACCCCGAGGGCGCGGCTTTCGGCCAGCAACGCCTGGCGGTCAGCGTCGAAGTCCGGAAAATCCAGATGGGTGTGGGTATCGATCAGCTCCACGGTTCAGTCCTGGCGAATACGCTGCTTGAACGTGCGCGCAATGGCTTGTACGCCGGGCCGGTAATCCGACTGCTCAATGGCCGCCAGAGCGAGTGCGAGGGCTTTGTCGGCGATCAACTGGTGTTGTTGCGCCATGGCATTGACCGGCAATGGCAGGAAGTCCAGCAACTGGGTGTCGCCAAATGTGCCGAGGCGCAGCGGGCGGTTTTTCAACGGGAAGTCGTGCAGTGCATCGAACACGCCCTGAAGCAGCACGTAGGAGGTGGTCACCAACGCATCGGGCAAATGGCCCAGGCGCAGCAGCAACTCTTCCATCAATTGTTTGCCGCACTCGCGGCTGAAGGATTCGCCTTCTTCGATCAGTACTTCGCCGTTGAACCCGGTGAGGGCCTCATTGAAGCCCGCGGCGCGTTCCCGGCTGATGCTCAGTTCCGGGCGGGCACCGATCAGGGCGATCTGTTTGGGCTGCGGCTCCAGCAGGCTGCGGGTCAGTTGCAGGCTGGCCTCGCGGTCGTCGCTGATCACGGAGCAGAAGTGCTCGGGCTCCATGACCCGGTCGATGGCAATGATCGGTATGCCCTTGGCTTGCAACTGATGATAGCTGTCGTCGCCGGCCGGCAGGCAGCTGGCAACGATCAGCGCGTCGCAGCGCCGGGCGCGGAACAGTTGCAGCAATTGCCGCTCGCTGTCCGGGGCATCGTCGGAACTGGCGATCAGCAGCTGATAACCGCGGGCGCGTGCGCCTTGTTCGAGCAATTTGGCGATTCGCGCGTAACTGGGGTTTTCCAGATCCGGCAGAATGAACCCCAACGTGCGCGTGTGTCGGCTGCGCAAGCCGGCGGCCTGTGGGTTAGGCGTGAAGCCATGTTGTTCGACGACCGCGCGCACGCGTTCGACGGTGGCGCTACTGATGCGCTGTTGTTCGGCCTTGCCATTGATGACATAGCTGGCGGTGGTGACGGACACACCGGCCAACTGGGCAATATCACTGAGTTTCAACCCGCTGTTTCCTTGTTTTTTCGAGATTGCCTCGACATTTTCGTCAATCCTAACCGATTAAGGCAGGCGACCATTGTCGCAACGCATCCGACAAGTTGGACTTCAAGGATGGGCCAATATCGAGTAACGTGCCAATCGATCTAGATTAAACGTTTCAGCAGGCGTATTTTCTACGTATTAGGTGCCTTTGGCCGGTTCTGCCGTGAAACCGCCAAAAGCGATGACCAAGCGCCTAAGCTGACTCATTCAAAACAATACCTGGTGCCCCAAGGCGCCAAAAAGGAGAAAGCATGCTCGAGCTCACTGTAGAGCAGATTTCCATGGGCCAGTCGGCTGTGGATAAATCCGCAGCGCTGCAATTGCTGGCTCGGCATCTGGTCGCCGACGGCCTGGTTGCCGAGGGTTATCTGGCCGGTTTACAGGCGCGGGAGGCCCAGGGCTCGACCTTTCTCGGTCAAGGTATTGCCATCCCCCACGGTACCCCCGAAACCCGCGACCTGGTGTTCACCACCGGTGTGCGCCTGATGCAGTTCCCTGAAGGTGTGGACTGGGGCGACGGTCATATCGTTTACCTGGCGATCGGTATCGCTGCCAAATCCGATGAGCATCTGCGCCTGTTGCAATTGCTGACCCGCGCCCTCGGCGAGACTGACCTGGGCCAGGCCCTGCGTCGCGCCGGTTCCGCTGAAGCGCTGCTGAAATTGCTGCAAGGCGCGCCGCAGGAGCTGGCGCTGGATGCGCAGATGATCGGCCTCGGTGTGGCGGCCGAAGATTTCGAGGAGCTGGTGTGGCGTGGCGCACGTTTGTTGCGCCAGGCCGACTGCGTGAGCAATGGTTTTTCCGCCGTGCTGCAACAGGTTGAAGCGTTGCCGTTGGGCGATGGCCTGTGGTGGCTGCACAGCGAGCAAACGGTGAAGCGTCCCGGCCTGGCCTTCGTCACCCCGGACAAACCACTGCGCTATCTCGGCCAGCCGCTCAATGGACTGTTCTGCCTGGCCAGCCTCGGTGAAGCCCATCAAGCCCTGCTCGAGCGCCTGTGCGCGTTGTTGATCGAAGGCCGTGGCCATGAGTTGGGGCGGGCCACCAGCAGTCGCAAAGTTCTCGAAGTGCTCGGTGGTGAAGTGCCCGCCGACTGGCCCAGTGCGCGCATTGCCTTGGCCAATGCCCATGGTTTGCATGCGCGGCCGGCGAAGATCCTCGCGCAACTGGCGAAAAGTTTTGAGGGTGAAATCCGCGTGCGGATCGTCGACGGCCACGACAGCGCGGTGTCGGTGAAGAGCCTGAGCAAACTGCTCAGCCTCGGCGCCCGTCGCGGGCAGGTCCTGGAATTCATCGCCGAACCGGGCATCGCGGCTGATGCATTGCCGGCCCTGTTGGCCGCCATCGAAGAAGGCCTCGGTGAAGAAGTCGAGCCGCTGCCGCCAGTCAGCCAGGTACGGGAAGTCGTTGCCGATATGGCCGAAGTGATCCTCGCCCCAATATCCGGCAGCGTGGTCCAGGCCATTGCCGCCGCCCCGGGCATTGCCATCGGTCCGGCGCATATTCAAGTCCTGCAAAGCATCGATTACCCGTTGCGCGGTGAATCCGCCGCCATCGAGCGTGAACGTCTCCAGCACGCGCTGGCGCAGGTGCGCCGGGACATCCAGGGATTGATCGAACGCAGCAAAAGCAAAGCCATTCGCGAAATCTTCATCACCCACCAGGAGATGCTCGACGACCCGGAACTGACCGATGAGGTCGATACGCGTCTCAAGCAGGGCGAAAGCGCGGAGGCTGCGTGGATGGTCGTGATTGAAGCGGCGGCCCTGCAGCAGGAAGCGTTGCAGGATGCCTTGCTCGCCGAGCGCGCTGCCGACTTGCGCGACATTGGGCGTCGGGTTTTGCTGCAACTCAGTGGTATCGAAATCCCGAGTGAACCGGATCAGCCGTACATTCTGGTGATGGACGAGGTCGGCCCGTCCGACGTCGCGCGTCTGGACCCGGCTCGCGTGGCCGGGATTCTCACCGCACGGGGCGGCGCTACGGCGCACAGTGCGATTGTTGCCCGGGCCCTGGGAATTCCGGCATTGGTCGGCGCCGGCCCCGGCGTGTTGCTGCTGGCGTCGGGTACGCCATTGCTGCTCGATGGCCAGCGTGGGCGTCTGCATGTGGACGCTGACGCGATGACCTTGCAGCGCGCCACGACCGAACGCGATACCCGCGAGCAGCGCTTGAAGGCAGCCGCCGAGCAACGCCACCAGCCGGCACTGACCACCGACGGCCATGCCGTCGAAGTGTTCGCCAATATCGGCGAAAGTGCCGGCGTCACCAGTGCGGTGGAGCAGGGCGCCGAAGGTATCGGCCTGTTGCGCACCGAACTGATTTTCATGGCCCACCCGCAAGCGCCCGACGAGGCGACCCAGGAAGTCGAGTACCGCCGCGTCCTCGACGGTCTGGCCGGGCGACCGCTGGTGGTGCGTACTCTCGATGTCGGTGGCGACAAACCGCTGCCGTACTGGCCGATTGCGAAGGAAGAAAACCCCTTTCTCGGCGTGCGTGGCATTCGCCTGACCTTGCAGCGCCCGCAGATCATGGAAGCGCAACTGCGTGCCTTGCTGCGGGCTGCCGACAACCGTCCGCTACGGATCATGTTCCCGATGGTCGGCAGCGTTGACGAGTGGCGCCAGGCCCGTGACATGACCGAACGTCTGCGCCTGGAAATCCCGGTTGCCGACCTGCAACTGGGGATCATGATCGAAGTGCCGTCGGCGGCCTTGCTGGCGCCTGTACTGGCCAAAGAGGTCGACTTTTTCAGCGTCGGTACCAACGACCTGACCCAATACACGCTTGCCATTGACCGTGGCCATCCGACGCTGTCGGCCCAGGCCGATGGCTTGCATCCGGCGGTGCTGCAACTGATCGACATCACCGTACGCGCGGCCCATGCCCACGGCAAATGGGTCGGCGTGTGCGGCGAGCTGGCAGCCGACCCGCTGGCGGTGCCGGTACTGGTCGGCCTCGGGGTGGATGAGCTCAGTGTGGGCGCGCGCAGTATTGCCGAGGTCAAGGCGCGGATTCGCGAACTGGGCTTCACTCAGACTCAAACCCTTGCCCGACAGGCCTTGGCCGTGGGCAGCGCCAATGAAGTGCGCGCACTCGTGGAGGCCCTGTAATGGCACGGATTCTCACCCTGACCCTCAACCCGGCGCTGGACCTGACCGTGCAGTTGCCGCGCCTTGAAGCCGGCCAGGTCAATCGCAGCGATGTCATGCACACCCACGCCGCCGGTAAAGGTGTGAACGTGGCGCAAGTGCTGGCCGACCTCGGGCATCAGTTGACCGTCAGTGGTTTTCTTGGCGAAGACAACCTGCAAGCGTTTGAAACGCTGTTCGCCAAACGCGGTTTTGCCGACGCCTTCATCCGCGTTCCCGGTGAAACCCGCAGCAACATCAAACTGGCGGAAAGCGACGGACGCATCACCGACATAAACGGACCGGGGCCGCAGGTCAGCGAAGCGGCGCAGCAGGCCTTGATCGATCGACTGGAGCAGATTGCCCCGGGGCACGATGCGGTGGTGGTCGCCGGAAGCTTGCCCTTGGGCGTCAGTGCGCAGTGGTTGCAGGCACTGATTTTGCGCTTGAAGGCGCTGGGTCTGAACGTTGCCCTCGATACCAGCGGCGATGCGTTGCGTGCAGCGCTCAAAGCGGGACCCTGGCTGATCAAACCCAACGCCGAAGAGCTGGCCGAGGTGCTGGACTGCGAGGTCGTGTCGGTCAGTGCCCAGGCCTTGGCAGCGGAGCGTTTGCACGTCCAAGGCATCGAGCATGTGGTGATTTCCCACGGCGCCGAAGGCGTGAACTGGTTCAGCGTCGGCTCGGCTCTGCATGCCACGCCACCCAGGGTCAGCGTCGCCAGCACGGTGGGCGCAGGTGATTCGTTGCTGGCGGGGATGCTTCACGGTTTGCTCAGTGCCGATACGCCGGAGCAAACCTTGCGCACCGCCACGGCGATTGCCGCGATGGCAGTGACCCAGATCGGATTCGGCATTGGCGATGCAGCGCAACTGGCGCAGCTCGAACAGGGTGTGCGCGTGCGTCCCCTGACAGAACAATAAGAGGGTTTGTCATGAAGTTAGCCATCATCACGGCCTGCCCGAACGGCATGGTCACCAGTGTGCTGTGTGCCCGGTTGCTTGATGCCGCGGCCCAGCGTCAGGGCTGGAGCACCAGTGTCGAAATCACCGATGTCGCACATCCGGAAAAGCAATTGTCGGCGGCCACCCTCGATGCGGCCGAGTGGGTGCTGCTGGTGACCAGCGCGCCCGTGGACATGGCGCGGTTTGTTGGCAAGCGAGTGTTCCAGAGCACCCCGGCCCAGGCCCTGCAAGACGTGGAAGCCGTGCTGCAACGTGGTGCGCAGGAAGCGCAGGTTTACGCCGCTTCTGAAGCGGTCATCGAGCCAGTGGCTGTAGCCCGGAACGCGCCGCGACTGGTGGCCGTCACCGCATGCCCGACGGGCGTCGCTCACACGTTCATGGCCGCCGAGGCTTTGCAGCAAGCGGCCAAACGCCTGGGCTATGACCTGCAGGTGGAAACCCAGGGCTCGGTCGGTGCGCGCAATCCACTGAGCGCAGCGGCGATTGCCGAGGCCGATGTGGTGCTGCTGGCGGCCGATATCGAAGTCGCCACCGAGCGTTTCGCCGGCAAGAAGATCTATCGCTGTGGCACCGGCATTGCCCTCAAGCAAGCCGAAGCAACCTTGAAAAAAGCCTTGGCCGAAGGCCAGCAGGAAAGCGCATCAAGCGCTGCCAATACAACGGTCAAACAGGAAAAAACCGGCATTTACAAACACCTGCTGACCGGCGTGTCGTTCATGTTGCCGATGGTGGTCGCCGGCGGCTTGCTGATCGCCTTGTCGTTCGTGTTCGGCATCACCGCGTTCAAGGAAGAGGGCACGTTGGCGGCGGCGTTGATGCAGATCGGTGGCGACACTGCGTTCAAGCTGATGGTGCCGTTGCTGGCAGGCTATATCGCCTATTCCATCGCCGACCGTCCCGGCCTCGCGCCGGGGATGATCGGCGGACTGCTGGCGAGCACCCTGGGCGCGGGTTTCATCGGCGGAATCATCGCCGGGTTCCTCGCCGGTTATGCGGCCAGGGCGATCAATAAATACGCGCGTTTACCCCAGAGCCTTGAGGCGTTGAAACCGATCCTGATCATTCCGTTGCTGGCGAGTCTGTTCACCGGTCTGGTGATGATTTACGTGGTTGGCAAACCGGTGGCCGGGATGCTCGCCGGACTCACGCATTTCCTCGACAGCATGGGCACCACCAACGCGATCCTGCTCGGTGTGCTGCTGGGTGGAATGATGTGCGTCGACCTCGGCGGGCCGATCAATAAAGCGGCCTATGCCTTCTCGGTCGGCTTGCTGGCATCGCAGAGTTACGCGCCGATGGCGGCGACCATGGCCGCCGGCATGGTGCCGCCGATTGGTCTGGGCATCGCCACGTTCATTGCCCGACGCAAGTTTGCGCAGACTGAACGCGAAGCCGGCAAAGCGGCGCTGGTGCTGGGGCTATGCTTCATCTCCGAAGGGGCGATTCCGTTTGCCGCAAAAGATCCGTTGCGGGTGATTCCGGCGAGTATCGCCGGCGGTGCGCTGACCGGTGCGCTGTCGATGTATTTCGGCTGCAAACTGATGGCGCCCCACGGCGGTTTGTTCGTGCTGGCGATCCCGAATGCGATCAACCATGCGCTGTGGTATCTGCTGGCGATTGTCGCGGGGAGTCTGTTGACGGCGGTGGTGTATGCGTTGGTGAAGCGTCCGGAGACGGTGGAGCTGGCACTGGAGCCAGCCAAGGCCTGACACCAATAAGTGTGGGAGCGGGCTTGCTCGCGAAAGCGGAATGTCAGTTGACATCAACTTCGCTGACACTCCGCTTTCGCGAGCAAGCCCGCTCCCACAGGGTGGTAGGGTGTGGGAAGGATTTGTGTCATGTCTGGGTCATAGGGCCATGCATTGGTTTTCCATTTCAGGGAGAACACCATGAGCGATTTCAACCTCGGGCGCCGTCGTGTCGTGCAAGCGGTCGGCGCCGGGTTGTTGTTGCCGGGGCTGGCGCCGGCGGTGATCGCTTCGGTCAAGGATCGGCCGCAACTCACCGACGGCGTGCAGTCCGGCGACCTGCTGGGTGACCGGGCGATCATCTGGAGCCGCTGCGACCGCCCCGCACGGATGGTGGTGGAGTGGGACACCCGCAGCCTGTTTCCCGACCCTCGGCGATTCGTCTCGCCCCTGGCCGATGCGCGCACCGATTTCACTGCCCGGGTCGAACTCACCGGGCTGCCCGCCGACCAGGCGATTTTCTATCGAGTGCAATTTGAAGACGCCCAGAGCGGTGTTGCCAGTGAACCCTGGTTCGGTCACTTGCGCAGCGTGCCGCAGACCCGGCGCGACATCCGGTTTGTCTGGAGTGGCGACACGGCCGGCCAAGGCTTTGGTATCAACCCGGACATTGGCGGCATGCGCATCTACGAGTCGATGCGCCGGCGCCTGCCGGACTTCTTTATCCACAGCGGCGATACCATTTACGCCGACAACCCGATCCCGGCGCAGCTCAGCGCGGAAGGCGGCCGGGTGTGGCGCAACATCACCACAGAGGCCAAGAGCAAAGTCGCCGAGACCCTCGATGAGTATCGCGGCAATTACCGCTACAACCTGATGGACGAAAACATTCGCCGCTTCAATGCCGAGGTCCCGCAGATCTGGCAGTGGGACGACCACGAAGTGATGAACAACTGGTCGCCGGGCAAAAAGCCGGATGCACGGTACCAGAGCAAAGATATCCACAGCCTGGTGGACCGCGCACGTCAGGCCTGGCTCGAATACGCGCCGATGCGCTTGCAGAGTGCCGAGGGTGGCGGGCGGATCTATCGCAAGCTCGGTTACGGGCCGCTGCTGGATGTGTTCGTGCTGGACATGCGCAGTTATCGCGGGGCCAACGACGACAACCTTGGCGAAGCCAGGCCGTATCTCGGGCGTGAGCAACTGGACTGGCTCAAGCGCGAAATGCAGGCCTCGAACGCGCAATGGAAAGTGATCGCTACTGACATGTCCATCGGCCTTGGCGCGCCTGACGGTGAAGTCAGCCCCGGTGTCACGCGGTGGGAAGCGGTGGCCAACGGCGACCCTGGACCTGCCCGGGGTCGCGAACTGGAAATCGCCGAACTGCTCGGTTTCCTGCGGGCGCAGCAGGTGCGCAATTTCCTGTTTCTGACGGCGGATGTGCATTACTGCGCGGCCCATCATTACCACCCGGATCGGGCGGCGTTCCAGGACTTCGAACCGTTCTGGGAGTTTATTGCCGGGCCGTTGAATGCGGGCAGTTTCGGGCCTGACTCGCTGGATATGACCTTTGGCCCTGAAGTGGTATTCGAGAAGGCCTCCCCTGTGCATAACGCCTCGCCGTTTGCCGGATTTCAGTTTTTCGGCGAGGTGAATATCGATGGACAGACGGGGGAGTTGAACGTGGTGTTGCGCGATCTGGATGGCGTGTCGGTATTCGAGCAAAAACTGTCACCGTGTGACTCGGCAGTTGCTCGCTATGTGGGAAGTGATTTTTGCACAAAAAGCTGATACTGGAAGTTGCGGGGTTTTATTTGTCATTACTGTCAAATGCATGGCTCTGGGTATTGGTGTGTAGATGTTGATTGAAGTTTCAGTGACTCTCGTTAGTCGCTGAGTTTGATGTTTTTTGCTGGGGTTTTATCCCGGTTTTCTAGCTATCATATTTTCATATATTTAATCGCTTGATCGACATAGGTGGGTTGCTTACTTTCTTTTCTCAATTTTATGGCGATAAGCAGGCTATGAAAGTTAAATGGTCTGGTTAAGCGTCAAATTTTAGAAAGGAGTCGCTATGTCCGCTATATTGTGGGAAAAGAGCCTGGAAGGCAAAAATCACGAAGAAATTGCAGATCTTGCAGCCGTTGTCCCCCAATCACTAATGTCCTTGTCGACCGGGGGCACGAGTGACATTACTCGCCCAAACGGTTTGATACTGACCAAAGCCCAAATTATTTCCCTGCGAAAGTACGAAGCCGTAGGGCTGGCACTTCCGACCAACGAGCGATCCCTTGCGACCTATCTGAACTTTGGCGACGAAGACGGTGGCAAGGGCTTCACAACCGAAGACTTTCTCGCCTCTTTTACGAAGATAAACTCGCATGCCAGTTTGTGGTCCCCCCTGCGCTCTCGCATCATGCTGACGGGAGCCCACTTGAAAATGTTTGCTTTGAGCATGGAGGTATACCTTACTTCGGTTGAGGAAATTTTCGCTGACATCAAGCTGGCCAAGACGCTGGGCACGCACAAAATCACCAACTACAAGGAATTGCGTGACTGGGAAGTGAAAGAAGGGAAACCGTTCCCGGATCTTGCGTTGGAAGAGGACACCATCCCGAATCTGGGGGATGTTCTGGATCTGATCTTCGAACAGGTCAAGGAGCATCTGCAGACGGCCGTTGAAATCAAAACCGATCTAAATACGTTTAGTCGACAACTGACTAACGATATCATTCCCACGATCAAGTTGCTGGCACTGGCTCTTGAGAGCAATACGTACGCGGCGGATATCGAGAGTTTGAATAACGAGATCAAGGAACGCGCTAATCAGATTGATGAGTTGAATAAAGAGTACAAGGCGCTGGTCATGAAATCGCTTGAGTCGGCGAGCAAACTTTCGCCCATAGGATTGGGGGTTGCCATCTATATCGGAGTCGAAGCCGAAGGTGTTCGATCCCGGCGCAATGATCTGAGGCGCCTCCAGGAAGCAGCCATCAAGAACCTTGAGAGCAAGTCCAAGACCCTGGGCTCGATCGCACGGATCAGAGGTGACATGCAGGATATGCAGACGGTCGCTCTGGATGCTGAAGTGGCGACAAATAACGTGGTTCATACCTGGAATGTGCTCCATACCTATATCGAAAGCTCCGGAAAAGCGATCTCGAAGATCGAAGGCGGCGTTCGGTTGTTCGGCTTCATTACCCAATTTCGTTTGGTCGCTGCGCCATGGCGCGCAATCTACGACAGTGCGGATGAACTTGTTGAATTATTCCGCGAGGCGGAAATGGAATACATGAGGGAGTACGGTTTTCAAGGAAAAAGATCAAGGAGGTCTTTAATGCAAAGTGATATGTACCCTGGCGTGCAAACCGATATCTTGCAGGGCAGCAGTTCGAAGCTGCGTAACATTGCAGTGGAAGCAAAGTTGTTGTTTATGAAAACTGATTATCTTCCGGACTTGAGCGAAAGGTTTAAAACACTTTCGGTCGACATTTCGAGCTGCTCCAATGTGGTCAGGGAAAAGGCTCTGAAAACCGAATTTTTACTTAAATCCACACTTGGACAGTTGATGTCGCTCGATGAAGAGCTGCAAGAAGGTTCCGAAGAGGTCGATGAAATTCATGGCGAGCAGGCTGTGTTGTTGAATGAGGCACAGGCATCCGTCAGTGAAGTCTCCAGCTCGTTGAGTGAGAGCCTCAAGAATATCAACGCAGACTACGATGAGACGACCGTACAGGGATTCAAAGCCTCGTTGATTAATGACGTTTCAGAGCGTGAAGTCGTACTGGAACGTTTGGATTCCAGCCTGACTGATCTTGAAAAAAAACGTGCAGTCATCAACGAAGCTGTGGATGAGCTCAATAAACTCGGAATTTCCGGTATTACAAAAAATATCGAATTGAGTGTTGAAACGGTCAAGAAGCTTGGTGCAAAGCCATCTCAGGTTGATCTTGTGCTGGCAGCGATCGAAAAAGTGAAACAGGACCTGGAGGGCGCAGTTAAGAGTGTTTCCTTTGTCTTGATGGTAAAACAGAATCAGGTACTTCGTGATAAGACTTTGGAGGTGCAGGCGCAAATCGCTGCCGAAAAGCGCAGCGCACGAATCACTGCCGACAAGATCAAGCTGATCGAAGTGTTTGGCGAGATGAATGAGCAGCGCAAGCTCTACGTGGCGGAGTTCGAAAAAATCGACAAAACAGTGTCGGGTTTCTTGAGCTCGATGAAGGCTCATCAGGCTATGCCCTTGAATAAGCAGATTTCAGAATTTTTCTCTACCGCCAATGGTTTTGTCGGTTACCTGAATCAGCTTTCTTATCTGTAAGTATTACATTTCACACCACCCTTGAATGGCCGTGCGTCGAGCCACTCGATGCACGGTTATTTAATGACTCTATGACTCTGGATTGAATGTTCACAGGAGGCGCCTATGAGCGAGGAGAGCAGGGATGCCCTGTTTTTTCAGGAAGATGATTTTATTTCGTTGCGCGCATACAAATTGTTCTTGAACGAGGTGCTCCACAGGGATTTCATCACTCACTCCACCCCTGAGACATCAAAGGTGCTAGGTGCCTATGCGCAAAAGTTGACTGAAGAGGCTGACGCCGATCTCTCCAGATTTCAGTCCTTGGTGGATGGTGTGGAGTCGGTACGGGCGGGAGTGCTTGCCTGCGTCGATCAAGCCCGAGACCTTCGGCAGGTTTTCATTGAGGCCAAGCCAGGCGTGACGCGTTATCGACGGGTGGCTGTTGATACTTTGGGGTGCGCTCCTTTCGACTTCCACCAACCTCACTTTGCCATTTGCAGCTTTTACAACGTTTCCGGAGTCGTCAGCTATTTCATTGACCAGTGCCGCACCAACCTGAAAACAGTTGAACGGTACAGATTGAACGTCTCCTCGATGGAGCGAGGGATTCATCCAATGTTCTACCGCATCGTTGCAGCAAGAAAACAAAAAATAGAGGCGTATGGCTACTCACCGCAAAAGCCTCCTTCGGGTTCCGGGACCTCCCCCTTCGATTTCAGGAGACCGTACAGAGGAAATCCTGAACCGCAAACGCTGGAGCTGTATCGTTTGACAGGCATATACGCGTCCTCCGCTTCCGCACTCTTCAACTTCGGCAATTTTCTGAACAGGATTCAGCTGTTATTGACGGTGATGATTGACAGGCTTTCCTCAATAACAGCTTCCACGACGTATTCGACATTGCTCTTGGTGCTGAACCTGGTTGCCAGCTTGCTGAACCCGCTGCAACTGCGGATAGACAGGTTGCAGGAGTGGTCAGACTTCATGCGCCATAAAGGTAAGTATGCTGTTGAAGAACAATGAGCAACGTGGAGTGGTAGCCGGATGAGATCCGGCTGCACTCAGTAGACGTCGCGGCGATAACGGTTTTGTTCGATAAGCGTTTCTACCTGCGCTGCTCCCAGGACTTCCTGCAACACTTGATCAACCCCGCTGGCCATCCCATGCATACTGCCGCAGATATAAATCACCGCCCCCTCTGCCAGCCATTTTTTCAGTTCCTCGGCCGACTCCTTCAAGCGATCCTGCACGTAGATCTTCTCGGCCTGATCCCGCGAGAAGGCCAGGTCGAGACGCGCCAGATCACCGTTGATCAACCATTCTTCCAGTTCCGCGCGGCAGAGGAAATCGTGCTCACGATTTCGCTCGCCAAACAGCAGCCACTGACGCTGTTGACCGTCAGCAATCCGCGCCTTGAGCAAACTGCGTAACCCGGCCAGACCCGTGCCGTTACCCAGCAGAATCATCGGCACCGGCTCGTTTGGCAAATGGAAACCGCTGTTGCGCCGTACCCTCAGGCTGATGCTGCCACCCACCGGCGTATGTTCGGTTAACCAGCCGGAACCAATGCCGAGACTGCCGTCGGCATGCCGCTCCTGGCGCACGATCAGCTCCAGCACGCCGTCTGCTGCAATTGAGGCGATCGAGTATTCACGCACAGCCAAAGGCACCATCGCATCGACCAATGATTGAGCATGCAGACCTACCAGATGCGCGCGGTGTTCCGGCAGTTGACGCGAGGCCAGCGCTACTTCAAGCGGCTCTTCGAGGCCGTTGATTTTCACTATGGTCTCGCCACGAATACCGAGGCCGTCGAGGAAGTGTTCGATGGCCCACGGGCAGTTGCGCGGCAGCACTTCGACGAGATCGCCGGCCAGCCAACTGCTGGTGTTCGGAGCAATCAGGCCCAACAGATAAACCGGCGAACCGCTGCTGTCAGGGTTCATCAGTTCGCGACGCACCAGTGTCCAGTTGTCGTAGCTCGGTGCCTGCCAGGTATCGACCGGTGCCTGCCCGGTGAGCAGACCGAGCTGGGTTTGCCAGTGACGCAGGGCGTAGGGATCACCACTGTCGACTTCCACTGGCGCGAACAGCGTCTTGCCGCCGTGTTCGTTCAGCCACTGATGCAGGCGTTTGGCGAACCCGCAAAAGTGTTGATATTGACGATCACCGAGACCGAGCACGGCGTAGTTCAGGCTGTCGAGCGTCGAAGTCTTACCCAGTACCTTGCGCTCGAAACCGCGAGCATTGTCCGGTGCATCGCCGTCGCCGAAGGTGCTGACCACGAACAGCGCATTACTGGAGTCACGCAAATCCTGTTCGCTGACATTTGCCAGTGGCTGCACCTTCACCGCTAATCCGGCGGCCTGTAATTGGCCGGCAGTCTGCCACGCCAGCTGCTCGGCAAAACCACTTTGGCTGGCGAAGCCGATCAGCCACGCTGGCACATCGCTGGCGGTTTGCACGAGGTCTTTGCGCGCATCCTTGATCTGGCGTTTTTTGCGACGACGATCCAGGTACAGCATCCAGCCGGTGACGAAGAACAGCGGCATGCTCAGCGCCGTGAGGGTCAGGATGATGCGCCCGACGATGCCGAAGTAACTGCCGACATGCAGTGCATAGATGCTGGTCAGCAATTGCGCCTTGAGGCTCTTGTCGCTATAGCGGTCAACCCGTTTGACCACGCCCGTGGCCGGGTCGAGGGTGATCTGGTTCAGCGCCCGGTCGTGGGGCGAGGTTTTCAGCAGGAAGTAAACGGTCGCTGGCTGGCCGGCCACTGGCGGCATGCGCACGTTATAGGAACTGAGTTGCGGGCCGGCAGCGCTGTAGATGCTGCTCCACATTGCCGCGTAATCGGCTGTTGGTGCCGGACCTTGCGGCGCAGGGCCACGTCCGCCGCGAACGCGTTCGTTCTGCGGTGAGTCGGAGAGCAACCGGGTCAGGCCCTTGTTGTACCACTCGTAGGACCAGGACAACCCGGTCAGTGCTGCCAGGAGGTAAAACACCAGGCACCAGGTGCCGGCCACCGAGTGCAGGTCCCAGTTGAAGCTGCGACCCTTTTTCTTCCAGTCCAGGGTCAGCCAGGCGCGCCAGCTTCTCCACTGGCGCGGCCAGCGCAGGTACAGGCCGGACAGGCAGAAGAACACCAGGATCAGCGTGCACGCGCCGGTGATCTGCCGACCCGTGTCGCCCATGGCGAGGAAGCGGTGAAGTTGCAGCATCAGGCCGAAGAAGCCTTGGCCTGAGGCATCGCCAAGGAGCTCGGCGGTGTACGGGTCGAAGTAGCGCATCTCGCCACGGCGTTCACCCGGCGGCGGGGCGAACCACACTTTGGCGGCGTTGCCGCTGTCGGTTTCCACGGTGAGCATCGAGACTTTTTTGCCCGAAGCGGCTTCGATGTGCTCCACCAGTTCGGCAGGCGGCAGCACACCGGCGAGCTGTTTTTCGACCTGCAACACAGAAGGGTTGAGTGTGCTCAGGATTTCATCCTGAAACGACACCGCCGCCCCGGTAATGCCCATCAGGGCCAGGACCAGCCCGGCGCTGATGCCGAAAAACCAGTGCAACTGGAACAGGGTTTTCTTCAACACGTCACTCGCCTTGTTCGTTCAAGTTGATTCATCACGGCGCGCATTATGCCGTGGGGTTGTCGAGAAGCATTTTTTTACGCGCAAAAGCCCCGTTCATCTGGATGAACGGGGCTTTTGCGCCAACACCGACCTCTGTAGGAGCGAGCTTGCTCGCGATGAACTCAAGAACGACGTGGGGTTTCAGGCTAACCGCGTCATCGTTGACGACCATCGCGAGCGAGCTCGCTCCTACAGAAGAGGTTGCGTATTCAAATGTCCATCAGAAGTGGAAGTTGGTGCTCAGCAACGCGGTGCGACCGGCCGCCTGGTTGGCGAAGTGAGTCGAGAACGCCTTGTCGTAGTAGGTTTCGTCGGTCAGGTTCTGCACGTTCAGTTGCAGGTCGACGTTTTTGCTCAGCTTGTAGGCTGCCATCGCGTCGTAACGAACGTAGGAGTCAACCATGGTGGTGTTGGCTACGTTGCCGAACACGTCATCGACATAGAACGCACCGCCGCCGATGGTCAGCTTCGGCGTGACCTGATAGGTCGTCCACAGGCTGGCGCTGTTTTTCGGCGTGTTCGGCAGTTCGTTGCCGTCGTTGGCTTTGTTGGCCGGCATATCACCGCCATCGAGTTGTTCACTGTCCATGTAGGCGTAACCGGCGAAGACCTGCCATTTGTCGGTGAGCTTGCCGCTGGCCGACAGTTCGATACCTTGAACGCGGGTTTTGCCGGCGTTCTCGTAAGTGGTGGTGTTGGTTTGCACCCGAGCGTTGTCTTTCTCGGTGCGGAAGATATCGGCGGTCACGGACAGACGATCGTTCAACAGGTCCCACTTGGTACCGATTTCGTAGTTCTTGGTGGTTTCCGGCTCCATGTCGCTTTTCAGCAGGTTGCCGTTGCGATCCGGCGTGCCACCCAACGGGTTGCCCTCCGAACCTTCACCCAGGGTGTTGCCCGGTGGAGTGGCAGACGTCGCGTAGGACGCATAGATGCTGCCGTTTTCCGCAGGTTTGTACACCACGCCGAACTGACCGGTAACGAATTCGCTGGTGTCATCGCCCTTGGACGTGGTCACGCTGGAACCGTTGAAGGTTTTGTAGCTGGTATCGAAATGGTCGTAACGCAGGCCCATGTTCACCAGCCACTGTTCGGACAACGTCAGGGTGTCGAACACATACAGTGCGTAGGTGTCGGCCTTGGTGTCGGTGCCGGCGTAGTTACGCGAGATTGCGCCGTTCCACGGGTCGTTCGGGGTCGGGTTGGACAGCGAGGTGCAGTTGTAGCCACTTGGCGCGCCGATCAGGGCTGGCGAGCAGGTGTTGGTTACCGCGGCTGTTCCCGGGGTGGTGTCCGTGTTGACGTTGTACGAGGACTTTTGGTTTTCCTCATGGGTGTACTCGACACCAGTGGAGAAACTGTTCTTGAAGCCGGCGATGTAGACATCACCAAACAGGTCGGTCTGGTTGGTGGTGGTCTCGGTGTTGCTCACGCGGGTGTTCGCGCGGCGCCAGACGGTGCCATTGTTGACGTTGCCTTTACTGTCATCCGGCTGGGTCAGGATGTAATCCTGCATGCTGGTGCCGTGACGCAGGGTGTTCTTGATGGTCAGCGCGTCGCTCAGGTCGTGCTCGATGGCGAAGGTCGCCGTATCGACGCGGGTCTTGCGGAAGTCGCGGTCGTTCAGGCCATAGAAGTTGCTGCTGTCGCCGCCGTCATTCGGCTTGTCCGGATTGGCTTTGGTACGCGCAGCCGAGCCACCGGCCGGGATCGAATACGGAATGCCCGAATCCGGCGTGTCGTTGCTTTCGAGGTGGTAGTAGTCGAGGTTGACGCGAGTGTCCGTACCCAGGCCGAAGGCCAGGGACGGTGCAACACCCCAGCGGTCGTAGTCGACGCTGTCACGCCCGGCGACGTTGCTCTCGTGGCTCAGCAGGTTCAGACGGCCAGCGGCGGTGTCGGTGAACTGGTAGTTGCCGTCGAAGGTGTAGCGCTGGGTCTGGTCGGAACCCCAGGTGAAACCACCGTCGAGCGAATCGCCCAGGTGCGCTTTCTTGCTGACCAGGTTGATGCTGCCGCCTGCTGCGCCACGGCCGCCGATTGCGGAGTTCGGGCCTTTGCTGACTTCAATCGATTCAACGGCGAAGATCTCGCGGCTCTGGGAGCCGGTATCGCGCACGCCGTCCAGATAGGTGTCGCCCTGGGCGTCGAAGCCGCGGATGAACGGACGGTCGCCTTGCGGATTACCGCCTTCACCGGCACCGAAGGTGATGCCTGGAACAGTGCGCAACGCGTCCTGCAGGTTGAGCGAACCGGTGTCTTTCAAGACTTGCTGCGGAACAACGGTCACCGAGCGCGGTGTGTCGATCAGCGGCGCGGTGTACTTGGGCGAGGAGGCTTTCTCTACGTTGTAGCTTGTCTCGTCCTGGGCTTCGCCGGTAATGGCGGTGGCGCCCAGCGAAATCACATTGTCCGGTGCTTTCCCGTCGGTTTTCTCCGCCGCGAAAACCATGTGGCCCGCAGAGCCGGCAGTAATCGCCATGCCGATGGCCGATGCGAGCAGACGTGGTGAACTGACCGGTACTTGTGGTTGTTGACGCGACATTTGAATTCCCCTCCCCAAGGATTTGAGGCCGCGGAATATAGGGTAAATAGGTATTCGTAACAATTGCGAAACATTACTATTCGCACTGAATTTACAATCTTTACAATTTAACCTTACGGTTTCTGCTGACTCATTCGTCAGATGTGTTTTACACAGGCAATAAGAATCAATACCATTGGCACCCCTTTGTATTCAGGTATCTTGTCATGCTGCTGCACATTCCAGGCCTGTTCGAGAAAGACGAGGTGCAGCGCATTCGCGAGGCTCTGGAACAGGCCGATTGGGCCGATGGCAAGATCACCGCCGGCTTCCAGTCAGCCAAGGCCAAGCACAATCTGCAACTGCCGGAAGGCCACCCGTTGGCCAAGGAGATCGGCGCGGCGATGCTGGAGCGGCTGTGGAAAAATCCGCTGTTCATGTCGGCTGCACTGCCGCACAAAGTCTTTCCTCCGCTGGTGAACTGTTACACCGCCGGTGGCAGTTTCGATTTCCATATCGACAACGCGGTGCGTCAGCCCAAAGGCAGCATCGAGCGGGTGCGCACGGATTTGTCCGCCACGCTGTTCTTCAGCGAGCCTGAGGATTACGACGGCGGCGAGCTGGAAATCCAGGACACCTTCGGCACCCAGCGCGTGAAACTGCCCGCCGGCGACATGGTGCTGTACCCCGGCACCAGCCTGCACAAGGTCAACGCGGTGACGCGCGGAACGCGACTTGCCTCGTTTTTCTGGACGCAAAGCCTGGTGCGCGAAGACAGTCAGCGCGCCCTGTTGTTCGAGATGGACGGGGCCATCCAGCAACTGACTCGCGATGTTCCTGATCATCCATCGCTGATTCGCCTGACCGGCACCTATCACAATCTGTTGCGTCGCTGGGTCGAGGTGTAAGTGGCGGATTTTCGTTTACGCCGAGAGGAAATGCTCGACGGCGAACGCCTGCGCTCCATGCTCGACGAAAGTCCGGCCCGCGCCGCCCAGGCCATCCTGATCGCCGCACGTGAAGGTGAAGTCGAGGCCCAGGCCTTGCTCGGGCAGATTCTGCTCGACGGCCAGGGAATCGCGCAGGACCAGCCGCTGGCGATGCGCTGGTTTGGCATCGCCGCGCGCCAGGGGCACCTGATGTCACGCAATATGCTTGGCCGTTGTCATGAGCATGGCTGGGGTTGCGTTGCCGACGCATCGCTTGCTGCACGGCATTATCGAGTCGCGGCGCAGGCCGGACTGGATTGGGCGATGTACAACTACGCCAACCTGCTGGCGACCGGGCGTGGGTTAAACAAGGATCCAGTGCTGGCGTTCAGCTTCTATCAACGCGCAGCACACTTGGGTCATGCCAAGTCAATGAACCTGTTGGGTCGATACCTGGAAGAAGGGCGGGTGTGTCCCATGGATTTGCGCGCGGCCCGCGACTGGTATCGACGTTCGGCCGAGGGCGGGGATTTTCGCGGGCAGTTCAGCTTTGCAGCGGTCTTGACCGACGAAGGGAATATCGAGGATGCGTTGGTCTGGCTACGCAAGGCGTTGGCCGGTGGCAACCTGAATTTTCTGCGGGTGGCGAGTCAGGCGTTGTCGAGCGCGACCGATCCAAGGATTCATGCGCTGGCCAACGAATTTCATCATCGAGTCGTCGAATTGACCCCGGTCTCTTGAATCTTTGTGGGAGCGAGCTTGCTCGCGATGACGTCATGACATTCAACATCAATGTTGACTGACCTGTCGCCATCGCGAGCAAGCTCGCTCCCACAGGGGGTTGCGTAAACAAAAAAGCCCACGACATGTCGTGGGCTTTTTGTTTTCTACGCAGTATTTACACGTAGAACGATTTCAGCGGCGGGAAACCATTGAACTCGACAGCGCTGTAACTGGTGGTATACGCACCGGTCGACAGCCAGTACAGGCGATCACCGATGGCCAGGTTCAGCGGCAGGCCGTACTTGTAGTTTTCGTACATGATGTCGGCGCTGTCGCAGGTAGGGCCGGCGATGACCACTTCTTCCATCTCGCCCTTTTTCTCGGTCCAGATCGGGAACTTGATGGCTTCGTCCATGGTTTCGATCAGGCCGGAGAACTTGCCCACGTCCGTGTACACCCAACGCTCTACCGCGGTGCGGGATTTGCGTGCGACCAGCACCACTTCGCTGACCAGGATGCCGGCGTTGGCGATCAGCGAACGGCCCGGTTCCAGGATGATTTCCGGCAGGTCATCACCGAAGTCTTCCTTGAGGAAGCGGATGATTTCTTCCGCGTAGGTTTCCAGGCTGTTGGTGCGGGTGATGTAGTTGGCCGGGAAGCCGCCGCCCATGTTGATCAGCTTCAGGTGGATGCCGTCTTCTTCTTTCAGGCGCTCGAAGATCACTTTGACCTTGGCGATCGCCGCGTCCCAGACGCTGATGTCGCGCTGCTGCGAGCCGACGTGGAAGGAGATGCCGTAAGGCACCAGGCCCAGGTCGCGGGCGAGGATCAACAGGTCCATGGCCATGTCGGTCTGGCAACCGAATTTGCGCGACAACGGCCAGTCGGCGGTGGTCGAGCCTTCGGTCAGGATACGCACGTAGACTTTCGAACCCGGGGCGGCCTTGGCGATGTTGCGCAGGTCGGCTTCGGAGTCGGTGGCGAACAGGCGCACGCCCTTGTCGTAGAAGTAGCGGATGTCCTTGGATTTCTTGATGGTGTTGCCGTAGCTGATGTGCTCGGCGCTGACGCCACGGCCCAGCACTTTGTCCAGCTCATAGATCGAGGCGATGTCGAAGCTCGAGCCTTTCTCTTTGAGCAGGTCAATGATTTCGACGGCCGGGTTGGCCTTGACCGCGTAGTAGACCTTGGCGAATTCGAAACCGGCGCGCAGGTCGTCGTAGGCCTGGGCGATCATCGCGGTGTCGATCACCACGAACGGGGTTTCCTGTTTGTCGGCGAACGCCTTCATTTTCTGAAAGGTTTCACGCGCGAAATAGTCTTCGACCTGGATCGACATGCTGGGAACTCCTACTGGCAAACTAAAATTATCAATGGGTGCAAATGAACGTCCTCCGTATCCCCACTTTGGTTCGCCTACTTCCCAAGGCATGTCGCCGAAAGCAAAAAGGCCATGGGAAGTGCAGCTTTCCCTTGGCCTTGCTGTCTCGTCGTCAGTACTTGAGCCGGATGGATCGTTTCCAGCATGGACGTTCGGCGCGAACTTTAGGGCGTGAGGGGCTTGAGATCAACAAAAAATGTCGCGTTTTTGCACTCTTCTGACGCGCGTTGCGGGCATCACTCTTTGTAACCGACTCAGATGACAGTCGGATGTTCCCGAAGAATTGCGAAGTGTTAAAAATACCTGCACGTTCGATGCTGTTGTGCGCCAAGTCATAGATAAGTGTGATGGCGTCAACATCGGCGACGTTAGCTGCGAGAAGGTGGGCTGAGGGGGGATTTGGCTATTTCAAAAGGTATGTTCGGATAGCTTTTGCATCCGCTGCTGTTGATATTTTTTTCCGACCTGCGAATCCCTGAAAAATTGCACATAAACTGTGGGAGCGAGCTTGCTCGCGATAGCGTTATGTCAGTCAACTACGATGTTGGCTGTGAAAATGCCATCGCGAGCAAGCTCGCTCCCACAGGTTTTGTATTTTTACCGAGCAAGCTGTCAGGCGACTACTGCCTCGGCCGGCGAGACAATATTGGTTTTCATCCCTCGCGAACGTCCCGAACTCAGGTAGGCCGCAATCGACTCCTGCGTCACCTCACCCAAAAACACCCGCTCGGCATCCATCACCGGCAACCACGACCGGTTGAACTCGTACATGCGCGACAGCAGGATGCGTAAATGCTCGTCGTACGCCGCCGTGGCGTTGAACTCGCGTTGGTATTGCGCGCAGGTGCCGGTCTGACGGTGCAGGTCGCGACGTCTTACGTAACCCAGGGCCTTGTTCTCTGTGCAGGTCACCACCACGTAGCGACGGTCATGTTCGTCCATCAACTCCAGCGCCTCGGCCACCGGGGTTTGCGGGCTGACGGAGGGCGCGTTGTCCGCCGCGTCTTCGGCTTTCACCAGCAGCAGGCGTTTCAGCGTGCTGTCCTGGCCGACGAAGTTGCTGACAAACTCATCCGCCGGGTGCGCGAGCAAGGTGTCCGGGTGATCGATTTGCAATAGCTTGCCGGCGCGGAAGATCGCGATCTTGTCGCCGAGCTTGATCGCCTCGTCGATGTCATGGCTGACCATGATCACGGTCTTGTTCAGCGCCCGCTGCATCTCGAAGAATTCGTTCTGGATCATCTCGCGGTTGATCGGGTCGACCGCGCCGAACGGTTCGTCCATCAACAGCAATGGCGCATCTGCCGCCAGGGCGCGAATCACGCCGATCCGTTGTTGCTGACCACCGGACAACTCCCGTGGATAGCGATGCAAGTACTGCTTGGGTTCGAGCTTGATCATGCTCATCAATTCGCGAGCGCGGTCGTGGCATTTCTGTTTGTCCCAGCCGAGCAGTTTCGGTACGACCACGATGTTCTCTTCGATGGTCATGTTCGGGAACAGGCCGATCTGCTGGATCACGTAGCCGATGTTGCGGCGCAGCGTCACTTCGTCGAGGCCGGTGGTGTCTTCGCCGTTGATCAGGATCTTGCCCGAGGTGGGTTTGATCAGGCGGTTGATCATTTTCAGCGTGGTGCTTTTGCCGCAACCCGATGGCCCGAGGAACACGCAGATTTCGCCTTCATTGACGGTCAGGCTCACCGAGTCCACGGCATTCACATCCTTGCCGTTGCTTTGGAAGGTCTTGCTGAGGTTTTGAAGTTCGATCATTTGAGCAGTCCTTTTGGAGTCAGCGAGCGTTGCAGCATTTGCAGGATCAGGTCGGCGATGATCGCCAGCACACTGACCAGCACGGCGCCGACGATCAGCATCGACATGTCGCTGCGGCTGATGGAAGCGAGGATGAGTACACCGAGGCCACCGGCACCGATGGTGGCGGCGATGGTCATGACACCGATGTTCATGACCACGGCGGTGCGTACGCCGGCAAGGATCACCGGCACGGCGATGGGCAGCTCAACCATGCGCAGGCGCTGGCCGAACGTCATGCCGATGCCGCGCGCAGCTTCGCGGATGCCCGGTTCGACGCTGGTCAGGGCCAGGTAGGTGTTACGCATGATCGGCAACAGTGAATAGAGGAACACTGCGGTGATTGCCGGCATCGGGCCGAGGCCCTGGCCGAATCTGGAGTAGAACGGCAGCAACAGGCCGAACAGGGCAATCGACGGCACCGTCAGCAGCACCGTTGCACTGGCCTGCAAAAGCCCGGCGAGGCTCGGGAAGCGCGTCATCAGGATGCCCAGTGGCACGCCGACCAGAATCGCCAGGGTCACGGCAATGCCGACCAGCGTGATGTGTTGCCCGGTCAGATACATCACCTGTTGCCAGTCGAGATGGGAAAAGGCGTTCAAGAATTCCATGACTTCTCCTTCTCAGTTCAATGGATGCTGGCGCAGGAAATCGGCGGCCACGGCTGAAGGGCTCTGGTGATCGACATCCACCCGCGCGTTGAGCTCGCGCATGGTCTTGTCGTCGAACAGTTCCGCCAGTGGCTTGAGCTGTGCGGCCAGTTGCGGATGCGCATCGAGGCAGGCCTGACGCACCACGGGCGCGGCGGTGTAGTCGGGGAAGTAGTGCTTGTCGTCTTCCAGCAATTTCAGCTTGAAGGCATTGAGGCGACCATCAGTGGTGTAGACCAGGCCGGCAAACACCTGGCCATTGCGCAGCGCGGTATAGACCAGCCCGGCGTCCATCTGCCGGATGTTGTTGCGGGTCAGGTTCATGTCGTACAGCTGCACCATGCCTGCGAGTCCGTCCGAGCGGTTGGCGAACTCGGTATCCAGTGCCACCAGATTGTTGGTCTTGGCCTCCTGGTGCAGCACCTTGTTCAGCTCACTGATGGTGTTGATCTGCGGGTATTGGTCAGCGACGTTTTTCGGCAGGGCAAGGGCGTAGGTGTTGCTGAATTTCGACGGAGTGAGCCAGACCAGGCCTTTTTGTGCGTCGAGTTCTTTCACCCGCGCGTAGGACTGTTCGCTGTCGAGTTTTTCGGTGACATGGTTGTAGGCCACCAGCGACACACCGGTGTACTCCCAGAGCATGTCCAGTTGACCGCTTTCATGAGCGCTGCGGGCGAGGTTGCTGCCGAGACCGCCGGTCACTTGCACGTCGTAACCCTTGGTGCGCAGGTATTGCGCGGTGATTTCCGCCAGCAGGGTCTGTTCGGTGAACACCCGGGCGCCGATGCGGATCAACGGTTTTTCCACGGCCTGGGCAAATCCTGCGCACAGCAGAACGCAGCCTAGTAAAAAGCTTGTTGTTTTCATGAGAGTTCCTTTGCCGAGGCTTAAGACGGGCGCAGGCCGCGTTCGAGCCAGAGGCGACTGCCAAGTGTGACCATGCCGTCCAGCAACAGGGCCAGCAACGCGGTGCAGGCGGCACCGAGCAGCAACTGCGACTGATTGTTCAGGGCAATGCCGGGGAATATCAGGCTGCCAAGACTGTTGGCGCCGATCAGGAACGCCAGCGGCGCCGTCCCGACATTGATCGCCAACGCCACGCGCACGCCACCAATGATGATCGGCACGGCGTTCGGCAGCTCGACTTTCCACAGCACCTGGCGTGGGGTCATGCCGATGCCGACGGCGGCTTCCTTGAGCGAGCCCTGAACGTTTTTCAGGCCCTCATAAGTGTTGCGCACGATGGGCAGCAAGGAGGCGAGGAACAGGGCGAAGATGGCCGGGCCGCTGCCGATGCCGAGGATGCCCAGGGCAATGGCCAGGACGGCCAGGGGCGGAACGGTGTTGCCAATGTTGAAGAACTGCATGAAGCGTTCAGCGCGGCCCACCATGCTCGGGCGGCTGAGGAAGATGCCGGCGGGGATGCCCACAACGAGGGCGGCCAGCATGGAAGCGAGGACGAGAATCAGATGAGCTTGCAGGTAAAACAGCAAATCGTCGCGGTAGTGTTCGATCGTGTTGATGCCGATCCATTGGATCAGCAGGGCCAGAAGGGCGATTACCAGCGCGCCTCCCATCAGCCCTTTGCCATAGCGGATAGCCACAGGCGGACTCCTTTTTTTCAGTCGGCGAACACTTTTTCGCGTGGCAACGCCATTCCTGGCTGCCGAAAAAATGATCGCGAGAAGCAGCTCATGCCGAGCGCGTTCCACTGTAGGAGCGAGCTTGCTCGCGAAAAACGTCCAGGCAACGCATACATTCGGTACCCAGCGTTATCGTTGAAGTCCATCGCGAGCGGGCTCGCTCCTACAGGGGGTTGGCGCAGGGCAATCGAGCCATGAGCACAGCCTCGTCAGGCTGAAATGCGGGTGTTTCAGGCCCCCGACGAGTGGTCGTTACGGGGGAGTGGACGTCTCCGTGCTTTAAAAGGTTCCCATCCAAGGCAGCGTTTGGCCACCCCTGATGTGCTCAACGGTTCGGTTATTGACTCAACTTGGGCTATAATCTGCGCCCTTTTTTGAATCACCTGCCAGGCGATTTCCCATGACCAAACAGGCCGCCGAAGTCGCGAAACGCCGCACTTTCGCCATTATTTCCCACCCCGATGCCGGTAAGACCACCATCACCGAGAAGCTCTTGCTGATGGGCAAGGCGATCGCGGTAGCCGGTACGGTGAAATCTCGTAAATCCGACCGCCATGCCACCTCCGACTGGATGGAAATGGAAAAGCAGCGTGGTATTTCCATTACCACCTCGGTCATGCAATTCCCGTATCGCGAGCACATGATCAACCTGCTCGACACCCCGGGCCACGAAGACTTCTCCGAAGATACCTACCGCACCCTGACGGCAGTGGACTCGGCGTTGATGGTTCTCGACGGCGGTAAAGGTGTAGAGCCACGGACCATCGCCCTGATGGATGTCTGCCGTCTGCGTGACACGCCGATCGTCAGCTTCATCAACAAACTCGACCGTGACATCCGCGACCCGATCGAACTGCTCGACGAAATCGAAGCCGTCCTCAAGATCAAGGCCGCGCCGATCACCTGGCCGATCGGTTGCTACCGTGACTTCAAAGGTGTGTATCACCTCGCCGATGACTACATCATCGTGTACACCGCCGGTCACGGACATGAGCGCACCGAAACCAAGATCATCGAGAAGCTCGACTCCGATGAAGCTCGTGCGCACCTGGGTGACGAGTACGAACGTTTCCTCGAACAGCTTGAACTGGTGCAGGGCGCCTGCCACGAGTTCAACCAGCAGGAATTCCTCGACGGTCAGCTGACCCCGGTGTTCTTCGGTACGGCGCTGGGCAACTTCGGTGTCGACCACGTCCTCGACGCCGTCGTTGATTGGGCTCCGCGCCCGTTGGCCCGGGTGGCCAACGAGCGCACCGTGGAACCGGTGGAGGAGAAGTTCTCGGGCTTCATCTTCAAGATCCAGGCGAACATGGACCCGAAACACCGCGACCGCATCGCCTTCATGCGTATCTGCTCCGGCAAGTACGAAAAAGGCATGAAGATGCGCCATGTGCGCACCGGCAAGGACGTGCGGATCGGCGACGCGCTGACCTTCTTCTCCTCCGAGCGTGAGCAACTGGAAGAGGCGTTTGCCGGCGACATCATCGGCCTGCACAACCACGGCACCATCCAGATCGGCGACACCTTCAGCGAAGGCGAAGTCCTGGGCTTCACCGGCATCCCGCACTTCGCCCCGGAACTGTTCCGCCGCGTGCGCCTGAAGGATCCGCTGAAATCCAAGCAACTGCGCCAGGGCTTGCAGCAGTTGGCCGAAGAAGGCGCGACCCAGGTGTTCTTCCCGGAACGCAGTAACGACATCATCCTCGGCGCCGTCGGTGTGCTGCAGTTCGATGTGGTCGCCAGCCGTTTGAAAGAGGAATACAAGGTCGAGTGCTCCTACGAGCCGATCACTGTTTATTCCGCGCGCTGGATCGAATGCAGCGACAAGAAGAAGCTTGAGGAATTCTCCAACAAGGCTGTGGAAAACCTGGCACTGGACGGCGGCGGTCACCTGACCTACCTCGCGCCTACGCGGGTCAACCTGGCACTGATGGAAGAGCGCTGGCCGGACGTGAAATTCCGCGCGACCCGCGAGCATCATTAAGCGCTGAATGGCGACACCCGAAAGCCCACTGTGAAAGCAGTGGGCTTTTTTTGCTCTTCTCTCTTCTGTAGGAGCGAGCTTGCTCGCGATGGACTTTAACGATGACGCGCAAACTGGATAAACGTGGCGCACTTGAGCCCATCGCCAGCAATCGAGCGTCGACCGGCCGCTCCTACAGTTTCCCGGGATTGCGTGATGAACATTTTTTGGATTGATTTCGCGCTGGAGGCGAATATGTAGGTCTTTTCCTTCGCATTTGTAGCCTGCCTCTGGTTTTTCCCTATGGGGAGATTTGCCCGCGACAAGTCAGTCGTTGGCGTTTAGTGTCCAAGACACATTTCGCAATCAGCGGCCATCTTGATGATCAAGGGAATGACGCATCGGCTGACTCATCTACTGAGGCTGGACGGCTATTTCGGCGTGATGGCCTGGGTGCTCGCGGCGCTGTTGTTCATCAATCGACTGAGCAGCATGGTCAAGTTGTTCATGGCGCTGTACCTGCGTCAGGAACTGGGGCTGGCTATTGAAACCGTTGGCTGGCTGTTGTCAGCCTATGGCGCTGGATTGCTGATCGGCTCGATGCTCGGTGGTTTGCTCAGTGACCATGTGCGCACGGCACGGCTCACCGCGGCGCTGTTCTTTGTGTCGATGTGGGTGCTGATCCTGCTCGGGCTGGTTACGCAGGTGCCGCTGCTGGCCGGGCTGCTGTCGCTCAGCGGGGCCGTCGACGGGGCGATCCGTACGCTGCATCAGCGGCTGATCATGGAGTATTGCGAGGTTGTGCAGCGTTCCCGGGCACAGGCCTTGAGCCGGGTAGCCCGGAACCTCGGAATGGCCGCTGCCGGGGTGGCCGGCGGCGTTTTGGCGCAGACCGATTTTCGCTGGGTGTTCTTCGCCAGTGCAGCCATGACCCTGTTGGCCTTGCTCTGGTTTGTCCGCACGACATGGCGCCGACCGGTGCTGGTGTCTGACGAGAAACCTGATACCGGTTCAGGCTCATGCGTGCCGTATCGCGACAAACCCTTTCTCTGGTTATTGGCGACGACGGTCTTGCTGGGGATGGCATTCGACACGGTCTACAGCACGCTGGGTAACTACCTGCGTGATTACTATCGCCTGAGCACCGAAGCGATCGGCTGGCAGTTCGCATTGAATGCCGTATTGGTGGTGTCGTTACAGATTCCGTTGACCCATTGGGGTGAACGCTGGGGTACGCGTCGCCAACTGGTGGCGGGCAGTCTGTTGCTGGCCTGTGGGCTCGGTATGTTGCCGTTGGGTTCCGGGCTGTTCTATGCCTGTCTGTCGACGGTGGTCTGGACATTGGGCGAGGCGCTGTTCATGCCACCACTGAATGCACGGGTCATGCAGCATGCGCAACGTGGAAAAAGCGGACAGTACTTCGGCGTGTTTTTCATGAGCTGGAGTGCGAGTGCGCTGTTGTCGCCGATGCTTGGCGGTCAGTTGTACGGTCACTTTGGCGGGCACAGTGTGTGGCTGGTCAGTGCGGCACTGGCGCTGCTGTCCATACCCATGATTTATCAGGCTACCCGCCCTCGCGCTCCAGACAGTCTTGAAGGGCAGCCTCGGCGGACTGTTTCGCTTAGTTGATCCGGCTATTGGGTTTATTTGAAACCAGTCTTTCTACCGAGCGCATTTCTGCTCGCTCGTGAGCGTCCAATCTGGAGAACCCGGCTGATCGGAACTAGATTTCACTCAGCGCCAGACAGGCACTCCACGAAAGGAAGGAATCGGCTATGAACAGGTTGTTTCGCGTTTTACTGCTGTTGAAGGTGTTGGTGATGCTATCGCTCGGGACGTCGACGGCGTGGGCCGAGTGCATCGATCACGGGGAGCAGGCTTCGAGCGGGCAAGCGGGATACGCGGGGTTGATGCTTGCCAAATCCGAATCGGAACCGGGAGATCTGGGGCAGGGTGGTGCTGACAACGACGATGACTCGACCACCGACGAGCCGGACTCCGATGAAGAAGGCGACAGCCAGACGTAATCGCTCGATGGGGAGCATGACTGATAGGCAATCGAGGTAGAAGGGGGTTCTGGTTACAACTCCAACCCTGTGGGAGCGGGCTTGCTCGCGAAAGCGGTCTGTCAGTCGACATTGATACTGACTGGCATGACGCCTTCGCGAGCAAGCCCGCTCCCACTGTTTTTATGCCGCGCCGTCGAGAGCGGGATCAGGCCTGAAGCCCGTAGACGACCGGGCCGCGATTCCCTGCTTCGATGAAAGCCTCGCCGCCCACGATAATGCGAGCACCGCTCTGGACCTTCACATCCCACGGCAATCCTCCTGAAGGACCAAAAGAAACCCACCCGGCCCCAGTCCCGCCGAAGTGGGTGTCATAGTCTCCATTGGGCAACAACCTGCCAGCGATAATATGGAGTGCCCGGTTGTAACCAACCACGACAATCTTGCCGTCCGGCTGCTGGGCCAGGGATCGCCAGAAGGTTTCAGGACCGGTGTTGGTGAATACAGGAAGTCCGCCATTCCACTCCTTATCGGGGTGACCGTCCGCGGTAAACCTCATCGCCATGCCCAGGCTCTCCTGGAAACCGCCGGCACATACCAGCTTGCCATTTGCCTGTGCGATGAGTTGACTCATTTTGAGTGAGCCATCCGTTGATGCCAGGAAAGTAAAACCATCGACACCAAATTGGCTATCGACCTGCCCCTCCAGATCAAATCGTGCAAGAACGAGCTGACCGGACGCGGTGGTTCCGCCAACAACGATTTTTCCCTCTTGAATCACTACGCTGCAAAGCCGGATGAAGTCGCCCCCGGTTTCGATCTCGACAAAACCGTTGTTGCCGAAACCGGTATCGAGTTCGCCGTTACTGTGCAGGCGAACCAGCAGTGCCCCTTCGGAGTCACTGATGAAATAGCTGAACGCCACAAGCACTTTTCCATCCCCCTGCAGACAGCCGTCGATCAACGCCACTTGGGAATAATCATGCTGTGCTACAGGAATGACGACACTGCCGAAGTCCAGGTCAGGGCTGCCGTTGGCATGAAAACGTCTCAGTGCTGCCCGGCCAATACCGTCGGGTTCCCGGGTATCACCGATCACCAGGATCTTGCGATCCTCTTGCAGTAGCAAACGCGACGGACTTGCCTTCTTGCCGCTGACGAACTGCCACTCCCCCGTGTTCCCGTCATTGCCAAACGCCTTGTCCTTGATACCGTCAGAATCGGTGCGGTACACAGTGAAACCCTCTCCCTGCCGAGTGGCGTAGGTCAGTTCACCTTCACCCGATAACACAACGGCCCTGACCGAGCCGGCCAGAAAATTGGGCCGGATCTGGCCAACAACACCAAATGCCGGGTCTAGTTGACCAGCGTTTTCGTCTGTTGCTTGAATTTCCATGATGCTTGCACCTGTCCCTGTAGTTTGAATGTTTCCGGGTCTACGCCTTGTGTCACGTGACACATGACTCTCCGACAGGATTCAAACAAAGCAGCTGGGCGTGCGTAACTGTCAGAAATGGCCGTGCGCTTGTGCAAACAAAAGAAAACCCCTCCTCCGTCGATTGATGCGCAATCGCAAGAGAAGGGGTTTGCCTGATTCAAGCGCGCCCCAATGACCGAGGCGTTTTTTTATGCCGCGCCGTCGAGGAATTGCTCGGCGTAGTGGCAAGCCACCTGGCGGTTGTCGAGCAAGCGCAGGGCCGGCTCTTCAGTGCTGCAACGCGCGGTGGCGTAGGGGCAGCGCTTGTGGAAGGCGCAGCCCGGTGGCGGGTTCAGCGGATTGGGCAACTCGCCGACGATCTTGATTTTCGGCTTGTCCGGATCCGGGTGGATGGCTGGCGTCGCCGACAACAGTGCCTGGGTATAGGGGTGCAGGGGACGGGAGTAGATGTCCTCCTTCGTGCCCATTTCCACCGGGCGACCCAGATACATCACCATCACATGGTCGGCCACGTGGCGAACTACCGCCAGGTTGTGGGAGATGAACACGTAGGCGGTGTTGAACTCTTGCTGCAGATCCATGAACAGGTTGAGCACCTGTGCCTGAATCGACACGTCCAGCGCCGAGGTCGGTTCGTCTGCCACCAGCACTTTGGGTTGCAGCATCATCGCGCGAGCCAGGGCGATCCGCTGGCGCTGGCCGCCGGAAAACATGTGCGGATAACGCTGGTAGTGCTCGGGACGCAAGCCCACCTGCTTCATCATCGCCTGGACTTTCTCACGACGTTCCGCAGCGCTCAGGTTGGTGTTGATCAACAGTGGCTCGGCCAACTGATCACCGACTTTCTGCCGTGGGTTCAACGAGGCGTAAGGGCTCTGGAACACCATCTGCACGTCTTTGCGCAGTTGCTTGCGCTGAGCCTTGTCTGCACCGGCGACTTCCTGGCCGGCGATTTTCAGGGAACCCGAGGACGGCTCTTCGATCAGGGTCAGGGCACGGGCCAGCGTGGATTTGCCGCAACCGGATTCACCGACGACAGCGAGGGTCTTGCCGGCTTCCAGTTCGAACGACACGCCGTTGAGGGCGCGCACGGTGGCGTGACCCTTGAACAGGCCTCGGGACACCTCGTAGTGACGGGTCAGGTCGCGGGCGGTAAGAACGACGGCCATTACGCCACCTCCTGGTTCAGCGGGTAGAAGCAGCGAGCGAGGCTGTTGCTTTTCTGGTCAAGGGCCGGACGTTGTTGACGGCAGTTGTCTTTCACGTACGGGCAGCGTGGCGACAGCAGGCAACCCTGCGGGCGGTCGTAGCGACCGGGAACGATGCCCGGCAGGGTCGACAGGCGAGAGGCCCCCAGGCTGTGTTCCGGAATCGCCTTGAGCAGCGCTTCGCTGTACGGGTGTGCCGGAATGTCGAACAGTTGCGGCACCTGACCGACTTCGACCGCCTGGCCGGCGTACATCACGCACACGCGCTGGGCGGTTTCGGCCACGACGGCGAGGTCGTGGGTGATCAGCACCAGGCCCATGTTCTGCTCTTTCTGCAACGCCAGCAGCAGGTCCATGATCTGCGCCTGAATCGTCACGTCGAGTGCTGTGGTCGGTTCGTCGGCGATCAGCAGTTTCGGTTCGCCGGCAATCGCCATGGCAATCGCGACACGCTGGCTCATACCGCCGGACAGTTGATGCGGGTAGGCGTCCATACGACTGGCTGCACCCGGAATTTCAACTTTTTCCAGCAGTTCGATGGCACGCTTGCGGGCCGCCTTGCCGGACATTTTCAGGTGCAGGCGCAGCACTTCTTCGATCTGGAAGCCCACGGTGTAGCTTGGGTTCAGCGCGGTCATCGGGTCCTGGAAGACCATGGACAGGTCTTTGCCGACAATCTGTCGACGCTGGCGATTGTTCAGCTTGAGCATGTCCTTGCCGTCAAAGCTGAGCGAGTCGGCGGTAACGATGCCGGGGTGCTCGATCAGGCCCATCAGCGCCATCATGGTCACGGACTTGCCGGAACCGGACTCGCCAACGATGGCCAGCACTTCGCCCTTGTCCACTTTCAGGTCGAGGCCGTCGACCACGGGCGTGGCGTTCTTGTCGCCGAAGCGAACGTTGAGATTCTTGATTTCTAACAGTGACATGGGAATCTCCTCAGGCGGCGTTCTTGAGTTTCGGGTCCAGCGCGTCGCGCAGGCCGTCACCCATCAAGTTGATTGCCAGCACGCTGAGCAAAATGGTCAAACCAGGCAGGCTCACCACCCACCAGGCGCGTTCGATGTAGTCGCGGGCCGAAGCCAGCATGGTGCCCCACTCAGGGGTTGGCGGTTGTACGCCAAGGCCGAGGAAGCCCAGTGCGGCGGCATCGAGGATCGCCGAAGAGAAACTCAGGGTGGCCTGAACGATCAGCGGCGCCATGCAGTTGGGCAGCACGGTGACGAACATCAGGCGCGGCAGACCGGCACCGGCCAGGCGCGCAGCGGTCACGTAGTCGCGGTTCAGTTCGCCCATCACCGCGGCGCGGGTCAGACGAACGTAGGACGGCAGCGACACCACGGCGATGGCGATCACGGTGTTGATCAGGCCAGGGCCGAGGATGGCGACGATCGCCACGGCCAGCAGCAGGGACGGCAGGGCCAGCATGATATCCATCAGGCGCATGATGGTCGGGCCGAGCACGCGGGGGAAGAACCCGGCGAACAGACCCAGCAGGATCCCCGGGATCAGCGACATCACCACCGACGACAAACCGATCAGCAGCGACAGGCGCGAGCCGGTAATCAGGCGCGACAGCAGGTCGCGACCCAGTTCATCGGTACCGAGCAGGAACTGCAGTTGCCCACCTTCCAGCCAGGCTGGCGGAGTCAGCAGGAAATCGCGGTACTGCTCGCTCGGATCGTGTGGGGCGACCCACGGGGCGAAGATGGCGCAGAAAATCACCAGCAACATGAACATCAGGCCGGCGACGGCGCCTTTGTTCTTGGAGAACGCTTGCCAGAATTCTTTGTACGGAGACGGGTACAGCAGGCTTTGATCGACTGCTACCGATGGAATTGGAGTGGTCATGGTCATGATCTCAGCGCTGATGACGGATGCGTGGGTTGGCAAAGCCGTAGAGGATGTCCACTACGAAGTTGACCAGAATCACCAGGCAGGCGATTAACAGGATGCCGTTTTGCACGACGGGATAGTCCCGGGCGCCGATGGCTTCGATCAGCCATTTGCCGATGCCGGGCCACGAGAAGATGGTTTCGGTCAGGACCGCACCGGCCAGCAGGGTGCCGACTTGCAGGCCGACCACGGTCAGTACCGGAATCAGCGCGTTACGCAGACCGTGCACGAACACCACGCGCGACGGCGACAGGCCCTTGGCCTTGGCGGTGCGGATGTAGTCTTCACGCAGTACTTCGAGCATCGAGGAGCGGGTCATCCGCGCGATCACCGCCAGCGGAATGGTCCCCAGCACGATGGCCGGCAGGATCAGGTGGTGCAGGGCGTCGAAGAAGGCGTCCGGCTCGTTGGCCAGCAGCGTATCGATCAGCATGAAGCCGGTGCGTGGCTCGATGTCGTAGAGCAGGTCGATCCGTCCGGATACCGGGGTCCAGCCCAGGCTCACCGAGAAGAACATGATCAGGATCAGGCCCCACCAGAAGATCGGCATCGAGTATCCCGCCAGGGAGATACCCATCACTCCATGGTCGAACAGGGATCCTCGCTTGAGTGCCGCGATCACCCCGGCCAGAAGGCCCAAGATGCCGGCGAACAACAGGGCGGCCATGGACAGCTCCAGGGTCGCGGGGAACAGGGAAGTGAATTCGTTCCAGACGCTTTCACGGGTACGCAGGGACTCGCCGAGGTCGCCGTGGGCCAGTTTGCCGATGTAATCCAGGTACTGGGCATACAGGGGTTTGTTCAGACCTAGGCGTTCCATTGCCTGAGCGTGCATTTCCGGGTCGACTCTGCGTTCGCCCATCATGACTTCCACGGGGTCGCCAGGGATCATGCGAATCAACGCGAATGTCAGCAAGGTGATGCCGAAAAACGTGGGGATCAGTAACCCCAGTCGGCGGGCAATAAAACTAAACATCGTAAGGTGTACCTCATCAGCCGGTTAGGCGTGCCCGGCATCCCTGCGTCAGGAATGCCGGGAGTTTTCTTATCTACTTCACCTGGGTGGTGGCGAAGTTGTTCGTGGTGAGGGGGCTAATGTGATAGCCCTCTACGTTGTTGCGCATCGCGGTAAACATTCTAGTGTGCGCCATGCTGATCCATGGCTGGTCCTGGTTAAAAATAACCTGGGCCTGCTCGTAGAGTGCTGCACGTTCGGCCGGATCGGTTTTTTCCCGGGCCTGGTCGATCAGCGCCTGGAATTTGTCATTGCACCAGCGCGCGTAGTTTTCTCCGTTCTTGGCCGCTTCACAACTGAGCATAGGCGTCAGGAAGTTATCCGGGTCGCCGTTATCGCCCGCCCATCCGGCGGAAACCATGTCGTGCTCGCCGTTTTTGGCGCGTTTGAGCATCTCGCCCCATTCCATCACACGGATGTCGATCTTGATCCCGACCTTGGCCAGGTCGGCTTGCATCATCTGCGCGCCGAGCATCGGGTTCGGGTTGGTGGCACCACCGCCGTTACGGGTGAACAGGGTGAATACCGTGCCTTCTGGTACGCCGGCTTCCTTGAGCAGGGCGCGGGCCTTGTCCAGGTCACGGGGCGGGTTCTTCAGGTCGTGGTTGTAGCCCAGCAGAGTGTCCGGGAACGGGTTGACCGCCGCGGTCGCATTGCCTTTGCCGAACAGCGCGTTGACGGCTGCTTCCTTGTCGAAGGCGATGTCGATGGCTTTACGCACACGCACGTCGCTCAGGTATTTGTGAGTGGTGTTGATGGCGATGTACGCAACGGTCATCGCGTTCAGTTCGTCGACTTTGAGGTTGGTGTCTTTCCTGATGCTCTGGATGTCGTCCGGTTTCGGGTACAGCGCGACCTGGCATTCGTTGGCCTTGAGCTTCTGCAGGCGCACGTTGTTGTCGGTGGCGATGGCGAAGATCAATGAGTCAGCCGGTGCCTTGCCACGGAAGTAGTCCGGGTTGGCCTTGAAACGCACCTGGGCATCCTTGTTGTAGCGCTGGAAGACGAACGGGCCGGTGCCGACGGGCTTGTTGTTCAGATCGCCGGTCTTGCCGGCCTTGAGCAACTGGTCGGCGTATTCGGCGGAGTAGATCGAAGAAAACGCCATGGCGATGTCGGCCAGGAACGGCGCTTCGCGACGGGTCAGGGTGAACTTGACTGTGTTGTCGTCGACTTTCTCGACGCTTTTGAGCAGCTCTTTGAAGCCCATGCTTTCAAAGTACGGGAAGCCCACGCTCGACAGTTTGTGCCACGGATGATTCGGGTCCAGCTGGCGCTGGAAGCTCCAGACCACGTCGTCGGCATTCATGTCGCGGGTCGGCTTGAAGTATTCGGTGGTGTGGAACTTGACGCCTTTACGCAGGTGGAACGTGTACGTCAGACCGTCCTCGCTGATGTCCCAGGATTCGGCCAGTGCCGGAATCACATCAGTGGTGCCGGGCTTGAAGTCCGCCAGGCGATTGAAGATGGTTTCGGCCACCGCATCGGCTGTGACTGCAGTGGTGTACTGGACCATGTCGAAGCCTTCGGGGCTGTTTTCGGTGCAAACCACCAAGGGTTTGGCCGAGACGCCGACAGCGACACTGAGCAAAGCAGCCGCGATGGCCGCACGTAGGGGAAGCATTTTCATCAAGAACCCTCTGCAATCAGTTAAAGGACAAAAGCCGAACGGCCGATTCGTCATTGAATCAGCCGTCAGGCGCGCGCATTACAGGATGTTGAACGGAACCGTGGTCACGAGACGGAACTCGTTGATGCTGCCGTCAGCCTGGTTTTCGCTGGCACGGTGAGCGGTGTAGGTACCGCGGATCGTGGTGGCCTTGAGTGGGCCGCTCTGCACGGCGTAGGTCGCGCCGATGCCGTATTCATAGTGGTGTTCGCCATCCTGGGACTGGATGCCGTCGTAACCCTTGCCAGGCACGCCGCCGTTGCCGGTGTAGTGAGTGCCGTCGATACCCCAGCCACGCGCCTGGTAGATATTGAACTTCAGGCCTGGCACGCCGTATTCGGCCATGTTCAGACCGTAGGCAACCTGGAACGATTTTTCGTTCGGGCCGTTGAAGTCCGACAGCAGGGAGTTGGCCAGGTAGATACCGTTGGTTTCGTGCAGGTAGTCGAAGTACTCGTTGCCGTTCACTTCCTGGTACGAGAGGGTCAGGGTGTGCGCCTGGTGGGTCAGGCCGAACGACAGGGAATAGGTGTCGTTGTCGATAGAGCCGATCAGGGCCTTACCGGTGTCCTGGGTTTTGTAGTAGTTCAGGCCGGTGGTCAGGCTCAGTACCTGGCTGTCGCCCAGTACGTGGGAAGCGCCGAAGTAGTACTGGTTCCAGATGTCTTCCGCCTGGGTCGCCCAGAGGCTGGTGGTCAGGCTGGCAAATGGGGTGTAGGTCAGGCCGCCGGTGTAGACGTGATCGGTCTCGACGATGCCGTTGGCGTATTCGGTGCGGAATTTACGCTGGCTTTCTTCGGTACGCGGTGAGTTGCGATCGAAGGTGGCCAGGTCGAAGGCCAGGTTGTTCAGCTCTTCGCTGTGGATGGCCACACCTTCGAAACTCGAAGGCAGTGCGCGGTTACCGATCACGTCGACCATCGGGCTGCTGAAGTTCATGCGGCCGGCGGTCAGGGTGGTGTTGGAGACACGGGCCTTGACGTTGGCCAGGCCCAGTTTGCTCCACTGGCCTTGAGCGTCGCCGCCTTCTTTGGTCAGGGTCCGGTTGTTGCCTGCGCTTGGACGAGTGCCCGGTGCGCCACCGTTGCCGGATGCCAGGTCTTTACGATCCTGGTCCAGTGCGATGGCGTTGTAAGCCGCCACTTCGGTGCTGAAACCGACTGTCCCTTCGGTGAAACCCGAGTTGTATTTGACGATGGTGCCCTGGACCCAGTTGATACGACGATCGGTATCGGTCAGCGTGCCGTGATCGTTGTATTTGAATTTTGCACCACGTTTCAGTTGTTCATTGGCGTACCAGTTGCGCGTGGTGCCGGTGATCGACTGGCCTTCGACAAAACCGGTGGCTTCGCTTTGGGCGTTCTTCTCGTTCACGGTAACCGGGGTGAAAGCCTGGCTTTGGGTTTCTGCGTAAGCCGTGGCGGTTACGCTGCTGATGGCCAGGGCCAATAACGCGGTACTGCTCAGTTTCATGGGTAAAGCTCCTTACTTTCTTTTTTTATGCCGGTCTTTTTTTGTGATCCGGCTATTGGTTTAGAACTCATTCACGGCATCGCAAACGTTTGCTGTCGGCCAAATTGGCAAAAGACGGCAAAGCGTCTGCGTGAGGGCGGAAAATCCGCCCCCCTGCATTTCTGGCTAATCGGTTATTTTTCTATGCTGACACCCGAGAACACATTGCGGCCGAACGGGCTCACCTTGAACCCTTCGATTTTGGCGCTCAGCGGCTGGTTGACCGTTGAGTGGGCGACTGGCGTGATCGGCACCTGCTGCTTGAGGTACTGCTGTGCCTGTTTGTAGAGCAGGGTGCGCTGGTCTCGGTCGGTGACGACCTTGGCCTGCTTGATCAGCTTGTCGTAGGCAGGATCACACCACATCGAGTAGTTGTTGCCGCCAATGGCGTCGCAGCTGTAGAGCGTGCCCAGCCAGTTGTCCGGATCCCCATTGTCACCGGTCCAGCCGATCAGGCTGATGTCGTGCTCGCCATTTTTGGTGCGCTTGATGTACTCGCCCCACTCATAGCTGACGATCTTGACCTTGAGGCCGATCTTCGCCCAGTCAGCCTGGAGCATTTCGGCCATCAACTTGGCGTTGGGGTTGTAAGGACGCTGGACCGGCATGGCCCAGAGGGTGATTTCAGTGCCTTCCTTGACGCCGGCAGCCTTGAGCAATTCCCTGGCTTTCTCCGGGTTGTAGGCGGCGTCCTTGATCGTGTCGTCGTAGGTCCATTGGGTCGGCGGCATGGCGTTGACCGCCAGTTGTCCCGCGCCCTGGTAAACGGCATTGAGAATGCCCTGCTTGTTTACCGCCATGTCCAGCGCCTGACGCACTTCAAGTTGGTCGAACGGTTTGTGGCGCACGTTGTAGGCGATGTAGCCGAGGTTGAAGCCAGGCTTTTCGATCAATTGCAGGGCCGTGTCGTTCTTCAGTGCGGGCACATCGGCAGGGCGCGGATGCAGGGTGATCTGGCACTCGCCGGCCTTGAGTTTCTGCACGCGCACCGAGGCGTCGGTGTTGATGGCGAAAATCAGGTTGTCGAGCTTGACCCGGTCAGGAGCCCAGTAATGCTTGTTGCCGGTGTAGCGGATGTTCGAGTCTTTCTGATAGCTCTTGAACACGAATGGCCCGGTGCCGACCGGCTTCTGGTTGATGTCGCTCGGCTTGCCTTCGGCCAACAGCTTGTCGGCGTATTCGGCCGACAGGATGGCGGCGAAGCTCATGGCGATGTTCTGGATGAACGCGGCGTCCACGCTGTTGAGCGTAAAGACCACGGTCAGTGGCCCGGTCTTTTCGACCCTGGCGATGTTCTTGTTCAGGCTCATGCCGTTGAAGTACGGAAACTCTGTCGGATAAGCCTTACGGAATGGTTGTTGCGGATCGAGCATGCGATTGAAGGTGAACAGCACGTCGTCTGCGTTGAAGTCGCGGGTCGGCGTGAAGTATTTGGTAGTATGAAACCTCACCCCTTCGCGTAG
Organism: Pseudomonas sp. ACN5; assembly: GCF_002303975.1. Lineage (NCBI taxonomy): Bacteria > Pseudomonadati > Pseudomonadota > Gammaproteobacteria > Pseudomonadales > Pseudomonadaceae > Pseudomonas > Pseudomonas sp. ACN5. The sequence goes on along the minus strand of NZ_MRCP01000008.1, from coordinate 185,260 downwards.
GTGAAAGGTATATTTGAGGCCGTCCTCGGAGATGTCCCAGCTCGTGGCCAGGCCTGGTACGACGTTGGTCGCACCTTTTTCAAACTCTGCCAGCCGGTTGTACAGCGGTTCGGCGGCGTCGTTGTCGGTCGCGGTGGTGTACTGCGCCGTGTCGAAACCGGCGGGGCTGCCTTCGGAGCAGAATACCAGGCTGTTGTTGGCGGCCTGGCTGATGGAAGTGGCGGCCAACAGGCCGGTGCCCAGCAATGCGGATAAAACCAATGTATGGCGCATAACGCTCCCTTTTCTCTCAAAGTGTTGTCAATGAGCCGTCGTCCCGTCCGTAGACGTAGAGGCATCATTGAGTTCAAGCCATGCACGCAGCATTAACCGATGACCCACGCATGCACTGGTCGGATCCCGACGGTATGAGCCGCGGGTCCGGCAGTAAATGCGTAGAGTCCTAAAGACTCGTAGGAAATGGCGACGCGTCCTCACCCGATGCTGTAATCAGCTGCGGATTTGGATGTAGGCAAATTCCTGCTTGCTCGGTAGATAAAGCAACGGCGACGTCAGAAACGTCGCCGTTGCAAAACCTTATTTGCTGACGCTGACGCCGTAGAAGGAGTTCAAGCCAAATGGGCTGATCTTGAAGTCCTGCACGTTGGCGCGCATAGGTTGGAACACCGTCGAGTGAGCGATAGGTGTCATTGGGACTGCATCTTTGAGGACGTGTTGCGCCTGCTTGTACAGTTCGGTGCGTTTGGCCTGGTCGGACGTGCGCTTGGCCTGCTTGACGATGTCGTCGAACTTCTTGTCGCACCACTTGGAGAAGTTGTTGCCTTCCAGCGAGTCGCAGCCGAACAGCACGTTCAGCCAGTTGTCCGGATCACCATTGTCACCGCTCCAGCCAATCAGCATCGCCTGGTTCTCGCCACCTTTGGAACGCTTGATGTACTCGCCCCACTCGTAGCTCTGGATCTTGACCTTGAGGCCGATCTTGGACCAGTCGGACTGCAGCATTTCTGCCATAAGCTTGGCGTTCGGGTTGTATGGACGCTGTACCGGCATCGCCCAGAGCACGATTTCGGTGCCATCTTTCACGCCCGCTTCCTTGAGCAGCTCTTTGGCTTTCTCAGGGTTGTACGGCGCATCCTTGATGGTGGTGTCGTAAGACCACTGAGTCGGTGGCATGGCGTTGACGGCCAGTTGGCCGGCGCCCTGGTACACGGAGTCGATGATCTGTTGCTTGTTGACCGCCATGTCCAGTGCCTGGCGAACTTTCAGCTCGGCCAGCGGGTTGGCATCGGTTTGACCCTTGACCTTGGGCATCACGTTGTAGGCGATGTAGCCCAGGTTGAAACCGGCCTGGTCAGGCAGTTTCAGGTCCTTGTCTTCTTTCAGCGCCTTCAGGTCGGCCGGACGAGGGAACAGGGTGACCTGGCACTCGTTCTTCTTCAGCTTCTGGATACGTACCGACGGGTCGGTGGTGATGGCGAAGATCAGGTTGTCGATCTTCACGTCGTCAGGCTTCCAGTAGTCCTTGTTCCCGGTGTAGCGGATGTTGGAGTCTTTCTGGTAGCTCTTGAACACGAACGGGCCAGTGCCGACCGGCTTCTGGTTGATGTCGGCGGCCTTGCCTTCCTTGAGCAGTTGGGCGGCGTACTCGGCGGACTGAATCGAGGCGAAACTCATGGCCATGTTCTGGATGAACGCGGCATCAACGTCCTTGAGGGTGAACTTGACAGTTTTGTCGTCGACTTTATCGATCTTGGTGATGTTGGTGTCCATCCCCATGTCGGTGAAGTACGGGAATTCGGTCGGGTACGCTTTGCGGAACGGGTCATCCTTGTTAATCATGCGATTAAAGGTGAACAGCACGTCGTCGGCGTTGAACTCACGAGTCGGCTTGAAGTACGGGGTCGTGTGGAACTTCACACCTTCACGCAGATGGAAGGTGTAGGTCAGGCCGTCATCGGAGACGTCCCAGCTGGTCGCCAGACCTGGAATGACAGCGGTGCCGCCGCGCTCGAACTGGGTGAGGCGGTTGAACATGGTTTCTGCAGAGGCGTCGAAGTCGGTTCCGGTGGTGTATTGACCTGGATCGAAACCGGCCGGGCTCCCTTCGGAGCAGAACACCAGGTTAGTCGCAGCTTGAGCGAACGGTGCACTAGCCAACAGGCTGGCGCCGACTAAAAACGGAATGACCGCTTGTTTAAGCATGGTGGCCTCATGATTTGTTGTCATTTTTGGAATTAGAGGACGACCTCGTGAGTCGTGCCTGCGGATACTTATGCAGGGGCCATACCCAATGCAAGATCCAGAGTGACTACAAGCCTTAAACGGTGGCACGAACGTACCTTAATGTCGCATTTGTGTAATTCCTGACGCATTTGACCGTTTGCGCGGCGTTTTTACGGTGCAAGTGACGCACTTTTACAGTGCGCGCCTGACTCGGGTTGCTCCCGCGTGGGGCGGGGTGTTACTTATTCATACCCCGGATTGCGGGGTGGGCATGGCGTGAATAAGAGTGGTTATTGTTGCACCGATAGTGGCCAATCGACGGCATTTCTCGGGTGGACCTATCCAGTTATAGCTCATGCCTGAAAACTGCCAAAAAAAACGGCGATCGTTTTAATGATCGCCGTTTTTGTCTACGGGCTATCGATTCAAGGCATCAGCACTTCAATCGAGCCATCGGCGGTCATGCTGACCTGGCTGGTGCCGGCTTCGACATCCGGTGTCACGGGGGCGGCGTCCATGGCGGCCGCTTTCATCATCATCGGCGCGCGCAGGTAAGGCTGTGGATAACCGTTGCTGTTGAGGTTCAGGTTGACGATTTTGTAGCCCTTGCCGCCTAGGGCATCGGTGGCCAGTTGGGCGCGGGCCTTGAAGGCAGCCACGGCGTCCTTGAGCAGGGCATCTTCGCTGGCCTTGCGGGTCGGGGTAGCGATGGCGAAGTCCATGCCGCCCATTTTCAGGTCGGTGAGCAGCTCGCCAGTCAGCTTCGAGAGCGCGGCGAAGTCCGGGCTTTCCAGGCGCAATTCGGCGCGCTCACGCCAGCCGGTGATTTTCTGGCCCTTGGTGTCGTAGATCGGGTAGCTGTTGCGACTGCCCTGGCGCAGGGTGATGTCCTTGACCTGCTTGGCCTGGGCCAGCGCCTTGTTCATGGTGGTGCTGACGTCGGCGGCGAGTTTGGCCGGGTCGCTGTTCTGTTCTTCGGTGTAGAGCGTCACGATCATCAGGTCGCGAGCCACTTCCTGACTGACTTCGGCGCGCAGGGAAATCTGGTTGTAATGCAGTTCGTCGGCGGCCAGGACCGGGAGGCTGGCGACGGTGCCGAGACTCAGGGCGAGGAGGGCGGCGCTGCGGCGGAATGTGTGCATGAAGGCTCCTTGAAAGGTGCGCAGGGGTATGGTCCGGACCTGCGTGAAACCATCAGACTCTATGGAGCAGCGGCAAGTTTCAAGCTACAAGCTACAAGCTTTTATCTTGTGGCTTGCAGCTTGAAACTTGTAGCTGCTTCTCTGTGTCCTTTTGCCGCACTTTTGCCTGTCAGCCCCCGCGCTTGGTTATACTCCCTGCGATCCGCCTGGAGCGCTCATCAGGAGAGCTCATGCTCGCCCCCGTTCAAATCACTTCCGCCACTCGCCAGAACCTCTGGCGGCTGACATTCATCCGCACATTGGTGCTGGCCGCCCAAGCCGGTTCCGTGGGCCTGGCCTACTGGCTCGAATTGTTGCCTCTGCCCTGGTTTCAACTGGCGGCGACCCTCGCTTGCTCGATGCTGTTGTGCGTGTTCACAGCGATTCGCCTGCGTACCTCGTGGCCGGTGACCGAGCTCGAATACGCCGTGCAACTGGCTTGCGACCTGTTTATCCACAGCGCATTGCTGTACTTCTCCGGTGGCTCGACCAACCCCTTCGTCTCCTATTACCTGGTGCCGCTGACCATTGCCGCCGTGACGTTGCCATGGCGTTATTCGGTGATCCTCTCGGGTATCGCGCTGACAATGTACACACTGCTGCTGGCGCAGTTCTATCCGCTGCAAACCTTCCCCATCGCCCGGGAAAACCTGCAGGTGTACGGGATGTGGTTGAGTTTTGCCCTTGCGGCTGCGGTCATCACGTTTTTCGCCGCGCGCATGGCCGAAGAACTGCGTCGTCAGGAAGAGCTGCGCGCCATTCGTCGCGAAGAAGGCCTGCGCGATCAGCAACTGTTGGCCGTCGCCACCCAGGCCGCTGGCGCCGCCCATGAACTGGGCACGCCGCTTGCGACCATGAGTGTGCTACTCAAGGAAATGCGTCAGGACCACCCTGACCCGATGTTGCAGGATGACCTGAGCGTGCTGCAGGATCAGGTCAAGTTGTGTAAAGAGACCTTGCAACATCTGGTGCGCGCCGCAGAGGCCAATCGCCGGTTGGCGGTGGAGATGCAGGACGTCACCGACTGGCTTGATGAAGCCCTCAATCGCTGGCACCTGATGCGTCCGGAAGCCAGTTATCGCTTCCAGCGCCTCGGTCAGGGCGCAGTACCTCGTATGGCGCCGCCGCCGGATTTGACCCAGGCGTTGCTGAATCTGCTGAACAACGCCGCCGATGCCTGCCCCGAAGGGCTGCAGGTGACGCTGGACTGGGATTGGGAAAACCTCACCATCAGCATCCGTGACCATGGCGCCGGTGTGCCGCTGGCCATCGCCGAGCAAATCGGCAAACCGTTTTTTACCACCAAGGGCAAAGGTTTCGGCCTGGGCCTGTTTTTGAGCAAGGCCAGCGTGACACGCGCCGGCGGCTCAGTGAAACTCTACAGTCATGAGGAAGGCGGCACACTCACCGAGCTGCGCCTTCCCCGTGTCGCCCGAGGAGACGAACATGAGTGAAGAGATCCAAGTCGAAGGCGAAGAACTGCCGCATTTGTTGCTGGTCGATGACGACGCCACATTCACCCGCGTCATGGCCCGCGCCATGGCCCGTCGCGGTTTTCGCGTCAGCACCGCCGGTTCCGCCGAAGAAGGCCTGGAACTGGCCAAGGCCGATCTGCCGGATTACGCCGCCCTGGACCTGAAAATGGACGGCGATTCGGGCCTGGTGCTGTTGCCCAAGTTGCTGGAAATGGACCCGGAAATGCGCGTGGTGATCCTCACCGGTTATTCGAGCATTGCCACCGCCGTCGAGGCGATCAAGCGCGGTGCCTGCAACTACCTGTGCAAACCGGCGGATGCCGACGACGTGCTGGCGGCGCTGCTGTCCGAACACGCCGACCTCGACAGCCTGGTGCCGGAAAACCCGATGTCCGTGGACCGCCTGCAGTGGGAGCACATCCAGCGCGTGCTGACCGAGCACGAAGGCAATATCTCCGCCACTGCCCGCGCCCTGGGCATGCACCGCCGCACCCTGCAGCGCAAACTGCAGAAGCGCCCCGTTCGCCGCTGAACCTGCGCTGAACGAATGCGGGCCGTATCTCGCGACAAACCGGACCGATCATCTATGATCGGTCCGTGCGTGTTCTTTTCTTTATCGAGCCTTATCCATGAATCAGAACGCTGAGTATTCCGCGGTCAACGACGCCGTGCGCGGGCAGTTTTTTCGCAAAGTGTGGGCGATGATCACGCCTTACTGGCGCAGTGAAGAGAAGGTCAAGGCCTGGACACTGCTGATCGCGGTGATTGCGCTGTCGCTGATCAGCGTGGGGATCTCGGTGTGGTTCAACACCTGGTACAAGGACTTCTACAACGCCCTGCAAAAGAAGGACGAGGCAGCGTTCTGGCAACTGATCCTGTATTTCTGTGCGATTGCGGCGGTGGCGATCATCGGCGCGGTGTATCGGCTCTACCTGACGCAGATGCTGACGATCCGCTGGCGGGCGTGGCTCACCGAAAAGCATTTCAGCCGTTGGCTGGCGGACAAAAACTACTACCAGCTGGAGCAGGGCGGTTACACCGATAACCCGGACCAGCGGATTTCCGAAGACCTCAACAACTTCACCTCCAACACCCTTGAACTGGGTATCGGGCTGCTGCGCAATATCGTCAGCCTGGTGTCGTTCTCGATCATCCTGTGGGGCGTGTCGGGCAGTATCGAAGTGTTCGGCATCACCATTCCCGGCTACATGTTCTGGTGCGTGCTGGTCTACGCCGTGGTGGGCAGTTGGCTGACGCATTTGATCGGTCGTCGCCTGATCGGTCTGAACAACCAACAACAACGCTTCGAAGCCGACCTGCGTTTCTCCATGGTGCGGATTCGCGAGAATGCCGAAAGCATCGCGTTGTACAACGGCGAGCCGAACGAAAATCGTCGGTTGAGCAGTCGCTTCGGGATGGTCTGGCATAACTTCTGGGACATCATGAAGGTGTCCAAGCGCCTGACGTTTTTCACCGCCGGTTACAGCCAGGCAGCCATCATCTTCCCGTTCATCGTTGCCTCGCCGCGTTACCTCTCCGGCAAGATCGAACTGGGCGAACTGATGCAGATCAGCTCGGCGTTCGGCAATGTGCAGGAAAGCTTCAGCTGGTTCATCAGTGCCTACCAGAGCCTCGCTTCCTGGCGCGCCACCTGCGATCGTCTGCTGAGCTTCCACCAGGCCATGCGTGACAACGAAGAGCGTGCGCCAGCGATCGACGTGCAGAATTCGGGCTCCGTCCTGAAGGTGCACAACCTCGGCCTCGACCTGGCGGACGGTCGTCACCTGCTGACCAACACCGACATGACCGTGGAGGAGGGCGAGCGTGTGATGCTCAGCGGTCGTTCCGGCAGTGGCAAGTCGACCCTGCTGCGGGCAATGGGACATCTGTGGCCGGCCGGCCACGGCAGTATTCGCCTGCCATCGGCGCGTTACCTGTTCCTGCCGCAAAAACCGTATCTGCCGATTGGCACCCTGCGTGATGTCCTCAGTTATCCACAGCCCGGCGATACCTATCCGAACGAGCGCTACGTGCAGGTGCTGGAAACCTGTCGCTTGCCGCACCTGATTGCCCGTCTCGACGAAGCCAACCACTGGCAGCGCATGTTGTCTCCGGGTGAGCAACAGCGCCTGGCCTTTGCCCGTGCGCTGCTTTATGCACCGCAATGGCTGTACATGGACGAAGCGACCTCGGCGATGGACGAAGAAGACGAGGCCACGCTGTACCAGGCGCTGATCGATGAATTGCCGGGGCTGAGCATTGTCAGCGTCGGCCATCGCAGCAGCCTCAAGCGCTTCCATCCGCGGCACGTTCGTATCGAGAATGGCCATCTGGTGGACCAGGCCGTGACCGCGTAAATACCCCCGATTCCTTGTAGGAGCGAGCTTGCTCGCGATGGACTTGAAAGCGCCGCGTTTATTCAGAAAGCACGCGTTATCGTTAGCCTCCATCGCGAGCAAGCTCGCTCCTACATGGGGCGGTGGTGATCGTACAACCGCGTTGCGCTATGATGCGCTTTCAGCCGCCGAACTTTTCGAGACCGATGTTCACCATGGAAAACCCGATCAACACACCACGCCTCCCACGCAAGCGCCGCAGCCTCGCTCAGGAACTGGTGACGGTGCTGTCCGAGCAGATCCGCGACGGTCATCTCAAGCGTGGCGACAAGTTGCCCACCGAGTCGGCCATCATGGATGCCCATGGTGTCAGCCGCACGGTGGTGCGCGAAGCGATATCCCGTCTGCAGGCGGCCGGCCAGGTGGAAACCCGCCATGGCATCGGCACCTTCGTGCTCGACACGCCGAGCCCGAGTGGCTTTCGTATCGACCCGGCGACCGTGGTGACCTTGCGTGATGTGCTGGCGATTCTGGAACTGCGCATCAGCCTGGAAGTGGAGTCCGCCGGCCTGGCGGCGCAACGCCGCAGTCCGGAACAACTGGCCAACATGCGCGCCGCCCTCGATGCGTTGAATGAAAGCGCCGCCCACGCCAGTGACGCCGTGGCTTCGGACTTCGCCTTCCACCTCGAAATAGCGCTGTCCACAGGCAACCGTTATTTCACCGACATCATGACCCACCTGGGCACCAGCATTATCCCGCGCACACGGTTGAATTCCGCGCGCCTGGCCCATGACGACCAGCAGCACTACATGGGGCGTCTGAGCCGTGAGCACGAGGAAATCTACGACGCCATTGCCCGTCAGGATTCCGATGCGGCCCGGGCCGCCATGCGTCTGCACCTGACCAACAGTCGTGAACGGTTGCGCCATGCCCATGAAGAGGCTGAGGCGCAGCGGGGCTGAGTGTGCTGATCCAATCCTGTGTTGGACTGACAGATTGCCTTCGCGAGCAAGTCCGCTCCCACACTTGATCTGTGTCGTTCACAAATTGTGAGTTCGCAGAAATTCAAATGTGGGAGCGGGCTTGCTCGCGAAGAGGCCGTAAGCCATCCCACAAAATCTACAGTCAGCCTCCATCCCTCGCCAGAATCTTCCGACAACGTATCTCCTGAACACCTGTTTTTCGAGATGTGATCATCCCTGTTCTCTTCCGCGTAAGCTCTCTAAAACAAGGGTTTTGCGTATTCGTGTCGAACAATTTTTACCCCCTGCGATGAAATGCAGTTGACGGTTGTATTTTAAGTTGTACGATGACCTACAACTTCAGCGCAGGCTGAACGGTTTTCTCACACAACGTCGCTATCCAGGGTGTTCGAATAATGAATCCACAAGAACTGAAGTCCATCCTCTCTTCCGGTCTGCTGTCTTTCCCGGTCACCGATTTCAATGCTCAGGGCGACTTCAATCGCGCGGGTTATATCAAGCGTCTCGAATGGCTGGCCCCATACGGCGCCTCGGCGCTGTTCGCCGCGGGCGGCACCGGTGAGTTCTTCTCTCTGGCGGCCAGCGAATATTCGGAAATCATCAAGACGGCGGTCGACACTTGCGCCACCAGCGTGCCAATCCTGGCCGGCGTGGGCGGTTCGACCCGTCAGGCCATTGAATACGCACAGGAAGCCGAGCGCCTGGGCGCCAAGGGCCTGTTGCTGCTGCCGCACTACCTGACAGAAGCCAGCCAGGACGGCGTTGCCGCCCACGTTGAAGCCGTGTGCAAATCGGTCAACATCGGCGTGGTGGTCTACAACCGTAACGTCTGCCGCCTGACCGCGCCGCTGCTGGAACGCCTGGCCGAGCGCTGCCCGAACCTGATCGGCTACAAGGATGGCCTGGGTGACATCGAGTTGATGGTGTCGATCCGTCGCCGCCTCGGTGATCGCTTCAGCTACCTGGGTGGCTTGCCGACCGCCGAAGTCTACGCCGCGGCCTACAAGGCACTGGGCGTGCCGGTCTACTCCTCGGCGGTGTTCAACTTCATCCCGAAAACCGCGATGGACTTCTACCACGCGATCGCTCGCGAAGATCACGCCACCGTCGGCAAGATCATCGACGACTTCTTCCTGCCGTACCTGGACATCCGTAACCGCAAGGCCGGTTATGCCGTGAGCATCGTCAAGGCCGGGGCAAAAATTGCCGGCTACGACGCGGGTCCTGTTCGTGCACCGCTGACCGATCTGACCGGCGAAGAGTATGAAATGCTCGCCGCGCTGATCGACAAGCAGGGTGCGCAGTAACACATCCGATTAAGTAAGGCCGCTGAGCAATCAGCGGCTTTTTGCGTGAGGAGATCTTAAAGTGGCAGATGCAAAGCGTTTCGATAACTACATCAACGGCGAGTGGGTTTCCGGCGGCGATTACTCGACCAACATCAACCCGTCCGAACTGACCGATGCCATCGGCGATTACGCCAAGGCTGACCTGGCCCAGGTCAACGCAGCCATCGATGCCGCCCGTGCCGCGTTCCCGGCATGGTCCACTTCCGGCATCCAGGCGCGCCACGATTCCCTGGATAAAGTCGGCACTGAAATCCTCGCCCGTCGCGAAGAACTCGGCACCCTGCTGGCCCGGGAAGAGGGCAAGACCCTGCCCGAAGCCATCGGCGAAGTGACCCGCGCCGGCAACATCTTCAAGTTCTTCGCCGGTGAATGCCTGCGTCTGTCCGGCGACTACCTGCCGTCGGTACGTCCGGGCGTCAACGTTGAAGTCACTCGCGAAGCCTTGGGCGTGGTCGGTCTGATCACCCCGTGGAACTTCCCGATCGCGATCCCTTCGTGGAAAATCGCCCCGGCCCTGGCCTACGGCAACTGCGTCGTGCTCAAACCCGCGGATTTGGTACCGGGTTGCGCCTGGGCCCTGGCGGAAATCATTTCCCGCGCAGGTTTCCCGGCCGGCGTGTTCAACCTGGTGATGGGCAGCGGTCGCGTAGTCGGCGAAGCGCTGGTCAACAGCCCGAAAGTCGATGGCATCAGCTTCACCGGTTCGGTCGGTGTCGGTCGTCAGATCGCTGTGAACTGCGTGTCGCGTCAGGCCAAGGTGCAGCTGGAAATGGGCGGCAAGAACCCGCAGATCATTCTCGACGATGCCGACCTCAAGCAAGCGGTCGAGCTGTCGGTACAGAGCGCGTTCTACTCCACCGGCCAGCGTTGCACGGCTTCGAGTCGCTTTATCGTCACTGCCGGCATCCACGACAAGTTCGTCGAAGCCATGGCCGAGCGCATGAAGTCGATCAAGGTCGGCCACGCGTTGAAGGCTGGCACCGATATCGGTCCGGTGGTCTCGCAAGTGCAACTTGAACAGGACATGAAGTACATCGACATCGGCCAGTCCGAAGGTGCACGACTGGTCAGCGGCGGTGGTCTGGTGACCTGCGACACCGAGGGCTACTTCCTCGCGCCGACCCTGTTTGCCGACAGCGAAGCGTCGATGCGCATCAGCCGCGAAGAGATCTTCGGCCCGGTGGCCAACATCGTCCGCGTCGCCGATTACGAAGCCGCGCTGGCCATGGCCAACGACACCGAGTTCGGGCTGTCGGCGGGTATTGCCACCACCTCGCTGAAGTACGCCAGCCACTTCAAGCGCCACTCCCAGGCCGGGATGGTGATGGTCAACCTGCCGACCGCCGGTGTGGATTACCACGTTCCGTTCGGTGGGCGTAAAGGTTCATCCTATGGATCACGTGAGCAAGGTCGCTATGCGCAAGAGTTCTACACGGTCGTGAAGACCTCTTACATCGGTTCGTAACGCAACATCCCTGTTGTAGGAGCGAGCTTGCTCGCGATGGTCGTGAGGTCGCGGCGGTAAACCTGATGCCCCGCGTCATCGTTGACCACCATCGCGAGCAGAGCTCGCTCCTACAGGGGAAACAAAGATTCACCCGCGCATAAAAATAATCAGTGGGAGTACATCTACATGCAATCGACCAAGCCGACTCACGTCCGCTATCTGATCCTGCTCATGCTGTTTCTGGTGACCACGATCAACTACGCCGACCGGGCTACCATCGCCATCGCCGGCTCCAGCCTGCAGAAAGACCTGGGCATCGACGCCGTTACCCTTGGCTACATCTTCTCCGCATTCGGTTGGGCCTACGTGGCCGGGCAAATCCCCGGTGGCTGGTTGCTGGACCGTTTCGGTTCGAAAAAAATCTATGCACTGAGCATCTTCACCTGGTCGCTGTTCACCGTGTTGCAGGGTTATGTCGGCGAGTTCGGCATGTCCACCGCAGTGGTCGCGCTGTTCATGCTGCGCTTTTTGGTCGGCCTGGCCGAAGCGCCATCCTTCCCCGGCAACGCGCGCATCGTCGCCGCCTGGTTTCCGACTGCTGAACGCGGCACTGCCTCGGCGATCTTCAACTCGGCTCAGTACTTTGCCACCGTGTTGTTCGCACCGCTGATGGGCTGGATCGTCTACAGCTTCGGCTGGCAGCACGTGTTCATCGTCATGGGCGTGATCGGCATCATCTTCTCCGGGATCTGGCTGAAAGTGATCTACAGCCCGCGCCAGCATCCGATGATCAACGATGCCGAGTTCAAGCACATTGCCGACAACGGCGGCATGGTCGACATGGACCAGGACAAGGGCAAAGGCAAGAAGAGCGACGGTCCGAAGTGGGACTACATCCGCCAACTGCTGACCAACCGCATGATGCTCGGCGTGTACCTGGGCCAGTACTGCATCAATGGCATCACTTACTTCTTCCTGACCTGGTTCCCGGTGTACCTGGTGCAGGAGCGTGGCATGACCATCCTCAAGGCCGGTTTCATCGCGTCCTTGCCGGCGATCTGCGGCTTCATCGGTGGTGTGCTCGGCGGGGTGATTTCCGATTACCTGTTGCGCAAAGGCCATTCCCTGACTTTCGCCCGCAAGGCGCCGATCATTGCGGGCCTGCTGGTCTCCAGCAGCATCGTGGCCTGCAACTACGTGGACGTAGAATGGATGGTCGTCGGCTTCATGGCTCTGGCGTTTTTCGGCAAAGGTGTTGGTGCACTGGGCTGGGCCGTGGTGTCCGATACTTCGCCCAAGCAGATCGCCGGTCTGAGCGGTGGCCTGTTCAATACCTTCGGCAACCTGGCTTCGATCACCACCCCGATCGTCATCGGCTACATCATCAGCTCCACCGGTTCGTTCAAGTGGGCGCTGGTGTTCGTCGGTTGCAACGCGCTGGTCGCGGTGTTCAGCTACCTGGTGATCGTGGGTCCGATCAAGCGTGTGGTGCTCAAAGAGCCTCCCGCGAATGGTACTGAAGCCCCTGGCAAATTATCTCAAGCGCATTCCTGAGGAGCGGCGTCATGCAGTTGATTGAACATTCCGACTCGCCGCGCTACATCCGCCTGCACGAGCGGGATAACGTAGTGATCGTGGTCAACGATCAGGGCGTACCGGCCGGTACCGAATTTGCGGACGGCCTGGTGACCGTGGACTTCGTGCCACAGAGCCACAAGGTCACCCTGGAGGACATTCCCGAGGGTGCCCAGGTGATTCGTTACGGCCAGGTCATTGGCTATGCCTTGCAGCCGATTCCCCGCGGCAGCTGGGTCAAGGAAGATCAACTGTGCATGCCGACCGCGCCACCGCTGGACAGCCTGCCGCTGTCCACTGACGTGCCCGCCGCACAAGCACCGCTGGAAGGCTTCACTTTCGAGGGCTATCGCAACGCTGACGGCACCGTCGGCACGCGCAACATTCTCGGCATCACCACCACCGTGCAATGTGTGACCGGCGTGCTCGATCATGCGGTCAAGCGCATCAAGGCCGAGTTGCTGCCCAAGTACCCGCACGTCGATGACGTGGTGGCCCTGACCCACAGCTACGGCTGTGGCGTGGCGATCACCGCCACCGACGCGTACATCCCGATTCGCACGGTGCGCAACCTGGCGCGCAACCCGAACCTGGGCGGCGAAGCGCTGGTGATCAGCCTGGGCTGCGAGAAAATGCAGGCCGGGCAGGTGATGCACGAGAACGACAGTTCGGTGGATTTGAGCGAGCCATGGCTGTACCGCTTGCAGGACGCCAGCCACGGCTTCACCGAGATGATCGAGCAGATCATGGAACTGGCCGAAACCCGTTTGAAGAAGCTCGATCAACGTCGCCGGGAAACCGTGCCGGCGTCCGAGCTGATTCTCGGCATGCAGTGTGGCGGCAGTGATGCGTTCTCCGGCATCACCGCCAACCCGGCGCTGGGTTACGCATCGGATCTGTTGCTGCGTGCGGGTGCGACGGTGATGTTCTCCGAAGTCACCGAAGTGCGCGACGCGATCTACCTGCTGACGTCCCGCGCGCAGACCAAGGAAGTCGCTCAGGAGCTGGTGCGGGAAATGGACTGGTACGACCGTTACCTGGCCAAGGGTGAAGCGGATCGCAGCGCCAACACCACGCCGGGGAACAAGAAGGGCGGGCTGTCGAACATTGTCGAGAAGTCGTTGGGCTCGATCGTCAAATCCGGCAGCAGCGCGATCACCGGCGTGCTCGGCCCTGGCGAGCGCTTTAAGGAAAAAGGCCTGATCTTCTGTGCGACGCCGGCCAGCGACTTTGTCTGTGGGACGTTGCAGTTGGCGGCGGGGATGAACCTGCACGTGTTCACCACCGGTCGCGGCACGCCTTATGGGCTGGCCATGGCACCGGTGGTCAAGGTCTCGACCCGGACTGAATTGGCGCAGCGCTGGCCGGACCTGATCGACATCGACGCCGGGCGCATTGCCACCGGCCGCGCTTCCATTGAAGAGCTGGGCTGGGAGCTGTTCCACTACTACCTGGACGTGGCCAGCGGCAAGAAGCAGACGTGGGCGGAGCAGCACAAGCTGCATAACGACATCACCCTGTTCAACCCGGCGCCGATCACGTAAGACCGCGTTATCGTTCTCCGCGAGCAAGCCCGCTCCCACAAGGATTGCGCTGAACCTGTGGGAGCGGGCTTGCTCGTGAAGGCGGTCGACCAGACACCGAAGGACTTGGTGGCTTATCATTAGCTCCCTAACGACGCCCACCCCAAGGTCCTCTCCGGCATGCTGGCAATTTTCCTCGAAACCCTGAACATCACCGCGCCGGTATTTGCCATGCTGTTTCTGGGTGTGCTGCTCAAGCGCATCGACTGGATCAACGACAATTTCATCCACACGGCGTCGGCCCTGGTGTTCAACGTCACCATGCCGGCGCTGCTGTTTCTGGGCATTCTGCATGCCGACCTGCACGCGGCGTTGCAGCCGGCGCTGCTGATCTATTTCTCCCTCGCGACCCTGGTCGGCTTTGCCATCGCCTGGGGCTGGGCGATCTGGAAGTGTCCGCGGGAAGATCGGGGGATCTACACCCAGGGCGCCTTTCGCGGTAACAACGGGGTGATCGGCCTGGCGCTGGCGGCCAGCATGTACGGTGACTACGGGATTTCCCTCGGGGCGATCCTCGCGGCGCTGGTGATCCTGTTTTACAACACGCTCTCGACCATCGTCCTGGCGGTGTACAGCCCGGTGATCAAGTCCGACCCGTGGAGCATCTGCAAAAGCGTGTTGAGCAATCCGCTGATCCTCAGCGTGATGGCGGCGGCGCCTTTCGCCTATTTCAAGATCGGCTTGCCAGGGTGGCTGGAGACCTCCGGCCAGTATCTGGCACAGACCACCTTGCCACTGGCACTGATCTGCATCGGCGGCACCTTGTCCATGGCGGCGCTGCGCAAAAGCGGCAACATGGCGCTGAGTTCAAGCCTGGTGAAAATGATCGGCTTGCCGGTGCTGGCGACGCTGGGCGCGTGGTTGTGGGGTTTTCGCGGCGCGGAATTGGGGATTCTGTTTCTGTACTTCGGCAGCCCGACCGCCGCTGCCAGTTTTGTCATGGCGCGGGCGGCCGAGGGCAATCATGAACTGGCGGCGGCGATTATCGTGATCACCACACTGATGGCGGCGGTCACCACCAACGTCGGGATCTTTTTGTTGCAGTGGGGTGGGTGGATCTGACCCTGGAGTTTGTGGCGTTCTTCAGGGCCTCATCGCGAGCAAGCTCGCTCCCACAGGTTTCGTTGTTGTTAATCAAACTCTGTTCACACCGAAGCCCCCTGTGGGAGCGAGCTTGCTCGCGATGGCGCCAGATCAGGCAACCTGAATTTCAATGATTCACTCAGGTTGCTGATAGCTGTCGATCACTTCCTGCGCCGCGCGAAACGCATCAATCGCCGCCGGCACGCCGGCATACACCGCGCAATGCAGCAACGCCTCGCGAATTTCCTCCACGGTGCAGCCGTTGTTCAAGGCCCCACGCACGTGACCTTTCAATTCCTGCGGGCACTTGAGCGCGGTCAGGGCGGCGAGGGTGATCAGGCTGCGGGTTTTCAGCGGCAGGCCTTCGCGATTCCACACGCCGCCCCAGGCGTGTTCATTGACAAAGTCCTGCAGTGGCTGGGTGAACTCGGTGGCGTTGCCCAGTGCGCGGTCGACGAAGGCGTCGCCCATTACTTGGCGACGAACTTCAACGCCGTTTTTTTTATTCTCGGTCATGGGACTTCCTTCTTATGGTGTTGGCGATGCCAGGCGCGTAGTGACGTGAACAGCAAAAACGCCACCAGCGCCGGCAGGACGAAAAACAGCATCAGGTGTTCCAGCTTGCCGGCCAGTGGCATGCCGGTGGTGAACGACACCACGTGCAGCCCGTACGCCAGGTACAAACCCAGAAACAGCAGGCCTTCGGCGCGGGTCACCCGGTAACCGGAGTAGAACACCGGCAGGCACAGCGCCGCGACGCCGAGCATCACCGGCAGGTCGAAATCCAGGGCATTGGGCGACACCGACAGTGGCGACGGTGCCACCAGCGCAGTAAAACCGAGCACGCCCAGGAGGTTGAACAGGTTGCTGCCAATCACGTTGCCCACGGCGATATCACGTTCGCCGCGCATCGCCGCGATCAACGAAGTGGCGAGCTCAGGCAGTGAGGTGCTGACGGCGACGATGGTCAGGCCGATGATCCGCTCCGACAAACCAAGATCGGTGGCGACCGCAACCGCGGCGCCCAGCAGCAAGTGCCCGGCGTACACCAGCATCGCCAGCCCGGCGACGATCATCAGCAGGCTGCTCAGCCATGGCGCTTGCGCATGATGGTCATGGCTCGATACCGGGCGTGCAGAGTGTCGTGACTGGCGCAGCAGCAACCCCAGGTAAATCGCCAGTGCCGTCAGCAGCATCATGCCGTCGACACGGGTCAGTTCTTCATTCCAGGCGAGTACGAACACCAGCAGGCTGGCACCGATCATCAGTGGAATATCCAGGCGCACCAGTTGCCGGGAAACCCGCAAAGGAATGATCAGGGCGGACAGCCCGAGGGTGACGAGGATGTTGAAAATGCTGCTGCCGATCACGCTGCCGACGGCGATGTCGGCATTGTGCGCCAGTGTCGCCTGCAAGCTGACCGCCATTTGCGGTGCGCTGCTGCCGAGGGCGACGATGGTCAGGCCGATGATCAACGGGCGTATGTGCAACCTCGCGGCAATGCGTACGGCGGCGCGCACCATCAATTCGGCGCCGACAATCAGCAGGAGCAATCCGCTGAGCAATTCGATCACGCTGATCAGGGGTAAATCGGCTAGTCCGAAAATGGTCGGGGCTCCATCGGTCAGTCGTCGAGGGCTTGCACGCGAACCCGCGCGGTGCCGCTGCGCAGCATGCCCAGGCGCTCGGCGGCTTCCTTGGACAGGTCGATCAGGCGGCCCCGGGTGTGCGGCCCGCGATCATTGATGCGCACCACGCAGGATTTGTCGTTATTCAGATTGGTGACCTTCACCCTTGTACCGAAGGGTAGCTGGCGATGGGCGGCGGTCATGGAATTCATGTTGAAACGCTCGCCGTTGGCGGTGCGTTTGCCTTGGTGTTTGGCGCCGTAGTACGAAGCCACGCCGGTTTTGTCGTAACCATGCGGATCGACGGTGTCGGTGCTGGCGCAACCGGCCAGGAGCGAGAGGAGGGCGCATAATCCAAGTAGACGCTTCATTTAAAGCTTCCAAAAACAAATGTGGGAGCGGGCTTGCTCCGGGCGGCGTTCCGACGAATGCATTCTGACAGTCAACTTTGTGTTGAGTGCCGAACAGCATTCGCGAGCAAGTCGAATCGTCGCACCGCCGCTCCCACAGGGGAATGGAGCCAGATTGCCGGGCTGGCTCCATTCTCATCAGCCTTCGAGCTTGCTTTTCAGCAGTTCGTTGACCTGTTGCGGGTTGGCCTTGCCTTTGGAAGCTTTCATGGCCTGACCGACGAAGAAGCCGAACATCTTGCCGCGCTTGGCTTCGTCTGCCGCGCGGTATTGTTCGGCCTGCTCGGCGTTGGCCGCGAGCATTTCGTCCAGCACCGCCGAGATCGCGCCAGTGTCGGTCACTTGCTTGAGGCCGCGCTTGTCGATGATCTCGTCCGCGCTGCCTTCGCCGTTGGCCATCGCTTCGAACACCACCTTGGCGATTTTGCCGGAGATGGTGTTGTCCTTGATGCGCAGCAGCATGCCGCCCAGAAGCTCGGCGCAAACCGGCGACTGTTCGATGTCCAGGCCTTGCTTGTTGAGCAGGCTGCCCAACTCGACCATCACCCAGTTCGCCGCCAGCTTGGCGTCGCCGCTGATGCTTGCGACCTTCTCGAAGTAGTCCGCCTGCTCGCGACTGGTGGCCAGCACGTTGGCGTCGTACGCCGACAGGCCGAACTGCGCCTGGAAGCGCTCGCGCTTCTGCGGCGGCAATTCCGGCAGGGTGGCGCGCACGTCGTCGAGGAAGGTGTTTTCGATCACGACTGGCAGCAGGTCCGGATCAGGGAAGTAACGGTAGTCGTTGGCTTCCTCTTTGCTGCGCATCGGACGGGTTTCGTCCTTGTTCGGATCGTACAGGCGGGTCTGCTGGATCACCTTGCCGCCGTCTTCGATCAGCTCGATCTGACGCTGGATTTCGCTGTTGATCGCTTTTTCGATGAAGCGGAACGAGTTGACGTTCTTGATCTCGCAGCGGGTGCCGAACTCGACCTGGCCTTTCGGACGGATCGATACGTTGCAGTCGCAACGCAGCGAGCCTTCGGCCATGTTGCCGTCGCAAATCCCCAGGTAACGCACCAGCGCGTGGATTGCCTTGACGTAAGCCACGGCTTCCTTGGCGCTGCGCATGTCCGGTTCGGAAACGATTTCCAGCAACGGCGTGCCGGCACGGTTCAGGTCGATGCCGCTGGCGCCGCTGAATTCTTCGTGCAGGCTTTTGCCGGCGTCTTCTTCCAGGTGCGCGCGGGTGATGCCGACACGTTTGACCGTGCCGTCTTCCAGGGCGATGTCCAGGTGGCCCTTGCCGACGATCGGCAATTCCATCTGGCTGATCTGGTAGCCCTTGGGCAGGTCCGGGTAGAAGTAGTTTTTACGGGCGAACACGTTGTGCTGGCCGATCTCGGCGTCAATCGCCAGACCGAACATCACCGCCATGCGCACCGCTTCCTGGTTCAGCACCGGCAGCACGCCGGGCATGCCCAGGTCTATCAGGCTGGCCTGGGTGTTCGGCTCCGAGCCGAACGTGGTGGAACTACCGGAAAAGATTTTCGACCGGGTGGTGAGCTGGGTGTGAATCTCCAGCCCGATCACGACTTCCCATTGCATGTGTGTCTCCTCAGAAGCCGGTTGGGGTGCGGGTGTGCCAGTCAGTGTTGAGCTGATACTGGTGGGCAACGTTCAACAGGCGACCTTCCTGGAAATACGGGGCCAGCAGTTGCACGCCGACCGGCAGACCGTCGACAAAACCGGCCGGCATCGACAGGCCCGGCAGACCGGCGAGGTTGGCGGTGATGGTGTAGACGTCTTCCAGGTACGCAGCGACCGGGTCGCTGTTCTTGGCGCCGAGCTTCCAGGCCGGGTTCGGCGTGGTTGGGCCGAGGATGATGTCGACTTCATTAAAGGCCGCCATGAAGTCGTTCTTGATCAGGCGCCGGATCTTCTGCGCCTTGAGGTAGTAGGCATCGTAGTAACCGGCGGACAGCGCGTAGGCACCGACCATGATCCGGCGCTGTACTTCCACGCCGAAGCCTTCGCCACGGGAGCGCTTGTACAGGTCTTCCAGGTTTTTCGGGTCTTCGCAGCGATAGCCGAAGCGCACGCCGTCGAAACGCGACAGGTTGGAAGAGGCTTCCGCCGGGGCGATCACGTAGTACGCCGGAATCGCGTGCTGCATGTTCGGCAGGCTGATTTCCTTGATCACGGCACCGAGCTTTTCCAGCTCCTTGATGCTGTTGTGGATCAGCTCGGCGATGCGCGGGTCGAGACCGGCGCTGAAATATTCCTTCGGCACACCGATGCGCAGGCCTTGCAGCGAGCCGTTGAGGCTGGCGCTGTAGTCCGGCACGGGCTCATCGATGCTGGTGGAGTCGTTCGGATCGAACCCGGCCATGCCTTGCAACAAAATCGCGCAGTCTTCGGCCGTACGGGCCAATGGGCCGCCCTGATCGAGGCTGGAGGCGTAGGCGATCATGCCCCAGCGCGAAACTCGACCGTATGTCGGTTTCAGGCCGGTGAGGTTGGTCAGGGCCGCCGGCTGACGGATCGAACCGCCGGTGTCGGTGCCGGTGGCTGCCGGCAACAGACGAGCGGCCACCGCCGCCGCCGAACCACCGGACGAACCGCCCGGCACGTGTTCCAGATTCCACGGGTTTTTCACCGCGCCGTAGTAGCTCGACTCGTTGGCCGAACCCATGGCGAATTCGTCCATGTTGGTCTTGCCCAGGGTCACGGCCCCGGCGGCGGCCAGCTTGGCGACGACGGTGGCGTCGTACGGTGCTTTAAAGTTGTCGAGCATCTTCGAGCCGCAACTGGTGCGAATGCCCTGGGTGCAGAACAGGTCTTTGTGGGCGATCGGCGCGCCGAGCAGGGCGCCGCTCTCACCATTGGCCCGGCGGGCGTCAGCGGCTTTCGCCTGCGTCAGCGCCAGGTCTTCGGTGAGGCTGATGAAACTGTTGAGCTGTGGGTCGAGCTGGGCGATGCGCGCCAGCAGGACTTTGGTCAGTTCTTCGGAGGAAAACTTTTTATCGGCGAGTCCGCGGGCGATCTCGGCCAGAGTCAATTGATGCATTGCAGGCTCTTTCCCTTTAGTCGATGACTTTCGGAACCAGGTACAGGCCGTTTTCGACCGCTGGTGCGATGGACTGGTAGGCCTCGCGGTTATTGGTCTCGGTCACGACGTCCGCGCGCAGGCGCTGGCTTGCTTCCAGCGGGTGGGCCAGCGGTTCGATACCGTCGGTATTGACCGCCTGCATTTCGTCGACCAGCCCGAGAATGCTGTTGAGGGCCGAAGTGATGTGTGGAAGATCGGCATCATTGAGGCCCAGACAGGCCAGATGAGCGATTTTTTCCACGTCGGAGCGTTCTAGCGCCATTGGGATTCTCCAGTGGAAAACAAAACGGACTGCGTCCGTGTGTTAGATTGTCGGAACACTACCGCACTTCTACGGTCATAAGGCCGCGATTGTGGGGCTTGGTGCACAGAAAAGCGTCCAATTTAACATATTGGCGCCTTGCCCAAAATCCCTGTCGTTGTTAGAGTTTGCCGCACTTTTTTACCCACGCGTTGCCTAGGGTCCCTTTCCCATGTTCAAGAAACTGCGTGGCATGTTTTCCAGCGATCTTTCCATTGACCTGGGCACTGCCAACACCCTTATTTACGTGCGCGAGCGCGGTATCGTCCTGAATGAGCCCTCCGTTGTGGCCATTCGGACACACGGTAACCAGAAAAGTGTCGTTGCTGTCGGCACCGAAGCCAAGCGCATGCTCGGCCGTACTCCGGGCAACATTGCTGCCATTCGTCCGATGAAGGACGGCGTAATCGCCGACTTCAGCGTGTGCGAAAAAATGCTGCAGTATTTTATCAACAAGGTTCACGAAAACAGCTTTCTGCAGCCTAGCCCGCGTGTGTTGATCTGCGTTCCATGCAAATCCACCCAGGTTGAGCGTCGCGCCATCCGCGAATCGGCCCTTGGCGCCGGTGCCCGTGAAGTGTTCCTGATCGAAGAGCCAATGGCCGCTGCGATCGGTGCCGGCCTGCCGGTTGAAGAAGCCCGCGGTTCGATGGTCGTGGATATCGGTGGCGGTACCACCGAAATCGCGCTGATCTCCCTGAACGGTGTGGTTTACGCCGAATCCGTCCGCGTTGGCGGCGACCGCTTCGACGAAGCGATCATCACCTATGTGCGTCGCAACTACGGCAGCCTGATCGGTGAATCCACCGCCGAGCGCATCAAACAGGAAATCGGCACGGCCTACCCGGGCGGCGAAGTTCGCGAAGTCGACGTTCGTGGCCGTAACCTGGCCGAAGGCGTTCCACGCGCATTCACCCTGAACTCCAACGAAGTGCTGGAAGCTTTGCAAGAGTCCCTGGCAACCATCGTTCAGGCCGTGAAAAGCGCCCTGGAGCAATCGCCTCCGGAACTGGCTTCCGACATCGCCGAGCGCGGTCTGGTACTGACCGGTGGTGGCGCCTTGCTGCGTGACCTGGACAAGTTGCTGGCCCAGGAAACCGGTCTGCCGGTGATCGTTGCCGAAGACCCGCTGACCTGCGTTGCTCGCGGCGGTGGCCGTGCATTGGAAATGATGGATAAACACACCATGGACCTGCTTTCCAGCGAATAAGTCGCCGGATCGCTTCTATGCTGTTGAGCGCGCAGGCGGCACTTTGCAGTGCTGCCTGTTCGCGTTTATCTTCTGTCAGTCTGCATCCAGGCCGGATTGCTGCCGTATGAATAAACAGAACATTTGCCTGGGAGGAGCGGCTTATTAAACCGCTTTTCACCAAGGGCCCTTCACTGGGCGTGCGCCTGTTGGTGCTGGTCGTGCTATCGGTCGCGCTGATGGTGGTCGATGCCCGTTTCAGTCTGCTCAAGCCTGCACGCAGCCAGATGTCGCTGGTGCTGATGGACGCCTACTGGATCACCGACCTGCCCGGACGACTCTGGGACGGCGTTGCCAGTCAGTTTGGCAGCCGGACCGAACTCGTCGCCGAAAACGAAAAACTCAAGACCGAGAACCTGCTGTTGCAGGGGCGCATGCAGAAGCTTGCCGCCCTGACCGAGCAGAACGTGCGGCTGCGCGAGTTGCTCAACTCTTCGGCACTGGTCAACGAGAAGGTCGAAGTGGCCGAGTTGATCGGCATGGACCCCAACCCCTTCACCCATCGCATCATCATCAATAAAGGTGAGCGCGACGGCGTGGTACTCGGTCAGCCGGTACTCGACGCTCGTGGCCTGATGGGCCAGGTGGTCGAGTTGATGCCCTACACCTCTCGCGTCCTGCTGCTGACCGACACCACCCACAGCATTCCGGTGCAGGTGAACCGTAACGGTTTGCGGGCGATCGCCAGTGGCACCGGCAACCCGGAGCGCCTCGAGTTGCGGCATGTGGCCGATACCGCCGACATCAAGGAAGGCGACTTGCTGGTCAGCTCCGGCCTCGGCCAACGTTTTCCGGCCGGGTACCCGGTGGCGACGGTCAAGGAAGTGGTTCACGATTCCGGCCAGCCGTTTGCCATTGTCCGAGCCGTTCCCACCGCCGCCTTGAACCGCAGCCGCTACTTGCTGCTGGTATTCAGCGACAACCGGACTGCCGAAGAGCGCGTCAACGCTGCCGCTCAGGCCCAGGAAAGCCTGGATGCACAGGGCGGTGGGCCGACCATTCCGACGACGGTTCCGAAACTGGTCAGCCCCGCGGTCCCCGCTGCACCGGCTGCCGCACCGGCGATACCTGCCACGGCGGCGCCTGCAGCGACTGCCCCCGTCAAGCCAGCCACCACGCCAGTCAAGCCTGCGGCCACGCATCCTGCGGCGGCTAAACCGCCGGCGGCGCAACCCGCTGCCGCGAAGCCTGCCGCCAAACCGCCAGTCTCCGCGCCGGCCACTCCAGTGGGGAGAGAATAATGGGCGGTGTAAAAGCATCCCGAAACGGCTGGATAGTCTGGCTGACGTTCGCCGTCGGTCTGCTGCTGAGCGTTTCACCTCTGCCGCAATTCATGGAAATCCTGCGCCCGCTGTGGCTGGCCTTGTTGCTGGCATTCTGGGCGCTGAACCTGCCGCAGACCGTCGGGATGGTGACGGCGTTCTGCCTGGGGCTGGCTGAAGACGTGCTCTACGGTACCTTGCTGGGTCAGAATGCCTTGATCCTGACGCTCATTACCTATCTGGTGCTGGCGCTGCAACAACGCTTGCGGATGTTCCCGATGTGGCAGCAGAGTCTGGTGATCCTGGTGATCTTCGGCCTCGCCCAGCTTGTACAGCTCTGGCTCAGTGCCTTGACCGGCAATCGTCAGCCGACGCTGGCGCTGGTGCTGCCGGCACTGGTCAGTGCATTGCTCTGGCCCTGGATCAGTTTCGGTTTGCGCGGATTGCGTCGACGCTACAAAATCAATTAATTCGCTCAGGCATTAGACAGGGAGAGGTCTTGATGAAACGGTTGTACCTCGCCTCTGGCTCGCCACGCCGGCGTGAATTGCTCACGCAGATCGGCGTTCCGTTCTGCGCTGTCAGTGCGGACATCGATGAAACTCCTATAGATCAAGAATCCCCGTCGACCTATGTCGAGCGTCTGGCGCGCGGCAAGGCCGAGGCCGGGCGCGGCAGCGTCGTGTCTGACGAACCGTTCTGCGTGCTCGGTGCCGATACCGCCGTGGTGCTTGATGGAAAAATTCTCGGCAAACCGGTTGATCAAGCGGATGCCTGCGCCATGCTGATGATGTTGTCAGGGTGTGAGCATGAAGTCCTGACCGCGATTGCGGTACTTGATGGCGAGCGTTGCGAATCCCGGGTTGTCACCAGTCGCGTGCGTTTTCGGGATATCAGTCGTGATGAAGCCGTGGCCTACTGGGCCAGCGGTGAACCACAGGACAAGGCGGGCGGTTATGGCATTCAAGGACTGGGTGCGGTGTTTGTCGCCGGGCTCAATGGAAGTTATTCAGCGGTGGTTGGACTGCCGCTTTGCGAAACCGCGGAACTGCTCGGCCATTTCGGCATACCCTGTTGGCAAACCCGGAACGCACACTAAGCAACGTTCTGAACAGATGCGGCCATTATCGTGAACATGCCTGAACGAGACCCTGCCATGAGTGAAGAGATCCTGATCAACATCACGCCGATGGAGTCGCGCGTGGCGGTGGTCGAAAACGGTGTCCTGCAAGAGGTCCACGTCGAGCGTACGCAAAAGCGCGGGATCGTCGGCAACATCTATAAAGGCAAAGTCGTGCGGGTATTGCCGGGGATGCAGGCGGCATTCGTCGATATCGGCCTGGACCGTGCGGCGTTCATTCATGCGTCGGAAATTTCCCTGCGCGAAGGCCCGGCGGTCGAGAGCATCAGCGCACTGGTGCACGAAGGCCAGAGCCTGGTGGTGCAAGTGACCAAGGACCCGATCGGTTCCAAAGGCGCACGCCTGACCACTCAGCTGTCGATCCCTTCGCGCTACCTGGTGTACATGCCGCGCACGGCCCATGTCGGGATTTCCCTGAAGATCGAAGACGAAGCCGAGCGCGAACGCCTCAAGCAAGTGGTCACCGATTGCGTGGCCAAAGAAGGTATCAAGGAGGCCGGCGGTTTCATCCTGCGTACGGCAGCCGAAGGCGCCGGCGCCGATGAAATCCTCATGGACATCCGCTACCTGCGAAGGCTCTGGGATCAGATCAGCGCCCAGATCAAAACCATCAGCGCGCCCAGCGTGATCTACGAAGACCTCGGTCTGGCGCTGCGCACCCTGCGTGACCTGGTGAGCCCGAAAATCGAGAAGATCCGCATCGACTCCCGGGAAACTTTCCAGAAGACCACGCAATTCGTCGCCGAATTGATGCCGGAGATTGCCGACCGTCTGGAGCATTACCCGGGCGAGCGGCCGATTTTCGACCTGTATGGCGTCGAAGACGAAATCCAGAAGGCCCTCGAACGCAAGGTTCCGCTCAAGTCCGGCGGATATCTGGTGGTTGACCCGGCGGAAGCCATGAGCACCATCGACGTCAATACCGGGGCGTTCGTCGGCCATCGCAACCTCGAAGAAACCATCTTCAAGACCAACCTCGAAGCCGCGACGGCCATTGCCCGTCAATTGCGCCTGCGCAACCTCGGCGGAATCATCATCATCGACTTCATCGACATGGAAGATGAAGAGCACCAGCGCCAGGTGCTGCGCACGCTCGAGAAGCAACTGGAGCGCGATCACGCCAAGACCAACATCATCGGTATCACCGAGTTGGGCCTGGTGCAGATGACCCGCAAGCGCACCCGCGAAAGCCTTGAACAGGTCTTGTGCGAGCCGTGCAACGCCTGTCAGGGCCGCGGCAAGCTCAAGACGCCGGAAACCGTGTGCTACGAAATCTTTCGTGAAATCCTGCGTGAGGCTCGCGCCTATCAGGCGGAGGGCTATCGTGTATTGGCAAACCAGAAAGTTGTCGACCGCCTGCTCGACGAAGAGTCAGGCAACGTCGCCGAGCTGGAAGGGTTTATCGGGCGCACTATCCGATTCCAGGTCGAAACCATGTATTCCCAGGAACAATACGACGTGGTGCTGCTCTGAAGCGTTTCGTTGTGATTTTTCGAGAATGGCTGGCCTCAGCTTTTTGCAAGACTTTTGCCATGGGGGCCATCTGACATGGACCGTCTGACACGCATTTTGGCCGCACTGACCCGCTGGGGTCTGGGCCTGTGCGCGTTGGTTTTGGTGCTGATGGCGCTCTACGTCAGCCTTGGCCGGGAGCTGACTCCGCTAGTCGCCGAGTACCGTGCCGAAATCGAAACCAAAGCCAGCGATGCCTTGGGCATGCCGCTGCAAATCGGCGAACTGGAAGGCAACTGGCGTGGATTCGCCCCCATATTGATGGCGCACGACGTGACCGTCGGCGAAGGCGCCAATGCCCTGCACCTGGATCAGGTGCGCGCGGTGCCGGACCTTTGGGCCAGTCTGCTGGCACGTGAGGTGCGCATCGCTCATCTGGAACTCAGCGGCCTGAAGATCAGCGTCAAGGAGGGCGACGACGGTCAATGGGCGCTCGAAGGTTTGCCGGTGCAACAGGATCAACCGATCGATCCGCAACAGTTGCTCGATCGCATGCAGATGATCCAGCAACTGTCGGTACTCGACAGCCAGGTGACCTTGCAGCCGTTTGCACAGTCGCCGCTGACCCTGACCTATGTCGGCCTGAATCTGAAAACCGGTGCGTCACGGCAGCGGCTCGACGCCCGCCTGACCCTGCCCGACGGCCAGCCTGTGGCCATGAGCCTGCGTACCCGCATTCGAGCCAGCCAATGGCAGGACGGTGAAGCCGAGTTCTACCTGAGCCTGCCGCAAAGCGACTGGTCGAAGTGGCTTCCCGAGCGCGTCAGCCAGCAATGGAATTTCTCCGAGATCAAGGCCGGCGGCGAGCTTTGGCTGACCTGGGGCAAAGGCGTCTTGCAAAGCGCTGCAGTGCGCTTGAACGCGCCACAACTCAAGGGCGCCTACGCCGAGCGCAAGCCGATCCAGATCAACAACCTGGCGCTCAATGGTTACTTCCAGCGCAGTGCCGAAGGCATGCAGGTGACCCTGGATTCCCTGGCAATGAACCTCGGCGACGTCCGCTGGGAAACGCATTTGCAGCTCAAGCAAAGCGCCGCCACCGACAAGACCGAAGAACTCTGGCATCTACAGGCCGACCGGGTCGACCTGACCCCGCTCACGCCGCTGCTCAATGCCCTGGCGCCGTTTCCGCAAGGCTTTGCCACCGTTGTCGAGCGGCTCAAGGTGAAGGGCGGACTGCGCAATGTATTGATCGACGTGCGACCCAATGCCACCGACGACAGCAAGTTCAGCTTTGCCGCCAACCTCGACCAGGTGGGTTTCGATGCCTATCACGGTGCGCCGGCGGCGCGAAATGTCAGCGGCAGCATCAGCGGTGACCTGGGGCACGGCGAACTGCGTATGGACAGCAAGGATTTCATGCTGCACCTGGACCCGATTTTCGCCAAGCCATGGCAGTACATTCAGGCCAATGCGCAGCTGACCTGGAAACTCGACAAAGAAGGCTTCACTCTGATTGCGCCGTATCTGAAGGTGCTGGGTGAGGAGGGCAAGATTGCCGGTGACTTCCTGATTCGCCTGCATTTCGATGACACCCAGGAAGACTACATGGACCTGCGGGTTGGCCTGGTGGACGGCGACGGTCGCTACACCGCCAAGTACCTGCCGGCAGTCCTCAGCCCGGCGCTGGATGAATGGCTGCGCACGGCGATTCTCAAGGGTGCGGTGGATCAAGGCTTCTTCCAGTATCAAGGGTCGCTCAGCCACGGTGCCGCAGACGTCGATCGCAGCATCAGCCTGTACTTCAAGGTTCACGATGCCGAGCTGGCCTTCCAGCCGGGCTGGCCCCATGTCAGCAAGGTCAGCGGCGATGTGTTTGTCGAAGACAGCGGCGTGCGGATCCTGGCCAGCAAAGGCCAGTTGCTCGACACCCAGGTCAGCGATATTTACGTCAACATTCCCCATGCGCCTGCCGGGCAGAACGTTCATTTGTTCCTCGATGGCGGATTTGCCGGTGGTTTGGGCGATGGCCTGAAAATCCTTCAGGAAGCGCCGATAGGCACCGGGGCGACTTTTGCCGGCTGGGAAGGCGAGGGTGATCTGACAGGCAAGTTGAAGCTGGATATTCCGCTGGCAAAAGGCGAGGAACCGAAGATCCTCGTCGACTTCAAGACCGCCAAGGCACGCTTGAAACTGGTCGAACCGGTGCTGGAGTTGACCCAGCTCAAAGGTGACTTCCGTTTCGACAGCGCCAAAGGCCTGAGCGGGCATAACATCAGCGCCCGGGCATTCGACAAGCCGGTCACTGCACAGATTTTTGCCGATGGCAGCCCGGGTAAGCTCAATACCCGGGTGACTGCGTCGGGCCAGGTCGAGGTCAAGAAACTGACCGACTGGCTGAAGGTGACCCAGCCTCTGCCGGTGAGTGGCGTGATCCCTTATCACCTGCAACTGACCCTCGATGGCCCCGACAGCCAATTGCAGGTCAACTCCAACCTCAAGGGCGTGGCGGTCGATTTGCCTGCGCCCTTCGGCATGGCCGCCGATGCCGGGCGCGACACGACGTTTCGCATGACGTTGCAGGGCGACGAGCGGCGCTATTGGGTCAACTACGGAGATCTGGCGAGTTTCACGTTTGCGGCCCCGGCCAGCAATTTCGCCGAGGGTCGCGGGGACTTGTTCCTCGGCGGCGGCGAGGCCGTATTGCCGGGTACCAAAGGCCTGCGGGTACGGGGCGTGTTGTCTGAGCTGGACGTAGGCCCGTGGAAGGATCTGGTGGATAAATACGCCGGGCAGGACCCCGGCGGCAGCGCCAAGCAATTGCTCAGCGGTGCGGATTTCAAGGTGGGCAAGCTCAGCGGTATCGGCACCACGCTTGATCAGGCTTCGATCCAGCTGGCGCGCAAACCTTCCGCCTGGGCGCTGCAACTCGACAGCGAGCAGATCAAGGGCAGCGCCAACCTGCCCGATTCGAAGGCCACGCCAATCGCGATCAATCTGCAAACCGTGCGCCTGCCGGCACCGGACCCGACCGTACTGGCCGATGAAAACTCGCCGGATCCGCTGGCGTCGGTCGACCCGACGAAAATCCCCGCGATGGACATCACGATCAATCAGTTATTCCAGGGCCAGGATCTGGTCGGTGCCTGGTCGCTGAAGGTTCGTCCGACGGCCAGCGGCATTGTGTTCAACTCGCTGGATCTGGGACTCAAGGGCATGTTGCTGGTGGGCAGTGGTGGCTGGGAAGGCGTGCCGGGCGCCAGCAACAGCTGGTACAAGGGCCGCATCAGCGGCAAGAACCTGGCCGATGTGCTCAAGGGCTGGGGGTTTGCGCCGAGCGTCACCAGCCGGGACTTTTATATGGATGTCGATGGCCGCTGGCCCGGCTCGCCGGCCTGGGTGGCGACCAAGCGTTTCTCCGGCTCGCTCGATGCGACACTCAATCAGGGCCAGTTCGTCGAAGTCGAAGGCAGTGCCCAGGCCCTGCGGGTGTTTGGTTTGCTCAACTTCAACTCCATCGGCCGGCGGCTGCGCCTGGACTTCTCCGACCTGTTCGGCAAAGGCCTGAGTTATGACCGGGTCAAGGGGCTGCTGGTCGGGACGAATGGTGTGTATGTCACCCGTCAACCGATCCAGCTGACTGGCCCATCGAGCACCATCGAACTCGATGGCACGCTGAACATGGTGGCCGATCAGATCGATGCGAAACTGATGGTGACCTTGCCGGTGACCAATAACCTGCCGATTGCCGCGCTGATCGTCGGTGCGCCGGCGGTCGGCGGGGCACTGTTCCTGATCGACAAGCTGATCGGTGACCGGGTCTCCCGTTTCGCCAGTGTGAAGTACAGCGTCAAAGGGCCGTGGAAAGAACCGAAAATCACCTTCGACAAGGCTTTTTGAAAAACCATACTTCGGGCCTATGGAGTAGCATGGCCATTGCGGCTCGCCCCCCTGTAGGAGCGAGCTTGCTCCGGGCGGCGTTCCGACGATGAGTTTGAATACGACGCGTTTTTTCAGACAGCCTGCGTCATCGTTCACGTCCATCGCGAGCAAGCTCGCTCCTACAAGGTCTGTGTTGATTTCAATAAGGAAAAGGCCATGTCTGTAGCGGTGATTCAAATGGTCAGCCAGAGCGATGTGCTGACCAATCTGGACCAGGCCCGTCGACTGCTCGAACAAGCGGCGGCCGGCGGCGCGAAACTCGCGGTATTGCCGGAAAATTTCGCCGCCATGGGCCGGCGCGACGTTGCCGACATCGGGCGCGCCGAAGCGCTGGGCGAAGGCCCGATCCTGCCCTGGTTGAAACAGACCGCACGCGACCTCAAGTTATGGATAGTGGCCGGCACGTTGCCGTTGCCGCCGGTGGATCAACCGACGGCGAAGGCGCACGCCTGTTCGTTGCTGATCGATGATCATGGCGAAACAGTGGCGCGCTACGACAAGCTGCACCTGTTTGACGTGGACGTGGCGGACAATCGTGGCCGTTACCGTGAGTCCGATGACTATGCTTATGGCAGCGGCGTGGTCGTGGCGGACACACCGGTTGGCCGGGTCGGTCTGACGGTCTGCTATGACCTGCGCTTTCCCGAGCTGTACAGTGAACTGCGCGCTGCCGGCGCGGAACTGATTACCGCGCCCTCGGCCTTCACGGCGGTGACCGGCGCGGCGCATTGGGATGTGCTGATTCGTGCGCGGGCCATCGAGACCCAATGTTATGTGCTCGCGGCTGCCCAGGGCGGCACGCATCCGGGGCCGCGGGAAACCTTCGGGCATGCCGCCATCGTCGACCCGTGGGGGCGTGTGCTGGCACAACAGGATCAAGGCGAGGCCGTGCTGCTGGCCGAACGCGACAGCAGCGAACAGGCGTCCATCCGGGCGCGGATGCCGGTGTCCAGTCACCGGCGCTTTTTCTCGCAGGGCGCCCAGCGGCCTGCATCAGAAACACGAATTTAAGGCGTAAAGCATATGAGCGAGTTGTTGTCCTCAGTCAGTGAACACCTGCTGGCGCCCGGTGGCGTCACGATCGAGAGCCTGCAAGGCGTGCTCGGCGATCTGGCCGGGCCGGGCATCGATGCCGCCGACCTGTATTTCCAGGGGCAGATCTCCGAGTCCTGGGCGCTGGAAGACGGCATCGTCAAGGAAGGCAGCTTCAACCTTGACCAGGGTGTCGGTGTGCGTGCGCAATCGGGTGAGAAAACCGGTTTTGCCTACAGCAATGCCATCACCCTTGAAGCCTTGGGCGCGGCGGCGCGTGCCGCCCGTTCGATTTCCCGGGCCGGGCAGCACGGTACGGTGCAGGCATTCACCAGCCAGGATGTCGCGCAGCTGTATGCGCCGGACAACCCCCTGGAAGTGCTGACCCGTGCCGAAAAGGTCGATTTGCTCAAGCGCGTCGACGCCGCGACCCGGGCACTTGACCCACGTATCCAGCAGGTCACCGTGAGCATGGCCGGTGTCTGGGAGCGGATTCTGGTGGCGTCCACCGACGGTGGCCTGGCGGCGGATGTACGTCCGCTGGTGCGTTTCAACGTCAGCGTGATCGTCGAGCAGAACGGTCGCCGCGAGCGCGGCGGTCATGGCGGCGGCGGTCGGACCGATTACCGTTATTTCCTCGCTGAGGATCGCGCCATGGGTTATGCCCGTGAAGCGTTGCGCCAGGCGCTGGTCAACCTTGAAGCCATTCCGGCTCCTGCCGGTACCTTGCCGGTGGTACTCGGCTCCGGCTGGTCGGGCGTGCTGCTGCACGAAGCCGTCGGTCATGGTCTGGAAGGCGACTTCAACCGCAAGGGCAGTTCGGCTTATAGCGGTCGCATGGGCGAGATGGTGGCCTCCAGGCTATGTACCATCGTCGATGACGGCACCCTGGCCGGTCGTCGCGGTTCGTTGAGCGTCGATGACGAGGGTACGCCGACAGAGTGCACCACGCTGATCGAAAACGGCGTACTCAAGGGCTACATGCAGGACAAGCTCAACGCCCGCTTGATGGGTGTGGCCCGCACCGGCAACGGTCGTCGCGAGTCTTACGCGCACCTGCCGATGCCGCGCATGACCAACACCTACATGCTCGCCGGTGAAAGCGATCCGCAAGAAATCATCGCCTCGGTGAAACGCGGCATTTATTGCGCCAACCTCGGCGGCGGTCAGGTGGACATCACCAGCGGCAAGTTCGTGTTCTCCACCAGCGAGGCGTACCTGATCGAGGACGGCAAGATTACCGCTCCGGTCAAGGGCGCGACCCTGATCGGCAACGGGCCGGAAGCCATGAGCAAGGTGTCGATGGTCGGAAATGATCTGTCGCTGGACAGCGGCGTGGGCACATGTGGCAAGGATGGGCAGTCGGTGCCGGTGGGTGTCGGCCAGCCAACGCTGAAGATTGATGCGATCACCGTGGGTGGCACGGGGTCGTAAGGAGATACACCGCCTTTGCAGGAGCTGTCGAAGGCTGCGATCTTTTGATCTTTAAAAAGCAAAGATCGCAGCCTTCGGCAGCACCTACAAGGGCTGCGATGACTTAACGCAGTCCGCGTTGAGTCTCGTCCAGCTCACGGATGTACTTGAAGATTTTACGGCTGGAAGCAGGAGGCTTGTTTTGCGCAACCTCATGCTGGGCCTGACGGATCAGGGAGCGCAGTTGCTGGCGATCCGCGTCGGGGTATTCGACGACGAATTTTTCCAGCACGGCGTCGTCACCGGCAATCAGACGATCGCGCCAGCGTTCCAGGTTATGGAAGCGTTCGTTGTATTGACGGGTGGAGGCATCGAGTTGATCGAGCAGAACCAGAATCGCGTCAGTGTCCTGATCGCGCATCAGTTTGCCGATGAACTGAAGGTGCCGTTTACGCGCGATGTTCGCGGTGTGCTTGGGTGCATCGGCCAGGGCCCGGCGCAATCCGTCGGTCAATGGCAGTTTGTTGAGCAAGTCAGGCTTGAGCGTTGTAAGGCGCTCGCCGAGGTCAACCAGAGCATGCAGCTCGCGTTTGACCTGGGATTTGCTTTTTTCTCCCGTATCGAGGGAGTCGTCGTAAGAATCAACCATGGTGGCAGTCCGCAAAGAAACGCCGCCATGATAACCAGTCGGGGGCCGCTTGTCCGGCCCGGTCGCTCGATGACCGTTACCGAAAGCAGAATTTGAGTGGAGAACAGCATGAGTGCAGTTGAAAGCGTCGGCCCACAAGCATTGCCGGCACTGCAGGAACAGGTCGAGCAGATCATCGCTGAAGCCAGGCGCCAGGGGGCCAGCGCCTGTGAAGTGGCCGTCTCCCTGGAGCAGGGCCTTTCGACGTCGGTGCGCCAGCGTGAAGTCGAAACGGTCGAATTCAACCGCGACCAGGGTTTTGGCATCACCCTGTACGTAGGCCAGCGCAAGGGCTCGGCCAGCACGTCGGCCAGCGGTCCGGAAGCGATTCGCGAAACGGTGGCCGCTGCTCTGGCTATCGCCAAACACACCTCCGAAGACGAAGCCTCCGGCCTGGCGGATGCCGCGTTGATGGCGCGGGATCTTCAGGATTTCGACCTGTTTCATCAGTGGGACATCACGCCGGAGCAAGCCATCGAGCAGGCCCTGGCCTGTGAAGCCGCAGCGTTTGCCGCCGACAGCCGGATCAAGAACGCCGACGGTACCACCCTCAGCACCCATCAGGGCTGCCGCGTTTATGGCAACAGTCACGGGTTTATCGGTGGTTATGCGTCGACTCGCCACAGCCTCAGCTGCGTGATGATCGCCGAGGCCGACGGGCAGATGCAGCGTGATTACTGGTACGACGTGAACCGTCAGGGCAACTTGCTGGCCGATCCGGTGAGCATCGGCCAGCGCGCCGCGCAACGGGCGGCGAGCCGCCTGGGCGCGCGCCCGGTGCCGACCTGCGAGGTGCCGGTGCTGTTTTCCGCAGAGTTGGCGGGCGGCCTGTTCGGCAGTTTCCTGTCGGCGATTTCCGGCGGCAGCCTGTATCGCAAGTCGTCCTTCCTTGAAGGCACGCTGGGGCAGAAGCTGTTTCCGGAGTGGTTGACCATCGACGAGCGCCCACACTTGATGCGTGCCATGGGCAGCGCGGCGTTCGATGGTGATGGTCTGGCAACCTACGCCAAACCGTTCGTCGAAAAAGGCGAGTTGGTGTCGTACATCCTCGGCACCTACTCCGGCCGCAAGCTCGGCATGCCGAGCACCGCCAATGCCGGCGGCGTGCACAACCTGTTCGTCACCCATGGCGAAGAAGACCAGGCGGCCTTGCTGCGGCGCATGGGGCGCGGTTTGCTGGTGACTGAATTGATGGGGCAGGGCCTGAACATGGTGACCGGTGACTATTCCCGCGGCGCGGCGGGTTTCTGGGTCGAGAACGGCGAAATCCAGTTCGCGGTCCAGGAAGTGACCATCGCCGGCAACATGCGCGACATGTTCAAGCAGATCGTGGCCGTGGGGAATGATCTTGAGTTGCGTAGCAACATTCGTACAGGCTCGGTGCTGATCGAGCGGATGACGGTGGCGGGCAGCTGAGCCTCCCTGTTACACAAAAGGCGCGCCACCCATCGGGTGGCGCGTTTTTTTTGACCACAACACAGATCCCCTGTGGGAGCGGGCTTGCTCGCGAAGGCGGTGTGTCAGTTGAAGTGATGTTGACTGACACTCCCTCTTCGCGAGCAAGCCCGCTCCCACAGGGGTAACCTGTCTTCACGGCTTGTTTTGGTTCTCATTATCATATAATAATAAATCTCATTACCGAATGGGCCCGGATCATGAGTAGTGTCTTGCACGAGCTGCCTTACCTCGAAAGCTGGCGCTGGATGAGTCGCCAGATCCGTTGCGCGATGAATCCCGATGAGCCTCGCCTGATCGACCACTACCTGGCCGAAGGCCGGTATCTGGCGGCCTGCACGGCAACCTCACCCTGGACCGTCGCCGAAACCTCCTTCCGTTTGTTACTCGACACCGCCGCTGATGTCGCGCTGCCGTGGCATTGGCGCACTTACTGTCTTGACCAGGCCTGGCGCCCGCTGCGCGAGCTGGAACGCCTCTCTTTGTGCAAATGCCGCCTCAAGCGCTGGCAGAGCTACACCTGGCAACTCGCGACCTGTGAGTTGCGGCCCTCGATTCCTCTTACTGAACTGGTGCAAGGACTTTCTGATGAACAAGACACGTATTGAGCGCGACAGCATGGGCGAGCTTCAGGTCCCGGAAGACGCCCTCTACGGCGCACAGACTCAACGTGCGGTGGATAACTTCCCGATCAGCGGCAAGCCGATGCCCGTGCAGTTCATTCGCGCGCTGATCCTGGCCAAGGCCGCGGCGGCCCGCGCCAACATCGAGCTCAAGCAGATCGGCGAAGCCCAGGGCAAGGCCATTGTCGATGCGGCCCAAGGCCTGCTTGAAGGCGATTTCATGCAGCACTTTCCGGTGGATGTCTTCCAGACCGGTTCGGGCACCAGTTCCAACATGAACGCCAACGAAGTGATCGCCACGCTGGCCAGCCGCTTGCTCGGCGAGGCGGTGAACCCCAACGATCACGTCAACTGTGGCCAAAGCAGCAACGACATTATTCCGACCACTATCCACGTCAGTGCGGCGCTGGCGTTGCATGAGCAATTGTTGCCGGCGCTGACGCACCTGGTGCAGGTCATCGAGCGCAAGGCCGGACAGGTTCATCACCACGTCAAGACCGGGCGTACGCACCTGATGGACGCGATGCCGGTGCGCATGAGTCAGGTGCTCAACGGTTGGGCGCAACAGCTCAAGGACAACATCGGCCTGCTGCAAGGATTGCAGCCAAGCCTGCAATCCCTGGCACAGGGCGGCACGGCGGTGGGTACGGGCGTCAACGCCCACCCCGAGTTCGCGGCGCGCTTCAGCCAGCAGCTGAGCACATTGACCCGGGTTCAGTTCCAGCCGGGCAAGGACCTGTTCGCGCTCATTGGCTCTCAGGACACCGCCGTCGCGGTCTCCGGGCAACTGAAGGCGACTGCCGTGTCGCTGATGAAAATCGCCAACGACCTGCGCTGGATGAACTCCGGCCCGCTGGCCGGCCTTGGCGAGATCGAACTGGAAGCCTTGCAACCGGGCTCTTCGATCATGCCGGGCAAGGTCAATCCGGTCATTCCGGAGGCCACCGCGATGGTCGCGGCTCAGGTCATCGGCAACGACAGCGTGATCACCATTGCCGGTCAGTCGGGCAACTTCGAACTGAACGTGATGCTGCCGATCATCGCCCAGAACCTGCTGAACAGTATCGAGTTACTGGCCAATTCCAGCCGCCTGCTGGCGGACAAGGCGATTGCCAGCTTCAAGGTCAATGAGGGCCGGATCAAGGAAGCGCTGTCGCGCAACCCGATTCTGGTCACCGCGCTCAACCCGATCATCGGTTACCAGAAAGCTGCCGAGATTGCCAAGAAGGCCTATCAGCAAGGTCGGCCGGTGATTGACGTCGCGTTGGAACACACCGACCTGTCGCGCGGCCAGCTGGAAGAGTTGCTCAACCCGGAAAAACTCACCGCGGGCGGCGTTTAAGCCCCGCTGCCGCTTGGGAGGCGCACCATGGAGCACTGGAAACGCACGATCGAAAGAGCCAATCGCTTTTTCATGCAGGGTGAACTGGTCGATGCCCGCGAGGCGTATCTGCAGGCATTGGCCCTGGCCCAGGTGCTGTTCGAGCGCTGGGCGGATGCCGACGAAGCGGTGGCAGCTTGCGTGATCTCCCATCACAACCTGGCGGACCTGCACTTGCGCCTGAACCAGCCGGAGGAGAGCGCCGAATACCTGTGTGCCATCCACCAACGGCTGTTGCAGGCCATGCAGGACCCGCGACTACCACAAACATTGCGTGAAGCCGCGTTGCGCCAGAGCAGCAAGACCTACGTCGAGCTGCTGAATTTCATCAGTGAGCACGGCGAATATCCACGTACCCATCGACTGTTGCACATCGATGCCGCTTCGCCTGTACCTCATCATCATGGAGTCCATTGAACATGGCTTTTAGCTTGCCTGCCTTGCCCTACGCCTACGACGCCCTGGAACCGTACATCGATGCGCAGACCATGGAGATCCACTACACCAAACATCACCAGACCTACATCAACAACCTCAACGCGGCCGTCGAGGGCACCGAGTATGCCGAGTGGCCCGTGGAGAAGCTGGTGTCTGCCGTTCAGCAACTGCCGGAAAAACTGCGCACGGCGGTGATCAATCAGGGAGGCGGCCACGCCAACCATTCGTTGTTCTGGGACGTCATGACGCCCGGCGGCGGAGGGAAACCCGAAGGCGCGCTGGCCAAGGCTATCGATGAGCAATTGGGCGGACTCGACAGTTTCAAGGAAGCCTTCACCAAGGCTGCGTTGACCCGCTTCGGCAGTGGCTGGGCCTGGCTCAGCGTCACTGCGCAAAAGACCCTGGTAGTGGAAAGCAGCGGTAACCAGGACAGCCCGTTAATGAGCGGCAATACGCCGATTCTGGGCCTCGACGTCTGGGAGCATGCCTATTACCTGCGCTATCAGAACCGCCGTCCTGAATACATCAGCGCGTTCTACAACGTGATCAATTGGCCGCAAGTCGCTGCGCGCTATCAGGCCGCACTGGTTTAAGTCCTCCATAAAAACCATCCAGGGCTGGGCTATGGGCACTGAAACACTGGCGATTGGAAGTGGACGGCTGTTTCGTTACGCGTCTGGATCGCTGTTACTGCTGGCGGGCATGAGCCTATTGGTTGTCCATGGATTGGCATGGCTCGACCTTGAGCCGAGGTTGCTGCGCGCACTGCAGGGCGGTGCAATCTGCGCCCTGGGTACCGCGCTGGGTGCGGTACCGGTGTTGGTGATTCGGCGCATGCCGCAGGTGCTCAGCGACACTTTGCTTGGCTTTGGCGCTGGCGTGATGCTCGCGGCGACGGCATTTTCGCTGATCGTCCCGGGCATCTCTGCCGCCGAAGGGCTTGGACTGTCGCCTTGGGCGGCCAGTGGGCTGATCAGCTTCGGCATTATGCTCGGCGCGTTCGGGTTGTTCCTGGTGGATCGGAAGGTCTCCGGCGTCAGCCCGGACAGGCTGGTCGGCACCCTGGAGCGACCGGTCATTGCTCCGCGCATCTGGCTGTTCGTGTTTGCCATCATCGCCCACAACATCCCGGAAGGCATGGCGGTCGGTGTTTCTGCCGGCGGCGGCATGCCTGAGGCTGACAGCCTGGCCATGGGCATTGCCTTGCAGGACGTGCCGGAAGGGTTGGTCATCGCATTGGTATTGGCCGGGGCAGGGATGTCTCGGGTCAAGGCATTCCTGATCGGTGCCGCATCAGGGTTGGTCGAACCGGTGTTCGCGCTGGTGTGCGCCTGGCTTGTGAGCCTGGCCGAGCTGCTGCTGCCTTTGGGGTTGGCGCTGGCGGCAGGGGCGATGTTGCTGGTGGTAACCCACGAAGTCATTCCCGAGTCGCGCCGCAACGGTCATGACAAGCTTGCCAGCCTCGGGCTGCTGATGGGGTTCTGCTTGATGATGGTGATGGATACGGCGCTGGCCTGAAAAGATCGCAGGCTGCGATCTTTTGATTTTGATCTTTACTCGCCTTCGTCGAAGTAGTTATTGATCAGGGCTACCAGCGCGTCCATCGCTTCCTGTTCCTGCTCGCCTTCCGTGCTCAGATGAATTTTGGTGCCCTTACCGGCAGCGAGCATCATCATGGCCATGATGCTTTTGCCATCGACTGTGGATTCAGGTGTGCGTCCTACCCTGATCGTACAGTCCTTGAACTGGCCGGCGACTCCGACGAATTTTGCAGACGCCCGGGCATGCAGACCCAACTTGTTGATGATTTCGATTTCCAGAGCAGGCATCGCGATGTGAATCCTTTAGCTGAGGTCGCGGTGGCGAACCTGGACGTTCTTCAGGGATTTTTGCAGCGCCTGCCCCAGGCGCTCGGTCAGGTAGACGGAGCGGTGATGTCCGCCAGTGCAGCCAATGGCAATGGTGACGTAGGCGCGGTTGCTGGCGGCAAAACGAGGCAGCCACTTTAGCAGGTATGTGGAAATGTCCTGGAACATCTCTTCGACATCCGGTTGTGCCGCCAGGTAGTCGGCAACCGGTTGATCGAGTCCGGACTGCTCGCGCAATTCCGGTTTCCAGTAAGGGTTGGGCAGGCAACGCACATCGAACACCAGGTCGGCGTCCACCGGCATGCCACGCTTGAACCCGAAGGACTCCACCAGGAACGCAGTACCGGGTTCTGGCTGGTTCAACAGGCGCAGCTTGATGGTGTCGCGCAGTTGATAGAGGTTCAGGCTGGTGGTGTTGATCTTGAGATCGGCGAGGTCGGCAATCGGCCCGAGCAGGACGCTCTCGACGTTGATGGCTTCGGCCAGCGAGCGGTTGGCGTTGGTCAGGGGGTGACGCCGGCGGGTTTCCGAGAAGCGCTTGAGCAGGGTTTCTTCGTCGGCATCCAGGTACAGGACATCGCACTGGATGTGGCGGCTGCGGACTTCTTCGAGCAGTTCGGGGAAGCGTGACAGGTGGCTGGGCAGGTTGCGGGCGTCAATGGAAACGGCCACCAGCGGCTGCATCAGCTCGGTATGAATCAACGCTCGTTCGGCCAGTTCCGGCAGCAGGCCGGCAGGCAGATTGTCGATGCAGTAGT
Organism: Pseudomonas sp. ACN5; assembly: GCF_002303975.1. Taxonomy (NCBI): domain Bacteria; kingdom Pseudomonadati; phylum Pseudomonadota; class Gammaproteobacteria; order Pseudomonadales; family Pseudomonadaceae; genus Pseudomonas; species Pseudomonas sp. ACN5. The sequence goes on along the minus strand of NZ_MRCP01000008.1, from coordinate 145,893 downwards.
AGCCGTTGTCCTCAAGAACATTGAGGGCGGTGCTTTTACCCGAGCCGGAACGGCCACTGACGATGATCAAGCGCATGATTACTGACCGTTTTGCTCGTCCAGGACAACCTGATACAGGGCTTCGTTGCTTGCGGCATTACGCAGTTTTTCGCGAACGTCCTTGCGGTCAAGCATGCTGGCGATCTGTCGCAGCAGCTCAAGGTGCGCATCGGTAGCGGCTTGCGGGACCAGCAGAACGAACAGCAGGTCAACCGGCGCGCCGTCGATGGCGTCGAAATCGATTGGGGCGTCCAGGTGCATCAATGCACTGATGGGCGATACACACCCCTTGAGACGGCAGTGTGGAATAGCGATGCCGTTGCCAAAACCGGTGGAGCCGAGTTTTTCACGGGCAATCAGCGCCTCGAAGACATCTTGCATCTCCAGATCCGGCACTTCTTTGTGGATAAGGTTGGCAATTTGTTCGAGGGCTTTCTTTTTACTGCCGCCCGGCACGTTCACCAGGGAACGGCCGGGGGTCAGGATACTTTCAAGTCGGATCATGGGTTGGGAGTGTTAACGACCGGTTGCGCCCTGAAGGAGGCTCTGGGTCTTTTCCTTATGCTTTTTGAGTTGTTTATCCAGCTTGTCGGTGAGTGCATCGATCGCAGCGTACATATCGGTATGTTCCGCATTGGCGACCACTTCATTCCCGGGAATATGCAGCGTGGCTTCGATTTTCTGCTTCAGCTTCTCGACGGTCATCGTGACCTGCACGTTAGTGATCTTGTCGAAATGTCGCTCCAATCGTTCGAGTTTTTCGCCGATGTAGGTGCGAAGAGGTTCGGTCACTTCCAGTTGGTGTCCACTGATGTTGACTTGCATACAGCTTCTCCTTCGTTGCCAGTGCATAAAGCGGTAGATCAGATGATCTACCACTGGAACGCTGTGGCGTGGCTCTACATCAACCGCTTGCGTTCGCTCGAAGGCGCGATCCCGAGGGATTCGCGGTACTTGGCGACGGTGCGGCGAGCCACCTGAATGCCTTGTGCCTCCAGTAAACCAGCGATCTTGCTGTCACTCAACGGCTTTTTCTGATTTTCCGCGGCAACCAGCTTTTTGATGATCGCCCGGATCGCCGTGGACGAGCATTCGCCGCCTTCGGAGGTGCTTACGTGACTGGAAAAAAAGTATTTCAGTTCATAAATGCCCCGGGGGGTGTGCATGAACTTCTGGGTCGTTACCCGTGAAATCGTCGACTCATGCATGCCGACCGCTTCGGCGATGTCATGCAGGACCAGCGGCTTCATGGCTTCGTCGCCATATTCAAGGAACCCGCGCTGATGCTCCACGATCTGGGTGGCAACCTTCATCAGGGTTTCATTGCGGCTCTGCAGGCTCTTGATGAACCAGCGGGCCTCCTGCAACTGATTGCGCATGAACGTGTTGTCGGCGCTGGTATCGGCACGGCGCACAAAACCGGCGTACTGGGCGTTGACCCGCAGCCGTGGCACCGACTCCTGATTCAGCTCTACCAGCCAGCGCTCGTTGTCCTTGCGTACGATGACGTCAGGAACGACGTACTCGGCTTCGGTGGACTCGATTTGCGAGCCAGGGCGCGGGTTGAGGCTCTGGACCAGCTCTATGACCTGGCGCAGCTCATCTTCCTTGAGCTTCATGCGACGCATCAGCTGGCTGTAGTCGCGGCTGCCCAGCAGGTCGATGTAATCGGTGACAAGGCGCTTGGCTTCGGCCAGCCAAGGGGTCTTGGCGGGCAACTGGCGCAATTGCAGCAGCAGGCATTCGCCCAGATTGCGTGCGCCGATGCCGGCCGGCTCGAATTGCTGGATGCGGTGCAGGACGGCTTCGATTTCGTCCAGTTCGATGTCCAGTTCCGGATCGAAGGCTTCGAGGATTTCCTCGAGGGTTTCGTCCAGGTAGCCCTGATTGTTGATGCAGTCGATCAGGGTCACGGCGATCAGGCGATCGGTGTCGGACATCGGAGCCAGGTTCAGCTGCCACAGCAAGTGGCTTTGCAGGCTTTCACCGGCCGAGGTGCGGGTGGTGAAGTCCCACTCGTCATCGTCATTGCTGGGCAGGCTGCTGGCGCTGGTCTGGTAAACGTCTTCCCACGCGGTGTCGACGGGGAGTTCATTGGGGATGCGCTCGTTCCAGTCACCCTCATCGAGGTTGTCAACCGTCGGGGCGCTTTCCTGGTAGGAGGGTTCCTGGATATCGGTGTTGGGCTTTTGTTCGGCGTTGTCGGCCAAGGGGTCGGAATTGTCGAAGTCGTCGCCTTCTTCCTGGCGTTCGAGCATCGGATTGGACTCCAGGGCCTCCTGGATTTCCTGTTGCAGGTCCAGGGTCGACAATTGGAGCAGGCGGATGGCCTGTTGCAGCTGAGGTGTCATCGTCAGCTGCTGGCCCATTCTCAAGACTAGCGATGGTTTCATGGCAGGGGCTTAACACCTTATTCGCCGGCGCACATGCGCCATCCACTACAGGGCGCCGGGGCGCCAAACATAAGCAAATTATATGCCTGAAACTGAAGGATTTGCCTAGAGCGCTGTAACAATAAAAAACTATAAATTTGTGTTGCGGTGCTGCCCATGTTGGGGGCTGAACGCGCAGGTTCGCATCGGGCACCGAAGCATCGCGAGACCGGTGCCCGGGCGCCTGCCTGGGCACAGCTCAGCGTTTACAGGCGGAACTCATGGCCCAGGTACACTTCCTTCACCAGGTCGTTGGCCAGGATAGTCTCTGCGTCACCTTCGGCAATCAGTTGGCCGTCATTGACGATATAGGCGGTTTCACAGATATCCAGGGTTTCACGAACGTTGTGGTCCGTGATCAGCACGCCAATGCCTTTGGCCTTGAGGTGGTAAATGATCTGTTTGATGTCGCCGACCGAAATCGGGTCCACGCCGGCGAACGGTTCATCGAGGAGGATGAATTTCGGGTTGGTGGCCAGGGCGCGGGCGATTTCCACGCGGCGGCGCTCACCACCGGACAGACTCATGCCGAGGTTGTCGCGGATGTGGCTGATGTGGAACTCCTGCAGCAGGCTTTCCAGCTCCTTGCGACGACCGGCCTTGTCGAGCTCCTTGCGGGTCTCGAGGATGGCCATGATGTTGTCGGCCACCGACAGTTTGCGGAAGATCGATGCTTCTTGCGGCAAATAGCCGATACCGGCTTTTGCACGGCCGTGCATCGGCTGGTGGCTGACGTCCAGGTCATCGATCAGAACGCGGCCCTGGTCGGCTTGCACCAGGCCCACGATCATGTAGAAGCAGGTGGTCTTGCCGGCGCCGTTCGGGCCAAGCAGGCCGACGATCTGACCGCTGTCGATGGACAGGCTGACATCACGCACGACCTGGCGGCTCTTGTAGCTCTTGGCCAGATGCTGAGCTTTCAGAGTTGCCATTACTGGGCCTTATTCTCGTCGGTTTTCTTCTTCGGCTGGATCACCATGTCGATGCGCGGACGCGACTCGGTCACCTTGCTGCCGGTGGCGCGCCCGGCGCTGGCCAGCTTTTTCTCGGTGTCGTAGACGATTTTCTCGCCTTGGGTGACGTTGTTGTCCTTGTCGACAACCTTGGCCTTGTCGATCAACACGACGCGATTTTGCGTGGCGTGATACTGGATCGTCACGCCCCAACCCTGAACAGGCTTGGTATCGCCAGCCGTTTGCAGTTGCTCGAAGTACGCCAGGTTGCCCACCGAGGTCACTACGTCAATGTCGCCAGTCGGGGTGCGGGTGATGGTAACGGTGTTGCCTGTCACCTTCATCGAACCTTGGGTGATGATCACGTCACCCTTATAGGTGGCAATACCTTGCTTGTCGTCCAGTTGGGCGTCGTCGGCTTGAATGCGGATAGGCTGCTCTTGATCGTTCGGCAGAGCCCAGGCACTCACGCTTCCCAGTGCTGCGCCCAGACTGAGCAAAATCGGGAGGGTTTTAACGAGCCTCATACTGTCCTCTTACGTTCGATAGCAGGTGTATCCTGCTTTCTTTCAAATACGCTTTCATTCCCTTGCCAGTCGATACACCGCCAGCGCCGTCGATTCTAACGTCTTGCTCGGTCTGCGCATATTGCTGCTGCGGGAACACGGTCATGCGGGTGCTGGTGATCAGGGTCTTGCGGTTTTTCTCATCGAAGCGCGTGATGCGCACGTCATCGATCAGCTCGACCTGTGTGCCGTCAGGGTTGACCTCGCCGCGCAGGCTCTGGACGTGCCACGGGTACTCAGTGCCGCGGAACACGTTCAGGTCGGGGTTGGTCAGCAGTGTCACCTCGGTCGCCTTCAGGTGCTCGACCTTGTCGGACACCAGATCATATTGCAGCTTGCCGTCCGGCAGGTACTGCACGCTGTGGGCGTTGATGGCGTAATAGTCGATCGCGCTTTCATCGACCGGCGTTACCGGCTTGTCGAGGAAGCGTTCCGGGCTGATGTTCCAGTAGCCAACCGCGACGAATATCGCCGCGATGCAACTGAATATCAGGGTGTTGCGAAACTTTTTGCTCAGCATATCGGGCTCACAGGTACGCCGCATTGGCCGCATCGAGGCGGTCCTGGGCGCGCAGGATCAATTCGCAGAACTCGCGAGCGGCACCTTCGCCGCCACGGGCGAGGGTGATGCCGTGAGCATGTTCGCGCACGAAACCGGCGGCATTGGCCACCGCCATGCCCAGGCCGACGCGGCGAATCACCGGCAGGTCCGGCAGGTCGTCGCCGAGGTAGGCCACCTGTTCGTAGCTCAAATTCAGTTGGGCCAGCAGTTCGTCGAGTACCACCAGTTTGTCTTCGCGGCCCTGATACAGGTGCGGGATGCCGAGATTTTTGGCTCGCCGCTCGACCACCGGGGTCTTGCGGCCACTGATGATCGCGGTTTGCACCCCGGCGGCCATCAGCATCTTGATGCCCTGGCCGTCGAGCGTGTTGAATGTCTTGAATTCGCTGCCGTCTTCGAGGAAATACAGGCGTCCATCGGTCAGCACACCGTCGACATCGAACACCGCCAGTTTGATCTGTTTGCCGCGTTGCAGCAGGTCCGCACTCATTACATTACTCCTGCACGCAGCAAATCGTGCATGTTCAAGGCGCCGACCGGGCGGTCCTCGCTGTCGACCACGACCAGCGCGTTGATTTTATGGTCTTCCATGATTTTCAGCGCTTCGGCGGCCAGCATTTCGGCGCGGGCGGTCTTGCCATGGGCCGTCATGACCTGGTCGATGATAGCGCTGTGGATGTCGATGCTGCGGTCCAGTGTGCGGCGCAAATCACCATCGGTGAAGATTCCGGCCAGCTTGCCGTCGGCCTCGAGGATGACGGTCATGCCCAGGCCCTTGCGGGTCATTTCCATCAAGGCATCCTTGAGCAGGGTGCCGCGCCGGACCTGCGGCAGTTCCTGGCCGGCGTGCATGACATTTTCCACTTTCAGCAGCAGGCGTCGGCCCAGGGCGCCGCCGGGATGGGAAAAGGCGAAGTCTTCGGCGGTGAAGCCACGGGCTTCCAGCAGCGCGACCGCCAGGGCGTCGCCCATGACCAGGGCGGCGGTGGTCGACGAGGTGGGTGCCAGGTTCAGCGGGCAGGCTTCGTGTTCGACGTGAACATTCAGGTTGACCTCGGCGGCCTTGGCCAGCGGCGAATCAGGGTTGCCGGTCACGCTGATCAACTGTATGCCCAGGCGCTTGATCAGTGGCAGCAGGGTGACGATTTCATTGGTGGAGCCGGAATTCGAGAGCGCCAGAATGATGTCGTCGCGGGTAATCATGCCCATGTCACCATGGCTGGCTTCCGCCGGGTGCACAAAAAATGCCGTGGTGCCGGTGCTGGCCAGGGTTGCGGCGATCTTGTTGCCGACGTGCCCCGACTTGCCCATGCCGACCACGACCACGCGGCCTTTGCTGGCCAGAATCATCTCGCAAGCGCGTACGAAATCTGCGTCGATATGGGGTAGCAGGCCTTGCACGGCTTCTACTTCGAGGCGGATGGTGCGTTGTGCTGATTGAATCAGGTCGCTGGATTGGCTCATGTCAGAAATCGTATAGCCTGATGAAAAGGCGGCGATTATAGCGGTTATGATCGAATCCCTCACGCAAGTTCGTCGCGCATTGTCATTCCTTGCTACCGGAAACCCTCTAGACGGGGCTTTGAACCACTCCTGCAGTTGCACATGACTCGGCTTTGGTCTTGGGCGTGCAGCCTTTGCAGTGATATAGTTCGCCGCCAGTTCGGCCTGCAGGGAGGCATGTGCTTTCGTCTGAAAGCCAGGCGTCCGAGTGAGAGGCTGCATCGCAAGGAGTTTAGATGAGTGCCGATAACGCCTACGCGGTCGAGCTGAAGGGACTGTCCTTCAAGCGCGGAACGCGCAGCATTTTCAATAATGTCGATATCCGTATCCCGCGAGGCAAGGTCACCGGCATCATGGGGCCTTCCGGGTGCGGCAAGACCACGCTTTTGCGTCTGATGGGGGCCCAGTTGCGGCCTACCAGGGGCGAAGTATGGGTCAACGGTCAGAACCTGCCGAAACTGTCGCGCAGCGACCTGTTCGATGCGCGCAAGCATATGGGTGTGCTGTTTCAGAGTGGCGCGCTGTTTACCGACCTCGATGTCTTCGAGAATGTCGCGTTTCCGCTGCGGGTTCACACGCAACTGCCGGAAGAAATGATCCGCGACATCGTCCTGCTTAAATTGCAGGCCGTGGGTTTGCGCGGTGCCATCGAATTGATGCCCGACGAGCTTTCCGGCGGCATGAAGCGCCGGGTCGCGCTGGCCCGGGCGATTGCGCTCGATCCACAGATTCTCATGTACGACGAACCCTTTGTCGGCCAGGACCCCATCGCCATGGGCGTTCTGGTGCGTCTGATTCGCTTGCTCAACGATGCGCTGGGCATCACCAGCATCGTGGTTTCCCACGACCTGGCCGAGACCGCGAGTATTGCCGATTACATTTATGTGGTGGGCGATGGTCAGGTGTTGGGGCAGGGGACCCCGGACGAATTGATGAACTCGGATGAACCGCGCATTCGTCAGTTCATGACCGGCGAACCCGATGGCCCGGTTCCGTACCACTTTCCAGCGACGGATTACCGCGCAGATATTCTGGGGAAGCGCTGATGCGCAGAATTTCATTGATAGAGCGCGTTCGCCGCTTCGGTCAGGCCGGCATCGATGTGCTGGCGGTGTTCGGGCGTTCGGCCTTGTTCCTGTTTCATGCCTTGCTTGGCCGCGGTGGTATCGGTGGCGGCTTCGGGCTGCTGGTCAAGCAGCTGCATTCGGTGGGCGTGATGTCCCTGGTGATCATCGTGGTCTCCGGGGTGTTCATCGGTATGGTGCTGGCGCTGCAGGGCTTCAACATCCTTTCCAGCTACGGTTCGGAGCAGGCTGTCGGGCAGATGGTTGCACTGACGCTGCTGAGAGAGCTGGGGCCGGTGGTGACCGCCTTGCTGTTCGCCGGGCGCGCAGGTTCGGCGTTGACCGCGGAAATCGGCAACATGAAGTCCACCGAGCAGTTGTCCAGCCTGGAAATGATCGGGGTTGACCCGCTCAAGTACATCATCGCACCACGTTTGTGGGCCGGCTTCATTTCCCTGCCGGTGCTGGCGATGATTTTCAGCGTGGTGGGCATCTGGGGCGGCTCGTGGGTCGCTGTCGACTGGCTGGGGGTCTATGAAGGTTCCTACTGGTCGAACATGCAGAACAGCGTGACGTTCACTGAAGATGTGCTCAACGGGATCATCAAAAGTATCGTCTTTGCCTTTGTCGTGACCTGGATCGCCGTATTCCAAGGCTATGACTGCGAACCCACTTCCGAGGGGATCAGTCGTGCCACTACCAAGACCGTTGTCTATGCCTCGTTGGCAGTGCTCGGCCTGGACTTTATTCTGACCGCCTTGATGTTTGGAGATTTCTGATGCAAAACCGCACCCTGGAAATCGGTGTCGGCCTTTTCTTGCTGGCTGGCATCCTGGCTTTGCTCTTGTTGGCGTTGCGGGTCAGTGGCCTGTCCCCGACTCCGAGCACCGACACGTATAAACTTTACGCCTACTTCGACAATATCGCCGGTTTGACTGTCAGAGCAAAGGTGACCATGGCCGGTGTGACCATCGGCAAGGTCACGGCCATCGATCTGGATCGCGACAGCTTTACCGGTCGGGTGACCATGCAGCTGGAGAAACGCATCGATAATCTGCCGGCGGACTCCACTGCGTCTATCCTGACCGCAGGACTGTTGGGCGAGAAGTACATCGGTATCAGCGTGGGCGGGGAAGACACCCTGCTCAAGGATGGTGGAACCATCCATGACACGCAGTCATCGCTGGTGCTCGAGGACCTGATCGGTAAATTCCTGCTCAATACCGTTAGCAAAGAAGCTAAATGAGGAACTGTTAAATGATCTCTACCTTGCGACGTGGCCTGTTGGTAATGCTCGCGGTGTTTCCGTTGGTGTCCCACGCCGTAGCGGCACCTTCGGCGCACGATCTGGTGCAGGACACAACCAACCGTATGCTCGCGGACCTGGCGGCAAACAAAGAGAAGTACAAGAAGGATCCGCAAGACTTTTATGCGGCGCTGAACACCATCGTCGGACCGGTCGTGGATGCCGAGGGTATTTCCAAGAGCATCATGACGGTCAAGTACTCGCGTAAAGCTACGCCTGCGCAGATGAAGACCTTCGAAGAAAACTTCAAGAGGGGCCTGTTCCAGTTCTATGGCAATGCCTTGCTGGAGTACAACAACCAGGGCATCACCGTTGAACCGGCCAAGGACGAATCGGGCGACCGTACCAGCGTTGGCATGACTGTCAAAGGCAGCAGCGGCTCGATCTATCCAGTGTCCTACACGCTGGAAAAGATCAACGGCGAGTGGAAACTGCGTAACGTCATCATCAACGGCATCAACATCGGCAAGCTGTTCCGCGATCAGTTCGCCGATGCAATGCAGCGCAATGGCAACGACCTGGACAAGACCATCAATAGTTGGGCCGGGGAAGTCGCCAAGGCCAAGGAAGCCACCGACAAGAAGCCAGAGCAGTCAGCCCAATGAGTGAGTCGGCAGTCCAGATGGACGAAGCGGGTGAGCTGCGACTCAGTGGCGTGCTGGATTACCGCAGCGGCCCAGGCCTGCGTGAGCAAGGTAAGGCGCTGATCAACGCCAGCAAGGCTGCGGCGCTGGTGGTCGATTGTTCGGCGGTGACCAAGTCCAGCAGTGTCGGTTTGTCATTGTTGTTGTGCTTCATCCGCGATGCTCAGGCGGCCGGCAAGGCGTTGAGCATCCGTGGAATGCCGGAAGACATGCGTGAAATCGCTCAGGTCAGCGAGCTGACCGAGCTGTTGGCGCATCCCTAACCGCATCTATAAAGAAGCCCCCCGTCAGAGTCCTGCTTCGCGGGGTTCGCAGGCGCGGGGCTTTTTTGTATGATGTCCGACCCGCGCGCACAGGGCGCCGATTGAGGTTGAGCATGCAGGCCGTAGAAGTGAAGAGCTTCCTTGAAGGAAAGCTGCCCGGAACGTTGGTAGAAGTCGAGGGCGAAGGCTGCAATTTCCAGCTGAATGTGATTAGCGATGAACTGGCGGCGTTGAGCCCGGTGAAGCGTCAGCAGCAGATCTATGCCCATTTGAACCCATGGATCACCGATGGCAGCATCCATGCGGTCACAATGAAATTTTTCAGCAGCGCGGCCTGGGCCGAGCGCACCTGAGCCCAAGGGCGTCGAGATTCTTATGGATAAATTGATTATTACTGGCGGTGCTCGTCTTGACGGCGAAATCCGCATCTCCGGGGCAAAGAACTCTGCCCTGCCGATCCTTGCTGCCACGCTGCTGTGTGATGGTCCGGTGACCGTTGCCAACCTGCCGCACCTGCACGACATCACCACCATGATCGAACTGTTCGGTCGTATGGGGATCGAGCCGGTGATCGACGAAAAACTCGCCGTCGAAATCGACCCGCGCACCATCAAGACCCTGGTCGCACCGTACGAACTGGTTAAAACCATGCGTGCGTCGATCCTGGTACTGGGCCCGATGGTTGCCCGTTTCGGCGAAGCCGAAGTCGCGCTGCCTGGCGGTTGCGCCATCGGTTCGCGTCCGGTTGACCTGCACATCCGTGGCCTGGAAGCCATGGGCGCGGTCATCGACGTCGAAGGCGGCTACATCAAGGCCAAGGCGCCTGAGGGCGGCTTGCGCGGTGCGCACTTCTTCTTCGATACCGTCAGTGTGACCGGTACCGAAAACATCATGATGGCCGCTGCACTGGCCAAGGGTCGTAGCGTTCTGGCCAACGCCGCGCGCGAACCGGAAGTGGTCGACCTGGCGAACTTCCTGAACGCCATGGGCGCCAAGGTTTCCGGCGCCGGCACCGACACCATCACCATCGATGGCGTCGAGCGTCTGCACACCACCACTTACAAGGTGATGCCCGACCGTATCGAAACCGGCACCTATCTGGTGGCGGCGGCTGTGACCGGTGGTCGCGTGAAGGTCAAGGACACGGATCCGACCATCCTCGAAGCCGTTCTGGAAAAACTCCGGGAGTCCGGTGCAGAAATCACCTGCGGCGAAGACTGGATCGAGCTGAACATGCACGGCAAGCGTCCGAAAGCCGTCAACGTGCGGACCGCTCCGTACCCGGCGTTCCCGACCGACATGCAAGCGCAGTTCATCTCCCTCAACGCCATCGCCGAAGGCACGGGTGCTGTGATCGAGACGATCTTCGAAAATCGCTTCATGCACGTCTACGAACTGCACCGCATGGGCGCCAAGATCCAGGTCGAGGGCAACACCGCGATCGTCACCGGCACCGAGAAACTCAAGGGCGCGCCAGTGATGGCGACTGACCTGCGTGCTTCGGCCAGCCTGGTGATCTCGGCCCTGGTCGCCGAGGGCGACACCCTGATCGACCGCATCTACCACATAGACCGTGGCTACGAGTGCATCGAGGAAAAACTGCAGATGCTGGGCGCCAAGATCCGTCGCGTTCCGGGCTAGTACTGCTGCAAGGGCATAAGGACATGCCCGTTGATTTGTTGAAGTCGAGCCGTTTTCGGCTCGATGTGTGTCCGGCGCCATTTGCGACCGGGCATGAGTACCTTGATAAGGACTGACGTTTCCCATGTTGACCATCGCACTGTCCAAGGGCCGCATCCTTGACGATACCTTGCCGCTTCTGGCTGAAGCGGGCATCGTGCCGACCGAGAATCCGGACAAGAGCCGCAAGCTGATCATCCCCACGACCCAGGACGATGTCCGTCTGCTGATCGTGCGTGCCACCGATGTGCCGACCTATGTCGAACATGGTGCTGCCGACCTCGGCGTCGCCGGTAAAGATGTGCTGATGGAATACGGCGGCCAGGGCCTGTACGAGCCGCTGGACCTGCAAATTGCCCAGTGCAAGCTGATGACCGCCGGTAAAGTCGGTGCAGTCGAGCCCAAGGGCCGTCTGCGCATCGCCACCAAGTTCGTCAATGTTGCCAAGCGCTACTACGCCGAACAGGGTCGTCAGGTCGATATCATCAAGCTCTACGGTTCGATGGAACTGGCGCCGCTGATCGGTCTGGCGGACAAGATCATCGACGTGGTCGACACAGGTAACACGCTACGGGCCAACGGCCTGGAGCCACAGGATTTCATCGCGGCCATCAGCTCCCGCCTGATCGTCAACAAGGCTTCGATGAAAATGCAGCACGCCCGTATCCAGGCGTTGATCGACACCCTGCGCAAGGCAGTGGAGTCTCGACACCGCGGCTGATTCACCTGCGCGACCGCAAGGCGCGCCGTCTATCCGCCTCATAGCCAGAATTCTCAGGTGCCCAAGCGGATCGAATGTTAGCTTCGGGCGCCTGAGTTTTTTGCCATTCCTATGAGGCTCTCGCTATGACCGCACTGACTGCAATTCGCCGACTCAACGCTGCTGACCCGGATTTCGCGCATCATCTGGATCATCTGCTGAGCTGGGAAAGTGTGTCTGACGACTCGGTCAATCAGCGGGTGCTGGACATCATCAAGGCCGTGCGCGAACGCGGTGACGCGGCGCTGGTGGACTTCACCCGTCAGTTCGACGGCCTGGACGTGAAGTCCATGGCCGACCTGATCCTGCCGCGCGAGCGTCTGGAGTTGGCACTGACCCGCATCTCCGTGGCCCAGCGCGAAGCACTGGAAGTCGCCGCAGCCCGCGTGCGCAGCTACCACGAGAAGCAGAAGCAGGACTCCTGGAGTTACACCGAGGCGGACGGCACCGTACTGGGCCAGAAAGTCACGCCGCTGGATCGTGCCGGTCTGTACGTGCCGGGCGGCAAGGCGTCGTACCCGTCGTCAGTGTTGATGAACGCGATTCCGGCCAAGGTGGCGGGTGTTACCGAAGTGGTCATGGTCGTACCGACCCCGCGCGGTGAAATCAACGAGCTTGTGCTGGCTGCAGCCTGCATCGCCGGTGTCGACCGCGTGTTCACCATCGGCGGCGCCCAGGCTGTTGCGGCGCTGGCTTACGGCACCGAAAGCGTGCCGAAGGTCGACAAGGTCGTCGGCCCGGGCAACATCTATGTGGCTACCGCCAAGCGCCACGTGTTTGGCCAGGTCGGCATCGACATGATCGCCGGCCCTTCGGAAATCCTCGTGGTGTGCGACGGCCAGACCGATCCGGACTGGATCGCCATGGACCTGTTCTCCCAGGCCGAGCACGACGAAGACGCCCAGGCCATTCTGGTCAGCCCCGACGCCGGGTTCCTCGACAAGGTCGCCGCCAGCATCGCCAAGTTGATGCCGACCATGGAGCGTGCCGCAATCATCGAAACTTCGATCAATGGCCGTGGTGCACTGATCAAGGTTCGCGACATGGAACAGGCCATCGAAGTGGCCAACCGCATCGCGCCGGAGCACCTCGAGTTGTCCGTTGCCGATCCGCAAGCCTGGCTGCCACAGATCCGCCACGCCGGCGCGATCTTCATGGGCCGTCACACCTCCGAGGCCCTGGGCGACTACTGCGCAGGCCCGAACCACGTGTTGCCGACCTCCGGCACTGCACGGTTCTCTTCGCCGCTGGGTGTGTACGACTTCCAGAAACGCTCGTCGATCATCTTCTGTTCCGAGCAGGGCGCATCGGAACTGGGCAAGACCGCATCCGTGCTGGCCCGTGGCGAGTCGCTGACCGCGCACGCGCGTAGCGCCGAATACCGCATCGTTGACGACAAGCAGGTGAAATGAAGATGAGTAGATTCTGGAGCCCGTTCGTCAAGAACCTGGTGCCATACGTGCCGGGCGAGCAGCCGAAACTGGCAAAGCTGGTGAAGCTCAACACCAACGAAAACCCGTACGGTCCATCGCCCAAGGCCTTGGCCGCGATGCAGACCGAACTGAACGACAACCTGCGCCTGTACCCGGACCCGAACAGCGACCTGCTGAAAAACGCGGTCGCCAGGTACTACGGCGTGCAAGGCAATCAGGTGTTCCTCGGCAACGGTTCCGACGAAGTCCTGGCGCACATCTTCCACGGTTTGCTGCAGCACGATCAGCCGCTGCTGTTCCCGGACATCAGCTACAGCTTCTATCCGGTCTACTGCGGACTGTATGGCATCAACTTCGACGCGGTGCCGCTGGACGAGCAATTCCGGATCAACCCGGCGGACTACGCCAGGCCGAACGGCGGGATCATCTTCCCCAACCCGAACGCACCGACCGGCTGCCTGCTGGCGCTGGAAGCGGTGGAGCAGATTCTCAAGGCCAGCCCGGATTCGGTGGTCGTGGTGGACGAGGCCTACATCGACTTCGGCGGCGAGACGGCAATCACTCTGGTCGATCGTTATCCCAACCTGCTGGTGACCCAGACACTGTCCAAGTCCCGCTCCCTGGCCGGTCTGCGGGTTGGCCTGGCGGTGGGGCATCCGGACCTGATCGAGGCGCTGGAGCGGATCAAGAACAGCTTCAACTCCTATCCGCTGGATCGCATGGCGAATGTCGGCGCCGCTGCCGCGTTCGAGGATCGCGAGTATTTCGACAAGACCTGCCGGTTGGTGATCGAGAATCGCGAGAAGGTCGTTGGGCAATTACAGGCCAAGGGATTTGAAGTGCTGCCGTCAGCAGCGAACTTCATTTTCGCCCGCCACCCCCGGCACGATGCGGCGGGGTTGGCGGCGAAGTTGCGTGAGCAGGGCGTGATCGTCCGGCACTTCAAGCAGGAGCGGATTGCCCAGTTCCTGCGGATCTCCATCGGCACGCCAGAGCAGAACCAGGCGCTGATCGACGGCCTGGGCGACCTCTAAACCGCCGCCAACCCTGTGGGAGCGGGCTTGCTCGCGAAGGCGGTGTGTCAGTTAACTTCTGCGTCGACTGACACACCGCCTTCGCGAGCAAGCCCGCTCCCACATTGGTTTTTGGGGGCCGCTTACTCTTCTTCTTTCTCTTTGACCGGTGCCGGCGGCGGACGCAAACCGATTTCCGCGGTCAGCTTGAGTTCCTTGCCGTTGCGCATCACCTGGATCGTGACCTTGTCGGTCGGCTTGATCCGCGCCACCTGATTCATCGAGCGACGGCCGTCCCCGGCCGGTTCGCCATCGATGGCAAGAATCACGTCACCCAGTTGCAGGCCGGCCTTCTGTGCCGGACCATCGCGGAAAATCCCCGCCACGACAATGCCCGGACGCCCGGACAAGCCGAAGGATTCGGCCAGTTCCTGGGTCAACGGTTGCACTTCGATACCCAGCCAGCCACGAATCACCTGGCCGTGCTCGATGATCGACTTCATCACTTCCATCGCCAGCTTTACCGGGATCGCGAAACCGATGCCCTGGGAGCCGCCGGACTTGGAGAAGATCGCCGTGTTGATGCCGGTCAGGTTGCCAATGGCGTCCACCAGTGCACCGCCCGAGTTGCCGGGGTTGATCGCGGCATCGGTCTGGATGAAGTCTTCGTAGTTGTTCAGACCCAGTTGATTGCGCCCGGTGGCACTGATGATGCCCATGGTCACGGTCTGGCCGACGCCGAACGGGTTGCCGATGGCCAGCGCCACGTCGCCGATGCGGAGGTTGTCTGAGCGCCCGACGGTGATCGACGGCAGGTTTTTCAGGTCGATTTTCAGCACCGCGAGGTCAGTCTCCGGGTCGCTGCCGATCACCCGGGCCAGGGTTTCGCGGCCGTCCTTGAGCGCCACGACGATCTGGTCGGCGCCGCTGGTCACGTGGTTGTTGGTCAGGATGTAGCCTTCCGGGCTCATGATCACGCCGGAACCGAGGCTAGATTCCATGCGTTTCTGCTTGGGCGAGTTATCGCCGAAGAAACGGCGGAACTGCGGATCTTCGAACAACGGATGGTTGGGTTTGTTGATGACTTTGGTGGTGTACAGGTTCACCACCGACGGCGCCGCAGTGGTGACCGCGTCGGCGTAAGACACCGGGCCCTGTTGCATGCTGGTGGTTTGCGGCGCTTGTTGCAGATTGACGTCGAGGCTCGGGAGCCCGACCCACTGCGGGTAACGCTGGATTATCAAAAGAGCGACAAGCACGCCGGCCAACAGCGGCCAGCCGGAAAAACGCAGCGCCTTGAGCATTAAGCTGTTCCTGAGAGAGTTGCAGGCGGTAAGAGACCGCTCATAATGACGCGCATTATACGAGGCCGCACGCGCCTCTGAACGGGATATTTAGGAGTCTTTCATGGCCGTCGCCCTGAGCACCCTGGTCGAAGAAGCCGACCGTTACCTCAACAGCGCCAAAATCGCCGATTACTGCCCCAATGGCTTGCAAGTCGAAGGCCGTCCGCAAGTGATGCGCATTGTCAGTGGCGTCACTGCCAGCCAGGCGTTGCTGGATGCCGCGGTAGAGGCCAATGCCGATCTGGTGCTGGTGCACCACGGCTATTTCTGGAAGGGCGAAAACCCATGTGTCACCGGGATGAAGCAGCGCCGCTTGAAGACCCTGCTCAAGCACGATATCAGCCTCTTGGCCTATCACCTGCCGCTGGATCTGCACCCGGACGTCGGCAATAACGTGCAGCTCGCGCGGCAGCTCGACATCACCGTCGAAGGTCCGCTGGACCCGGATAACCTGAAGATAGTCGGTTTGGTCGGCTCGTTGAATGAACCGATGATGCCCCGGGATTTCGCCCGCCGCGTGCAGGAAGTCATGGGTCGTGAGCCACTGTTGATCGAAGGCAGCGCCATGATCCGCCGCGTCGGCTGGTGCACCGGTGGCGGCCAGGGATACATCGATCAGGCCATTGCGGCCGGCGTCGACTTGTACCTCAGCGGCGAGGCTTCCGAGCAGACCTTCCACAGTGCACGGGAAAACGACATCAGCTTCATCGCCGCCGGTCACCATGCGACCGAGCGCTACGGCGTTCAGGCGCTGGGGGATTATCTGGCGCGGCGCTTTGCGCTGGAGCACATCTTCATCGATTGCCCCAATCCGATCTGAATCCGGGACCCCCTGTAGGAGCGAGCTTGCTCGCGATGGTCGTCAACGATAACGCTGGAAGCCTGACACCCCGCGGTGGTCTCAGGTTCATCGCGAGCAAGCTCGCTCCTACAGGGGGGGGCGATGCGCCCAAACAGCGGGGCATATTCATATGCTCTTTCGATCTAGTTGGCGTCCTGATTAGAAGAGGTCGCTGTGCTAGGATCCCCGCTCGAACACGGCCCGCTGGCCGTTCATAAGAAAGCTTTCGTGAGTAGCCATGGTCGACAAACTGACGCATCTGAAACAGCTGGAGGCGGAAAGCATCCACATCATCCGCGAGGTGGCCGCCGAGTTCGACAACCCGGTGATGCTGTACTCCATCGGTAAAGACTCCGCCGTGATGCTGCATCTGGCACGCAAGGCGTTCTTCCCGGGCAAGCTGCCGTTTCCGGTGATGCACGTCGACACTCGCTGGAAATTCCAGGAGATGTACGCCTTCCGTGACAAGATGGTCGCGGAGCTGGGCCTCGACCTGATCACCCACGTCAACCCGGACGGCGTGGCGCAGAACATCAATCCGTTCACCCACGGCAGCGCCAAGCACACCGACATCATGAAGACCGAGGGCCTGAAGCAGGCACTCGACAAGCATGGTTTCGACGCGGCGTTCGGCGGCGCCCGTCGCGATGAAGAGAAATCCCGCGCCAAGGAGCGCGTGTACTCGTTCCGCGACAGCAAGCACCGCTGGGATCCGAAGAACCAGCGTCCCGAGCTGTGGAACGTCTACAACGGCAAGGTCAACAAGGGCGAGTCGATCCGCGTCTTCCCGCTGTCGAACTGGACCGAACTGGACATCTGGCAGTACATCTACCTTGAAGGCATCCCGATCGTTCCGCTGTACTTCGCCGCCGAGCGTGAAGTCATCGAGAAGAACGGCACGCTGATCATGATCGACGACGAGCGCATCCTCGAGCACCTGAGCGATGAAGACAAAGCGCGTATCGTCAAAAAGAAAGTGCGTTTCCGTACCCTTGGTTGCTACCCGTTGACGGGCGCGGTGGAGTCCGAGGCCGAAAGCCTCACGGACATCATTCAGGAAATGCTCCTGACGCGAACTTCCGAGCGCCAGGGCCGTGTCATCGACCACGATGGCGCAGGCTCGATGGAAGACAAAAAACGGCAAGGGTACTTTTAAGCTTCGAGTTACAAGCGGCAAGCTGCAAGTTAAAGGCGGTATGCGTAACTTCGCAGTTTGGTGCTTGCAGCCGGTTGCTGCGAGCCAGAATCGAGTGACTCGTAATGGACTTCGAGAAGCTGGTCGTTTGGCAGCGAAGCAAGTGTTTGGCAGTGAGTATCTATAAAGAGTTTGCACGAAGTGGGGATTTTGGTTTCAAAGATCAAATTACCCGCTCCGCACTTTCGGTGCCTTCCAATATTGCTGAAGGCATGGAGCGGCGAAGCAACAGAGAAAAAGTTCGATTTCTCTGGATTGCAAAGGCCTCCAATGCGGAGCTACGCACGCAGATCATCATCGCTCGAGACATTGCTTACATCGCAGACCCGCTGGCTGAAAATTGGATTATGGAAACTCGCGAGCTTTCAAAAATGCTGTGCGGGTTGATCGACAAAATTTCTGACTAGCTGTACGCCGACAAGCTTGCCGCTTGAAGCTTACAGCTTGGAGCTTGAATGCAATGAGCCACCAATCTGATTTGATCAGCGAGGACATCCTCGCCTACTTGGGCCAGCACGAACGTAAAGAGCTGCTGCGCTTTTTGACCTGCGGTAACGTCGACGACGGCAAGAGCACCCTGATCGGGCGCCTGCTGCACGACTCCAAGATGATCTACGAAGATCACCTGGAAGCGATCACCCGCGACTCGAAAAAAGTCGGCACCACCGGCGAAGACATCGACCTGGCGTTGCTGGTAGACGGCCTGCAGGCCGAGCGTGAACAAGGCATCACCATCGATGTCGCGTACCGCTATTTCTCCACCGCCAAGCGCAAATTCATCATCGCCGACACCCCCGGCCATGAGCAGTACACCCGCAACATGGCCACCGGTGCGTCCACCTGTGACCTGGCGATCATCCTGGTCGACGCCCGCTACGGCGTGCAGACCCAGACCCGTCGCCACAGCTTCATCGCCTCGTTGCTGGGCATCAAGCACATCGTCGTGGCCATCAACAAGATGGACCTCAAGGACTTCGACCAAGGCGTGTTCGAGTCGATCAAGGCCGACTACCTGCAGTTCGCCGAAGGCCTGAAGATGAAGCCCACCAGCATGCACTTCGTGCCGATGTCGGCATTGAAGGGCGACAACGTGGTGAACAAGTCCGAGCGCTCGCCGTGGTACACCGGCCAGTCGCTGATGGAGATCCTCGAGACCGTGGAAGTGGCGGGCGATCGCAACTTCACCGACCTGCGTTTCCCGGTGCAGTACGTCAACCGTCCGAACCTGAACTTCCGTGGCTTCGCCGGTACGCTGGCCAGCGGCATCGTCAAGAAAGGCGACGAAGTCGTGGTGCTGCCGTCGGGCAAGAGCAGCCGCGTGAAGTCCATCGTCACCTTCGAAGGTGAACTGGAACACGCCGGTCCAGGTCAGGCAGTCACGCTGACCATGGAAGACGAAATCGACATCTCCCGTGGCGACCTGTTGGTTCACGCCGACAACGTGCCGCCGGTGACCGACAGCTTCGAAGCCATGCTGGTGTGGATGGCTGAAGAGCCGATGCTGCCGGGCAAGAAATACGACATCAAGCGCGCCACCAGTTACGTGCCGGGCTCCATCGCCAGCATCGTCAACAAGGTCGACGTGAACACCCTGGAAGAAGGTCCGGCCAGCGCGTTGCAGTTGAACGAAATCGGCAAGGTCAAGATCGCGCTCGACGCGCCGATTGCCCTCGATGGTTACGACAGCAACCGCACCACCGGCGCCTTCATCATCATCGACCGCTTGACCAACGGCACCGTCGGCGCGGGCATGATCGTCGCCCAGCCGTTGGCCCATGGCACCAGCACCCACCACGGCAAGCTGGCCCACGTCGCCACCGAAGAGCGCGCCCAGCGCTTCGGCCAGCAACCGGCCACCGTGTTGTTCAGCGGCTTGTCGGGCGCGGGCAAGAGCACCCTGGCGTATGCGGTTGAACGCAAGCTGTTCGACCTTGGTCGTGCGGTGTACGTACTCGATGGCCAGAACCTGCGTCACGACCTGAACAAAGGTCTGCCACAGGATCGCGCCGGTCGTACCGAAAACTGGCGTCGTGCCGCGCACGTTGCGCGTCAGTTCAACGAAGCCGGTCTGCTGACCCTGGCGGCATTCGTTGCGCCGAGTGCCGAAGGTCGTGAACAGGCCCGGGAACTGATTGGCAAGGAACGTCTGCTGACGGTCTACGTCCAGGCTTCGCCGACCGTCTGCGCCGAGCGTGATCCACAGGGCCTGTACGCGGCGGCCGGGGATAACATCCCGGGTGAGTCCTTCCCGTACGACGTGCCGCTGGATGCCGACCTGGTGATCGACACCCAGTCCGTGTCGCTGGAGGAAGGCGTCAAGCAAGTGCTGGGGCTGCTGCGCGAGCGTGGTGCAATTTAAGCGCTAGCCGGAAATGAAAAACCCGCCGATGAGTGATCATCGGCGGGTTTTTTTGTGCCTTGAAATCGCCATCGCTGGCAAGCCAGCTCCCACAGTTTTGAGGGCGTTCGAAAATTTTGTGAACGACACGGTCCCTGTGGGAGCTGGCTTGCCAGCGAAGAGGCCAGTACAGGCACCTCAAGACTTTGCCGGATACTCCCGATGCATCTGTTCCAGCAACGCATCCTTGTCCTGCCACATCTGATTGATCCAGCCCTGGAACTGCAATCGGTACTCACCATCCTGGTCGTAGTTCTTGCCGATGAACTGCGGTGGAATGTTCAGCTGCTGAAAACGCACCAGCGCGTCTTTCACGCATCCACACAGCAGGTTCCAGAATCAGGAGACCTCTGAAAATCTAACGTCAGAAGGAATAGCCAGAATCCTTGATCGGAAATGGACTACAAAAAAGTCGGAAGTTGTGAAGTTTAATTGTTTTGTAAATGAGAATAGTGTTTGTAGCAGCGTAGAAGTGTTCTCGCACAGCTTGTATCAAGTGAAGCAATTGCAAGGAAGTAGGTGGTGGCTTAAGAAGTAAGCTTGCGCTCGAGGATCAAGGTGTGCGAAATAAATTTTTCCCAGTTCCGGTTGGTTATGTTTCTAGTGTTTTTGAGGTCGTTTTTTGTGCAATCGTTTTGTTGTTGTATGTTGTTTTTTCTATTGATATTTATAGTAAGTTGATAGATGTTCCTCCGGCTCCTGATAAATTAGTTATGAAAGAGGCTTTTGTATATAGAGGGCTTTCGCAAGCTTCAAAGACAACATCTTTTTTGTATCTGAGGGTTGGGGCTGGTGATGCTGCTTATAAATATATCATTGAGGCTTCGAGTCGCGATATTGTGTACGCGAACTTTGATAAGCCGCAAAAGCTGTGGGTGGCGGTAGATTCTGATCGAAGTAAAAAATTTGTTTGGGGAGTATATGATGATAATTATGGCTTGTTGATAAGTCGTCAAGATATATTGCGCTGGGTCACTTTAGTCAATGTTGATAATTATTTTATACTTTCTTTGATGTTTATTTCGTCACTGTATTTCATCTATATTATTTTTTTGACTGGTGTTTGGAATAGAGTTGCAGCGAAAAGGATGGCTTGTGAAAATAAATAAGATTGATGGTGGGGTATTTTTAATTGACGAGTTTTTAACTCGAGGTGAAGAGGAATGTATAAATCTTCAGCTCAAGGGCTCAGTTTGGAGATACAACTGGCCAAGTTATGAGGGACTTCCGTTTGTTAGGCCTTGTTGGCATTTTTTTATTGCAGGTAAAGGTCGGCCGGATCGGAAATCATGTTTAGGTAGGAGCAGCGGCAAGCTCTTAGCTGCAAGAAAAAGCCCGCAGGCAAATGATTGTCTGTGGGCTTTTTTGTGTCTGTTCTGACGCAAGCTTTATGTACGAGTCGACCCCCTGTGGGAGCGGGCTTGCTCGCGAAAGTGGTGGATCAGTCTGCATCTATGTTGAATGTCAGTCCGTATTCGCGAGCAAGCCCGCTCCCACATTGGTTCAGCGGTGGTCAGGGAACTCGCGGTGCATCTGCGCAAGCAGAGCATCCTTGTCCTGCCACATCTGATTGATCCAGCCCTGGAACTGCAATCGGTACTCGCCATCCTGGTCGTAGTTCTTGCCGATGAACTGCGGCGGAATATTCAGCTCTTCAAAGTGCACCACCACATCCGCAATGTTCCCGCACAACAAATCCCAGAAACCAGGACGCCCGGCCGGGTAGTGGATGGTCACGTTGACGATCGACTCGAGCTGTTCACCCATCGCATCCAGCACAAAGGCAATGCCACCGGCCTTGGGCTTGAGCAGGTACTTGAAAGGCGATTTCTGCTGGGCATGCTTGCCCTCGGTGAAGCGCGTGCCTTCGACGAAGTTGAAGATTCCCACCGGGTTGTCGCGGAATTTCGCGCAGGTCTTGCGGGTGGTTTCCAGGTCCTTGCCTTTTTTCTCCGGGTGCTTCTCCAGATAGGCCTTGGAGTAGCGCTTCATGAACGGAAAGCCCAGCGCCCACCAGGCCAGACCAATCACCGGGACCCAGATCAGCTCCTGCTTGAGAAAGAACTTCAACGGTTGGATGCGTCGGTTGAGCACGTATTGCAGTACCAGGATGTCGACCCAGCTCTGGTGGTTGCTGGTGATCAGGTAGGAATGCTGATAGTCGAGGCCTTGCAGGCCGCTGATGTGCCAGCGCGTGCGGCGCACCAGGTTCATCCAGCCTTTGTTGAGGCTGATCCAGGCTTCGTGGGTGTGGCTCATCAGCCAGCCCGCGAGGCGCTGGGTGAGGGCGAACGGCAATGCCTTGATGAGCGCCACGCAGAACAGGAACGAGCAGAGCAGAATCGTGTTCAGTGCCAATAGCAGCGAGGCGATCACGCCCCGCAGCGGAGCAGGTAGGAAGTCCAGCATTTACACATCCATAGGTCGGTTGGCGGCTTGAATCGCGGTCAGGGCGATGGTGTAGACGATGTCGTCGACCTGCGCGCCGCGCGGCAAATCGTTCACCGGTTTGCGCAGGCCTTGCAGCATCGGCCCGAGGCTGACGCAGTCGGCGCTGCGCTGCACGGCTTTGTGGGTGGTGTTGCCGGTGTTGAGATCGGGGAACACATACACCGTGGCACGACCGGCCACCTGGCTGTTCGGCGCCAGCTGCCGGGCGACGCTTTCGTTGGCCGCGGCATCGTACTGCAAGGGGCCGTCGATCAGCAGCGAGTGCTGTTGTTCGTGGGCGAGCAGGGTGGCCTCGCGGACCTTCTCGACTTCCTCGCCGCTGGCCGATTCGCCGCTGGAGTAGCTGATCATCGCCACCCGTGGCGTGATGCCAAATGCGGCGGCCGAGTCGGCGCTTTGCAGGGCGATCTCGGCCAGTTCGCTGGCGCTCGGGTGCGGGTTCATCACGCAGTCGCCGTAGACCAGCACTTCTTCGGGGAACAGCATGAAGAACACCGAAGACACCAGGGTGCAGCCGGGCGCCGTTTTAATCAGCTGCAGGGCCGGGCGGATGGTGTTGGCGGTGGTGTTGATCACGCCCGATACGAGCCCGTCGACTTCATCCAGCGCCAGCATCATGGTGCCGATCACCACGGTGTCTTCCAGTTGTTGCTCGGCCATCGGCGCATTGAGGCTTTTGCTTTTGCGCAGCGCGACCATCGGCTCGACATAGCGTTCGCGGATCAAGTCCGGATCGATGATTTCCAGGCCGGGCGGCAACTCGATGCCCTGGGCGCGGGCGACGGCCTGCACGTCCTCGGGCTTGGCCAGCAGCACGCAACGTGCGATGCCTCGGGCCTGGCAGATCGCCGCGGCCTGCACGGTCAGCGGCTCGCTGCCTTCGGGCAGCACGATGCGCTTGTTGGCCGCCTGGGCGCGCTGGATCAATTGATAGCGGAACACCGCTGGCGACAGGCGCATCTCGCGCGGTGTGCCGCAGCGCTGGTGCAACCAGTTGGCATCGAGATGGCCTGCGATGAAATCGGTGATGATTTCGGCGCGCTCGCGGTCGTCGATGGGGATTTCCTTGTTCAGGCCATTGAGCAGGTTGGCGGTGTCGTAAGAGCCGGTACTCACCGACAGCACCGGCAGCCCGGCCTGCAGGGCGCCGCGGCACAGGTCCATGATGCGCGGGTCGGGCAGGGTGTCGCTGGTCAGCAGCAGGCCGGCGAGCGGCACGCCGTTCAAGGCCGCGAGGCTGACGGCGAGGATGATGTCGTCGCGATCGCCGGGGGTCACCACCAGCACGCCGGGCTTGAGCAACTCCACGGTGTTGCGCATGGTGCGGGCGCAAATGATGATTTTGGTCATGCGCCGGGTTTCATAGTCACCGGCGTTGAGCACTTGCGCGCCCATCAGGTCGGCGACGTCGCGGGTGCGCGGGGCGTTCAGTTCCGGCTGGAACGGAATGCAGCCGAGCAAGCGGAAATCACCACTGCGCAGCAATGGCGAATGCTCCTTCAGGCGCGTGGCGAAGGCCTCCATGCTTTCCTCGGTCTTGACCTTGTTGAGGATCACGCCGAGGACTTTCGGGTCTTTCGGGCCGCCGAACAATTGCGCCTGCAGTTCGACGCGACCGGAGAGCTCGGTCAGCACTTCGTTTTCCGGTGCCGAAACCAGGATCACCTCGGCGTCGAGGCTCTTGGCCAGGTGCAGGTTGACCCGCGCGGCGTAACTGGCGCTGCGGGTCGGCACCATGCCTTCGACGATCAGCACGTCCTTGCCGATGGCCGCCTGCTGATACAGGGTGATGATTTCTTCGAGCAACTCATCGAGCTGGCCGTCGCCGAGCATGCGCTCGACATGCGCCAGGCCCAGTGGCTGAGGCGGTTTCAAGCCGTGGGTGCGCGCCACCAGCTCGGTGGAACGTTCCGGGCCCGTGTCGCCCGGATGCGGCTGGGCAATCGGTTTGAAAAAGCCGACCTTGAGCCCGGCGCGCTCAAGGGTGCGTACCAGCCCGAGGCTGATGGAGGTCAGACCCACACCAAAATCGGTGGGCGCGATAAAAAAAGTTTGCATGCGGATTCTCTGGAAGGTGCATGGCAATGGTCACGACCTATGGCTGGTCGATTACCGAAATTCAGTCGCCAAGGTTATCGCTAACCGTGCCTTGTGCACACCAACCGCAGGCAAAGGGTTGGCCTATTTTTTCCTGGCGCAGCACAGGGTCCATGACCCAGGCCCGGGATTGCCAGGGCGGCTGGTGCCGCAGGTGTTGGGTGTGGCCGCAGGAAAGCTCGGCCACCCAGTGACCGTCCTCGTCTTGATGGAAGCCTGTGACCGTCGAATCCCGTTTGTCCGGGTTGTGTTCGCTTTCGGTCGATTGCTTCGCTAAACTTGGCCTTTCAATCTTCTTATGCAAAAGGTCTCGCCCCATGCTGATCGCCGCCAATAAGGCTGTCTCCATCGACTATACCCTGACCAACGACGCTGGTGAGGTCATCGACAGCTCCGCCGGCGGCGCGCCGCTGGTCTACCTGCAAGGCGCAGGCAACATCATCCCGGGCCTGGAAAAGGCTCTGGAAGGCAAGGCTGTCGGCGACGAGCTGACCGTAGCCGTTGAACCGGAAGACGCTTACGGCGAATACGCTGCCGAACTGGTCAGCACCCTGAGCCGCAGCATGTTCGAAGGCGTCGACGAGCTGGAAGTGGGCATGCAGTTCCACGCGTCCGCTCCGGACGGCCAGATGCAGATCGTGACCATCCGTGATCTGGACGGCGACGACGTGACCGTTGACGGCAACCACCCGTTGGCCGGTCAGCGCCTGAATTTCCAGGTCAAGATTGTTGCCATCCGTGACGCCAGCCAGGAAGAAATCGCTCATGGCCACGTCCATGGCGAAGGCGGCCATCACCACTGATTTCTGCGCTAAGCTCAGATAACTGGAGAGGCGCCCCGAGGGCGCCTTTTTAGTCTGCGGCTGTCCCTGATGACACCGCCAAGTGGCTGTTTCGAGAAGAACACGGGAATCTGGAGTACGCCATGAGTGCTTTTCACGACCTTAAATTGACAGCCCTGGATGGACAGGAGCTACCTCTGGCGCCTTTCAAAGGCCAAGTCGTACTGGTGGTCAACGTCGCCTCCAAATGCGGCCTGACCCCGCAGTACGCGGCGCTGGAAAACCTCTACCAACAATACAAGGCCAAAGGCTTCAGCGTGTTGGGCCTGCCGTGCAACCAGTTTGCCGGGCAGGAACCGGGGACCGAGCAGGAGATCAAGGATTTCTGCAGCCTCAACTATGGCGTGACCTTTCCGTTGTCCAGCAAGCTGGAAGTCAACGGGCATGACCGTCATCAGTTGTACCGCTTGCTGGCGGGCGAGGGCGCGGAATTCCCCGGCGATATCACCTGGAACTTCGAGAAGTTCCTGCTCGGCAAGGATGGCCGCGTACTGGCGAGATTCTCGCCACGCACGGCGCCGGATGATCCGACCATCGTTCACGCGATTGAAAAAGCGCTTCGCTGAAATTCTCCTCTCCCTCTGTAGGAGCGAGCTCGCTCGCGATGGTTACAGGAACACCGCGGGGCATCAGACCGCCAGCGTTATCGTTGACCACCATCGCGAGCAAGCTCGCTCCTACATCACCTAAATCAATAGTGCTGTTCAGTACGCGCGAACCTCCATATTATCGCCGTCATAAAGTCATTCCCTGTGGAGCGTCCCATGCCCGTCAAAGCCCTGTTCAAACCGTTCCACCTCGGCACCCTCGAACTGCCGACCCGCGTCGTCATGGCGCCGATGACCCGCTCGTTTTCTCCGGGCGGCGTGCCGAACTCCAAAGTGATCGAATACTATCGTCGCCGCGCCGCTGCGGGCGTTGGCCTCATCATCACCGAAGGCACCACCGTCGGTCACAAGGCTTCCAACGGCTACCCTAACGTTCCGCATTTCTATGGTGAAGCGGCGCTGGCCGGCTGGAAAAAAGTCGTCGACGCCGTGCACGCTGAAGGCGGCAAGATCGTTCCGCAGTTGTGGCATGTGGGCAGCGTACGTCGTATCGGCACCGAGCCGGACGCCAGCGTACCGGGCTATGGCCCGTCGGAAAAAATCAAGGACGGCCAGGTCGTTGTGCACGGCATGACCCAGCAGGATATCCAGGACGTGATCGCCGCGTTCGCCCAGGCTGCCAGGGATGCCCAGAGCATCGGCATGGACGGCGTGGAAATCCACGGCGCCCACGGTTACCTGGTCGACCAGTTCTTCTGGGAAGGCAGCAACCAGCGTACCGACGAATACGGCGGCAGCCTGGCCAACCGTTCACGCTTCGCCATTGAATTGATTCAAGCCGTGCGTGCCGCGGTCGGTGAAGCCTTCCCGATCATCTTCCGCTTCTCCCAGTGGAAGCAACAGGACTACACCGCGCGTCTGGTGCAAACCCCGGAGGCGCTGGGCGAGTTCCTCAAGCCGTTGGCCGATGCCGGCGTGGATATTTTTCACTGCTCGACCCGCCGCTTCTGGGAGCCGGAGTTCGACGGTTCCGAGCTGAACCTTGCTGGCTGGACCCGCCAACTCACCGGCAAGCCGACCATCACCGTGGGCAGCGTCGGCCTGGATGGCGAATTCCTGCAGTTCATGGTCAACACCGACAAGGTGGCACAACCGGCCAGCCTGGAAAAACTGCTGGAGCGCCTGAACAACGATGAGTTCGACCTGGTGGCGGTCGGTCGTGCGTTGCTGGTGGACCCGGACTGGGCACAGAAAGTGCGCGAGGGTCGTGAGGACGACATCCTGCCGTTCAGCCGTGAGGCGTTGATGACGCTGGTTTAAGCGGCGACCGGGAAGGCCTCATCGCGAGCAAGCTCGCTCCCACATTGGTTCTGTGTCGCACACAAATCCCCTGTGGGAGCGAGCTTGCTCGCGATGGCTGACTAAAGAGCACTACAAAATCAGGGAACAATCGGTGCATTCGGCAGCACCATCTCCCGGGCACAGGCCCCGCGCAATTGTCCCTCGAACTGTTCGATGATCGTCGCCCAGCCTTGGCGACTGGCATGCTGGCGTGCATTGAGCCGTACATTGCGCAAGGCCTCCCTGTCCTCCAGCAGCCATGCCGCTGCATCGCAGAACGCTTCTTCATCCCCCGGCATCGCCAGCACACCGTTGTAGCCATGACGAATATGCTGGGCCGCCGCTGCCTGATCATAGGCCACCACGCCGAGCCCCGATGCCAGAGCTTCAAGCACCACATTGCCGAAGGTTTCAGTCAGGCTCGGAAACAGAAACACGTCCCCCGACGCGTAGTGACATGCCAAGGCTTCACCCCGCTGGGTGCCGCAGAAAATCGCCTCGGGCATTTCGTTTTGCAGTTCCTGGCGTTGCGGGCCGTCGCCGACCACGATCAGTTTCAGAGTGCGCCGGGGATAACTCGCCTTGAGGGTATTGAAGGTGCGTTTGAGCAAGCCAAGATTCTTTTCCGGGGCCAGGCGTCCGACGTGAATGACGGCGATGTCTTCCTCGGTCAGTCCCCATTGCTCACGCAGGGCACTTAATCGTTTGGCCGGGTGAAACAACTCACTGTCGACCCCTCGGGAGAGCAACGCCAGTCGTTCGAAATGCCGTCGTTCCAGCTCCATGCGCTGACTGACGCTCGGCACCAGGGTCATGGTCGAGCGGTTGTGGAACCAGCGCAGGTAGTGAGTCAGCAGGCGCGTGAGCAAACCAAGGCCGTACTGGTTGGAGTACTGCTGGAAATTGGTGTGGAAACCGCTGACCACGGAAATCCCCAGACGCCGTGCTGCACGCAAGGCCGACAGGCCCAGCGGGCCCTCGGTGGCAATGTAGAGCACGTCCGGGCGGTGACGCGTCCAGCGCCGCAGCAGCTTGTGCATCGATGACTGACCCCATTGCAGACCGGGATAGCCCGGTAGCGGCCAGCCGCGGCACAGCAGCAATTCATCGTCGCTGCCCAACTGCTGGTCGCAGCCCTGGCGTGGTCGCACCAGTTCCACCTGATGCCCGCGCGCGCGCAAACCGTCGCACAAACGACCCAGGGTATTGGCCACGCCGTTGATTTCCGGAGGGAAGGTTTCGGTGATCAGGGTGATATGCAGAGCTGTCGTCATGACCCCAGTGTCGGCTGGGGCCATGTCGTCAGTGTGACGTCGGGATGATGGATTTGTGACCGGGGTGCCGGTGGTGGTGACTCAGCGCTGGGTCACCAGGTTTTCCGCGCCGCGCTCACGCACCCAGAACAACGTCGCCCCGGCCACTGCCGCCGGCATCATCAGGATGTTGACCACCGGAATCAGCAACACCAGATAAACAATCCCGCCAAAACTCATGCTCTGCCAGCGCTTCTCGCGCAACCAGCCGAGCATCTCGTTCCAGCCCAGCTTGTGGTTGTCCGCCGGGTAGTCGATGTACTGGATCGCCATCATCCACACCCCGAACAATAGCCATAGTGGCGCGGCGATGATGTTCACCACCGGGATGAACGAGAGGATGAACAGCCCGATCGCCCGCGGCAGGAAGTAGCCCAGTTTGCGCATTTCCCGGGCCAGGGTGCGCGGGATCATCGCAATCAGTTCGCCCCAGCTGAAGGCCGGAAAATCATCGGTGCCGCGCACCACCACTTCGACTTTCTCCGCGAGGAAGCCGTTGAATGGCGCGGCAATGACGTTGGCGAGCATGGTGAAGGTGAAGAACACCATCAGCACGACGAGCACCACGAACAGCGGCCAGAGGATGTAGTTGAGAAAACTCAGCCAGTCGGGCAGGGACGGCATCAGCGTATCGACCCACAGGCTGAATTGATGGCCGGCCAGGTAGATCAATCCGACGAACAGCACCAGGTTGATCGCCAGCGGCAACAACACAAACAAACGCAGGCTGGGGCTCAGCACCAGCTTGAGGCCTTCACGCAGGTATTGCGGGCCGGACAGAACAGGGGCGGGCATAAGGTGCTCCGGGCAGAGGGAAAACGCGCCGACCTTACCGGCTTTGCTTCACAGGCGAAAGCGCGGTGGCGGTATCGACATCCACTGTAACAAAGACGTCGATATCGTCGGGCAGATTGCATAGAGACCACCTATGAGCTGGATTGTTAATCCGTATTTCCTTAATCTTCGCCCCCTCGATACGCTGCACCCAATCTTTTTACAGGACGGTCGTGTTCAAGCCTTCCCCAAGTGCTTTCAACCGTTCTTTTTTATTCCAGCCGGCAATCCGGCGTTCCGCGCCAGGTGTTCCGGGCCGGTCAACAGGAGCAGGTCATGTCTGAAGTCCGTCATTCGCGAGTGATTATTCTCGGTTCCGGCCCTGCCGGTTACAGCGCTGCGGTCTATGCCGCCCGTGCCAACCTCAAGCCACTGCTGATCACCGGCATGCAGGCCGGCGGTCAACTGACCACCACCACCGAAGTCGACAACTGGCCGGGCGACGTCCACGGCCTGACCGGCCCGGCGCTGATGGAGCGGATGCGCGAGCACGCCGAACGCTTTGAAACCGAGATCGTTTTCGATCACATCAATGCCGTGGACTTCGCTGCCAAGCCATACACCCTGACTGGCGACAGCGCGACCTACACCTGCGACGCCCTGATCATCGCCACCGGCGCCAGTGCTCGTTACCTGGGCCTGCCGTCCGAAGAAGCGTTCATGGGCAAAGGCGTCTCCGCCTGCGCAACCTGCGACGGTTTCTTCTATCGCAACAAGCCGGTGGCTGTGGTCGGCGGCGGCAACACCGCTGTCGAAGAAGCCCTGTACCTGGCCAACATCGCCAGCAAAGTCACCCTGATCCACCGTCGCGAAACCTTCCGCGCCGAGAAGATCCTGATCGACAAGCTGAACGCCCGTGTTGCCGAAGGCAAGATCGAGCTGAAGCTGAATGCGACCCTGGACGAAGTACTGGGCGACAACATGGGCGTGACCGGTGCCCGCCTGAAGAATAACGACGGCAGCTTCGACGAAGTGAAAGTCGACGGCGTGTTCATCGCCATCGGCCACACCCCGAACACTTCGCTGTTCGAAGGCCAGCTGACGTTGAAAGACGGTTACCTGGTTGTGCAGGGCGGCCGTGACGGCAACGCCACCGCCACCAGCCTCGAAGGCATCTTCGCCGCCGGTGACGTGGCCGACCACGTGTACCGTCAGGCCATCACCTCGGCTGGCGCCGGTTGCATGGCGGCACTGGATGCCGAGCGTTACCTCGACAATCTGCAGAACGCTTGATTCTGTTTTGGTAAAAAAACCGGCCTCGGCCGGTTTTTTTATGCCCACGATTTAATGCTTGATAACACTCCGGTGTGGGAGCGGGCTTGCTCGCGAAGGCGGTGTGTCATTCAACATTGATGCTGGCTGATCCACCGCTTTCGCGAGCAAGCCCGCTCCCACAGGGATAGTGTTCAGGTCAGTTTTGCAAGACAGGCTTCAAGAATATCCAGCCCTTCTTCCAGCACCGCAGCCTCGATGGTCAACGGCGCCAGCAAGCGAATGATGTGCCGCGACTTGCCACTGGGCATCAGCAGCAGGCCCGCATCCCGCGCCAAAGTCAGCAGTTGGGTCAATTGTGCCGGGGCGGGCGAGCCATCGGCGTTGATCAGCTCGATACCACGCATCGCACCTACACCGGTAAGTCGGCCCAGGTACGGCGTCAGGCTGTTCGCGCGCCAGGTTTCATGGCGGCCGACAATCGCTTCCTCCTGTTGTGTGCCCCAGGCGTGCAGGTTGGCATCGGTCATTTCATCCAGCGTCGCCAGCGCGGCGGCGCAGGCGATGGGATTGCCCGAGTAAGTGCCACCGAGTCCACCCTTGGGCAGGTTATCCAGCAGCGATTTGCGCCCGACCACCGCCCCGAGTGGCACGCCGCCGGCGATGCTTTTGCCGAGCAGGACCAAGTCCGGTTCGATGCTCAACCGTGAGAACGCGAAGCGCTGGCCGGTGCGGCCGAAACCGGACTGGATCTCATCGGCGATCAGCACAATGCCCTTGTCGTCGCAGAACTTGCGCAACACTTGGGCGAACTCGACATCCATGGCCAGGAACCCCGCTTCGCCCTGCACCGGTTCGACGATAAAGCAGGCGACGTCTTCGACATCAATCTCGACGCTGAACAGGCGCTCCATGGCTTTGAGGGCTTCGGCGCAGGTCACGCCGTTGTCCGGGCCGGGAAAGGGCAGGTGATACACCGGCCCCGGCAGCACGCCGATTTTCTGTTTGTAGGGCGCCACTTTGCCATTGAGGTTGAGCGTGGCCAGTGTGCGGCCGTGGAATGCGCCGTCGAAGGCGATCACCGCGCTGCGGCCGGTGGCGCCACGGACGATCTTCAGGGCGTTTTCCGCCGCCTCCGCGCCGCTGTTGGTGAGCATGCCGCTGACCGGATAACCCACCGGCATGAACGCACTGAGGCGATCCATCAGTTCGAGGTAAGGCACATGGGGCGCCGCGTTGAACGCATAGTGGGTCAGTCGTGTGGCTTGTTCGCGAATGGCCTCGACGATACGCGGATGGCAATGGCCGAGGTTCAGCACGCCAATCCCACCGACAAAATCGATGTAGCGTTTGCCATCGGTGTCCCAGACCTCGGCGTTTTTGCCGTGGCTGAGCGTGACAGGGTGAACGATGTTGATCGACTGGCTGATGGTTTCGCTGCGCATGAATGACCGGCTCGGAAGAAGGAAGACTTCTTTTTATCTAAGCCGTGAGCGGTGCTACGGGGCAAACGAAATAAAGTTGCCGGGTCAATCTTAAAAGTCGGGTTGTGCTTGTGATCAATTCCGCGCCATGAACGCAAAACCTGTAGGAGCGAGCTTGCTCGCGATGGTGGTGAACGATGACGCTGGGAGCCTGACACCCCGTGGCGTTCTTCAGTCCATCGCGAGCGGGCTCGCTCCTACAAATCAAATCAGCGGCGAGTCAGCGGCTGTTGGGTGAACTTCACACCCGCCAGGCCATGGGCAATCAGCGCCCGGATGTTGCCGTGGTCGCTGCCTTCTGGCGTTGCCAGCACCGAGCGGTAATGCTCGCCGAAAGCCAGCAGGGCTTCTTGATCGCTCAAGCCTTCGAGCAGCGCCAGCCCCAGGGTCTTGCACGAGCCTTCGTTCTGCCCGGCCGCGTTTTCCACACCACCGTTGTTGAAGGCCTGAGGCTGGTAGTCGTAACCGCCAGCAATGAACGCCAGGGTGTCGGCGAAGGCGTGTTCGCCGCTGTTGAGGCTGGCGCGCAAGGTGTTCAAATCACTCATTGGGTTTTCCTTTGGCGAACGCCGCCTGTTGTTCGGCGCTGGCTTCTTGCTGATATTGGGCTTTCCATTCGGCGTACGGCATGCCGTAAACCACTTCGCGGGCTTCGTCGAGGCTGACCTCGATCTGGCGCTCGTCCGCCGCCGCCTTGTACCACTTGGACAGGCAGTTGCGGCAGAAGCCCGAGAGGTTCATCAGGTCGATGTTCTGCACATCCTTGCGGCTGTCCAGGTGGGCCACCAGCCGACGAAAGGCGGCGGCTTCGAGTTCAAGGCGTTGTTGATCGGTCATGGGGGGCTCTGCGAGACAGCTTTGAGCGACAAGCTTCAAGCTGCAAGATGGATTGCGGTGGCTTCTAGCTTACCGCTTGAAGCTTCAAGCTTGAAGCTTAGCGGCTTGCCGCGAGCGTTATCGACACCGACTCGGCGAATCGCAGCGCGTGGGGCTTGTCGACCTCGACTTCGGCGTAGAGCACCGATGCATTGGCCATCACCAGGTCGAGAATTTCCTGGGTCAGGCGTTCGAGCAGCGCAAAGCGGTTGCCTTCCACGTGGGCGATGATCGCCTTGGTGATCGTGCGGTAGTTCAGCGCGTGATCGATGTCGTTGTCACGTACCGCTTCCTGGGCCGCGTACAGAATGGTGAGGTTGATCAGCACATCCTGCTTGTTGAGGATTTCATCCTCATTGATGCCGATGAAGGTACGCAGGCACAGGTCTTTGACCCGGATACGTGCCATGCCTGGCTGAAGTTGTGGCATTGCTACTTGCTCCGTCCAATCAATTGCAGGAACTCCTGGCGGGTGTTACTCGACTCGCGGAAGGCGCCGAGCATCACGGAGGTGTTCATGGTCGAATTCTGTTTCTCGACGCCGCGCATCATCATGCACATGTGCTGCGCTTCGATGACCACTGCGACGCCTGCCGCACCGGTCACCTGTTGCACGGCGTCGGCGATTTGCCGGGTGAGGTTTTCCTGGATTTGCAGGCGCCGGGCGAACATGTCCACCAGCCGCGCAATCTTCGACAGCCCCAGCACCTTGCCGGTTGGAATATAAGCCACATGCGCCTTGCCGATGAAGGGCAGCATGTGGTGTTCGCAAAGCGAATACAGCTCGATGTTGTCGACGATCACCATTTCATCGTTGTCGGAGGCGAACAGCGCGCCATTGACGATCTCTTCGACACTTTGTTCGTAGCCATGGCAAAGGTACTGCATGGCTTTGGCTGCGCGCACCGGGGTGTCGAGCAGGCCTTCGCGGTCTGGATTTTCACCGAGTCCGATGAGGATCTGTCGATAATTCTGGGGCAGGGATAACGTCATGTAAAATCCTCGCGGGACACTTACTTGATGTGCCTTCCGCCGTTGACGGTCAGGGTGGTGCCGGTGACATAAGGGTTGTCGAGCAGATAGCGCAGGCTCTGGTAGATCACTTCGCAGCCGGGTTCGATGCCCAGCGCGGACTTGGCCAGTGCCTTGGCGCGGTAGGTCGCGTCGTCTTCAGGGTTGAACAGTAGCAGGGCGGGCGCAATCCCGTTGACCTTGATGTCCGGCGCGTACCTGGCGGCGAAGGACAGGGTCAGGCTGTCGAGTCCGGCTTTGCTGGCGCAATAGCCGATGTGTTTGCTGCTGCCCTTGCGGGTCACGTCATCGCTGATGTGCACGATGTCGGCGGGGCTTGAGCGTTGCAGCAGATCGGCGCAATGCAGGTTGATCAGGTAGGGCGCCAGCATGTGCACGCTGAACATGCGGGTGAATGCGGCGGCGTCAGTGTCCGGTGTTTCGGCCAGCCATTCGGAGGCGTTGTGGACAATCGCCCGCAAACAGTCGGTGTGGGTTTTCAGTTCACTGATGAAGGCAAGGATCCCGGCCTCGCTGGCGAAGTCCGCGAACACGGCGGTGGCCCCCAGGTCGCGCAGGGCTTGTACGCCGGGCCGCTCGCTGCGGTAACTGAAAATCACGCGATGGCCGTCTTCCAGCAATCGCCGGGCGCAGTGCAGGCCGACACGCTGGCCGGCGCCGGTAATCAGGATAGGGGCTGCGGAAGAAGTCATGAACGGCTCGCGTCGCGGTGAGAGTAAAACTATACCAGCGACGGCAGCGCTCTACCTATTATGCAAAACGGGCCTGTGTGGGAGCGGGCTTGCTCGCGAAAGCGTTGTGTCAGCCGGAACAAATGTTGACTGACATACCGTCTTCGCGAGCAAGTCGGATCGCCGCACCGCCGCTCCCACAAGGGTTGTCAGTGGTTTTGGGTAGTGGGTTGTGCGGGCAAGGGCCGCGTAGAGGCACTGTTCAGCCAGGTGGCAAGCAGTCGAGTGGACAAAGGGATGAAGAAATAAACCATCAACGGCGTCAGGCACAGGGTGCTGACGAGCACGCGGGGCAGTAGCGCCATCTCGCCCAGCAGCGGCCCCAGCACAAAGTTGAACAGCAGCGAGACCGGAAAGAACGCCAGCCAGATCGCCACGGCCTGTTTCCAGCGCGGCGGGCGTTGGCCGGCGACGCCAAACCAGCCTTCGATGCCGCTGACCCGGTGTTCTGTCGGGTGGGCGAACAGGTCGCTGCCGCGTCCGAGCCAGGCGCTGCGAGAGACGGAATGTTCCCAGGCGTGCAAGGTCTGCTCGTCGGCGAAGCGGAAGATGATCTGGAATTCGTCGTCCTCGGGTGGCGGAGCGAGCACACCGGAGCCGAGGTAGCCGGGAAAATCGGTGGCCAGTTGTTCGCCTTCGCGCAGCCAGGCGATCAGGTCCTGATAACGTCCATTGGCAACGCGGCGCGCAACCATCAGCGTGACGGGTGAGGTAGACATTGTGTATCTCCATAAGGCATTTGCGTCGCTCCGGATAGGGGCTTCGCCAGACGCAGCGCCGGGGTGGTGGGCTGCGACTTGAAACAAGCAAGGATTATTCCTGATTCTGCCCGTGGCGTCTGTGACGTTTATCCGCTCATTCGCAGTATCGATTTTTTACGGAAACTTAACGGGGCGGGGGCGTTAGAATATCGGACGGACGATACAGGGATGTTTCAACAGGATGCCGATACATACAGACATTGCTTCAAGATCCACGCAGGCCGTCGCTCTTGAACAGGAAGAGCTGTTCCCCATTCGCGAGGTGGCGCGACTGACAGGTGTCAACCCGGTCACGCTTCGCGCCTGGGAGCGACGTTATGGCCTGATTGTTCCAACACGCACCGATAGCGGGCATCGACTGTATTCGCTGTCCGATATTGAGCGCGTTCGCAGCATCCTCGGCTGGATCGAACGCGGTGTTGCGGTCAGCAGGATCGGCAAGATCCTGGCCAGGACCGAGCAACACCAGGCATTGTCGCACATCATCCCCAACAGCCTCGTGGAAGCCGATTACGCGCAGTGGCAGCAGCAGGTTCTTGCGGCGGTCAACGGGTTTGACGACCTTCAGCTGGAGCAGGTCTACGGGCAAATCTTTTCCAGTTACGCCCTGCCGGTGGTGTTTCAGGACATTCTGATCCCCGTCTGGAAGCAGTTGTTGCAACGCCAGGACCAGTTCGGCGTAACCAGCGAGTGGCTGTTCCTGGATGGTTTTCTACGTTCCCGGGTCGTGCAGCGCTTGCTGTTGACGCGCGAGAAGCAACCGCATCACGTGGTCATCTGTGCCCTGGATGGTCACTGTCGGGAGCTGGAGCTGTTGGTCGCCGCCCTGTTCCTGAGTTCCGGGCCATCAACCATTCGCGTATTGAACATAGGTCAGCCATTCGAGGAGCTGGCGCTGATGTGTGAAAGGATCAAGCCCGTGGCACTGGTGCTGTTTTCCAATCATGTACCGAATGCCGAGTTGCCGCGTCGCTTGAATCGCCTGGCCATGGGCCTGGAGTGTCGATTGTTGTTGGCCGGTGATGCCTCTGACCTGGCGCAGGACAGCCTGGCCGGGTCATCGATCGGTTGCCTGGGCAATGAAGGGAAGGTCATGAGCCAGCGTCTGAAGCAGTTCCTGGCGGGAAATCTGGATACTTAAAGTTCAGAGATGCAGCGTTGGATGAGTCAAACGATGCTGTTGCAGGATGAACTGACGCAGACGCTCGGTTTCGTCCGTATCGCTCTGGTTCAGTTGATAGGCGTAGAAGCCCTGTTCGTTTTCTTTCTCGAAGGTGCCGCGCACGGCAATCCGCTCATAGCCTGAGGGGCTGAACCACAAGGCGAAATGCTTCGGTGGCTTGGTCTTGTTGCGAACCTCCAGCAAAACCCCTTTGCACGACACTTCGTGTACCCACAGGGTGCCGGGTTGACCCTGGGCGTTTTCCAGCGCTACCGGCTCGTCCAGTACCAGACGCCAAGGCCGGACCATGGGCCCGTCTTCATAGATGCTCGGCACGCCGAGACGCAAATGCATCGCATGAAACTCGTCTTCCACCAGGTGCAGGGGGAAGGTTATTTGCTGGTTTTCGAAGCTGGCTTGAATGGTGACCTGCTCATGGGCCGCCAGGCGGGTGAGCAGGTCACGGATTTGCGATCCACCGTTGACGAGCAGGCTCGACGTCGCATCCCGCACATTGAGTTGCGGGTTGTGTTGCATGGTCTGGATGAAATCCAGCTCATCCTGGGTCAGGAGTGCGTCACGTTGCATGGCCAGCTCGAAAGATATAATTACAAAGTCATTGGTGATTGTAATTACTGACCATTAATTCTGAGTTTCGTTTGCGCCGTTCGTCGCCTTGAGCGCAGCAAGCTCAGCCTGGAGTTCAGCCACCCGTCCCTCCAGTTGTGCCACGCGCTGTTGCGCCTTGACCTGCACGGTGACGTCTTTCTGCACACCGACAAAGTAGGTTTGCCCGTCCGCCGGATTTTTCACCGTTGAAAGGGACAGCTCATTCCAGAACGGTGTGCCGTCCTTGCGGTAGTTGCGCAGTATTTCCCGGCAGGAACCTTCTCGGTTCAAGGCGTCGCGAATCAATGGCAGGGCTTCCTGGTCGCGGTCCCCCGACTGCAGGAAGCGACAATCCTGATAGAGGATCTCTTCGCTGGAGTACCCCGTCAGGCGTTCGAACGCGGGGTTGACGTAAATGAGGATTTTGTCCTGATCGCCTTCCTTTTCGGCAATCACGATGCCGTCGTTGGAGGCATTGATCACCATTTGCAGCAGTTGAGCATTAATCATCGGAGCATCCTTTCCTGATTGATTGTCAATTGCATTCTAAAAGAATAATCACGACTGTGGTGTTAATATCCGGGTCTTTTACTCGGATTCAGGATCAGATTGATGAAAGTCGCCATCATTTCCGGCTCGGTGTACGGCACGGCCGAAGAAGTTGCCCGCCACGCCGCCAGCCTGTTGAAAGCCGCCGGTTTCGAAACCTGGCATAACCCGCGTGCGACCCTCGCCGACGTCCAGGCGTTTGGCCCAGAAGCCTTTCTGGCGGTGACCTCGACCACCGGCATGGGTGAGCTGCCGGACAATCTGCAACCACTGTATTCGACCATTCGTGACCAATTGCCAGCTGCCTGGCGCGGTTTGCCGGGGGCGGTGATCGGATTGGGCGATGCGAGTTATGGCGATACTTTTTGTGGCGGCGGCGAGCTGATGCGCGAATTGTTCGGTGAACTGGGCATTCGCGAAGTGCTGCCGATGCTGCGCCTGGATGCCAGCGAGAGCGTGACCCCAGAGACGGACGCCGAGCCCTGGCTGGCGGACCTGATCAGCGCACTGCGCACCTGACGTTACTCCGATATCCATGCCAGTCAGGGTTCTGACAGTACGGTAAAAAACTGCCTGTCAGACCATCGCGGGCGCCGGTCGTTTGACAGGGATCCATGGGTGGCAGGGCGACTGACTCGTAGGGTCACCAAGCTGGCTGCCAATGCAACTACACGAACCCCAAGGGCTGACTAGACTCGGTGAACATAGGAAACACTCCATAATAAAAACACCGAGGCTTCTTGCCGTGACTGTCGCTCCCATCCAATCGCCACACAGTGTCAAAGACCAGGTCAGTGCTGCCGAGTGGCAGACCCGCGTCGACCTGGCCGCCTGTTATCGTCTGGTTGCCCAACATGGTTGGGATGACCTGATCTTTACCCACATCTCCGCCAAGGTGCCCGGCACCGAAGATTTCCTGATCAACCCGTTCGGGCTGATGTTTCACGAAATGACCGCGTCGAGCCTGGTCAAGGTGGATCAGGCCGGCAACAAGCTGATGGACAGTCCTTACGAGATCAATCCGGCGGGTTACACCATCCACAGCGCCGTGCATGAAGTGCGTCACGATGTCGTTTGTGTGCTGCACACCCACACGGCTTCAGGGGTGGCGGTCTCGGCACAGAAGCAGGGCGTGCTGCCGATCAGCCAACAGTCGTTGTTCGTGCTTTCCAGCCTGGCCTACCACGCCTACGAAGGTGTGGCGCTCAACCATGAAGAGAAGGTGCGGCTGCAGGCCGATCTCGGTGAAAACAATTTCCTGATGCTGCATAACCACGGTCTGCTGACCTGCGGCAGCACCATCGCCGATACGTTCCTGATGATGTTTACCTTTCAGCGTGCCTGCGACATTCAGGTCATGGCACAAAACGGTGCGGCTGAACTGATTGCAATCGAACCACAGATTCTGGCCGGCGCCAAAGCCATGATCGCGGGTGTCACCAGAAGTGCTCAAGGAATGGGCGGAGCGCTGGCGTGGCCGGCGCTGCTGCGCAAGCTCGATAAACTGGACCCGGGTTATAAACTCTGATGGCACTTGCCGAGATTCCTCTGTGTGTCTGGCGCAAACGCAGCCAGACGTTCGTGTTCCGTGGCCACAGCATCCGTTACTGGACGGCGGGTCAGGGTGAGCCGCTGTTGCTGATTCACGGTTTTCCGTCCGCCAGCTGGGACTGGCATTACCTGTGGCAGCCATTGACCCAGCGCTTTCGCGTGATCGCTTGCGACATGCTGGGCTTCGGCGACTCGGCCAAACCGGCGAACCACGAATACAGCCTGCTGGAGCAAGCGGATCTGCAACAGGCACTGCTTGAGCACCTGAATGTCGAGCAGCCGGTGCACCTGTTCGCCCACGACTATGGCGATAGCGTGGCCCAGGAACTGCTGGCCCGGCATTACGAGTCGCGGGTGGAGCTGGCCAGTTGTGTGTTTCTCAACGGCGGGTTGTTTCCGGAAACCCACCGCCCGGTATTGATGCAAAAGCTCTTGCTCAGCCCTTTGGGCTGGATGATTGGCCGCGCCTTCAGCCGTGATGGCCTGGTGAGAAGCTTTCGGCAGATTTTCGGCCCGCAAACCCGTCCCAGTGAAAGCCAGATGGATGACTTCTGGAGCCTGGTCGAATGCCAGCGTGGGCCAAGGATCATGCACAAGTTGATCGCCTACATCCCGGAGCGACGCGTCTGGCGCAACCGGTGGGTGAGCGCGATGCAGCGCGGTGAAGTGCCGCTGCGAGTGATCGATGGCGGGGTCGATCCGATCTCCGGTGTGCATATGGTCGAGCGTTACCGGGAACTGATCCCGGATGCGGACACCGTGGTGTTGCCCGACATCGGTCACTACCCGCAGATCGAGGCACCTTGCGAGGTCCTCAGGCACTACCTGGCGTTTCGCGATCAACTGCTTTCCCCTCCGCGCAAAGTCGCCTGCTCCTGATTCGCAGCGTGAACCTGCTCTGCTTCTGTGGCGAGGGGGCTTGCCCCCGTTCGGCTGCGAAGCAGTCGTAAAACCTGTGTCCCGGATTGAATGCCTCAGGGCCGCTTCGCGACCCGACGGGAGCAAGCTCCCTCGCCACAAGGGCCGCGCAACCTGTTGACGCGATCATCATCCCCCAGCCTTATCGCGCACCATTCAGCCTCCCCCGTATTGATTGTGACCCGCTGCGCCGTGCCGGACACTCGGACTCATCGTCCCTTGGCCTGCTGGAGTCCCCCCATGAATGAGCCTGTGCGCTTCGAAGATAAAGTCGTGATCATTACCGGTGCCGGTGGCGGCCTGGGACGGGCGCATGCGCTGCTGTTCGCCAAACAGGGCGCCAGGGTTCTGGTCAACGACCTGGGCGGCTCGACCCAGGGCGAAGGCGCCAGCGCCTCGGCCGCCGCCCGCGTGGTAGCGGACATTCGCGAGGCCGGCGGCATCGCCGAGGCCAACCACGATTCGGTCACTGACGGTGACAAACTGGTCCAGCACGCCCTGGACGTCTTCGGTCGCGTCGACGTGGTGGTCAACAACGCCGGGATCCTGCGTGACAAGACCTTCCACAAAATGGAAGACGCCGACTGGGATCTGGTTTACCGCGTCCACGTCGAAGGTGCCTACAAAGTCACCCGTGCCGCCTGGCCACATATGCGCGAGCAGAACTACGGCCGGGTGATTTTCACCGCGTCGACCTCGGGTATCTATGGCAATTTCGGCCAGTCCAACTACGGCATGGCCAAGCTCGGTCTCTACGGCCTGACCCGCACCCTGGCCATCGAAGGCCGCAAGAACAATATCCTGGTCAACGCCATCGCCCCCACCGGCGGCACACGCATGACCGAAGGCCTGATCCCGCCGCAAGTCTTCGAACAGCTCAAGCCGGAACTGGTCAGCCCGTTGGTGGTGTACCTGGCCAGCGAGAACTGCCAGGAAACCTCCGGTTTGTTCGAGGTCGGCGGTGGCTGGATGGGCAAGGTCCGCTGGGAACGCAGCCTCGGTGTCGGGTTCGATCCACGGGCCGGCTTCTCACCGGAAGACGTGGCGGCGCACTGGCAGCAGATTTGCGACTTCGAAGGTGCGGCGCATCCGAAGGACAACATCGAAGCGCTGAAGGAAATGATGGGGAATTTGCAGAAGTATTCGCTCTGACATTGCCGGCAAGGTCACATTGACTGACCTTGCCGGTGGCTGCATCTGTCGGTTGGAAAATTGTTTGCCATCGATCAGCCGGAAAAGTATTTGAATACCAGTGCCTTCAGATTGGCGGCTGTCTGCGCATCCATTTTCCCGTCAAATTTTTCCGGGCGAAAATGCATCTGGAATGCCCGTACCAACTGTTGAAAACCACCTTCCGACGAGGCGCCCGAAACATCGTATCCATAGGACTTGAACAGCCCCAGCAATTCGCTTCGGCCTGGAACACCCGATGTGGTGTATTGGCTCAGATACTGGTCCCGAGTGGCTTCATCGAACCAGGCGCCGACGCCTTTCAGGTACAGCGCCTGCCAGGGAAACATTGGCCCCGGGTCGCTCTTGCGGCCGATTGAAATATCGGAGTGGCCCAACACCTGCGTCGGCGTGATATCCGGGTTGCGCTTGAGGATGTTCAGCGCCAGTAGTTCAATCGCGGCAATCTGCTCGGGGTGATACGGCGGGAAGGTGAATTGGCCTTTGTTGTCAGTCGCCAGGTTGACCACCTCAATGCCGATTGACGTGTCATTTAGATTGCTACGGTTACCCCACTGACTGACGCCCGCATGCCAAGCGCGATGGGTTTCATCCACCAGGTTGAACACTTCCTGCCCGGTATAACCGGCTTTCAGGTAGCTGGGGTCGGTGATATCCGGAACCAGATAGTGCGCGCTGACATTCGGGCCGGTCAGGGCACTGACAGAATTTGAGAAGTTAGCGGCGGTGTAATGAAGAATCAGAAAGCGTATTCGGCTGTTGAAGCTTCTGGCTGAGCGATACTTGTTGTAGTCGATGGGCTTCATGGTTGCACTCGCAATAAGTAAGTTTGCAGTCGGACGAAGATCAAGGTTGTTCGCCGACTTGCTGGTCAACTTAATGGCCCGAGTGCGATAGATGTTTACCTATGCTTGTAGTTGCTTTCTGAAAGAAATGTAGGAGCCAGCTTGCTGGCGATGGACTCCAGTGCGCCGCGTTTATCCGGTTCACACGCGTTATCGTTAACGACCATCGCTGGCAAGCCAGCTCCCACAAGGGACCGCGTCCGCGTCGTTTTTCACGCAATACCTGTAGGAGCCAGCTTGCTGGCGATGGACTCCAGTGCGCCGCGTGTATCCGGTTCACACGCGTTATCGTTAACGACCATCGCTGCGATGCGGCGACCCGACAAGCCAGTTCCTGCTGGGGACCGTGCCCGCGCTGAAAATGAGGCCCATAAAAAAGGCCGCTGCAAACGCAGCGGCCAAAGTAAGACGTTGGATCAGGAGCTACAAATCAACGTCAGTGAACACGGAGTGATGAACCGAATCCTCG
Organism: Pseudomonas sp. ACN5; assembly: GCF_002303975.1. Classification (NCBI taxonomy): domain Bacteria; kingdom Pseudomonadati; phylum Pseudomonadota; class Gammaproteobacteria; order Pseudomonadales; family Pseudomonadaceae; genus Pseudomonas; species Pseudomonas sp. ACN5. Next base: position 103,079 of record NZ_MRCP01000008.1, on the reverse strand, counting down.
ATTCATCTGAAATCTTTCAGTCACGGCGCAGGCTCCGTGGCAGCCAGGTAAGAATAAGCCCTCGTTGCTGTAGGAAAAATACCAATTCCCGACATGCACTGTTGCAGCCCCGGCAACAGTCAGGATTCGGCTGCTCGACGTCCGGGTGATGACCCTGTGCCAGTCATCCTTTAGAGGTACACCACGAATACCTCCTTGGTGCGCTTATCGATCCCGATGCCCGGCAGTAGGGTGACGCCTTCTGTCACTCACCGGGGAAGACGCATGACAAAAACAACAATGCGCGCCATCTTCACACCGCAGGCGCTGGCGGCCGCGGTCGCATTGGGCTGCTGTGCCCAGGCTCAGGCCATTTCGTTCAGCATCGGGGAAATCGAGGGGACGTTCGACTCCTCATTGTCGGTCGGCGCGAGTTGGGGCATGCGGGATGCGGATGATGCTCTGGTAGGCACCGTCAATGGCGGTTCCGGTCAGTCTTCGACCGGTGACGACGGGCGCCTGAACTTCAAGAAAGGTGAAACCTTCTCGAAGATCTTCAAGGGTATTCACGACCTCGAACTGAAGTACGGCGACACCGGCGCGTTTGTGCGTGGCAAGTACTGGTACGACTTCGAGCTGAAGGATGAAAGCCGCCCATTCAAGGACATCAGCGATCACAATCGCAAAGAAGGCGCCAAGTCTTCAGGCGGACAAATCCTCGACGCATTCGTCTATCACAACTACTCCCTCGCCGATTTGCCGGGCACGGTGCGTGCCGGCAAGCAGGTGGTCAGTTGGGGGGAGAGCACCTTCATCGGCAACTCGATCAACAGCATCAATCCGGTCGACGTGTCCGCGTTCCGTCGTCCTGGAGCCGAGATCAAGGAGGGCCTGATCCCGGTCAACATGCTGTTCGCCTCCCAGGGCCTGACGGAGAAGTTGACCGTGGAAGGCTTCTATCAACTGGAATGGGATCAGACGGTCGTCGATAACTGCGGCACCTTCTTTGGTGTCGATGTGGTGGCCGATGGCTGCAACAAGGGCTACACCGTCGCCAGCCCGGCCATTGCACCCTTGCAGCCGATTGCGGCTGCCTTTGGCCAGGGCTTCGAGGTCAGCAAAGAGGGCGTGATCGTTCCCCGTGGCGGCGACCGTGATGCCCGGGATTCCGGACAGTGGGGTACGGCGTTGCGCTGGCTGGGGGACGACACTGAGTACGGCCTGTACTTCATGAATTATCACAGCCGCAGCCCCAACGTCGGGACCACCACCGCCGGGCTCAGCACGCTGGCAAGCCTTCCGGGAATCGTCGCCGCCGCCAACCGAATCGCCCCCGGCAGCGGTTCAGCCCTGGCCCAGAGTGTGATGCTCGGTCGCGGCCAGTATTACCTCGAATACCCGGAGGACATCCGCCTCTACGGCGCCAGCTTCGCCACCACCTTATCGACCGGCACTGCGTGGAGCGGGGAAATCAGCTACCGCCCCAACCTCCCGGTGCAGGTCAACACCAATGACCTGACCCTGGCCATGCTCAATCCGATTGCAGGCGGTGCGGCGTCGCCCATCGCCACGTCACCGGGGGCTGACAACACAGGTTACCGCCGCAAGGAGGTGACGCAGATCCAGAGCACCCTGACGCACTTCATCGATCAGGTCGCCGGTGCCGATCGCCTGACGCTGGTGGGTGAGGCGGCGGTGGTTCGGGTCGGTGGCCTGGAAGCACGTACGAAGTTGCGCTACGGCCGCGACTCGGTGTATGGCCAATATGGTTTCGGCGGCGATACCGACGGCTTCGTGACCTCGACTTCATGGGGTTATCGCGCTCGGGCCATCCTCGACTACAACAACCTCATCGCCGGGATCAACGTCAGGCCCAATCTCTCGTGGTCCCACGACGTCTCCGGCTATGGCCCCAACGGCCTGTTCAACGAAGGCGCCAAGGCCATCAGCCTCGGTGTCGATGCGGACTATCGCAACACCTATACCGCAAGCCTCAGTTACACCGATTTTTTCGGCGGGGACTACAACGTCCTCACCGACCGTGACTTCGTGGCGTTGAGCTTTGGTATGAACTTCTGACCCGGCTGATAAGGATGATTTCGATGCGCAAGATGATGTTGCAATTGGGCGTGCTGACCCTCGGGTTGCTGGCCGCCAACGTGATGGCCGCGGTGTCGCCAGAGGAAGCCAGCAAGCTCGGCACCAGCCTTACACCGCTCGGAGCCGAGAAGGCCGGCAATGCCGATGGTTCGATTCCGGCCTGGACCGGTGGCATCCCGAAAAACGCTGGCGCGGTGGACAGCAAAGGTTTCCTGGCCGACCCGTTCGCCAACGAAAAGCCATTGTTCGTGATCACCGCAGCGACCGTCGACCAGTACAAGGACAAGCTTTCCGACGGCCAGATAGCGATGTTCAAGCGCTACCCCGAGACTTACAAGATCCCGGTCTATCCCAGCCACCGCACCGTGGCGTTACCGGCAGAAATCTATGAGTCGGCCAAGCGCAGTGCACTGAACGTAACGCCGATCAACGACGGTAACGGTCTGGCCAACTTCACCGGCAATCGCTACTACGCGTTCCCGATTCCGAAGAATGGCGTGGAAGTGATCTGGAACCACGTCACCCGTTTCCACGGCGGCAATCTGCGTCGCACCATCACCCAGGCGACGCCGCAATCCAATGGTGACTTCACGGTGATCCGCTTCAAGGACGAAGTTGCCGTACCGTCGTTGCTCAGCGATCTGAAACCGGGCAGCGACGATAACGTGCTCAACTACTTCAAGCAGGAGGTGACCGCACCGGCGCGGCTGGCGGGCAACGTGCTGCTGGTTCACGAGACGCTCGATCAGGTCAAGGAACCGCGCAAGGCCTGGATCTACAACGCCGGCCAGCGTCGGGTACGGCGTGCGCCACAGGTCGCCTATGACGGTGTCGGCACCTCATCCGATGGCCTGCGCACCACCGACAACTTCGACATGTTTTCCGGCGCGCCGGATCGCTACGACTGGAAGCTGATTGGCAAGAAGGAAATGTACATCCCCTACAACAGCTACAAGCTCGACTCGCCAGACCTCAAGTACACCGATGTGATCAAGGCCGGGCACATCAACCAGGACCTGACCCGCTATGAGTTGCACCGGGTCTGGGAAGTCGTCGCCACGGTCAAGCCGAACGAGCGGCACGTGTACGCCAAGCGCCACATGTACATCGACGAAGACAGCTGGCAAGTGGCGCTGGCCGACCATTACGACGGGCGTGGACAGCTCTGGCGCGTCGCCGAAGGGCATGCCCAGTTCTACTACGATCACCAGGTGCCGGCCTACACCGTCGAAGCGCTGTATGACCTGATTGCCGGTCGCTATATCGCACTGGGAATGAAGAACGAAGAAAAGCGCAGCTTCGAATTCAACATCGATGCAAAAGCGGGGGACTACACACCAGCAGCCTTGCGTAGCACGGGGGTCAGGTAGGTTTCCTACAGGCTCCTACACAAAAGGGTGACTTTGCGGTCACCTTTTTTATAGGGGACGATCAGTGTGTTGAATACTTCTTCAACAAGCGCTCGGGAGAGGTCTAGGGTGGCGCCAGAATTATAAAAAAGGCGCATCACAATGACTGCAATGACGCACTGTCTGGACCGCCCAGGCCTTGTGCCCCGACTGTCGTCTCATCATCTGTCCCGCGAGCGGCTGATCGAGCCCATGCTGGTGTCGACCGCGAGGGTGAAGTTGCTTTGCGCACCGCCCGGCAGTGGCAAGAGCGCGTTGCTCAGCGAATGCCTGCTGCGGGCGCCGAAGCACTGTCGGGTCTGTTGGCTGCCGCTGGCGGGGGAGTCGTTGAGTGCTGCCGATTTTCTATTGCGACTGACGCAAGCGCTGGATCTGCCCTCGGCGGATGAGCCCGGGCTGCTGGCGCATCTGGCCCGATTACAGACCCCGACCTGGCTGTTTCTGGATGATTACTGCCGTGCACCCAACCCGGAACTCGACCGGATGCTCGATCGCCTGTTGGCCGTCGCCAGCCCGGCGCTGACCTGGTTGCTGGGCTCCCGTCGTCGACCCTCCTGCAACTGGCCGCGGCTGCTGCTTGATGATGAGTTGTACGAGTGCGAAGGCCGGGCGCTGGCGTTTACCGAGGCCGAGGTCGGGCAGTTGCTCGGTCATGTCGAGCCGACCCTGGCGGCCCAGACCGCCAAAAGGGTGGTTGAGCGCAGCGGTGGTTGGTGCGCCGGTGTGCGGATTGCGTTGCTCAATGGTTGCCCGTGGCCGGTTGAGCAGGAGCGTTCGGCAACGTTGCTCGATTATCTGCAGCACGAGTTGTTCAACACCTTGCCACCGGAGTTGGTTGAGGTCTGGCAGGTGTTGGTTCATCTGCCACGCTTCAACGCCAGCCTGTGCGAGCATCTTTTCGGTACGGGTGAGGGCGCGCAGTGGCTGCACGCGTTGCAGGACATGGGCTGCTTCATTGAGCCTTGGGAAGACTCCGTCGAGTGGTTGCGGATCTTCGAGCCACTGGCCCGGGCAATGGCGGAAGAGCCGACCCCGGCCGGGCGATCCTGGCATCGCCGCGCGTGCCAATGGTTCAGCGCCGAAGAGGACTGGCAAGGTGCGTTCGAGCAGGCGCTGTTGGCGCAGGAGTTCGAAGTGGCGGTCAGTCTGTTGCAGCACTTCAGCCTCGAACATTTGTTCCGGCGCGAAAATGTCTGCCTGTTGTTGAAACTCCACGAGCGTCAACAGGCTGAGCTGACCCTTGTTACGCCGCAATTGGTCGGGCTGGTCAGCGCGGCGTTGTTGTTTGCCGGACGTTTCGATCCTGCCGCCGCGTGCATCGAGCAACTGGCACGATTTACCCCGCAGCCTACGCAGGCGCAGCAACGGCAACTGTTGGCACGCTGGCAGGCGCAAAAAGGCTGGCTGCTGCATTTGCAAGGCCGTATGGAGGCGGCTCGCGGACACTTTCTCGAAGCGCTGGCCGAGTTGAGCGTCGATGCCTGGCCGGCGCGAGTGTTGTGCCTGTCAGGACTGACCCAGCAAGCGTTGCTCAACGCCGAACTCGATGTGGCGCAGACGTTCAATCGCGAGGCACTGTGCCTGGCGCGCGCCCAAGGCTCGCTATTGTTCGAAGGGCTGCTTGAACTCGATCACGCGCAGTTGCTGGAGATGCGCAGAGCGCCCCGACGCGCCGAGAGCTTGTTGGCTGATACGGTTGCGCTGTTGTCTCGAGAGGCTGATCGACCGACGCCGCTATTGGGGCGAATTGCCCTGCGCCGAGGACGACTGGCCCTCTGTCAGGGACAAGATGAGCTGGCCGCCGGTTTCTTCCAGTCCGGCCTGCAGGACTGCCTGCAAAGCCAGGACAAGCACGCGTTGTATGGCTTTCTCGGGCAAGCGCAGATGGCCGCCAACCAGCGCGATTATGCCCAAGCGTTTGATCGTCTGCGCGAAGCCGAACGGTTGATGCAGCAACGGCAGATCCCCGACACGGTTTATCGCAGCGTACTGCTGCAAATCAGCAGTCATTTCTGGCTGCAACAAGGGCGCCCGGAGTTGGCCCGGGAAGCGCTGACCCGAGTCTTGCGTCATTATCGCGGGGCCCATGCCCGCCAGGCACCACCCGCCACGCTGCAACTGATTGCGCGTATCGAATACCAGTTGGTGTTGGCCGAGACTCAACTTCAATTGGCGCAAAGTCCATTGAATCGTCTCAAGGCGTTACTCAAGCAGGCGCAACAACAGGCCATGCTGGCGCTGGAAACGGAGTTGCAATTGGCAATCTGTGAAGTGGCGGACCTGACGGATGAGCCGGACATGGCCCATGCAGCGCTGGAGGCCGGCCTGGCCTTGGTGAAGCGTAGTCATGGGCAACAGGCATTGCGTGATTTGAATTTGCGCCAGCCGGGACTGATCTGTCGTCTACAGGGGACGGCGTCAGTGGTCGATACGGACACCGATGTCTGTTTGCTGAGCGGGCGAGAGCTTGAAGTACTGGACCTGATTGCCCAAGGCAACTCCAATCAGCAAATCGCCGAACAACTGTTCATTTCGTTGCATACGGTGAAAACCCATGCCCGGCGCATTCACAGCAAGTTGGGTGTGGAGCGACGCACACAGGCAGTTGCCATGGCGAAGAAGCTGGGATTGATAATGCAGGTTTGGTAAGTGTTGGTTTTTGGTTTTGGAATGAATTAAAGGCATGCCAACCCTGCCTGGTTGGCACAGGTGTGGCAGTCAGGTCGCGGAGGCGGCGGGTTCATGACCCATGCGCCAACTGACCGCACGGCTGGCAGATAACAGGCGCTGCGCCGCCGGTCCGTTTTCATCGGCATGGAACAAGGATGTCGGCCCCACCACGGTCAGCACGGCAACCACTCTGCCCATCGCGTTGAACACCGGTGCCGACAAGGCATCCACCCCTGGCAGCAGCAAACCATGTACATGGTGCAAACCGCGTGCGCGGATTTGTTCGCACTGGGCCGCGTAGGCCTGATCGTCTGCCAGCACATGGGCTGCGTGGGACTGCAATTCCTGCGCGCGCAAATCCTCGGTCTCGCGCTTCGGCAGGTAGGCGCCAAATACCAGTCCCGTAGAAGAGCTGAGCAGCGGCAGCACCGAGCCCAGCTGGGTCACCACCGTCACCGCACGCACTGCCGGCTCGATGTGCACCACGGTCGCGCCCTGATTGCCCCATACCGCCAGAAAGCAGGTTTCGTTCAAGTCATCACGCAGCTCGGCCAGGGGCAGGGCGGCGACTTTCAGCACGTCCATACTGTTGAGTGCTGCCAACCCTACGCGCAAGGCTTCACGGCCCAGGCCGTAATGGTTGGTCGCTGCGTTCTGTTCGGCAAATCCGCTGGCGATCAGCGCCTGTAAATAGCGGTGGACCTTGCTCGCCGGCATCTGCACGTGCTCGGCCAGGCGCGACAGCGAGGTCGAAGGCGACAACTCGGCCAGAGCCTTGAGGATGTCGGTGCCAACCTCGGCCGAGCGGACTTTCTGTTTACCGTTGTTGTCGCTGGTTTTTTCCATGGTGGCTGGGATCCCGGGACGAATGGGCGTCTTTATAGCTTGACGGTCAATACCAATCAAATTACGTTATGCGTAATCAAATTACGATAAAAATAACCCAGGCGTGCCTCGACCTCTGCAACAGAGTGAGCGGCCACTGCCGACTCCCTGTTCAGGAGGCTCCATGAACCCCGATTCAACGATGCCAGCGCTGGCCTACCTGTCAGGCTTTGGCAACGAATTCAGCAGTGAAGCCTTGCCCGGCGCACTGCCTGTCGGCCAGAACTCCCCGCAAAAAGCCCCGTACGGTCTCTACACCGAGCTGTTTTCCGGCACAGCGTTCACCATGCCGCGCAGCGAGGCGCGGCGGACGTGGATGTACCGCATTCAGCCGTCGGCCAATCATCCGGCGTTCATCAAACTCGATCGGCAACTGGCTGGCGGCCCGCTGGGTGAGGTGACCCCCAACCGCCTGCGCTGGAACCCGCTGGACATTCCCGCCGAACCGACCGACTTCATCGACGGCCTGGTGAGCATGGCCGCCAACTCGGGCGCAGAAAAGCCGGCCGGTATCAGCATCTACAACTACCGCGCGAACCGTTCCATGGAGCGCGTGTTCTTCAACGCCGACGGCGAGATGTTGCTGGTGCCTGAACTGGGGCGCCTGCGCATTGCCACCGAACTGGGCGTGCTTGAACTGGAGCCGCTGGAAATTGCCGTGCTGCCACGCGGTCTTAAATTCCGCATCGAACTGCTCGACCCGCAGGCCCGTGGTTATGTCGCCGAAAACCATGGCGCGCCGTTGCGTCTGCCGGACCTGGGGCCGATTGGCAGCAATGGCCTGGCCAATCCGCGGGACTTCCTGACCCCGGTGGCGGCCTACGAGAACCTGCAACAACCCACCACGCTGGTACAGAAATTCCTCGGCCAGCTGTGGGCGTGCGAGCTCAATCATTCGCCGCTCAACGTGGTTGCCTGGCACGGTAACAACGTGCCATACAAATATGACCTGCGCCGTTTCAACACCATCGGCACCGTCAGTTTCGATCACCCCGATCCGTCGATCTTCACCGTCCTGACCTCGCCGACCAGCGTTCATGGCCTGGCCAACCTCGATTTCGTGATTTTCCCGCCGCGCTGGATGGTGGCCGAGAAAACCTTCCGTCCGCCGTGGTTCCACCGCAACCTGATGAACGAATTCATGGGGTTGATCCAGGGCGAATACGACGCCAAGGCCGAAGGCTTTGTGCCCGGCGGTGCTTCGCTGCACAGCTGCATGAGCGCCCATGGTCCCGACGGAGAGACGTGCACCAAAGCGATCAACGCTGACCTCAAACCGGCGAAAATCGACAACACCATGGCATTCATGTTCGAGACCAGCCAGGTATTGCGTCCGAGCCGTTTCGCCCTCGATTGCCCGCAACTGCAAAACACTTACGATGCCTGCTGGGCTACGCTGCCCGCCACTTTCGACCCGACCCGGAGATAACCCATGACGCAGACTTCCATCACTCGCAGCTGGGTTGCATCCGCTAACGGCCATGCGGATTTCCCCCTGCAAAACCTGCCGCTGGGCGTGTTCAGCCTCAACGGCTCGGCACCGCGCAGTGGCGTGGCCATCGGCGAACACATCTTTGACCTGCAAGCGGCCCTTGAGGCCGGGTTGTTCGATGGCGCTGCGAAAGCCGCGGTCGAAGCGACCCTTGGCGGTCAGTTGAATGCCTTCTTCGAACTGGGGCGTGAGGCTCGCGTCGCGTTGCGCGAGCGTTTGCTGGAACTGTTCGCCGAGGGCAGCACCCTGCACGGCAAGATCGAAGCCCTGGGCGCAAAACTGCTGCCGCTGGCGGCGGATTGCGAGATGCACCTGCCGGCGAAAATCAATGATTACACCGACTTCTACGTCGGCATCGAGCACGCGCAGAACGTCGGCAAATTGTTTCGTCCCGACAACCCGTTGCTGCCGAACTACAAGTACGTGCCAATCGGCTACCACGGTCGTGCGTCGACCATTCGCCCGTCCGGTACCGACGTCCGTCGTCCGAAAGGCCAGACGTTGCCGGCCGGTCAGAGCGAACCGACGTTCGGCCCTTGTGCGCGCCTGGACTACGAACTGGAGCTGGGCATCTGGATCGGCCAGGGCAACGACATGGGCGACTCGATTGCCATCGGCGACGCCGCCGATCACATCGCCGGTTTCTGCCTGCTCAACGACTGGTCGGCACGGGATATCCAGGCCTGGGAATACCAGCCTTTGGGGCCGTTCCTGTCGAAAAGCTTCATCACCAGCATCTCACCGTGGGTCGTCACCGCCGAAGCACTGGAGCCATTCCGCCGTGCCCAGCCTGCACGTCCGCAAGGTGATCCGCAGCCGCTGCCGTACCTGCTCGACAAGCGCGATCAGGCCGCTGGCGGGTTCGACATCGAACTGGAAGTGCTGCTGCTCACCGAGGCCATGCGCGAGCAGAACCTGCCGGCCCATCGCCTGACCCTGAGCAACACACAGCACATGTACTGGACCGTGGCGCAAATGGTCGCGCACCACAGCGTCAACGGCTGCCAGTTGCAGGCCGGTGACCTGTTCGGTTCGGGCACCTTGTCGGGGCCGGAGAACGGTCAGTTCGGCAGTCTGCTGGAAATTACCGAAGGTGGTAAAAAACCGATCGAACTGGCCTCGGGCGAGGTGCGCAAGTTCCTTGAGGACGGTGACGAAGTCATCCTGCGTGGCCGTTGCCGCCGCGACGGTTTCGCCTCCATCGGTTTCGGTGAGTGCCGCGGCAAAGTGCTGCCGGCGCGCTGAGAGGAGCGGGGCATGGAACTCTATACCTACTACCGTTCGACGTCGTCGTACCGGGTGCGTATCGCGTTGGCGCTCAAGGGCCTGGATTATCAATCCCTGCCAGTCAACCTGATCGCACCCCAGGGCGGTGAACATCGACAGCCGCCTTATCTGGGCATCAACCCACAGGGCCGCGTGCCGGCCTTGCGTACCGATGAAGGCGAGTTGCTGATCCAGTCTCCCGCGATCATCGAATACCTGGAGGAACGTTATCCACAGGTGCCGCTGCTGTCCAGGGACCTCGCCACCCGCGCACATGAGCGTGGCGTGGCGGCAGTGATCGGCTGCGATGTGCACCCGCTGCACAACGTCAGCGTGCTCAACCGGCTGCGCCAGTCGGGTCACGACGAACCGCAGGTGGTGGAGTGGATCGGCCACTGGGTCGGCCAGGGGCTGGCCACGGTAGAGCAGTTGATCGGTGATGACGGTTACTGCTTCGGCCCCGAGCCGGGGCTGGCGGACGTCTACTTGATTCCGCAGCTGTACGCGGCCGAGCGCTTCAATGTTTCTCTTGAGGCTTATCCACGCATCCGGCGAGTGGCGGCATTGGCGGCGACGCACCCGGCGTTCATCCAGGCGCATCCGGCGAATCAGCCAGATACGCCATAACGGTTCACACCGACCCAATGTGGGAGCGAGCTTGCTCGCGAAAGCGGTGTGTCAGCCACATAATTGGTGACTGACACGACCTCTTCGCGAGCAAGCCCGCTCCCACAGGGGGGTGTGTGATTAATGAACGATGGCATTCGGCGGTAGATGCCCCAGCCGGTCCGTGAGGCGAATCCGCTGGATGGGATCGTCGCTGAGCAGCAGTGCGTGCTCCAGATCAAAACGCTCGGCGTTCGGGCAGTCCAGCCGTTGGTACAGGCTGGCCCGGGCCAGATAGTCGGCGGTACCGGCATTGCCCAGTTCCAGGACGCGCCCGGCGTCGATCAGGGCATTGATGAAGTCGTCGTGGGAGAGGTACAACTGGCGCAGGTTGCGCGACAGCCGTTGCAGCATCTGCACTGGCTCGGCGGTGACCAGATGGTCGGCGCTGAGCTTCATGTCCGGGCCATACTGGCGATGCAACAACTCTCGGCAATCGTTCGGATAAAGGCGACGGCCGCCGCAGGGATCGAGCAAATGATCGGAGCCCGGCACCCGCAGCAGGAAATGCCCGGGAAAGTTGACCCCGACCATGGGGATCTCCAGGCCCCTGGCCAACTCCAGCGCAATCAACCCCAGCGTCAAGGGTTGCCCTCGTCGGCGCTCCAGCACTTTGTCGAGCAGTGCCACTTGCGGGCGCAAGGGTGTGAAGTCGTCCTGGGCGAAGCCCAGGTCGTTCATGCGCCGCAATAGCGGTTGCGCCAGTTCACTGACCGGCAGCATCGGCAAGCCACCGCTGACCCGTTGCTGCAATTCCTGGAAGTCGGCCAGTACCGCCTGGGGCTTTACTTCACCGTCATGCTCGACCGCAATCCATAGCGCCGCCTCGAACAGCGCGGGCGGTGAACGTTGCAGGCAGGCGAAGAACGATTGGCGCGGGGTCATCAAAATCTCCGGGCAATGCCTCGTTTTAGTCCCCTCTCCGGCATTCGTCCAGTGCTGCGCAAGAGCGAATTCCGGTTATTTCCGAAAGCCTGCATCGCAGCCGTGCTTATTCCGGTGCGCTTCTGCAATTTTCGGGCGCAAGCCTATACTGGCGTCTACAAGAAGTGATTCGGGAGCCTGACGATGTTCGCTCTCATGCAAAGTACTCGCCTTGAATCGCTGCATCTGAGCGTTGACCCGGTCACCGGGTTAAAGGCGGTCATTGCCATTCATAACAGCCGACTGGGGCCTGCCCTGGGTGGTTGTCGTTATCTTGCCTATCCCAGCGACGAATCTGCGGTCGAGGATGCGGTGCGCCTCGCCCAAGGCATGAGTTACAAGGCGGCACTGGCCGGCCTGGCCCAGGGCGGCGGCGTCGCGGTGATCATTCGCCCCGTTCATGTGGCCAACCGCGCCGCGCTGTTCGAAGCCTTCGGGCGCTGTATCAATCAGCTGGACGGGCGCTACATCACAGCCATCGACAGCGGCACCTCAGTGGCGGACATGGATTGCATCGCCCAACAGACCCAACACGTCACCAGCACCACCTCGGCGGGTGACCCCGCGCCGCACGCGGCGATGGGCGTATTCACCGGCATTCGCGCCACTGCGATGGCGCGACTGGGCAGCGATAACCTCGAAGGTCTGCGCGTCGCCATTCAGGGCTTGGGCAACGTCGGTTATGCCCTGGCAGAACAGTTACATGCCGCCGGTGCCGAACTGCTGGTCAGCGATATCGATCACGGCAAGGTGCAACTGGCGATGGAGCAACTCGGGGCTCACCCCATCGCCAACGACGCACTGCTCAGCACGCCTTGCGATATTCTTGCGCCATGCGGTTTGGGCGGGGTGCTGAACAGCCACAGCGTGACGCAACTGCGCTGCTCGGCAGTGGCCGGCTCGGCGAACAATCAGCTGACGCATCTGGATGTCGCCGATCAACTGGAACGTCGCGGTATCCTGTACGCACCGGATTACGTGATCAACGCTGGCGGGTTGATCTATGTGTCGCTCAAGCACCGTGGTGAAGAACTGTCGACCATCACCGCACACCTGTCGAAAATCAGCTCGCGCCTGACCGAGGTGTTTGCCCACGCCCAGGCGGAAAAACGTTCGCCGGCCCGGGTGGCGGACGAGTTGGCGGAAAAGGTGCTGTATCGATAATAAGATCAAAAGATCGCAGCCTTCGGCAGCTCCTACAAGTTGAACGTTATCCCGTGTAGGAGCTGCCGAAGGCTGCGATCTTTTGATCTTCGGACATGAAAAAGGCCCTGACTCCATCGGACTCAGGGCCTGTTCAATTTGGGCCTTGCTTACTTGGCGGCTTTGGGGGCCTTGGCAGGCTTGGCCGGGGTGATCGGCTCAGCGGCTTCAACCACCTCAGGCGCTACAACCGGTTCCACGACTTCAACAGGTGCCGCAAGCAGTTCGGACAGGGCGTCCGGCTGGCTCTTGAACGCCTTGGCGAACACATCGCGATTCTTCGCCATGTAGATCCCGGCTTCTTCCACTTGCTGCTCGGTCAGGGACGGAACGGCTTTTTGCAACACTTCAGCCAGCAACTCGGCCAGTTCGAGCATTTTGTCATGACGGTCAGCTTCGGCTTTATCCATGAACAAGCGCTCCAGATCTCGGCTGCTGCGGTATACCACTTCGACGGCCATTCACCACCTCACATGCCTTCACATTGGTTGTCGGTTTCGACTACTGTATCTATATACAGCGAAAGGATAAGCGAAACCCTGTCGTTTGGGTAGTGGCTTTTTAATGTAGTCCGGTTTCGGCATTTGTCAGGCGAGGCCCTGCACAGGTGCGACCAAACGCCACGGCGCGCAATCCGGGACGCCTCGCCATCATGGGCTGGCCTTTTTTCTGCATACAGAAAAACCGTCACGTCCAACCCGCATCATCCGGTCGAACCGACCTAAGGAAGCATCATCGTGAAAATCAACTGGGCCGAGAAACTGCGGCAGAGCGTGCATGAACTGGCCGAGTCCCTGGGCAATCTGTTCGTCGAGACCTTTCATTACCTGGCGCTGTTCGCCATCGGTGCGGTGACCGCGTGGGCGGCGGTGATGGAGTTTCTCGGGATGATCGAAGAGGGGCACATCAAGATCGATGACATCCTGCTGCTGTTCATCTACCTGGAACTGGGGGCGATGGTCGGGATTTACTTCAAGACCAACCACATGCCCGTGCGCTTCCTGATCTACGTGGCGATTACCGCGCTGACGCGACTGCTGATTTCCAACGTATCGCACCACAACCCGCCGGACCTGGGGATCATTTACCTGTGCGGCGGGATCCTGCTGTTGGCGTTTGCGATTCTGGTGGTGCGTTACGCTTCGTCGCAATTTCCCTCGGTGAAGATTGAAAATCCGCATCGCAAGACCGGCGCGGGCTCCAGTGAACATCCAGAGGTCGAGAAGGGCGAAATCTAGAGCCCGAGCGTGGGGCGCAGCCGCCCTTTGACGGGAGGGGGCGGCAAGTTCCGTCCGCTGCCGGTGGTCATGGCTTCGAGGATGGCCACGGCGCTGTGGCCCTGTTCGATGGCAATGCCGAATTGAATGCTTTGAACCAATCGCTTGAGGCGTTGGGGGTCATTGCGTTGTTCGGCGCTGATCATGCGTTTGGCCACTACGCGCCCACTGTTGGAAAGGGTCAGCATGATGCTGCCGTCCAGGCCCTGAATGCTCAGGTTGATCTGGTAATCCGCTGCAAAGGCATCGGTAATGAGCTGGAAAGGGTTGTCCATGATGCGTCACCGCCTGATTGAACGTGCAGTTGTTGACCGGCCGATATCGGGATTAGTTCGCAACACCAGACCATCGGCCATCTCGCCATCATTGTTCCAATAGGGAAGTAGCAAGGCCCATGCCGGAAAAATTGTCGGACAAAGAACAGGTTCTGCAGGAGCGAGCTTGCTCGCGATGGTCGTCAACGATAACGCGTAAACCCAGACACCCCATGGTGCGTTTTGGTTTTTCGCGAGCAAGCTCGCTCCTACAGGGGGCCGCGTTTTCTGCACGTTTCAGGGCAATAACGGCGGGCGTGCAACCAAAACGGTCAGCACTCCACCCAGTTCACCGCCAGTCCGCCCCGTGACGTCTCCTTGTACTTGTCGTGCATGTCGGCTCCGGTGTCGCGCATGGTGCGGATCACCCGGTCCAGGGAAATGAAGTGCTTGCCGTCACCGCGCAGGGCCATTTGTGTGGCGTTGATGGCTTTCACGGCGGCGATTGCGTTGCGTTCGATGCACGGCACTTGCACCAGACCGCCAACCGGGTCGCAGGTGAGGCCGAGGTTGTGTTCCAGGCCGATTTCGGCGGCGTTTTCCAACTGTTCCGGGCTTGCGCCCAGCACCTCTGCCAACCCCGCGGCGGCCATGGCGCAGGCAGAGCCGACTTCGCCCTGGCAGCCGACTTCGGCCCCGGAGATCGATGCGTTTTTCTTGCACAGGATGCCAACGGCGGCTGCGCCCAGGAAGAACGCGACCACGTCGTCGTCAGACGCATCGGCATTGAATTTCATGTAGTAATGCAGCACCGCCGGGATGATGCCCGCTGCGCCGTTGGTCGGCGCCGTGACCATGCGCCCGCCTGCCGCGTTTTCTTCGTTCACGGCAAGGGCGTACAGGTTGACCCATTCCATCGCTGACAAGGTGGAGGTGATGACATTCGGCTTGCCGATTTCCTGCAGGCTGCGATGCAGTTTTGCCGCTCGGCGTGGAACATTCAGACCGCCGGGCAGGATGCCTTCGTGACGCAAGCCCTGCTCGACGCATTCGCGCATCACCGACCAGATATGCAACAGGCCCTCGCGGATCTCGGTATCACCACGCCACGCCCGCTCGTTGGCCATCATCAGTTCACTGACCCGCAGCCCGTGCTCGTTGCACAGCCTGAGCAATTCGGCGGCGCTGGAGAAATCGTAAGGCAGCACCACATCTCCGGCCGGTGCGATCCCGGACTCGGCTTCGGCGGCTTCGATGATGAAACCGCCGCCCACCGAGTAATAGGTTTGCTCGAACAGTTCGCCGGTTTCACCGAAAGCCGTCATGGACATGGCATTGGGGTGGTAGGGCAGGCTTTCGTCACGCAGCAGGAGATCGTGTTGCCAGTCGAAGGCAATGTCCGCAACGCCTGCCAGACGCAATTTGCCGGTTTCGCGCAGGGTGTGAATACGGCTGTCGATGGTGGTGGGATCGATGCTGTCGGGCCATTCGCCCATCAGGCCCATGACGCAGGCGCGGTCCGTCGCATGACCGACGCCGGTCGCCGACAGGGAACCGTAAAGGCGAATCTCCACGCGTCGCACGTCCGTCAGAAAACCCTGTTCGAGCAGTTGTTGAGCGAAGGTCGCGGCGGCGCGCATCGGACCGACGGTATGGGAACTGGACGGGCCGATGCCAACTTTGAAGAGATCGAAAACACTGATAGCCATGCTAAAGCCTGTACAAGCAATGGAAGAGGAATCGCCGCCATTTTTGTAGGACAAGCGCTATGTCGGCGATACTGCCCGCCAAGGTCCTACGTGACCAACGAAATTTCCTAAGACATCCTTTAGCAGGACTAAACGATGAGCCGTCAATTACATGCCCAGACCTATGTCTGGCTGAACGTGTTTGCCTGTGCCGCGCGGCACCTGTCGTTCACCCGTTGCGCCGAAGAACTGCACATCACACCGGGAGCCGTCAGCCAGCAGATCCGCCAGCTGGAAGAACGCCTGGGCTTTCGCTTGTTTCACCGCCGTGCCCGTGGCGTGGAACTGAGCGCTGAGGGCCAGCGCCTGGCCATTACCGTCAACGAGGCTTTTGGCAGTATTGACGCGGAATTGCGACGACTGGATGCGGGCATGATCAGCGGGATTCTGCGGGTGCGTTCGATTCCGTCGTTCCTGAGCAAATGGCTGACGCCGCGCCTGCCGCGTTTGCAGCAGCGTTTTCCGGACATCCAGTTGCGCCTGGTGGCCGAGGACAGCAGCGTGCCGTTGCATGAAGGTGACTTCGATCTGGCGATCGACCTGAACGATGGCAGCTACCCGGGCCTGTTATCCACAGCCTTGCTCGATGAGCAGATTTTTCCGGTGTGCGCGCCGAGCCTGTTGCGGGGGCGTCCGCCGCTGCACGGTCCGGCAGACCTGATGCACTTTCCCTTGCTGCACGACATCACTGCCTGGCGCGGCAGCTACGAATATGCGGAATGGGAGTTTTACCTCAACGCCATCGGCTTCGAAGGGGCGGATGTGCGGCGCGGGCATACCTTCAATCGCAATCACCTGACCATCGAAGCGGCCATCGCCGGGATGGGCGTGGCAATTGCCCGACGAACCTTGCTCAATGATGAGCTGGAACGCGGGGCGTTGATCGTGCCGTTTGGCCTGGCGGTGCCCAATCACAAGCGCTACATGCTGCTTTACGCACCGGGGGCATTGAGCCATCCGGGTGTGCGCGCGGTGCACGATTGGTTGGTGGAGGAGGCGGGGGTTTTTCGCAGTCTGCATCCGTTGGGGGAGCAGCAAATGTGAGCAATTGTTACGCAAGAGCAGGGCGACCCAACTCCCGACCTTAACAGCGCTTTTACCGGTTGTCCGGCTTTTTTTGCGATTGAACATTTATCTTTTTTTAGGGGTTGAATTGTTCAGCGTACAGACCGATTGTGTAACCAAGAGGTCACGGTGATGACGCCCAAGGGCTTAGCTGACCGGCCTCTCGCGAGCTAGCTGAAATAAGGGATGAACTATGCAAATCCAAGTCAATAGCGATAACCATATTCAAGGCAGTAAACGACTGGAGGAGTGGGTACGTACGACCATTGAGAGCACGCTCGAACGCTACGAAGAGGACCTGACACGCGTCGAGGTTCACCTGCGGGACGAGAACGGCGACAAGCCGGGTCCCCACGACATGCGCTGCCAGCTGGAGGCGCGGCCAAAAGGCCATCAACCGGTTTCCGTCACCCATAAAGCCTCCACCATGGAGCAGGCGATCGACGGAGCAGCCACCAAACTTGAACATGCGCTGGAGCATATGTTCGGCAAATTACGCGGCAAACGAGCAAATGTGGTGCCCATCGAGAGTGGCGCCCATGCCGACCAGCTGCTGGAAGAAGAGTTTCTGGAAAACGAACAGGCGGCGCTTAACGGCTGACACCTGATTCACTTTTTACCTTCCCATGAGAACGGGCCTGCATTGCAGGCCCGTTCTCGTTTCGGTGGCTTTTGGATTCCATGGTCATTGGCATGGGCTGTAGTGAATCAACGGGCGAGATAGAGGGCTGCACCCGATCTTTTTGCATATGAGAATATTTATCATTAATATTGCGGCCTTGCCGGGCCCCTGACGCTGTCGTGGCCTCCCCGGTTTCCAGGTCGAAACATGAACGATGATGACTCTCCCACCCGACCCCCACGATATCGAGCGTGATCAACCGCGCGGCGACCGTGCACATTTTCTCCAGGTGTTTCTCTCCCAGCGTTCGCAAATGGAAGCGCTGGTGAGTCGGCGTGTCGGTTGCAAGGCGACGGCAGCGGACCTGGTTCAGGATTTGTTCCTGCGGTTCTGGCGGCGGCCGCTGGTGCAAGTCGAGGAGCTCAGTACCTACCTGTTGCGCTGCGCCGGCAACATCGCCATCGATCATTTGCGCAGTGAAGGCACGCGGGTGCGGGCCAGCGAAGGCATGCTGGTGGATTCACCGGACAGCCATGGCAGCGGACCGCAAGCGGCGCTGGAGGCGGGCAACGATCTGCGTCACGTCGAAGCCGCATTGCGCGCGTTACCGCAGCGCACGCGGCAGATCTTTCTGCTCAATCGCATTCACGGCCGTAAATACGCCGAGATCGCCAAGGCCATGGGCTTGTCCCAAAGTGCCGTGGAAAAACATATGATGCGCGCCCTCGAAGCCTGCAAGGCCAGCCTTCGGGAACCCGAACCGCGTACGCCAGGGAAAGCACCGTGAACCACTTCGAACGCGTCACCCCGACGCCCGCTCAGGAGCAGCAAGCGCTGGCCTGGCTGAGTCTGTTGCATGACCAGCCCGGCAGTGCTGATCAGGCGACTTTCAGTCATTGGTTGCAGGCCGATCCCGCTCATGCCGAGGCCTATGCCCGGGCGCAGGTCTTGTGGGAGCTGAGCGAAGGGCCGGCGCGCACGCTCGCCGATGAAGATGCCCTGGCCTTGCAGAGGTATCTCAACGCCATGGACAAGCCTCGGCGCAGCACGGTCGGGCGTTGGTCCGGTTCGCTGGCGATGGCGGCGTGTCTGCTGCTGATGGTCAGTCTCGGTACAGGCTGGCAGCCCTCGCGCTGGATCGATGACCTGGGTGCGGACTTCGTCTCGGCACCGGGGGAAATCCGCACCGTCACCCTGGCTGATCAGTCACAGGTGACACTGGATGCCGACAGTGCCATCGCCGTGGATTTCAGTCGCGGCGAGCGGCATGTGCAACTGCGCCGCGGCGCCGGGTTTTTCAGCGTTACTCACACCGGTGAGCCGTTTGTGGTGGACGCCGAGAAAGGCCAGGCACGGGTGCTGGGCACGCAGTTCGAAGTCCGCTTGCAACCTCGGGGAGCGCAGGTCACGGTGTTGTCCGGGCGAGTCGGGGTGACGGCGGACCAGGATGCCGAACAGCAAATCCTCACCGCCGGCCAGCAAGTCGCCTACGGCGAAGGCTCGGCGCAAAATCTCCACGCGGTGGACAGCGAGGCGCAGTTGGCCTGGCGCCAGGGCTGGCTCAATTACTACAAGGCGACGCTGGCCGATGTGGTGCGGGATCTGGGGCGCTATTACCCGGGACGGATTGTGTTGCTCAACGATGAACTGGCGGCACGCCGGGTCAGTGGCAGCTTCCCGAGCAGGAATCCGCAGGCGGTGTTGAGTTCGTTGCAGGGGGTGTTGGGGTTTGAGCAGCATCAGGTGTTGGGGCATCTGATTATTTTGCGTTGAAGCTGGCGGCCCCTTCGCGGGCAAGCCCGCTCCCACAGGTACTGAGTCGGTCACACGATTAGGGCAACACACAACCCTGTGGGAGCGGGCTTGCCCGCGAAGGGGCCAGTTCAAACACCACATCACCCGGAATAAAAATATTTTCACATTGTGATGAGGTAAACCCGATCGCCATCCGTGTAGTGACTGAAACTGCGAGTCATTCGCATCCGTTGCGGTTCTACACAGGTCATGAGTCATGAAGTCCAGGGCAAAATCGGGTTCGGTCAAACAATGGTTGGGTGTGTCTGCGTTGAGCTTTTCGGCATCGGCGTTGTTGCCGCTTGGCCTGGCGCTGGCGGCAGAGACGGGCAGCAGTCAACCGCGTGCGCAGTTCAGTTTCTCGCTGGCCGCCAAACCGCTGCCCCAGGCACTGAGTGATTTCAGCCGGGTAACCGGCATCAGCGTCGTTTATACCGATGAAGCGCCGTACGGCCTCAATGCACCGGCGGTCAATGGACAGATGAGTGCCGAACAGGCCCTGCAACGTCTGCTCACCGGCTCGGGATTGACGTTCCGCCGCACCGACGGCCATACCATGGCCCTGGAGCCGCAGCCGACTGAGGGGGCGTTGACACTGGGTGCGACCACCATCACCTCGGTGATGGATGAGTCCATGAGCTACCAGCCGCCACCGACCTCTTCGGTGATGCGCTCTTCGGCCCCGATTCAGGACATCCCGCAGACCATCAACGTCGTCCCGGCCCAGGTGATCCGCGATCAGGCACCGCGCTATCTCGATGACGCCCTGGCCAACGTCAGCGGAATCACCCAGGCCAACACCCTGGGCAGCACCCAGGACTCGGTGATGGTTCGCGGTTTTGGGGACAACCGTAACGGCTCGATCATGCGCGACGGCATGCCGATCGTGCAGGGCCGCGGTCTCAACGCCAGCGTGGACCGGGTCGAAGTGCTCAAGGGCCCGGCCTCGTTGCTCTACGGCATCCAGGATCCGGGCGGCGTGGTCAACATGGTCAGCAAGAAGCCCGAACTTGAGCAGTACAACGCGCTGACTGCGCGCGGTTCGAGCTATGACGACGGCAAGAACGGCAGCGGCGGCACTCTCGACAGCACCGGCGCCCTCGGCAATTCCGGGCTGGCCTACCGCATGGTGCTGGACTACGAAGACGAAGATTACTGGCGCAACTTCGGCGTGCATCGCGAAAGCCTGATTGCGCCGTCGCTGGCCTGGTACGGCGAAAGCACCCAGCTGCTGTTCGCCTATGAGCACCGCGAATTCCTCACGCCGTTCGACCGCGGTACGCTGATCGACCCGCGGACCAACCACCCGCTGGACATCTCGCGCAACGAGCGTCTCGACGAGCCGTTCAACAACATGGAAGGGCGTTCGGACCTCTATCACTTCGAGGCCGATCACGAACTCAACGACAACTGGAAAGCCCATTTCGGCTATAGCTGGAACCGCGAAACCTACGACGCCAGCCAGGTGCGAGTGACCGCCATCGACACAAAAAAGGGCACCCTGACCCGCAACATGGACGGCACGCAGAACGCGATCAGCACCGACCGATTCACCACCGCCAGCCTCGAAGGCAATGTGAATGTGCTCGGTATGCAGCACGACCTGCTGTTCGGCATCGATGACGAGTACCGCAAGATCTACCGCGAAGACCTGATCCGCCAGAAAAGCCTGACCACGTTCAGTTATGTCAATCCGGTCTATGGTCGGGAAGTGGCGGGCACCACCGTCAGTGCGCCCGACAGTGCGCAGACCGATGAACTGCGCAGCGATTCGGCCTTCCTGCAGGATTCCATCCACCTCAACGAGCAATGGATTCTGGTGGCCGGCGCGCGTTTCCAGGTTTATGACCAGTACGCCGGCAAAGGCGTGCCGTTCCACGCCAACACCGACAGCAACGGGCAGCAATGGGTGCCGCGCGCGGGCCTTGTGTACAAGTACACCGATGCCTTGTCGTTCTACGGCAGCTACACCGAATCGTTCAAACCCAACTCGACAATCGCGCCGTTGAGCGGCAGCAGTACCGTGCTTGACGGCGGCATCGCGCCGGAAGAAGCCAAGTCCTGGGAGTTGGGTGCCAAGCTTGATCTGCCGGGCCGCGTCACCGGCAACATCGCGCTGTTCGACATCAAGAAGCGCAATGTGCTGGTGGCCAACGCCGAAGGCCCGACCACGATCTACAGCGCCGCTGGCGAAGTGCGCTCCCGTGGCCTGGAAGTGGACTTGAGCGGTCAGCTCACCGATCGCTGGAGCATGATCGGCAGCTACGCCTATACCGATGCCGAAGTCACCGAAGACCCGGTTTACAAGGGTAATCAACTGCAAAACGTGGCGAAGAACAGCGGTTCGTTGTCGGCGGTCTATGACTTCGGCAGCGTCATTGGCGCTGATCAACTGCGGGTCGGCGCCGGGGCGCGTTATGTGGGTGAGCGCGCGGGCAACGCGGTGAACGATTTCGACCTGCCGAGCTACACCGTGGCCGATGCGTTCGCCACCTACGACACCCGGCTCGACGGGCAGAGGGTCAAGTTTCAGCTCAACGTGAAGAACCTGTTCGACCGCACCTACTACACCTCGGCGGCGAGCCGGTTCTTTGTTTCCATGGGGGATTCGCGGCAGGTGACGTTGTCGAGCACCTTGGAGTTCTGACGACAGACCGCGTCATCGTTCATCGTCGGAACGCCGCCCGGAGCAAGCTCGCTCCCACAGGTTCAGAGGTTGCCTCAAAATCTGAGAGCAGCGCCAATTCCTGTGGGAGCGGGCTTGCCCGCGAAGACGGTAATTGAGGCGCCGAAAATCCCGGGCCTAGCGCAAAAACGCCTGTCGATATTCACCGGGCGTTCCACCCAATGCCTGGCGAAAGCGGTTGGTGAAGTGGCTGGCACTGGAGAAGCCGCAAGCCAGCGCAATCTCCCCCAGTGGCTGCGCTGTCGTGCGCAGCAATTCCCGCGCCCGGTTCAGGCGCCGCGCCAGCAGGTACTGGTGGGGTGGCAAGCCGAAGCTTTCGCGGAACATCCGCGCGAAGTGGTACTCCGACAACGCGCACAACGCCGCCAACTGACCGAGGCTGATGGCCTCGTCCAGATGGCTGTCGATGTACTCCACCAGATGCCGGCGCTGATGCGCGGCCAATCCACCTTTAAGGCGCAGGCCTTGTCGGGCGTTGACCTGGCTGAGCAGGGCATGGCTGAGCAGTTCGTGGGCCAGACTGCTGGTCAGCAGGCGCTCGCCCGGCTCGTCCCAGTTCAAACTGATCAATTGCCGAAAGCGCAGCGCCTGCTGCGGGTCATCGAGAAAGGTCTGCTCGCGCAGCTGCATTTCCCGTGGCTCGCGATCAAGCAGGGTGACGCAGCCGAGGGCAAATTGTTCGGGGCTGAAATACAGGTGTGCCAGGCGGATGTCGCCGTTGATCACCCAGCCTGACTGGTGGTCGGCGGGCAGGATGCACAGTTTGTCCGGGCCGCCCTTGTTGCCGGGCTGGTCGCGACGGAAGGTGCCGGTGCCGCCGGCTATGTAACAGGACAACGTGTGGTGGCTGGGCGCTTCGTATTCCTGGGCGTCGTGGTGATTGCTCCACAAGGCTGCAGACAAGCCGTCACCCAGCTCGGCGCTGTGCTCCAGACGAGCATTCGGCGAGCGGTTGAGGGCTTGAAAGACTTGTAGGGTATCCAGTGCAGCCATGATCGTTGCTCTCTAACACCTGCATCCAACGCCCTGCATCCTACTCCGTAGACGTGCGCCTGCCAGCCGGTCGCCAGACAAAAGCGCAAGTTTATGCAAGTGCGTCCAGGCGTGGCGCCGGACACTGGGCACCTATCGAGGAGCCTTTGTCATGAACCTTTCTTTGTACCTGCTGACCGTGCTGATCTGGGGCACCACCTGGATTGCCCTGAAATGGCAGCTGGGCGTGGTGGCGATTCCCGTGTCGATCGTCTATCGCTTCGGCCTCGCCGCGCTGGTGCTGTTCGTGATCCTGTTGCTCAGTCGGCGCCTGCAAGTGATGAACCGTCGCGGACACCTGATTTGCCTGGCTCAGGGCTTGTGCCTGTTCTGCGTCAACTTCATGTGCTTCCTCACCGCGAGCCAGTGGATCCCCAGCGGTCTGGTGGCCGTCGTGTTTTCCACCGCCACCTTGTGGAATGCCCTCAACGCGCGGGTGTTCTTCGGTCAGAGAATCGCCCGCAACGTGCTGATGGGCGGTGCGCTGGGCCTGCTTGGGCTGGGCCTTCTGTTCTGGCCGGAACTGGCCGGGCATACCGCCAGTCCGGAAACCTTGCTCGGCCTTGGTCTGGCCCTGTGCGGCACCTTGTGTTTCTCGGCGGGCAACATGCTCTCAAGCCTGCAACAGAAGGCCGGTCTCAAGCCGCTGACCACCAATGCCTGGGGCATGGCCTACGGGGCGGCGATGCTCTCGGTGTGGTGTCTGGTCAAAGGCATTCCCTTCGACCTGGAAATGAGCGCGCGTTATATCGGCTCACTGTTGTACCTGGTGATTCCCGGGTCGGTGATCGGTTTCACCGCCTACCTGACGCTGGTCGGCCGCATGGGGCCGGAACGTGCTGCCTACTGCACTGTGCTGTTCCCTGTGGTGGCGCTAAATGTCTCGGCGTTCGCCGAGGGTTACCAGTGGACCGCTCCGGCAATGGCGGGGCTGGTGATGGTCATGTTGGGTAATGTGCTGGTGTTTCGCAAGCCCAAGGCAAGTGCCAGTCCGGTGGCGGGAAAGCTGGCCTGAAACTATTCAGGAATCCTTTGCCGCCAACAGATAAATAATACCGAAGAACATGTATTGAATGTGGGTTTGTGCCCATTCAAAGGCGTTGGCCTGTTTGGAGTACTCTAAGTCAAACCATTCGTTCAGTATGATGATGTAGATGGTCTGATACGCAAAAATGGCTGTAATAAAGCCGCTTATTGCGAATTTTTTGGCTTCGTGGAACTCGCTGAGTGGTGCGTTGAGTTTACGGTAGAGTTGATAGACTCCAACTATGCAGCTGCATGTGAATATGGTCTCGAGTGTGATCAGTGTCCAGTAAAAGCGGTGGTGAAACAGGGTTGAGCTGATGGCGCGGTAACGGCGGGAATCATTGCCGGTGGTGTCGCTCATGCTGATGATTCGCCCGATATACTCGGCGTATGCAGTGTAGTCGGTAATATTGTTGAGAAGGGTCGTTATACCGAATAATGCCGCCATGAAGACAACTATTAATTTGCTCCGCCTTACCAGGCAGGCTGTGGTGAAATAGCTCATGCAGGATGCTCTCCGAATGTACGGTTGATGCGTTATTGTTTTTCGGAGTTTATAGGTGTTTAGATAGTGTTGGGGGGGGAGTGCTTTGCGAGTTGTGTCGCTTGTTGTATGGGTTGGGTGGTAAGTTATTTAAGGGGATGTTTTCCAGGCTTTATGTAGAGTGGCACGCCGATTATGACGTGCCATTGTTTAATCAGGCCTTCCACACCTGCGGATTGACCAGATCCTGTGGCCGTTCGCCCAACAGGGCACTGCGCAAGTTGGACAAGGCACGGTTGGCCATGGCATCGCGAGTCTCATGGGTGGCCGAGCCGATGTGCGGCAGGGTCACGGCGTTGTTCAGCTGGAACAGCGGTGACTCGGCCAGTGGTTCTTTTTCGTACACGTCCAGCCCGGCACCACGAATGCGCTTGTTTTGCAGGGCCTCGATCAGCGCCGGTTCATCCACCACCGGGCCACGAGAGATGTTCACCAGTATCGCGCTCGGCTTCATCAGCGCCAGTTCGCGATGACTGATCAGGTGCCTGGTTTTTTCGCTGAGCGGTACCACCAGGCAGACGAAATCAGCTTCGGCCAGCAACTGATCGAGGCTGCGAAACTGCGCGCCGAGTTCCTGTTCCAGCCCGGTCTTGCGACTGTTGCCGCTGTAGATGACCGGCATGTTGAACCCCAGGCGACCACGTCGGGCGATGGCCGCACCGATATTGCCCATGCCGACGATCCCCAGGGTCTTGCCATGCACATCGCAACCGAACAGCTGCGCACCGACAGTGGCCTGCCATTGCCCGGCTTTGGTCCAGGCATCCAGTTCGGCGACGCGACGCGCGCTGCTCATCAACAGCGCGAACGCCAGGTCGGCGGTGCTTTCGGTGAGCACGTCCGGTGTGTTGGTCAGCATGATTCCGCGTTCGTTGAAGTAGGCCAGGTCATAGTTGTCGTAGCCCACCGAGACGCTGGACACCACTTCCAGCCTGGCGGCGTTTTCCAGTTGGGCGCGGCCGAGTTTGCGCCCAACGCCGATCAGGCCGTGAGCGTGGGGCAGGGCTTCGTTGAACTGGGCGTTGATGTCGCCGTTTTTCGGATTCGGCACGATGACGTCGAAATCCTGTTGCAGGCGTTCGACCATTGCCGGAGTGACGCGGCTGAAGGCCAGGACAGTCTTTTTCATGAGAGGCGGGCTCGTCGGGCGGTGAAGAATGCTTAGCAAGCTACAAGTTTCAAGCGGCAAGCTGCAAGTTTAAAAGTCGCTCCCATCGTTTTTAACTTGAAGCTTGCCGTTTGAAGCTTGTCGCTGCCGTTCCGGTATACTGCCGCACTTCTTATACTGTGGCATGCGGCTCGCTCACCGGGCCCGACATTTCATGCATCACCCGGAGCTTTCATGACTTCCCCGAAACAACCGCCGGTCGCCGACGCCCAGAGCGACGTGCAGGCCGAGCTGCCAGTCAGCGTTGACTCCAGCACCGACAGCGAAGCCAAAGCCGAGATCCCGGCATTCAAGTTCCCGTTCAAGCCGGGCGAACTGGCGGCAGCCAAAGGCTCGAACCAGCCGTGGTACAAGAACGGCGCCAAGAACGGCCACACCAAGACGCCGGGCATGGCGCCGCCGGGGACTCGTCGGTCGATGGGTAAACGCTGAAATTTCCAGTGCCTGGCCTGCCGTCTTCGCGAGCTGGCCAATGCCGGTAGCACAAGTTATTGATCAAACTGCCCGTAACGAAATGTGCGCCACTCAATTGACCTTGGCGGCCGGGCGGATGGAGTCCCATTCGGTGACGTACGCGGTTTTGCTCTTTTTGTTGTAAAGGCACAGCTCGGCGCCTTGTGCACCTTTCATGTGTTTTTGCGGGTACTGGCCCTGGAGCAGGAGCGCGGTATAGCCAACCCGGTCATCGAACTGCGCGGCGTTGCCCACGGGTTTGGCGTCTTTCAGGCCGCTGGCCTTGGTGCAACTGGCGAGTACGGCCTTGTCGTAGGCGGCCCAGGCGTCGGGGCTGGAGGCGTAGGCCTGAGAGGTGAGGGCGGTGAGGCAGAGAAAAGTCAGGGTGGCTGCTTTCATGGTTCAGGCGTCCTTGGATGTACAATGGCCAAGGATGGAGTATGCCTGAAGGTTTTGAGGCGGTTTTGCCGGCCTCTTCGCGGGCAAGCCCGCTCCCACCGTGACCGAGTACGACCACAAATTCTGTGCATGACACATAACCCTGTGGGAGCAGCCCGCTCGCGATTGCGGCGTATCAGTCTGGAACCGGCTCCCGGCGAACGGCACGCATCCCGACACTTTCATACAATCGCCGCGCCCGGTGGTTGTCTTCCAGCACCTTCAAATCCACATATCCTTCGCGCCGTTGCTGGAACACCTTGAACGCCTGCAACAACAAGGCACGCCCCAATCCTCGGCCTTGGAACCGTGGATGCACTACCAGGTTCTTGATGTAAGCGCTGGTCCAGCACTGGCACACACCAACAATGCCTTCGGCATCCCGGGCGATGAAGCACAGCGCCGGGTCATATTCCGGGTCGCTTTCGAACTGCCATTGCCACATCTCCAGCGCTGCCACGCGACCGCCACCTTCGAGGTAACCGAACTCCATCAACCGGTGCACGGCTGCGCCGATTTCGGGATGG
This sequence comes from Pseudomonas sp. ACN5, assembly GCF_002303975.1. Lineage (NCBI taxonomy): Bacteria > Pseudomonadati > Pseudomonadota > Gammaproteobacteria > Pseudomonadales > Pseudomonadaceae > Pseudomonas > Pseudomonas sp. ACN5. The sequence goes on along the minus strand of NZ_MRCP01000008.1, from coordinate 75,851 downwards.
TATTCGCTCAGTTGCAGGCCGGCTGGCCAATCGGGTGACGGCACGACTTCAGTGAGGTCGCGCCGCATCAGCCAGCAAAAGTCCTCGGCCAAGGCTCAATATCCCTGTTCGGCGACAGCTTTGGCCGCAGCGATCAGGCACTGGGTCAATTCCGGCGAAGAGAACTTGGTCAGCACCGCGTTTGCCCCTGCCAGTCGTGCTTTCTCGGCGTTCATCGCACTGTCCAGCGACGTGTGCAGCAAGACATAAAGATGTGCGAAGTCCGGGGTTTCCCGCAGGGTGCGGGTGAAGGCGTAGCCGTCCATCTCGGACATTTCGATGTCCGAGACGATCAGGTTGATCTGCTGCGTGGTGCCTTGCAGATCCAGCAGGCAATCGATGGCTTCCTTGGCGCTGCGGGCGGTATGGCATTGCAGGCCAAGGTTGCGCAAGGTGTGCACCGATTGCTGCAAGGCGACCTGGCTGTCGTCGACCACCAGGATGCGCGCGTTGCCGAGCAGTTCGGCGTCTTCCATGCTCAGTTCGGTCGGCGCCATTTCGATTTGTGCCGGTGCGATGCCGTGGATGACCTTTTCGATGTCCAGTACCTGCACCAGGGTGCCATCGACCGACGTCACGCCGGTGATGTAGGCGCGCAAACCACCGGAGCCGAAGGGCGGCGGGCGGATGTCGGTGGTCAGGCAATGGACGATCTTGCTCACGGCCTGCACGTGCAGGCCCTGCTTGGAGCGGCTGACATCGGTGACGATCAGGCAGCCGCCGTTCGGGTCTTCCAGCGGACGCTCGCCAATGGCGCGGCTGAGGTCGATCACCGACAGCGATGCACCACGCAGGGTGGCGATGCCTTTGACGTGGGGGTGTGACTCCGGCAACCGGGTCAGCGGCGGGCAGGGAATGATCTCACTGACCTTGAGCAGGTTGATCGCCATCAGTTTGCCGCTGCGCAGGGTAAACAGCAGAAGCGAAAGTGAATCTGCGCGGGCTTTGGTGGAGGACATAGGAACCTTCTCTGGAAAAAGGTGACGGGCAATCGCGGAATCGCCCTGACTTCGATGCCGGGTTATCGACTTGTTTGCAGCAGGCTTTAACTATTGCGGCGAACAGTAAGACGCCATCGCGAGCAAGCTCGCTCCCACAGGGATTGTCGCTGCCTTTGTGAGAGCGAGCCTGCTCGCGAAGCGGCCATCACTTCATGCCGAGCCTTTTGGCCATCCGCCCCAGGTTCGCCCGATCCAAGCCTAGCTCACGGGCCGCGCTTGCCCAGTTGTTGTTGTGCCGTTCCAGGCAGGCACCGATCATTTGACGCTGATAACGCTCGGTGGCCTCACGCAAATCGCCGGTCGGCGCTTGGGTGACGGTGGCGACAGGTTGTTCTGCAGCGGTTTCAACGCTGGCGTTGGGCAAGTCCAGGTCGGCGGCGCTCAGGCTGAGAATCTTCGGCCGTTCCTTGCAGTTGCCCAGGGCTTTCAAGGCGCTGCGGCCGATCAAATGTTCAAGCTCGCGCACATTGCCGGGCCAGTCGTAGGCCAATAACGCGGCCTGGGCGTCACTGTTCAGGCGCAGGCTGTTGAGGCCCATCCGCGAGCGGTTCTGCTCGAGGAAGTAACCGCTGAGCAGCAGCACATCGCGCCCGCGATCGCGCAGGGCCGGCACCAGCAGCGGATAAACGCTGAGGCGATGGTAGAAGTCGGCACGGTAACGACCGCTGCGCACTTCCTCGGCGAGGTCGCGGTTGGTCGCCGCGATCAGGCGCACGTCGACCTGATGCTCCTGGTCCGAACCCAGTCGCTGCAATTGACCGCTCTGCAACACGCGCAACAGCTTGGCCTGCACGGTCAGCGACAACTCACCGACTTCATCGAGAAACAGCGTGCCGCCATTGGCCAGCTCGAACTTGCCGCGGCGGTCGTTCATCGCCCCGGTAAAGGCGCCGCGGACATGGCCGAACAACTCGCTTTCCACCAAGGTATCGGGCAATGCGGCGCAGTTGAGGCTGATGATCGGCTTGTCGGCGCGGGGCGAGGCAGCATGGATGGCCTGGGCCACCAACTCCTTGCCGACCCCGGTTTCGCCGGTGATCAGCACGGTCAGGTCGCTGCCACCGACCAGGTTGATTTCTTCCACCAGTCTTTTATGGGCTTTGCTCTGGCCAATCATCTCGCGATTCTGCTGGCCACTGGCCTGGCGGTAGACCTCGGCGCGTTGATGCTCATCTTCGACCCGGTTATTCAATCGCTCGATGCGCTCGGCGGCGTTGACCGTGGCGGCCGCGAGGCTGGCGAAGGCTTGCAGGGCATCCAGTTCGATCGGTTCGAAGCGCTCCGGATCGAGGGCGTCGAGGGTCAGCAGACCCCAGGGGCGCTCGTCGATGAACAAGGGGCAACCCATGCAGTCGTGGACTTCCAGATGATCATCCAGGCCATCGACCAGGCCGTCATAGGGGTCGGGCAAGTCGCTGTCGGCAGCGAAACGGGTCGGGCCGGGGCTGCCGAGCAGCGCTGCGAAGCGCGGGTGCTCACTGACCTTGAAGCGTCGACCGAGGGTGTCGGTACTCAAGCCGTCGACGGCCAGTGGCACCAGCCATTCACCATCGAGGCGCAGCAGGGCGGCGGCATCGCATGGGAGCAAGGCGCGCATGGCTTCCAGCAGGCGGCGATAACGCTCGCCCTCGGGCAGTTCGCGGGACAGGTCGGAGACCAGGGGCAGCAAAGCGGTGAGCAGTGGTTTTGCAGTCATAGTGACTCCGTGTAGTCGGTATGACTATAAATCAGGCAGTGTCGAAATGACTATAGCGTTCTTAACTTATTGATTTTTAACGATTAAATAGTTGGCACGAAAGCTGATATGCATAGGGTAATCCGTTAGCAACCCAAGAAGACCGGGAGTCACCTTATGCTGAGCGCTCAAGACCGTGCCATCGTCAAATCCACTGTACCGCTGCTCGAAAGCGGTGGTGAGGCGCTGATCACGCACTTCTACCGCATGATGCTTTCCGAATACCCGCAAGTCCGCCCGCTGTTCAACCAGGCCCACCAGGCCAGCGGTGACCAGCCGCGTGCCTTGGCCAACGGCGTATTGATGTATGCGCGCCATATCGATCAGCTCGACCAGTTGGGCGACCTGGTGGCCAAGATCATCAACAAGCACGTGGCCCTGCAGATCCTGCCTGAGCACTATCCGATTGTCGGCAGCTGCCTGCTGCGGGCCATCGCCGAAGTACTGGGCGAAGAGATCGCCACCCCTGAAGTGATCGCGGCCTGGGGCGCGGCCTACGGCCAACTGGCGGACATCCTGATCGGTGCCGAAGCCAGCGTTTACGACCAAAAAGAACAGGCCCACGGCGGCTGGCGCGGGGCGCGGGAATTCATCGTGGTGGACAAGGTCAAGGAGAGCGCCGAGATCACTTCGTTCTACTTCGAACCTGCGGACAAAGGTCCGATCCTCGCGGCAGAACCCGGCCAGTACATCGGCATGAAACTGATCCTCGACGGTGAAGAGATCCGTCGTAACTACTCGCTGTCGGCGCTGGCGAACAAAGGCCAGTACCGCATCAGCGTCAAGCGTGAAGCCGGTGGTCGCGCTTCCAACTACCTGCATGACCAGATGCATGTCGGCGACAGCATCCAGTTGTTCCCGCCATCGGGCGAGTTCACCCTGACCGCCAGCGACAAACCATTGGTACTGATCAGCGGCGGCGTTGGCATCACCCCGACCCTGGCGATGCTCGAAGCGGCGCTGGAGACTCGGCGGCCGGTGCATTTCATCCACTGCGCGCGCAACGGCAGCGTGCATGCCTTCCGCGACTGGATCGATGGCCTGGCCGAGCGTCACCCGCAACTCAAGCGCTTCTACTGCTATTCCGAGGACGATGGCGTGAGCCCGGCGGCGCACAAGGTCGGTTTGTTGAGCCAGCAGCAGTTGAATGCATGGCTGCCGGAGCAGCGTGACCTGGATGTTTACTTCCTGGGGCCGAAAGGTTTCATGGCGTCCATCAAGCGCCATCTCAAGGCACTGGGTGTGCCGGAGAAGCAAAGCCGCTATGAGTTCTTCGGGCCGGCAGCGGCGCTGGAGTAAGTGGTTGCGGCGACTCGGGGGACCGAGTCGCCTGCTTCGCGAGCAAGCCCGCTCCCACAATTTGATCTGCATACGACGCGGACCAATGTGGGAGCGGGCTTGCTCGCGAATGCCGCACTGCGGTCCTGAATTGAAAAAAACGCTCGAAAGTTAATCCCTTCTTAACCGCCCTGTCGTCTATTTCCCCGAATCCCCCTCACATGCCCCAGACTCTCAAAGGTCCGGGCCAGCGTGTAGACTGGCGGGCACTCGAATCTTGAAGGGAAACGCGATGAGCGATGAATCCATGCGGTTGGGGCGTGAACGGCGCTACCTGGTGTTGTTGGGCATCATTTGCCTGGCGTTGATCGGCGGCGCGCTGTACATGCAAATTGTCCTGGGCGAGGCGCCTTGCCCGCTGTGCATCCTGCAACGTTATGCGCTGCTGCTGATCGCGATCTTCGCCTTCATCGGCGCGGCCATGCGCAACCGTCGCAGCATCACGGTGTTCGAAACCCTGGTGGTGATCTGCGCGTTGGCAGGTGCAGGCGTTGCCGGGCATCACGTCTATACGCAGTTCTATCCGGCGGTCAGCTGCGGTATCGATGTGTTGCAACCGATTGTCGATGATTTGCCGCTGGCGAAGATCTTCCCGCTGGGTTTCCAGGTCGATGGTTTCTGCTCCACGCCATACCCGCCGATCCTCGGTTTGTCGCTGGCGCAGTGGGCGCTGGTGGCGTTCGTACTGATCGTGGTGCTGGTGCCGCTGCTGACGTCGCGTAACCGCAAAGCGCTGCGCTGAGATCATCTGCCGCTACGTATTGTCGGACAAAAAAGCCCCGTTCCTTGCACAGAGGAGCGGGGCTTTTTTTGTGTTGAGCAGCGCATTCCAGAGACCAGGTAAAAAGACCCTGATGTGGGGCAGCCAGGGGTGCGACACATGTGCGACATGTTGTCACAGAGTCGGTGTCGCAGGGCGTTCATGGAAGCCGGATTGGCACATGGAATGGTAACGAAATTGGGCTGTTTTGCAGGCTCCCGGTTTTTTCCGTTCCGAACCCGAACAGGCAGTTTTAACAGGGGCTTACGAATGGCCAGAGTCCCCGTCATATCGGGCCTCTGGCAGGGTCAAGGGCACCAGGGAGGCACCTGATACTGTCTGAACTGTGGGCGGAAGACCTACTTATTTTGGTGTTTTTGTTGAGAATCAATTTCGATAAGATGCGCCACTTTTGCGAAAACAGTGAATGATTGTTGCCGGTTCGGATAAAAATTATTTCGGGATGAGACATGGTTTATAAAACGCTACATATCTACAATCGCCCGCACTGAATTCCCGACGCTGCTCAAATCTTAACCAGGTATGTGCAGGAACAGGGTGTCGAGAGGTCTGGTGGCTTCATGCGATGCCCAGGTGTCGGAGCCTCCAACTACCCGCACCAAATGGAATTGGTCTGTAACAAGGCCTTTGACCACGAATTCGAATAAGAACTCACCGCAGGCCCGGGATTTGTCGTACAGCGTCTGACGCACGACGGGCATGCCCTTATTCAATCCAAGAAAAATGCCAACCCTTGGCAGGGTGAAGTGTTGGCGATCAAAACCCAACTGCATTGCGCAAGCTGCTTTAGAGGTCGTGAGATGAGTAAAAACAGGTACCCCAGACTACTAGGCTTATTGCCGCTGATCGGCACGTTGTTGCTGTCAGGCTGCAACATGACCTTGCTCAATCCCAAGGGCCAGGTCGGTCTGGACGAGCGAAACCTGATCATCACCGCAACGCTGCTGATGCTGTTGGTCGTGGTTCCGGTCATCGTCATGACCTTCCTGTTCGCCTGGAAATACCGCGCGTCCAACACCAGCGCCACCTACACCCCGAAATGGAACCACTCCACCAAGATCGAGATCGCGGTGTGGGCCGTTCCGGTGCTGATCATCATTGCCCTGGGTTACGTCACCTACAAGTCGACCCACGCTCTGGACCCGTACAAGCCACTGGAATCGGACGTGAAGCCGGTGACCATCGAAGTGGTCGCGCTGGATTGGAAGTGGCTGTTCATCTACCCGGAACAAGGCATCGCCACGGTCAACAAGATCGTGTTCCCGGCGCACACCCCGATCAACTTCCGCATTACCTCTGACGCCGTGATGAACTCGTTCTTCATCCCTGCGCTGGGTGGCCAGATCTACGCGATGGCGGGCATGCAGACCAAGCTGCACCTGATCGCCAACGAAAACGCTGAGATGGACGGTATCTCCGCCAACTACAGCGGTGCTGGTTTCACCGGCATGAAATTCAAAGCGATCGCCACTTCCCAGGAAGAATTCGACGCCTGGGTAAGTGAAGTCAAAAAGGCACCTAAACAGCTTGAACAAGCTGAATACGCCGCCCTTGCCAAGCAGAGCCAGAACAACCCAGTCGAGCTCTACTCCTCGGTGACGCCGAACCTGTTCCAGACCATCGTCGACAAGTACGAAGGCATGAAACCGGGTCCGAAAGTGAAGCACGAGAAAGAAGAGAAAGAAGTGGCCGCTACGCAAGGAATGGACATGAACGCGCATTCAGCTGCCGGGGCAGAGGAGTAAACGATGTTTGGTAAATTAAGTTGGGAAGCGGTCCCGTTCCACGAGCCGATCGTGATGGTGACCATCGCCATGATCGCGCTCGGTGGTCTGGCGCTGTTCGCTGCAATCACCTACTTCAAGAAGTGGACCTACCTGTGGACCGAGTGGCTGACGTCCGTCGACCACAAGAAAATCGGCGTGATGTACATCATCGTCGCCATGGTCATGCTGCTGCGCGGTTTTGCCGACGCCATCATGATGCGTACCCAACTGGCCATGGCCACCGAGGGTTCGCCTGGCTACCTGCCACCTGAACACTATGACCAGATCTTCACCGCCCACGGTGTGATCATGATCATCTTCATGGCGATGCCATTCTTCACCGGCCTGATGAACCTTGCAGTGCCGCTGCAGATCGGCGCGCGTGACGTTGCCTATCCGTTCCTGAACTCCCTGAGCTTCTGGCTGCTGGTTTCCGGCGTGGTGCTGATCAACCTGTCCCTGGGCGTCGGCGAGTTCGCCAAGACCGGTTGGGTTGCCTATCCGCCGCTGTCGGGCCTGCAATACAGCCCTGGCGTGGGTATGGACTACTACATCTGGGCGCTACAGCTATCGGGTCTGGGGACAACGCTGACGGGGGTCAACTTCCTGGCCACCGTGCTGAAAATGCGTACCCCTGGCATGAAGCTGATGGACATGCCGATCTTCACCTGGACCTGCACCTGGGCCAACGTCCTGATCGTGGCTTCGTTCCCGATCCTGACCGCTACCCTGGCACTGCTGACGCTTGACCGTTACATGGATTTCCACATTTTCACCAACGAACTTGGTGGCAATCCGATGATGTACGTGAACCTGTTCTGGGCATGGGGTCACCCTGAGGTGTACATCCTGATCCTGCCAGCGTTCGGTATCTTCTCCGAAGTCATCTCGACCTTCACCGGCAAGAAACTGTTCGGCCACCACTCGATGGTCTACGCATCGGGTGCGATCTCGATCCTGGGCTTCATGGTTTGGCTGCACCACTTCTTCACCATGGGTTCGGGTGCCAGCGTCAACGCTTTCTTCGGTCTGGCGACGATGCTGATTTCCATCCCGACGGGTGTGAAACTGTTCAACTGGCTGTTCACCATCTACCAGGGCCGTCTGCGTTTCACCAGCCAGGTGCTGTGGACCCTGGGCTTCATGGTGACCTTCGCCATCGGTGGCATGACCGGCGTACTGCTGGCCATCCCGGGTGCCGACTTCGTTCTGCACAACAGCCTGTTCGTGATCGCGCACTTCCACAACGTGATCATCGGCGGTGCGGTATTCGGTTACATCGCAGGTTTCGCGTTCTACTTCCCTAAAGCGTTCGGCTTCAAGCTGCACGAAGGCTGGGGCAAGGCAGCGTTCTGGTTCTGGATCTCGGGCTTCTTCGTCGCATTCATGCCGCTCTACGCTCTGGGCTTCATGGGTATGACCCGTCGCCTGAACGCCACCACCAACCCTGAGTGGGTGCCGTACCTGTACGTCGCCATGTTCGGTGCGGTGATGATCGCCGTGGGTATCGCTTGCCAGCTGATCCAGCTGTACGTCAGCGTGCGTGACCGCAACAAGCCGGAAAACATGTGCGAACACGGTGACCCGTGGAATGCCCACACCCTGGAATGGTCGACTTCGTCGCCACCACCGTTCTACAACTTCGCCGTGCTGCCGAAAGCCGACTGCATCGACCCGTTCACCGAAGCCAAGGAAAACGGCACCGCTTACAAGGCTCCGGCCAAGTACCAGCCGATCCACATGCCTAACAACACCGCCACCGGTGTGGTCATGGGTGCTCTGTTGACCGTGTTCGGTTTCGCGATGATCTGGCACATCTGGTGGCTGGCAATCGCTAGCCTGGCCGGCACCGTGATCTACTTCGTGATCCACGCGGCCCGTGATGATCAAGGCTATATGGTGCCGGTCGATGTGATCGAGCGCATCGAAGCCGAGCAGCACAAGCGTCTGGTAGCGGCAGGGAAAATTCCGGCCACCGCCACCCGTGTTGAAACCTCGTTGGAACAGGCTTAAACCATGTCGAATTTAGTGACCAATGCTGGACACACCCATGTCGATGGACATGGGCATGATGACCACCACCACGACTCGGGCGAGATGACCGTATACGGTTTCTGGCTCTACCTGATGACCGACTGCATTCTGTTTGCGTCGATCTTCGCGGTGTACGCGGTACTGGTTAACAACGTAGCGGGTGGCCCGTCGGGTCACGACATCTTCGAACTGCCATACGTACTGGGCGAAACCGCTCTTCTGTTGTTCAGTTCGATCACCTACGGCTTCGCCATGCTGGCGTTGTACAAGGGTAACAAGAAGGCGGTGCTGGGCTGGCTGGGCATGACCTTCCTGTTAGGTGCAGGCTTTATCGCCATGGAGATCAATGAATTCCACATTTTGATCTCCGAAGGCTACGGCCCTAGCCGCTCAGGCTTCCTGTCTGCGTTCTTCACCCTGGTTGGTACCCACGGTCTGCACGTGACCGCCGGTCTGATCTGGATGGGCATCATGATGTACCAGGTGCAGAAAAACGGCCTGACGGCGACCAACAAGACCCGTCTGAGCTGCCTGAGCCTGTTCTGGCACTTCCTGGACGTTGTCTGGATCTGCGTATTCACCGTTGTTTATCTGATGGGGACTATGTAAATGGCTAACCCAGCTCATTCCCACCACGACGACGCCGGTCACGGCAGCTACAAGTCGTACGCCATCGGCTTCATCCTGTCGGTGATCCTGACCGTCATTCCATTCGGTCTGGTGATGTACCCGACGCTGCCGAAGTCGATCACCCTGTTGATCGTCCTGGCGTTCGCGATCGTCCAGGTGCTGGTGCACCTGGTGTACTTCCTGCACCTGGACCGTTCGGCCGCGCAGCGTAACAACGTGATTGCGTTTGTCTTCGCCGCGATCGTGATTGTCCTGCTGGTTGGCTTGTCGCTGTGGATCATGTTCAGCATCCACACGTTCATGATGGCGAAGTGAGGTAGATCCGCATGTCCCTTAAGCACTTTATCCAAATCACCAAACCGGGGATCATTTTCGGTAACGTGCTTTCTGTGGCAGGCGGATTTTTCCTGGCCTCCAAAGGGCATGTCGATCTGGCCATCTTCCTGGCCGCCATGATCGGCACGTCCCTGGTGGTTGCCTCCGGTTGCGTGTTCAACAACTGCATCGACCGCGACATCGACCTGAAGATGGAACGCACCAAGAACCGGGTGCTGGTCCAGGGCTTGATCTCCCTGAAACTGGCGCTGGTTTATGCAACTGTCCTGGGTGTCGCCGGCGTTGCGCTGTTGTACAAGGTGGCCAACCCGTTGGCCGCGTTGTTCGCGGTCATCGGCTTCGTGATCTACGTCGGCTTCTACAGCCTGTACCTCAAGCGCAAGTCGGTTCACGGCACGCTGGTGGGCAGCCTGTCGGGCGCCATGCCGCCGGTCATCGGCTACGTCGCGGTGAGCAACACCTTCGACATGGCCGCGCTGACCCTGCTGGTGATGTTCAGCCTGTGGCAGATGCCGCACTCCTACGCCATCGCGATCTTCCGCTTCAACGATTACCTGGCCGCATCGATTCCGGTGCTGCCAGTGAAGCGCGGTATCCAGGTGGCCAAGAAGCACATCCTGATCTACATCCTGGCCTTCCTCGTGGCGACCTTGATGCTGACCTTCAGCGGCTACGCCGGCATGAGCTACCTCGCTGTCGCCGCGGCCATGGGCATGTACTGGCTGTACATGGCCTGGACCGGCTACAAGGCAGTGGATGACACGGTCTGGGCACGCAAGCTGTTCGTGTTCTCGATCTTCACCATTACCGCGTTGAGCGTGATGATGTCCCTGGACTTCAAAGTGCCGAGCGAGTTGCTGCTGACGTACGCGCCTTAAGCGTCGGATGCTGTAAAAAAAGCCCCGCCTTCGAGAGAAGAGCGGGGCTTTTTGTTGGGGTTTTTCTGGTGCCGCCGCCGCGAGCAGGCTCGCTGACCATGGGGCGAACGGACAGGCGAAAATGCTTACGAATGTACCAGCACTGTCCTACGGGGCTTTCAGGTTGAGGGTCGGAAGTCGTATCTCTAGCCTCGGAATGCTGTCATCACAAGCATCCCAGAGGCTCTACGATGGAACTGCCAGAGGTAATCACCCCGCGCGTTAATACGAATACAGCGTTAGGGCAGGCTTTGATTTCGATGTTCAAATCTGTCGAAGCGGAGTTGGAACTTGAGAACGCAGGACCCGGGGCGGTCAAAATCATCGTCTTCGGTGGCTGCGCTGTTCACCTTTACACCCATCATCGCGTTTCCACCGACGTCGATGCCGAGATTTATGAGGCTCATGTCCCCGACGGTTTGCACCTGCAAACCATGCTTGCAGAGATACCCGAACAATATGTCGATGAGCGATCAGGTCGTTTGATGGAGCTGAACTACGACCTTCAATACAACACCAGTTTTGGCCCGATTCACGAGGACTATTGGGAGCGGAGCCTTCCCTTTGAGGAATTTCCGGTTGAATCCCCGCTGCACGTTCATATTGCAGCACCTGTCGACATTGCCATCTCCAAACTGGGCAGAGCGACTGATCAGGACATTGGTGATATCAAGGCACTTCTCAGGGCGGGCTTCATACTGACCAGCGAATTCCGTCGACTGGCGTTGCAGGCAATTGATGTATATGTTGGCAATAAAGAGCCACCCATCTCCGTTCTTACGAGTATTTTGCACGATTACCTGGAGAACCCAGATGACGAAGCCCCTTAACGGCCACGTCCTCTCATCCGCATTGGACACGCTGGTAACAAGACCTTTGAATCAAGCGGATGACGCAGCGCTCGTGAGCGCCGCCAAAGCGGTCTGGTACTCGAATTCAAACCTGGAAAGCGAGATAACCGCTTTTTTGAATCGTCACACTGACGAAGTTGAGGTTCGGCGCGCGGGCTATCTGCTCGAGCGATTCACTCGATTTACTTGCTTATCGGATCTCCGGGTGTCGGAGACCCTAAATGTCCTCGAGCTATTTGCACATTCGACTTCCAGGCAAGTTGCGACGCTACAAGCCGTCACGCCATTACGTCGACGTCGTGATGAGCTCGCTGTCTCTTGGGGATTGAGTGAGGGCCTCGGCCTGAAAGCCCAAACCCTCATGCCTTTCCAGACCCGGCACTACGAAGCTGAGCAGCGGGCAATGTTTTCCTGAACCCAGCTTGCAACAAAACGACTGCCTCGTTCCGCCCTGAAGTGACAACAATCGTCAGCTTGTAAGCCCCACCCTTCGAGAGGAGGGTGGGGTTTTTTGTTTATGCGCGGTTGTTACACGGCGCATCGAGCACCTTCACCACGTCATCGATGATCGCCTTGCTCATGTCCTGCAAAAAGTGCGACGCCCAGGCGTGCCGGTCGGAGTCGCGAACCGTGGCGGCGTCTGAGGCGAGCAGTTTGGCGAGGTGGAGCGGGTCGGAGGCGTGGTAGAGGGCTTCGATCACCGGGACACCGGCGTTGATGCGGAACAGTGGTTCGTTGGCGTGGTAGGAGAAGGGGGTGAGGCCGATGGTTTTCAGGTCTTGGGGGTTGGTCATTGGGCTTCACCTCCTGTTGGGCTGGAGGTGGAGGGGCATGACTGGTGTAGCAGACGGATCGATAGCGTTCATTTGTAACTCCTGCATAAGTGAAGCTGTCCCGTTCGTTCTCAGGCGAATGGGTGGCAGCTGTGCGCAGGCTGAGAAACCGGAGATGCAGGACCCGGCAGACCCTAAGGTCTCCCACACACAGCCGCCATAGCACGAAAATTCAGGCGTAAAAAAACGCCAACAATCGTGGGGCGTAGCTGCGTGGCATCTTACTCGGGTTCTCAGGCCCGGTCGCTGAATTGGCAGCGACGGGGGGGGCGAAGTTAGCCGGCAAGGATGAGGTCGGCAATCGTAGCGATCTGCTGGCCGGGGATGGCCGGGACACCACAACCCCTGTGGGAGCGGGCTTGCTCGCGAAGGCGGTGTGCCAGGCAACATTGATGCTGGATGTGACGGCCTCTTCGCGAGCAAGCCCGCTCCCACATTGGATTGGTGGTGCCGTCACTTTTATGTACGACGCTGACCCCCTGTGGGAGCGGGCTTGCCCGCGAAGGCGGTGCGTCAGGCGACATTGATGCTGGATGTGACGGCCTCTTCGCGAGCCCGCTCCCACAGGATTGAGAGCAGTCAGTTATTTATGGGGTTTATCCAGCAAGCGGAAAAACCGCTCACGCACCTGCAGACTATCGCTGTGCGCCACGTTGAAGCGCAGGAACTGACTGGCATTCGGCCCTTTGCTCAGCAAGGTACCCGGTGCCAATACCATGTTATTTTCCAGGCCTTGGCGAGCCAGATTCTCGGCATGCAATCCATCCGGCAATCGCGCCCAGATAAACACGCCTTCGCCGGGCAACGAGGAAAGCGAACACCCGGCCTGAGCCAACCAACCGGCCACTCGGCTGTTGGATTCATACAGCCGATCCACCGTGCGCCGCGCATGCTTGGCGTAGCTGCCGTCGCTGAGCATGGTGCAGGTAATCTGCTCCGCCAGTTCCGAGGTCACGCCACCACAGGCCATTTTCAGGGCGACCATCCGTGCCGCCAGTTGTGGCGAGAGCACGGTGTAGCTGACGCGGCTGTTGGCGGTCAGGGTCTTGGAGAAGCCGGACACATAACTCACATTGTCCAGCCCGCTGGCCGCCAGGCGCGGGGTGCGGCGTTGCTGGATATCGCAATACAGATCGTCTTCGACGATGTGGAAGCCATGGCGGTGGCTCAGTTCCAGCAAGCGGTAGACCTGGGCCGGGGTGAACGAGTGGCCGGTGGGGTTGTGCAGTGTGCTGTTGGTCATGTACAGCACGGGTTTGTGGGCGATCAGCAGTTGCTCGAGCGCGTCGAGGTCCATGCCGTCGCAATCCCGGGCGATGGTGATGACTTTGGCCCCGTGCAGCGCCAGGTTGGCGTGCATGTTGAAGTAGCAGGGGTCATCGAGCAGTACGGTGTCGCCGGGTTTGACCAGCAGGCGCATCAGCAGGTCGATGGCCTGCATGGTGTTGGCGGTGGTGATGATCTGGTCCACCGGCGCTTCGATGCCGAAGGTCGCCAGTTTGACCCGCAGAGCCTGGCGCAATGGCAAGTAACCGCCGGCCACGCCGTACTCGCCCATGCGCAACGATGTCGCTCGCAGGGTACTGCGCACGGCTTTCTGCAATTCTTCGGCGGGTAGCCACGAGGTCGGCAGGAAACCGCAGCCGGGGCGCAGCGCACCGTTGTCCAACAGCAGTGCGCGGCGAATTACGCTGAGGGTGTCCTGGGGTTGCAGGTCCGGGCCGGTACCACTTTTCAGCGCCGCTTCGGAGCGATGCACGTAATGCCCCGAGCCCTGGCGCGACACCACCAGCCCCTTGGCCCGCATCCGGTCCAGGGCATCGACCACCGTGGACTTGCCCACGTTCATCAAGTCGGAGAGTTCGCGAATCGGCGGCAGCTTGGCGCCGTGGGGCAGGCCTCCGGTGCTGATGGCTTGCGTCAGCTGATCGACGATCTGCTGCACCAACGGCGCGCCGGGTTGGAATTCAATGGCGGCAATGACTGCACGTTGAACCTGCATTTTACTGGTCTCTCCGGCAGTAAAGTTCGTTGGATTCTATACGAACTTGCCCTGATCAGGACAAGCCTCTCTCTCTACCATGCCCTTACAGACTTTTCTGAATGTCGGCCTTGGTTGGCGGGCGTTCATCCGGTTCCTGAGGTGCTGCATGAGTGTCGAAACAACGGTCGCGGTGGCCAAGCCGGTCATTAACCTGCGGTTATTCACGATCCGGATCATCACGGCTGTTTCGCTGTTCGCGGTGCTGGGCAAGGCCAACGTCTGGCTCGACACGGCCACCAACAGCATCCTGGCCCTTGGATATCGTGCCTTGTTGCTGTTGTTGCCCCTGACTTTACTGGTGCTTGGCCGCCGCTCCCTGAGCGTCACGCTGCTGTGTGCCGGCCTGGGCCTGGTGCTGCTGGCGCTGACCAGCAATCAAGGCATGGTGATGTTTGCCGCCGCACTTTTTGCCTATGGCATTGCCATTGCCGGTTACCTGATCAAGAGCGAAGCGGCCCAGACCAAGGAAGGCGCGGCCTACAACCGCGTGGCCATGAACATGGGTAGCCTGGTGGCCGGTTTGATCCTGCTGTCGCCGCTGCTCACCCCAACGATGTTTTTCCTCGGTGCGGCGGCCTTTGTGTTGCTGTGCCTGCCGATCGCCCTCGGCGCAACCTTCACCAGCGAGCCGGTGCTGGCCCGTCCGGCCAGTCAGGTCGGCAGCAGTTGGGGCAACAAACTGCCGTGGGTGATCGCCGGGATCATCATGGGCATCAAACTGTTCGGAGTGTTCTCGATCCTGCCACAGGCGATCCTGCTCAAGACCGGCGAGCTGCCGGCCTGGTACGGCCTGATGCTGATCCTCAACAGCGCCGTGGTGGTGTTCGCCCAGATGCCGGTGATGAAGCTGATCGAGCGCACCGGGCGCTTCAAGGTCGTGGCGGTGATCGGGATCATAGTCGGCGGTTTTGCCGTGCTGTCTTCGCCAGCTGTGTTCCACGTCGAAACCCTTGCCGGGGCGCTGATCTGGGTGGCGTTGCTGTCGATCGCCGAATGCGCCTTCAGCTACCTCGATTACTTCTCGGTCAAGCAAAACAACATGTTCGTCAAGGAAGTGTCTCTGGGTGTGGGGGCCGGGCTGACCGTGTTGATCATGCGAGTGGTGCCGGCGCCGTACAACGCGCTGGTCCTCGCCGCCATCGGCGCCGGCGGGATCCTGGCCTGGTACTGGCTCAACCGTAAATCCAATGCGTCGCTGCATGACTGAGTCATCGCCGTTGCGGTTTTCACTTTGCGGGTCGGGGGCATTATGAATACGACTTCATGCGTGGTAGTGGTCGGTTACAACGGCAATCGGGTTCACGACATCCAGAAATTGCGCGAGCTGTGCAAGTCGCTCTACAACGCCAGGCTCATCCTGCTGGTCGAGAAGATTCAGCCCCATGACGACCAGGTGGCCGATCACGTCTGCAGCACTTCACTGGCCGAGAAAGACGTGGCGGCGTCCCTTGAACTGGTGGTGGGGTGCCTGAATGCCGACAACTGGAAGCTGATCGGCGTACTGCCGTTCTCCGATCGCGGCGTGCTGCTCGGTGCAGCACTGGCCACTCACTTCGGCCTGCCGGGCATTACCCCGGACGAAGCACGGGCGGGCTTGGACAAGCAGATCTTTCGCCGGCTTGAAGCCACGGCCAGCCGTTCCCCCGAAGAATACCGGCCGGTGTTTTCCGTGCGGATCGAAAGCCTGCCGGAATTGCGCCAGAGCGTCGTCGAACTGGGTGGCAAGGCCTTCATCAAGCCAGCCTGCGAAGGGGCGAGCCGAGGCTGTCGCGTGATCCATCACCCTTCGGAATGCGATGACGCCTGGCTCGCACTCAAGCCCTACCGCGAAGGCGGCATCGTCCTTGAAGAACTGGTGCAGAACGCCCGCGAATACAGCTGGGACTATGTGGCCGGCAGCACCTGGGTGACTGAAAAAACCACCACCGAAGGCGCCTACCGCGCCGAGATCCAGCAAGTCGTCCCTGCACCGCTTGCGGCGCAGGTTCAGGCACGCTTGATGGCTGCCGGTCGGCATATGGCGGGTCTGGTGTCCGGGGACAACGGTGCCTGGCACAACGAAGTGTTCCTGCGCCGCGACAACCTGACCAGCGCCGTGGAAACCAACATGCGCCCTGGCGGCATGCACATCTGGGACCTGGCCAAGCACGCCTTCGTCAATTTCGATCCGTGGGAACGCTGGGTGCGCTGGGCGGTGGAAGGCAAGACCGAGCAGCATGAGCCAGTGGCTCGCGGCTACTGCGGCATTCGCCTGCTAAGAGCGCCAGCCGGCGGCATCCTGCGGGCAACACCAAACATCGAGGCCCTGGCCCGCGCACTGCGTATCGACCTGGTGGAAGGGCAGTACGCCAAACGTATCGGCGACTCGGTCAGCGCACTGGTCAAAGACAATTTCTCATTCATCGGCCACATCGTGTTGTTCAACGAGCACTACGGACAACTGAGCAACGACCTGTTGCGTCTGGCCGAGTCGATTGAGTCACGCATCGAGGTGACTTGCCTGGCACCGGCCACCCGCGCCGTGTGCTGAGCCCGCAAGCACCAGGTTTTTGCATTACTGATTAAGAGGGTTCGATCAATGATCCAGCACATGACCTGCGATGAACGCTTCATCGCCCTGGCCAAAGAGTTTGGTTATGACATCTACGGCGAAAACACCGCCGGCGGGCATTACGCACCGCTGATCCGTCATCACGATGAGCTGTACATCAGCGGCCTGGTGCCACGCATGAACGGCAAGATCCATTACCCCGGCCGCGTCGGGCTGGACCTCAGCATGGCCGATGCGCAAGCGGCCGCCAGCATCAGTGCGATGCGCGGACTGGCGTTGATCGTCGATGCCATCGGTTCGCTGGACAAGATCAAGTCATTGATCCGGGTAACGGTCTATGTGAAGTCCACGGCGGATTTTGTCGACTTGAGCGAAGTGGCCAACGGCGCCTCGGATGTGTTCAGCCACGTGTTGGGCGATGCCGGTAAACATACGCGCACTACAGTCGGTGTTTATCAATTACCCAAGAATGCCGCGATAGAAGTGGACATGATTGCCGCCTTGCGTCCATCGGTTTTGTAAATTAATTCCAGACTTTACAGCGCTGAACCCTATAACTTAAGGTTTAGCGCTAAAGTGTGGGAAATAAAAAGAAAGGGCGTGCGAATGGATAACTTTCAAGGTGCGTTTTTTTCATATAAGGACTTTCGTCAGAGCCTGCATCATCGACCGCAAAGTGCCAAGGTGTGGAAAGGCACTGAGTTGGCGGGAATGCGTCAGACCCTTGAGGCCAGCGACGTGGATATTGTCGCCTTGGCTCACGACAAGAGCATTGACGGCTGTGCAGTGACGCCCGGGATGGCGATCGCCATGCAATGGCTGAACCCCGGTGTGACGCTCAACGGTCACGCCCATTCCTGGTGGCATCTGTTCGTTATCCAGTGTGGCAGTGGCGTGCTGAGCCTCGGCGATGCCGATGGGGTCAACATCAGCAGCGGCGACGTGCTGCTGGTGCCGGCCTGGACCCGGCATGGCTTCGTCAACACCAGCAAACACGAGCCTCTGGCGATGCTGAACATGAGCAACATGCCACAAATGGCACTGCTCTCGAACTTTGCCGACAGCCATGGCCTGATCACCACCCAGCCGTAATTACCCAACGAATCAACCCAGGGAGCCAACCTTCGTTGGCTCCCTTTTTTTGTTTTACAGGCCTGCCCCTGTATCTCCATTTGCAGCGCTTTTGGCGGCGTGTTTGCCGGTAAAGAGCCACTTTCTGTATCGATTGAAACGGACAAATTCTGTATCTATTCAGCCTTCATTCAACTAACTACGATCACTTCCAATGCACGTTAATCCCTGCAGTCAGTCAATGGAGTGCTCTATGGAAAACAGGAAGCTAAAACTGTATGTCGGCGCCGATCATGTCAGCGCTTTCGCGATGTCGGCTTTTGTCGCGCTCAAGGAAAAGCAACTTTCATTTGAACTTGTCACGGTTGATCTGAAATCACGCGAAAACTATGGGGCGAGTTATCGCGATCTTTCGCTGACCTGCAAAATTCCAACGTTAGTTCACGACGATTTTGCCTTGTCGGAATCCTCGGCGATTGCCGAGTACCTCGATGAACTCTGCCCGGGGCATAAAAAACTCTATCCGCAAGGCCTCCAGCAGCGTGCCCGCGCCCGTCAATTGCAGGCCTGGCTGCGCAGTGACTTGCTGGTGGTGCGCAAGGAGCGCCCGTTTGACCTGGTGTACTTCGGCAAGAAAAACACCGCGCTGTCCGACGAGGCCCAAGCCGCCGTCGAACGCCTGTCGTTCGTCGCCGACCATTTGCTGGAGGAGGGCGCCGAGCATCTGTTCGGTGACTGGAGCATTGCCGACACCGACCTGGCAATCATGCTCAACCGCCTGGTTGCCAACGGCGATCCGGTGCCGGCACGGCTCCAAGCCTATGTGCGTCGCCAGTGGGACCGCGACAGCGTTCGGGCGTGGATGGACATAGAGCGCAAAGCGCCGGCCATCGCCTAACAACACTCAGGGCAACCACCAGGAGCGCGGCCATGCAAGGACTGTCGGAGCACGAACGCTACAAACCCTATAACTCACGCACCATCCGCGACACACCTTACTGGCACAAGCTGACGCCGGCGTTGCAGGAGGCCATGACTGTGGTGGCCCGGGTCATGCCGTTTCGCACCAACGAATACGTGCTGGGCACGCTGATCGACTGGAACAACATTCCGGACGATCCGGTTTTTCGCATGACCTTCCCCCACAAGGACATGTTGCTGCCAGAGGAATACGCCTCGCTCAAACAACTGATCGAGCTGGATGACAGCGCGGCGATCAAGCGTCGGATCGAGGCGATCTGGCTGCGCATGAACCCGCATCCGGCCGGACAGTTGACCCACAACGGCGTCACGCTCAACGGCAAAGTCCTACCGGGCATCCAGCACAAGTACCGCGAGACCGTGCTGTTTTTCCCCGGTGCCGGTCAGACCTGTCACGCGTACTGCACCTTCTGTTTCCGCTGGGCGCAGTTCATCGGCGAGGAAGAACTCAAATTCAACGCCCGAGAGTCCCAGGAGCTGGTCAGTTACCTGCGGGTGCATACCGAAGTCACGGACGTGCTGATTACCGGCGGCGACCCGATGATCATGAACACCCGCTCGCTGGCCGGTTACATCGAGCCGCTGCTGGATTTGCCACACCTGAAGAGCATCCGCATCGGCACCAAATCCGTGGCGTACTGGCCGCAGCGTTTTGTCAGCGACAAGGATGCGCCTGAGTTGCTGGAGCTGTTCCGGCGCATCGTCGCGGCGGGAAAAAACCTGTCGATCATGGGCCACTACAACCACCCGGTGGAGATCCGCCAGGCCATCGCCCGCCAGGCCATCGAGCGCATTCGCTCGACGGGCGCGACGGTGCGCATGCAGGCGCCGGTGATCCGCCACATCAACGAAAACCCCGCCGATTGGGCCGCGCTGTGGACCGAAGGTGTGCGGCTCGGGGCCGTGCCTTATTACATGTTCGTCGAGCGTGACACCGGTCCCAGCCACTACTTCGCGATGCCGCTGGCCCGGGCCTTCGAGATCTTCCAGGCCGCGTACCGCACGGTGTCCGGGCTGGCGCGCACAGTGCGCGGGCCGTCCATGAGCACCTTCTACGGCAAGGTGTTGATCAACGGCATCGAGACTGTCGCCGGGGAAAAAGTCTTTGTCCTGCAGTTCCTCCAGGCACGCAATCCGCAATGGGTGTTGCGCACGTTCTACGCGCGCTTCGATCCGCAGGTGACCTGGTTCGACGACTTGCAACCGGCCTTCGGCGAGCGCTCGTTCTTCTTTCAGACCGAGCTCGCCACCGTGCCGGAATTGATACCGGTGTTGCTGGAAACGGCGTAGGAACATTCATGAACAATGGGGAGATATGGAGATGAGCAGTATCCCGTTCGATCAGCGCGAGGGTGTCATCTGGCTCGACGGCGAGTTCGTCGAGTGGTCCCGGGCGCAGTTGCATGTACTGACCCATGGCCTGCATTACGCGAGCACCGTGTATGAAGGCGAGCGGGTCTACAACGGTAAAATTTTCAAGCTGCGAGAGCACAGCGAGCGGCTGTACCGCTCGGCGCACCTGATGGATTTTGCCATTCCCTATGAGCTGGCCGAACTGGAAGCGGCGAGCCATGAACTGCTGCAACGCAACAAGGTGGTCGAGGGTTATCTGCGCCCGGTGGCCTGGCGCGGCAGTGAAATGATCTCCACCTCGGCGCGCTACAACCGTGTGCACGTGGCCATTGCCTGCTGGCAGTGGCCGAGCTATTTCGACCCGGCGGCGCGCATGGCCGGCATCCGCTTGAAAACCGCGAGCTGGCGCCGCCCGCCACCCTGCAGCAGCCCGTTCGAGGCCAAGGCCTCCGGGCATTACCAGATCGCCACGCTGAGCAAGCACGACGCCGAGAACACGGGTTACCACGATGCGTTGATGCTCGACTGGCGCGGCCACGTCGCCGAAGCCACCAGCGCCAATGTGTTCTTCGTCAAAGGCCGGACGCTGCATACGCCGCTGCCGGATTGTTTCCTCAACGGCATTACCCGGCAAACCGTGATCGAACTGGCCAGGGCGCTGGATTATCAGGTGGTCGAACGGACGATTTTGCCTACGGAGCTCGGCGACTTCGACGAGTGTTTTCTCACCGGCACCGCCGCCGAAATCACCCCGGTGCAGAGCATCGATGAGCGGTGCTATCGACCGGGCGACGCCTGCCGCGACTTCATTGCCGCCTACACCTCAACCGTAAACGTCTGATCACCTGCCAGGAATCTCACCATGTCGGATCAAGGGATTGTTGCGTCTCAACCTTACATTTTGCTTGGCCATCGCCATGAAGAACTGTCGACGCTGGGCTGGACTGTGCTGACTGCAGACGAATTTGCCGATGATGTCACCGGCACCTTGCAGGCGTTCGGTCGGATCATTCCGCAGTTCAACGGCCAGACGGCCTTTGCCATTACCCGCAAGCCAGGCTACGAAGACTTGCCCTATTCCCAGAGCATGAACGGCATTGGCCCGCACACTGAGGCGCCGGTGTACGGCCCGCCGCCCCGTTACCTGGCGTTGCATTGCCATAAGCAGGCCACGTGCGGGGGCGGGCACACCGGGCTGGTGGATGGTTACGCGTTCCTGCGCTCACTGGAGCGTAGCGACCCGCCACTGCGTGAATGGCTGGATGAGACGCCGGTAGAATTTGTCGCCACCGCCAAACCGGGTGAACCGGGCCAACGGCGGGTCAAGGAGTACATCCTCACGCCCACGGAGGACGGGGATATTTTCCGCTTCAGTTACAACCAGTTTCACTACGGCGATGTAAACCCGTCCAGGGACGCTCTACAACAATCCCTGGTCGCCAACAGCACCTCGCCGCTGGCCAGGTTTGCCGCGCTCGGCGAGGCGTACTTCGTCGAGCACAACATTCCGGTGCTGATTCCCGACGGATGCCTGCTGATTTGGGACAACTGGCGGATGATTCACGCCCGCAGTCGTTACACTGATCCGGCGCGCAACCTGACCCGCTATTGGCTGGCCTGATTTTTCCGGCGCCTTTCATTCTTTTGGCGTACCCCTTGGCGGGTACGCGTCTTACAGGTATCGCGTCATGCAAACAGCAATCGAGATCGCCCAGGTCGATCATCAACTGATCGTGCGGCTCAACCAGGCCTGGACCAGGCGCGCCTCCGTCTGTGCGCCGGACAGGGCCCAGATCATTGAAGCGTTCGACCCGCTGCGCCCGGATTACCCGGAGTGCATGGTGCCGTTTTTCCATCACCCGACATTCCAGGCCTTGAGTGACGAGCTCAAAAGCAGCGTGGTGACCTGGGGCTGGATCGGCTACAACCTGCGCACCGTCACCGCCGAAGAACACATTGTCAATCCGGCCCTCAGCGTCATTGCCAATCAGTACCTGGGCAAGGACGACTGGCATTTTCGCGAGGCCATGCAACAGACCCTGATCGACGAGCACTACCACACACTGATGCACCTGCGCGCCATCGAACGGACCAGACTGGAGCGGGCGCTGGATCAGAATCTGGATCTGCCGCCGTCCGTCACTTACCTGCGCCTGAAGGCCTTGCAGGCAGAGCTGACCGAGCCATGGCAGCGGGATCTGGCGGCGATCACCTTTGCGGTGGTGGCCGAAATCAGCGTCAACGCCTATCTGGATCTGCTGGCGGATGACCAGACCATCCAGCCGCAGAACCGCCAGGTGGCCGAGCAGCACAACCGCGACGAATACGCCCACAGCAAGGTGCTGGCTGAAGTGGCGAAGGTCATGTACGCGAACATGCAGCCGACCCAGCGGGAGTTTTTCGCTCGCAACCTGTCGGTGGCGCTGAGTGCTTTTATCGCTCAGGACTACTCGATGTGGGAGGCGATTCTGACGCAACTCGGGGTCGAGGAGGCGGTGTTGATCATTGCCGACGCCCGCGAGAGCAACAAGAACGCGACCATCATGCGCGACTACAGCGGCCTGCATAAGCTGGCACAGGACCTGGGCATCAGCGACCAGATCGATTTCGACTTCCGTCCGACCCTCAAAACCACGGCGGCCGCCTGAGCCCGGAGGTGTCTATGTCCATGCCTGTGTACGAAGTGTTCGCCATCCGTGTCGGCGCAAACGCCCAGCGCACCGCCAGGGAGAATTTTCTCTACGACGCCTGTTGCGGTGATCCGAATGCGCCGATGCCGCTGGATTACTACTTCTGGGTCATCCGCAACGAGCAGCAGGTGATCGTGGTCGACACCTGTTTCCAACCGGCCACGGCGGATCGGCGCAATCGCCAGATGTACCGCCTGCCGGAGGAATCCCTGCGACAGCTGGACATCGATCCGGCCCGGGTCGAACACCTGATTCTGACCCATTTGCATTGGGACCATGCCGGCAACCTCGGGCTGTTTCCGAAGGCGACCGTGCATTTGCAGGAAGCGGAACTGCGTTTTTGCACCGGGCCGAAAATGGCCCATCGCACGGTGAACAAAACCTACGAGGTCGAGGACGTGATGTCGGCGCTGCCGCCGCTGTTCGAAGGGCGGATGCGTTTGCACAGCGGCACGGTCGAAGTGTTGCCAGGTGTGACCCTGCACCCCGTGGGCGGACACACGCCGGGCAGCCAGGTGGTGCGCGTGAACACTGAGCGCGGCTGGATTGTACTGGCCTCGGATGCCGCGCACCTGTGGGTGAATATTCGTGAGCGCAGTCCGTTCCCGATCCTCGATGACCTGGCGCAAACCCTCGAAGCCTTCACCGAGATAGACCGCCTGGCCGATGGCGAAGACCACGTCATCCCCGGCCACGACCCGCTGATCGCCGAACGCTTCGCGCACTGGAATGACGATCCGCATATCATTTGCCTGCACCAACCCCCGATCTGAAGATCACCTCAAACCCTGTGGGAGCGGGCTTGCTCGCGAAAGCGGTGTGTCAGACACATCGATTTTGAACGTACAGACGCCTTCGCGAGCAAGCCCGCTCCCACAGTACCGGTGTTAACCCTGAGCTTTCAGGATACGTCCCAACGTCTGCAGTGCCTCATCAATCCGTGGCGAATACGGCGCACCGCAGCCAATGCGCACAAAGTGATCGAAACGCTCGGTGTTGGAAAAGATATCCCCAGGGGAAATCTGGATGCCGACCTTCAGCGCTTCGTGAAAAAACGCCATGGATGAATGCCGGCGAGGCAATTCCACCCATAACAGCGTGCCGCCTTGCGGGTGGGTCATGCTGGTGCCGATGGGAAAATAGCGGGCGATTGCCGTGCTCATCTGCGCGCGTTGTACGGTCAGGGTTTTCCTCAACCGTCGCAGGTAACGTTCATAAGAGGGTGTGCGCATGAATTCGCTGACCGCCAGTTGCGATAACAGCTCGCACCCCCGCGACTGCGTGTGCTTGAGCATCTCCACACGGTCGTGCCATTTGCCAGCGCTGATCCAGCCCAGGCGCATGCCCGGTGCCAGGGTTTTGTTCAGCGAGGCGCAATAGATCACGTTGTCGGTGCGGTCCCAATGTTTGAGTGTGGACAGCGGCTGCTCGGTGTCCACCAGGTCGCCGTAGGTGTCGTCTTCGATCAGCACGGTGTTGTGCTCGGCGCACAGTTTCACCAGCCGTGCCTTGTTGGCGTCGGGCATGATGCTGCCCAGCGGGTTTTGCAGGTTGGGAATGACGATCAACGCCGTGACCCGTTCAGGGCCTTGCAGCAGCAGTTCCAGGGCCGCCAGATTGAGCCCGGTGTGGGCCGAGGCCGGGACTTCCAGTACTCGCAGGCTCAGGCTTTCGATAATTTGCAGCAGACCGTAGAAGGTCGGCGACTCCACGGCCACGGTGTCGCCGGGGCGGGTGATTGCACGCAAGGCCAGGTTGATCGCTTCGGTGGCGCCGTTGGTGATCACGATCCGCTCGGGGGCCAGGTG
Source organism: Pseudomonas sp. ACN5 (assembly GCF_002303975.1). Lineage (NCBI taxonomy): Bacteria > Pseudomonadati > Pseudomonadota > Gammaproteobacteria > Pseudomonadales > Pseudomonadaceae > Pseudomonas > Pseudomonas sp. ACN5. Next base: position 51,092 of record NZ_MRCP01000008.1, on the reverse strand, counting down.
GGTCTTGCTGACTAGCGCCCGCCGCGCCAGGAGGTGGCGCAATGCGCTGTTTCCGCAGGTCGAGCCCGCGACGCCGAGCAGGCGGGTGTCGTAGCGCAGCGACTTGATCATGTTGTCTTGCAAGGTCTTCAGCGGATAAAGCTCCGGCGCGCAGTAGGCGCTGGCAAAATTGACCTTGATCGTTGCGCGCTGACTGGCCTTGAGCACCGTTGAAACCTGTTGATGAATGCCGACATAGGCGCTGGTATCCAGCGCTGGCGCCGAAGCAACCGGGGCGGGCCTGGGCAGGGCGTCGGGCTGGCGAATGTAGTTGCCGGAACGCGGTCGGGCTTCCAGCACGCCGCAGTCTTCCAGTTCCCGGCACACCTGCACCGCGGTCGACAGGCTGACGGCGTGTTTTTCCATCATCAAGCGGATCGAGGGCAAGCGCTCACCGGTTTTCAAGGTGCCGCTGCGGATAGCGTCCAGATAGTGATTGGCCAGTTGGCGATACAAAGGGGTCGTGTTCATGATGACCTCAGCAGTTGCACCACCGAGGTCTGGGCTGGAAAGTGAGTTGACGCTCCCCGCAGGCGGACCCGTGGTGCTCATGGGTGAAGGGAAGGGTTGTTCAGCGTCGATACTGGAAGAGTAATCGCGGTTTTGCCCGAATCACGGGCAATAAAAAAGCCCCGCACGGATGGCGGGGCTCTTGAGTCAGTCGCTGAGGACCTTGTGGTGAAGGGGGTTGCCTGTGGCGAGGGGGCTTGCCCCCGTTCGGCGGCGAAGCCGTCGTAAACTCGGTGAATGCGGTTTTCCTGAAAGACTCAAATAGGTTGATTGGGGTGGCTGCGCCACCCAACGGGGGCAAGCCCCCTCGCCACAGGCAAGCTCCTCAGCACAGGCACGCCCCTGACCACAACTGCCGCGATTACTGCGCGGCGATGCTATACCCATCGAACGCCGTCTGCTGTTGCAGGGCGGTGATGATGTTCTTGCGGTTGACCGCTTGCTCGGCGCCGCTGTTGTCCAGGAACGTCTCGCTTTCCAGTTCCGCCTCATCGCCTTCGCCAACGAAGGTGAAACCGAGGAACTCCAGGGCTTCACGGTCGACGTTCAGGCGCGAGCGCGGGGTGCGCAGCGGCAGGGTGACGCTGATGCCGTCCTTGCTGATGGTGAACACTTCGACTTCTTTCTTGGCCTTGGCGGCCTTGCTCTTGCCGCCGCTCGGGTTGCTGATGGCCTGGTGCGTCTGGTTCAGCACCTTCAGGGCCAGGCCGTAGACGATCTCCTGGAACGCCGGGTCGTCCTTGAAGCTGGAGAGGATGCGGCTGATCGGAAACTTGCTGCTCAGGTCTTCCAGCGCGGCGATGTCGGCGGCTTCGGCGTCCTTGAGTTGCTTGAGCTGGCCCATCAGTTCATAGGCCTTGTCGTCGTCGAAGCTGTCGTGGGCCTGCCGAATGGCGGCGCGCAGTTCGCGGATCTGGTCACTTTCGCGGGTGGACTGGAAAGCGTCCAGCACCATCTCGCTGATGGTTTTCGCCTGGGGTACGTGTTGTGAAAGATTGATGGAGTTTTCGTATTCCGCTTTGGACGACAAGGTGACTACGGATTCAGCGGTGTTGGAATCGGACATTGAAATTTCACTACTTCTTTGAACTTGAATAGGGGCGAGAAAGCCCGGGGGCTTTTTCAGGCCGCCTAATCTATTGGACCGGGACGGCGTTGTCACGGATGAACAGGCGGCTGGTCATGATTTCGCTTTCTGTAGGAGCGAGCTTGCTCGCGATGGACGTTAACGATGACGCGTTCATTCTGGATGAGCGCGGTGCCTTTGCGATCATCGCGAGCAAGCTCGCTCCTACAGGGATTGCGGCGTCTTAACGAAAAAAGCCCCGCGCTTGTATGGCAAGCGCGGGGCTTTTTCGTGTGAAGCACTTACGAGTGCTGCAGTTTCTGCGCGCGTTTATCCGCCAGATGCTGAACCACCAACCGTCCGATCAGCACCAGCAACGTCAGCGAGATCAACAACACCGAGATCGCCGCGACGCTCGGGTCGACGTTATCGCGCAAGCCGCTCCAGATGCGCTTGGGCAGGGTGTCGACGTTGACACTGGTGATGAACAGCGTCACCGCCACTTCTTCCCAGGACAGGGCGAAACCCAACAGCGCGGTGGAGGCCAGACCCAGTTTCAGGTTCGGCAGGATCACCATGAACGTGGTCTGCATCAGGCTGGCGCCAAGGTTGCGCGAGGCCAGTTCGATGCGCCGGTCGATCTGGCTGAGGGCCACCAGCATGGTCACTACACCGTACGGCACCACCATGATCACGTGGGCAATCACCACGCCGGTCAGGGTGTCGTAGCCCATGCCCGGCGCGAAGCGACCGAGCTTGGTCTCCATGAAGTACAGCACCAGTGCGGAAATCACCGGCGGGATCGCCATCGGCAACAGCACCAGGCCGATCAGGGCCGTGGCCCATTTGGAGCGCATGTACCAGATGCCGAGGCTGAAACTGGCGGCCAGCAGGGTGGCGATGAGGCTGGTGGCGAAGGCGATGCTCAGGCTCTGGCTGATGGCGTGGAACCAGTCCGGGTTGCTCACCAGCGCTTCGTAGTGGCGCAGCGACCAGTTGCCTTCGGGCATCGACAGGAAGCGCTTGCTGGTGAACGACACCGGAATGACCGTCAGCAGCGGGAACAGCATGAAGGCCATGGCGACCACGGCCAACAGCCGCGTACTCAGGCTTGTGCGATGGGTATTCATAGTGATCTCAGCCTACCAGTCGGTTGACGCGGGTCATTTTCAACAGCACCCAGATCAGCGCGCTGACCAGGGCCAGCAACACCACGCTCAGTGCCGCGCCCAGGCCCCAGTTGCTGGTCTGGAACATTTGCAGGAACACATACTCGGCGATCATCACCGTTTGCCCGCCACCCAACAGCACCGGGGTGATGAAGAAGCCCAGGCAGAACACGAAGACCATGATGAACGCGCCCAGAATGCCCGGCAGGGTCTGCGGCAGCAGCACTTGCCAGAAGGTGCGCAAGGCACCGGCCCCCAGGCCGCGCGAGGCCATGAGCACACGCTGGTCGAGTTGACGCATGGTCGACAACAGCGGGAACACCGCGTACGGGATCATCACGTGGAGCATGCCAATGACCACGCCTATCTCATTGCGGCTCAGTTGCAGCGGCTGGTCGATCAGCCCCATGCCCATCAGGCCGTTGTTGAGCACGCCGTTGCTGCGCAGGGCGATCAACCAGCCGAAGGCCCGCACCAGCACGGAAATCCAGAACGGAATGAAGATGCAGATCTCCACCACGCGCTGCCAGAACGGCGGGCTGAACACCCAGCAGTAGGCCAGCAGGTAACCGATCATCAAGGCCAGGCCACTGACGGTCAGGCACAGGCGCAACGTGCGCCAGAGCATTTCGTGGATCGCCGGGTCGGTGGCGATGCGCTGGTACTGCTCGATGCCCGGCGTCGGCAGCGAGAAGCTCCAGCCGACCACGCCGAGGAATGGCAGCACGTAGAAGACCAGCAGCAACACCGGCAGCGGAAACAGCAACAGGCCGCGCTCCAGGCCCGGCGAGCTGAAGCGGGGCTTGGGGGCGGTCAGGGTCGAGGTCAGGGTGGTGGTCATGGTCACAGGCTCACTTGGACAACCGCGTCAGGTACTCTTCCAGGGCTTTGGAGTAGTTGTCGGCGTACCACTGGGCGTTGAGAGCGATCTGCTTTTTCAGGTTTTCTTCGGAGGCGCAGTTGGCTTCCAGTTGCTTGGCCGACATCAGCTTTTCCGTGGCGCTGTTGGAAGGCCCGTTGCCCAGCAGTTCGAACAGCTTGAGCTGGCCTTCAGGCTGCAAGGCTTGCTGGATGAACTGCATGGTCGGTTGAGTGCCGCCGGGGTTGCCGTTCAATACCGCCCAACTGCTGGAGTTGATGAAACCGTTGTCGAAGCTCCAGCGCACGCGGTTGTCGGTGTCTTCGCTGAGCAGCTTGGCGCGGGTGTGCCAGATCGCACCCACCGACACCTCGCCGTCGACCATCAGTTGCTGGCTCTCGGCCCCCGAACTCCAGAACGACAAGACGTGCGGCTTGATCTCGTCGATCTTCTTCATCGCCCTCGGCACGTCCAGCGGGTACAGCTGATCGGCCGGAACTCCGTCGGCCAGGAGCGCCGCTTCGAGCATGCCGTTCATCCATTTGTACAGCGTGCGCTTGCCGGGGAATTTCTTCACGTCCCAGAAATCGGCCCAGGTCTTGGGCCCGTTTTCACCGAATTTTTCGCTGTCCCAGGCCATCACGTAGCTGAACTGGTAGCTGGCGATGCCGTAATCGGAAGAGAGCGCCGGGGCCACCTGATCGCGCTTGATGGTGTTGTAGTCCAGTGGCTGCAGGATCTTTTCCCGGCCCAGCACGATGGCGCTGTAGCTCTCGACGTCGACCACGTCCCAGCTCGGTTGGCCGCTGGCCAGTTGCGAGCGGATGGCGCCTTCGGTCGGGCCGGCTCCGTCGATGCGCACCTGGATGCCGGTGTTCTTGGTGAAGGTGTCGGTCCACGCCGAGCGGAACGCGTTCAGGGCGTCGCCGCCCCAGTTGACCACCACCAGCGGCTTGTCCGCCGACCAGCTGATGCCGCTGCGCAGCGCCAATGGCACCGCGGCCAGCAGGCCCATGGCCTGGATGAAGGTGCGGCGGTTGATCTGACCGTCGCGGGCCTTTTCGATAAGCACTTCGATGCAGTCTTGTTGGTGATCCTGGCGCATGGGCAAGTCCTCAGTTGGCGGGTGCCTGCATGGGCACCGGCCTTTTTGTTGTCATTGGAAGAGAGCTTTGTGACGCAGTTTTTTGCGGTTCAGGCCTGTAGCAGGAAGCTTTGCTGCACCGGCCAGCTCAGCCACACCGGCGCGCCGCCGGGCATCGACGCCCCCGGGTGATTGCCGGGTACGGACAGGTTGATCGGTAGCGTGTCGCCGCCGACCTTGAGCGCCAGATGGGTGCTGGAGCCTTGATAAACCTTGTCGGTGAGTTGCGCGGGCATCACGTTGTAGCCCTCCCGGGTCGGGCACTCGCTGTGCAGCTCCATGTGCTCGGGGCGCACGGCCAGCACGATCGGTGCCGCACTCAGTGCGTTCGGCGCCTGGGCATGCAATACGCTGGTGCCGCAGCGGCCGCTGGCGGTCTGGCCGTTGCGGGTCAGGTTGTCCAGCGGGAACAGGTTCATCTTGCCCAGGAACTCGGCGACGAAACGGCTCTCGGGGCGGTTGTAGATGTTCTCCGGGGTGTCGACCTGGGTCAGCTTGCCGTGGTTGAAAATCGCGATGCGCGAGGACAGCGCCAGCGCTTCGTTCTGGTCGTGGGTGACGAACACGAAACTGGTACCGACCTGACGGTGGATGCGTTGCAGCTCGGTTTGCAGTTGTTCGCGCAGGTTCTTGTCCAGCGCCGACAGTGGCTCGTCGAGCAGCAGAAGTTCCGGCTCGAACACCAGCGCCCGGGCAATCGCCACGCGCTGCTGCTGGCCGCCGGACATTTCGGCGGGTTTCTTGTGCATGTGTGCACCGAGGCCGACCACTTCAAGGATGTGCTTGACCCGGCGATTGCGTTCTTCAACGGGGACTTTGCGGATGCGCAGCGGGTAGGCCACGTTGTCGGCCACGCTCATGTGCGGGAACAGCGCATAACCCTGGAACACCATGCCGTAGTTCCGCTTCTCGGCGGAACGCCGGATGATGTCGACGCCTTGCTCCATCAGCTTGCCCGAGGTCGGGCTGAGGAAACCGGCCAGAATCATCAGCAAGGTGGTTTTGCCCGAGCCGGACGGACCCAGCAGGGTAAGAAATTCACCTTGGCGAACGTCGAGATCGACGTTATCCAGCGCCGCGAAACGGCCGTAATACTGGCTGATACCTTGAGCGCTGAGCTGAATCGCTGAACGGCTGGACACTATGGAGTTCCTCTTTTTATTGCCCATAAGACGTACGAGGACGGATGCGAATCCGAAATGGGCTTTGGGCTTATTATTGTTAAAAATATCGCTACATCAATGGAATTATTTTGCTCGTATTGGTTAGTTTTTTTACCCAATTTGAGGGCCTGTAGGAGCGAGCTTGCTCGCGATGGTCGCCAACGATTACGCGCCCAAACTGACACCCAACGGTGTTCTCTGGTTTTTCGCGAGCAAGCTCGCTCCTACAGGGGAATGGGGTGTCAGAGGGTGTCCTGCCAGGTCTGGCGGGACGATTGCAGCTGGGTCTTGACCCAGTTGCTGAAGGCCTGGACCACGGCGCGGTCGGCCTTTTGCGGGTCTGCCGCCAGGTAGTAGCCACGGTGCAAATCGATGGTGATGTCGAACGGGCGCACCAGCAAACCCTTGGATAACGCATCACCGCTGATCAGGTTGTCACCGATGGCGATGCCCTGGCCGGCAATGCACGCGGACTGGGCGCAGTGCGCATCGGAGAACAGGATGCCGCTCGTCGCATTGACCCCGGAAGCCCCCGCAGCGGTCAGCCACACGCGCCAGTCCGAGTAGTCGGTCATGTGCAGCAGGGGGTAGCTGCTCAGTTCCTGCGGGCTTTTCAGACCGCCCAAGGCGTTGATCAGGCGCGGGCTGCACACCGGGAAGAAACGCAATGCCACGATCTCCTCGACGATCATTTCCGGCCAGTCGCCAATCCCGTAGGCGATGCACAGGTCGGCAGCCGGGTTATTTACGTCATCCGGCGTGCGGGGCGAAATCAGCTGCAGTTGCACTTGCGGGTACTGGCGCAGAAACGCACCGATGTGGTGGCACAACCAATAGGTGGCGAACCCCGGCGCGCAACTGACGCACAGCCGCCCGGAGATTTCCTGGTCGTCGACCAACTGTCCGGCGTCGAGCAGGTTCAACAGAATCCCGTGCACTTCCCGCGCATAGCGTTCGCCCTGATACGTCAGGCCGATGCCTCGGCCAATGCGCTCGGTCAGGGCGAAACCGACACACTCCTCAAGCTTGCTGATCTGGTGGCTGATGGCGCTGCGGGTCAGGTTCAGTTCACGGGCTGCGATCGACACGCTGCCCAGACGGGCAACCGCATCCAGCGCACGAAGGGCTGTCATCGAAGGAAGACGCATAAATCATCCCGCTGAAAGTTGAAAGAAACAGGCAATCGCTGAACCCCTGTGGCGAGGGAGCTTGCTCCCGCTCGACTGCGCAGCAGTCGCTGGTAATGGGGCCCTACGCGACCCAGCGGGAGCAAGCTCCCTCGCCACAAGGTTAGCGCTTGCTCTTCTGTATGGTGACGTAAATCGAACAGTCAGGCCAAAAAAAATCGATTGTTGTATCGGTTGATTCAACAATACTAGCCCCATTCGTCGTTGGGCCGAGCTGGCCCCTTATCCAAGAGGTGCTGCATGACCCGTTGTGCCGAGGCGCTCGTTCAGTTGCTGGAAGGCTATGGTGTTGAAACCGTCTTCGGTATTCCCGGCGTGCACACCGTCGAGTTGTACCGTGGCCTGCACGGCAGTCGCCTGAAGCACATCAGCCCGCGCCACGAGCAGGGCGCCGGGTTCATGGCGGACGGTTATGCCCGTGCCAGCGGCAAGCCCGGGGTGTGCTTCATCATCACCGGACCGGGCATGACCAACATCATCACCGCCATGGGCCAGGCCTATGCCGACTCGGTGCCGATGCTGGTGATTTCCACCTGCAACCGTCGCGAACACCTGCGCCTGGGCCATGGCCACCTGCATGAATTGCCGGATCAGCGCGCGCTGGTCGCCGGGGTCTGTGCTTTCAGCCATACGCTGCAACACCCGTCGCAATTGCCGGAAGTGCTGGCACGGGCCTTTGCCTTGTTTGGCTGTACGCGGCCGCGACCGGTGCACATCGAAATTCCGCTGGATGTGCTGGAGATGTCTGCCGACGGCCTGGACTTGCGTGCGCGTTCATTGCCGGCCGCGCCAGCCCCGGCGCCGGAAGCCATCGATGACGCCGTGGCCCTGATCAACAACGCCAAGCGTCCGTTGATTCTCGCCGGTGGTGGCGCACGCCGGGCCAGTGAGGTCCTGACCGCACTCGCCGAACGCCTGCAGGCCCCTGTGGCGCTGACCACCAACGCCCGCGGTTTGCTGGCCCCAGAGCATCCTTTGCTGCTCGACGGTGTGCAGTCCTCGGCCCATGGTCGCGAACTGTTTGCCGAGGCCGACCTGGTGCTGGCCGTCGGCACCGAGTTGGGGGAAACCGACTACGACTTTTTCGGTCTTGGCCCTGTGCAGTTCAAGGCACCACTGATTCGACTGGATATCGATCCCATGCAAATACTCGGCGTACAAGCGGCCGCGGTCGGCTTGCTGGGCGATGCCGGGCAAGGCTTGCTTTTGTTGCTCGATCGCCTGCCGCAGCGCCAGGCCGATCCAGCCTGGGCGGCTGAACGAGTGACCCAGGTCAACGCCCTCGAACACGCCGGCTGGAGCGCCAGACAATCCCGTATGCAAGCGCTGCTCGATACCCTGCGCGATCACTTGCCGCAGCCTCTGATCGTCGGCGATTCGACCCAACCGGTGTACCAGGGCGCGCTCGGCTACCGGGCGCCAACCCCCAATAGCTGGTTCAACGCCGGCAGCGGCTACGGCACCCTCGGCTACGGTTTGCCCGCCGCCATCGGCGCCAAGCTGGCCCAACCTTTGCGCCCGGTGGTGGCGTTGGTCGGCGACGGTGGCTTGCAGTTTTCCAGTGCCGAACTGATCGCCGCCAAAGAGGCCGGCGTCGGCGTGATCCTGCTGCTGTGGAACAACAGCAGCTACGCCGAGATTCGCGACTACATGAACGCCAAGGCGGTGCCGTTGCTAGGGGTGGACATCCTCACGCCGGACTTCGCTGCGCTGGCGCAAAGCTGCCACGTCAGCCATCACCGAGCACGTGATTTGGACGGCTTGCGCGAGCTGCTGGGGCAACTCGGCAGTAGCGATGAGCCGGTGATGATCGAGGTCGACGCCGCCATGTTTTTGGCTGACTAAAACAACAACAATTTTTTCAGGTCGCCGAAACGTAGATCGTCCGGCAGACCTTTCAATCTCCTGAACTCAAAGGTGGCTTACATGGCTGAGTCCGATAACTTTTCCTCTACCCATTCCGTGCAGGGGACCTACGCCGACCTGATCCTGGCCAACGGTCGTATCTACACCCAGGACCCGGCCAACCCGTGGGCCGAGGCCGTGGCCATCCGCGACGGCAAGTTGATCGCAGTCGCCAGCCTCGGCCAGATCGAGATGTTCAAGGGCCCGAACACCCGCGTGCACGACCTGCAAGGCGCATTCTGCATGCCGGGCCTGCACGACATGCACACGCACCCCGACCTCGCATTGGCGCCGCGCTACGCCGATGACCTCGACGTCGGCATCGAAGACCCGACCCCGGAGCAGTTGCGCGAAAGCATCCTCGCCTATGCCGACAGTCATCCCGGCGACGGCTGGATCTACGGTCAGTACTGGGTGCGCTACACCTTCCGCGAGGCCGGCCTGACCCCGGGCCGCGAGTGGCTCGACAGCGTCATGCCGGACCGTCCGGTGGCTCTGCTCGACCGCATGTGGGGCACCATGATGGTCAACTCCAAGGCCCTGGAGCTGGCCGGCATCGATCGCCACACGTCCGACCCGCGTAACGGTTATTTCGAGCGTGACGAGCTGAGCGGCGAACCTACCGGCCTGATGATCGACGGTGCCTACGCGATGATCCACGCCGCCATGCCACCGACACCGGTCAGCGTGCTGCGTCGCGCCTACCGCGATGGCGTGCACTTCCAGAGCTCGCGCGGCGTCACGGCGAGCAAATACGTGCACGTCTGCGAACAGCGTTTGCAGGCCCTCAAGGAACTCGACGACTGCGGCGAACTGACGGTGCGCATCGAAGCGGCGATCAGTTGGCAGGACGACATCTTCCCGGTGCGTCGTCGCTGGGAGCTGCTGGCCGGCGAACGTCACTACTACCGCAGCGCGCGCCTGAGCGCCAACGCGGTGAAGTTTCACTTCGACGGCACCGTGGAGCCGAAGTCTTCGTACCTGCTGACCCCGTGGCCGCAGGAGTCGAGCTGGCGCGGCAAGCTCAACCTGACCCCGGAACACATCACCGACATGGTGGTGGACATGGACCGCAAGGGCATCCGCGTGATCGCCCACTGCACCGGTGACGGCGCGTCCGATGTGTTCCTCGATGCCGTGGCCGAGGCCCGTCGTCGCAACGGTTTCAGCGGTGTGCGCCACCAGTGCGCCCACAGCACCTTGCTGCACCCCGGCAACCTGCCGCGCTTCAAGGAGCTGAATGTCATCGCCGAATTTTCCCCGGCCGCCTGGTACCCGACGCCGTTTGCCAGCGGCGCGCGTTCCGGTTACGGCCAGGAACGCCTCAAGCGCATCTACGATTTCAAAGGCGTGCTCGCCGCCGGTGGCACTGCGGTGATGGGCACCGACTGGCCGGTGGCGTCCATCGACCCGTGGCTGGCGCTGGAAACCATGATCACCCGGCAGAACCCATGGAACGACGACCCGGCGTGCTTCGGCGACCCGATCAGCCTCGAACAGGCGCTGACCGTGATCACCAGCAACGGCGCCGTGGCCATGGGCCTGGAACACAGCACCGGCAGCCTGCAAGTGGGCAAGTCGGCGGACCTGATCGTCATCGACCGCGACCTGTTCGCTGCACCGGCACGCAACTACATCCACAAGACCCAGGTGCTGCTGACCTTCGTTGAAGGGCAGCTGGTCTACGACCGCCACTCAACCCTGGAAACCGTCGGCCTCAAAGCCGTCTGGCAAGGCGAACCACCGGTGCTGGAGGGCAAGGCAGAATGACTTCCCCACGTATCGCCGTGACCGTGGTGTCGGGTTTTCTCGGCGCCGGTAAAACCACACTACTCAACCGCATGGTGCGCCGTGCCGAAGGCAGTCGGCTGGCGGTGATCGTCAACGATTTCGGCGAGCTGAACATCGATGCGGCCATCGTTTCCGAAGTCACCGACGCGGTGTACAGCCTGCAAAACGGCTGCATCTGCTGTACGGTGCAGGAAGACCTGCTGGCGCAACTCGCCAGCCTGGCGCAGCTTGAACCAAGGTTGGAGCGTATCGTCATCGAGTGCAGCGGTGTGTCCGATCCGCAGCGCATCGTGCAAACCCTGGCCTACCCGCAACTGCGCAGCCAGATGCAACTGGACATGGTGATTACGGTGGTCGACGTCACCCGCCATCTGCAACTCGACGGTGAATACGCGCGCCTGGCTCGGGCGCAGGTGGCCGCTGCCGACCTGCTGTTGCTGAACAAGACCGACCTGGTCGACGAGGCGCAGTTGCAGGCGTTGCGCAATGCACTGGGCGCCAGGACGCGTGTGCATGAAAGTGTGCAAGCCGAGTTGCCCGATGCGTTGTGGCTGGATACCGATCTGGACCTTGAGCCTCGGGCGCAGAAACCGCTGACCCGGGTGTCCGATGGCGATCACGGCGAGATGTTCAGCAGCTGGTTGTGGCAGAGCAACGCGGCCCTCGATGTCGAGTGCTTGCGTGGCTGGTTGAGGGCGCTGCCCAGTGATGTATTCCGGGTCAAAGGCCTGGTGTTGCTGACGCCGGGCAGCACGGCGCACTGGCTGCAACATGTCGGCACCCGCAGTCAGTTTCTGCCGGCGCTGGATGACGCCCAGGCCAACACCACACGCCTGGTGTTCATCGCTCGCCGGGGCTTCGATGGCTGGGAGGCCTTGGGGCAAGGGCTGGAAGATTGCACTGTGAAAGAGGTAGCCGGGGTATGACATCGACAGAGCAACGTCTGCGTGAAGAGTTGGCCGCCTGCTACCGCTTGATTGCGCACTTTCGCATGACCGATTTGATCTTCACCCACATCTCGGTGCGCATTCCGGGGCCGGAGCATCACTTTCTGATCAACCCCTACGGGCTGATGTTCGACGAAATCACCGCGTCCAATCTGGTCAAGATCGACCTCGATGGCCACGCTGTGGAGTCGTCGCCGTACCCGGTGAACCCGGCCGGTTTCGTGATCCACAGTGCCATCCATGGTGCCCGTGACGATGCGCAATGTGTGCTGCACACCCACACCAAATCCGGGTGTGCGGTGGCGGCGTTGAAGTGCGGGTTGTTGCCGGTCAATCAGATTTCCATGGAGTTCTACGGTCGCGTCGCTTATCACGATTACGAAGGGGTGGCGCTGGACCTGAGTGAGCAGCAACGGCTGGTGGCGGACCTGGGTGACAAGCCGGTGTTGATGCTGCGCAACCATGGCTTGCTGACGGTGGGCGAAACGGTGAGCCAGGCGTTCCTGCGCATGTACTACCTGGAAAAAGCCTGCGAAATCCAGTTGGCCGCGCAAGCGGCCGGTGAAGTTGTTCTGCCGTCGCACGAGGTCTGCGCGCACACCGAGCGGCAGTTCAATGATCCGGGGCGGCCGTTGGATGAGGGCGAGTTCGATGACCCGGATGCCATGCAACTGGCCTGGGCGGCCTTGTTGCGGATGCTGGATCGAGTGGCGCCGGGTTATCGCGACTGATCCAGATCCTGTGTTGTTTGAGCCGGCCTCTTCGCGAGCAAGTCGGATCGCCGCACCGCCGCTCCCACAGGGGAATGCATTCCAAATGTGGGAGCGGGCTTGCTCGCGAAGCAGGCGCCGCGGTCTGTCAGGCCTGCCTCGGCGTATTGAGGTTCATCGACCGCACCGCCAGCGCCGACGCTGTCTCTTCATCGATCGGCAACGAAAAACGAAAGGTCGCCCCCCGTCCCGGCACATCGATCAACTGAATCTCGCGCCCGTGCAATTGCAGGATGCGATGCACGATCCGCAGCCCCAGCCCGCCATCACGCCGTGCGCCGCCGATATTGAACGGGCGCAGGAACAAACCTTCGCGCAGCTCCGGGGCAATGCCCGGGCCGGTGTCGCTGACCGTGACTTCGATGAATGAACCTTGCGGGCGCAGGCCCAGTTCGATGTCTCCACCTGGCGGTGTATGGCGCAGGGCATTGTCGAACAGGTTGGTCAGCACCCGCTCGATCAAGCCGAGATCCGCGCAGGCCGCCGAGGCGTTTGGCGCGAACCTGGCCTTGAGTTCGACCTGGCGCGCTTCGGCGGTGAGTTCGAATTTCTGGAAGATGTCCTGGGCCAGGTCGGTCAGGGAAAAGCGTTCCAGCACTGGCTGCACGAAGCCGTGTTCCAGCCGCACCAGTTCCAGCAACGACTGCGCCAGACCTCCGACCTTGCGGCTCTGGTCCAGTGCGATGCCGAGGTAGCGACGGCGGTCGGCAGGGGACAGCGTGGCGTCCTTGAGCGACAGGGTTTCCAGATAACCGTGCAGCGAGGCCAGCGGCGTGCGCAAGTCGTGGGAGATGTTCGCCACCAGTTCGCGGCGCTCCTGGTCCTGGCGGGTCAACGAGCGCCATTGTTCGCCCAGGCGGGCCTGCATCTGCCGGAACGCGGCATCGAGCACGGCGATTTCATCGTGGCTGGCGGCTTTTTCCACCGCGACGGGCAGGGCCGGTGTGACTGGTACGCCGTCGATGTCGAACTGGCTGACGGTTTCGGTCAGGCGGCGCAACGGCCGGGTGATCAGGGCAAACGCGGTGAGGCCGGCAATCAGGCACAGCAATGCCACAAGGCCAATGGACAGCAGCGCTGTGTTGAGCGCCGCGCTGGTTGCACCGCGTTCGGCCAGGCGGTCGTGATCCTCACCGAGCAGCACCACGTAGAGATAGCCCACCGGCTTGCCATCCACCTTCAGCGGTGCTGCGCTGAACACCTTGCGCGCATCGACGCTGCGCGGGTCGTCGCCGGGAATGGGCAGCGGATCGCCCCGCAGCAGGCGCTGGATCGGCGCGAGGTCGACCCGCTCCCGACGGATCCGGCCTTCGGGCGCGGCACTGCCGATAAGCTTGCCCTCGGTGTCGAGCAGGTACACCTCGACACTGGGGTTGACCTGCATCAGCTTGCTGAACAAATCACGCACGGCATTGGGCATCAGGCCCTGGGTGTCCATCAGCACCGTGTCGCTGGCGATGTGCTGCGCCAGGTCCCGGGACAAGCCTTGCACCACTTCCTGTTCATGCAACTTGTTGGAGCGCACCTGCATCCACGCCGACGTGCCGCAGCACACCAGCAGCAGCACGGCGAACACCAGGGACAGGCGTTGCGTCAGGGTCAGCCTCATGGCCGCGGCTCCTCCCCGGTGGCGAATTTGTAGCCGCGGCCCCAGACAGTGAGGATGCGTACAGGCTGCGCCGGATCGGTCTCGATCTTGGCGCGCAGGCGGTTGATGTGGGTGTTGACCGTGTGCTCGTAGCCTTCGTGGCTGTAGCCCCACACGGCGTTGAGCAGGTCCATGCGCGAAAACACCTTGCCGGGCTGGCGGGCGAAGAAGTACAGCAAGTCGAACTCCCGGGGCGTGAGGTCCAGGCGTCGTCCGTCGAGGGCCACCTCGCGGGTGATCGGGTCGATCGCCAGGCCGTCGGTGAGCAGGCTGCCGGCGTCCATCTTCAGGTTGCGCGCCATGGCATCGACCCGGCGCAGCAGCGCCTTGACCCGGGCCACCAGCTCGAGCATGGAAAAGGGCTTGGCCAGATAGTCGTCGGCACCCAGTTCGAGGCCGAGAATCCGGTGCACTTCGCTGGAGCGCGCGCTGGTGATGATGATCGGCGTGTAGCGCGCCATGGCCCGGGCGCGGCGGCAGATTTCCAGGCCGTCGACACCGGGCAGCATCAGGTCGAGGACCAGTGCGTCCCAGTTGCCTTGCTGCAGCAGGCGCATGCCTTCATCGCCATCGGCGCTGTGCACCACCTCGAACTGCTCATCGCGAAGATGCAGGCAGATCAGGTCGGCGATGTGCTGGTCGTCCTCGACCACGAGGACGCGTTTGGTCTGTTCCATCCAGGTCAATCCTTCGGTGCAATGAGCGCATTGTGCGAAATGCAACCACTGTAGGAGCGAGCTTGCTCGCGAAAAACTTGAGGGCACCGTGGGGTATCAGGTATCCCGCGTCATCGTTGGCCTCCATCGCGAGCAAGCTCGCTCCTACAGGTGGGGCTTAGGCATTGTGCGGGTTTTTCAGCGCCCGAGTTATCACGAATTGTTTAACTTCCCGTGAGGATTTGGCGATCACCCAAAGCCTAGGCTGTGTTCCATGAAACACCCCTGGATTTTTGGAGGCGAGCATGTTTTCACGACGGAAATTTCTTCTGGCGAGCGGCGGGTTGGGCGTTGCAGCCTTGGCGATCGGCCTGTTGCCGAAGTTTTCCACAGGCTCGGCCTTGATCAGTGAGGCCAGCGCAGCGGAAACATTCGAAGTGACCCACAGCGACAGCGAATGGCACGCGATCCTGAGTGACGAGCAGTACGAGATCCTGCGCGAGGAGGGCACCGAGCGGGCCTACAGCAGCCCGCTGAACAACGAGCACCGCGACGGTACTTTCGTCTGTGCCGGTTGCGATCTGCCACTGTTTTCCTCGGCCACCAAGTTCGACAGCCGTACCGGCTGGCCGAGTTTCTGGGCACCGCTGGACAAGGCCGTGGCCACCCGTCAGGACCGTGCGTTCGGCATGGTCCGCGAAGAGGTGCACTGCCGGCGCTGTGGCGGGCATCTGGGCCATGTCTTCGATGACGGCCCGAAACCCACCGGCCTGCGCTATTGCATGAACGGCCTGGCGATGAAGTTCGAGCCCCGAACCGTCTGATTTTTGACTGCCTGTCCCCTTGGATCATTCAGGAGTTCCTTACATGAAAAACCTGCTCACCTGGCGCCGTACGCTGTTGGCACTGGCCACCGTTGGCGTTATCGGGTCATGCTCGGCATTCTCTCTCAGTGGTGCTGAAGAAGCCGTCGTTATTCCGCCGCCGGCCCTCGACGAAACCACCCACGCTCAAAGCGCAACGGCAGTGTTCGCCGGCGGTTGTTTCTGGGGCGTGCAAGGGGTGTTTCAGCACGTCAAAGGTGTGAAAAATGCGGTTTCCGGTTACGCCGGTGGCGCGGCCAACACGGCGCAATACGAGCGTGTCAGCAACGGCAATACCGGCCATGCGGAGTCTGTCGAAGTGACTTTCGATCCGAGCCAGGTCAGCTACGGCACCTTGCTGCAAATCTACTTCTCGGTGGCGCACAACCCGACAGAGCTCAATCGCCAGGGACCGGACACCGGCACCCAGTATCGTTCGGCGATCTTTACCAAAAGTGCCGAGCAGCAACGGGTCGCACAGGCCTACATCGCTCAGCTCGACGCCGCCCATGCCTTCGACAAGCCGATTGTCACCAAACTTGAAACCTTCAACGGTTTCTACCCGGCGGAGGAGGAACATCAGGATTTCCTGACCGAGCATCCGACCTATCCGTATATCGTGATCAATGATTTGCCGAAGGTTGCGCAGTTGAAGCAGCTGTACCCGAATCGTTATCAGGAACAGCCGGTGCTGGTGAAGGCGGGGAGGTAAATGGCGATCAGCGACTGCATGCCTGTTCGGCCGATTAGTGCTTGCCCCACATCTGTACGGCGAATTCGACGAAACGGCGCAGTTTCGGCAAACGGTGGCGATCCTGGGCATAGACCAGGTGCATCGGCCGGCTGGGCGGGCAGTAATCGGGCATCAAGGCCAACAGCTTTCCGTCCTTGAGGTCCTGCTCGACCAGGGCGTCGGGCATCATCACGATGCCCATGCCGGTCCGCGCCGCCTGATGCAAACCGGCCGAACTGTTGATCAGCATCGGCCCGCTGACCCCCACGCTGACTTCGCCTTCGGGACCGGCCAGGCGCCATTCCTTTTGCACCGATTGCCAGTCATCCCCGGCCGGATAGGCAAAGGACAGGCAGTCGTGGTGTCGCAGGTCTTCAGGCGTTTGCGGTGTGCCGCGACGGGCCAGATAGTCCGGTGAAGCGCACATGGTCAGGGTGTAGTCGATCAGCGGGCGGGCGATCAGGTTGGAGGGCTCCAGCGCGCCGAGGCGAAACGCTACGTCCAGTCCATTTTCCAGCAGATCCGGGCGCCGGTTGGTCAGTACCACGTCAAGTTTCACCCGCGGGTTTTGCCGGCTGAACTCACTCAGTGCCGGTGCCAGGCGTTCGGTGCCGAAGGTCAGGGGCGCGGTAATGCGCAGCGTCCCGCTCGGTTCGTCGAGGGCCTGCTCGGCCAGACGCTCGGAATCGGCCACCAGCCCCAGCACTTCCAGGCAACGCTGGTAATACGCGACGCCGAACTCGGTCAGCCGCTGACGCCGCGTCGTGCGGTTGAGCAGGCGCACACCCAGCCGCTGCTCCAGGGCCTTGAGGTGGTTGCCGACCATGGTCGTGGACATGTCGCACTGAAAAGCGGCGGCGGTCATGCTGCCGGTCTCCACCACTTTCACGTAAACGCTCATTGCCTGGAACAGATCCATTATCAAGCTCAGCTTTTAAATGATTGAAGTTTTACAGCGTTTATCCAGCTCAGGTGGCTAACCATACTGCAAAAACACCGACCCTTGCTGGAGCTTGACGTCATGACCGCCGCCTGCCTGATGAGCACTTACCAACCCCTGGCCTTGAGTTTCGACAAGGGCCTGGGCACTCGCCTGTGGGATCAGGCCGGTCGCGAATACCTGGATGCGGTCGCCGGCGTGGCGGTGACCAACGTCGGCCACTCCCACCCGAAAATCGTCGCCGCCATCACCGAGCAGGCCGGGTTGCTGCTGCACACGTCGAACCTCTACAGCATCGACTGGCAACAACGGCTGGCGCAGAAATTGACACGGCTGGCGGGCATGGACCGGGCTTTTTTCAACAACTCCGGGGCCGAAGCCAACGAAACCGCACTGAAAATCGCCCGGCTGCATGGCTGGCACAAAGGTATCGAACAGCCGCTGGTGGTGGTCATGGAGAACGCGTTCCATGGCCGCACCCTCGGCACCTTGTCGGCCAGCGACGGCCCGGCGGTGCGCCTGGGGTTCAACCAGCTGCCGGGGGATTTCGTCAAAGTGCCGTTCGGCGACCTCGACGCACTGGACAAGGTGCAAGAGATTTACGGCTCGCGGATCGTGGCGGTGCTGATGGAGCCGATCCAGGGCGAAAGCGGCGTGCAACTGGCGCCACCGGGGTATCTCAAGGCCGTGCGCGAACTGTGCAACCGGCGCTCCTGGCTGTTGATGCTCGATGAAATCCAGACCGGCATCGGCCGCACCGGCCAGTGGTTCGCCTTCCAGCATGAAGGCATCGTTCCGGACGTCATGACCCTGGCCAAAGGCTTGGGCAACGGCGTGCCCATCGGCGCTTGCCTGGCCCGTGCCAAGGCGTCCGAACTGTTCACGCCGGGCAGCCACGGCAGCACTTTCGGTGGTAATCCATTGGCCTGCCGGGTCGGGTGCACCGTGCTGGATATCGTTGAAGAACAAGGGCTGCTGGAAAACGCCCGGCTTCAGGGCGCGCGGCTGCTCGACAGATTGCGCACCGAGTTGGCGGGCAACCCGAACGTGATGGCGATCCGTGGTCAGGGGCTGATGATCGGCATCGAACTCAAGCAACCGATCCGCGACCTGAGCCTGATCGCTGCGCGGGATCATGGCTTGCTGATCAACGTCACGCGGGGCAAAACCATTCGCCTGTTACCGCCGTTGACTCTGGATGAGCGGGAGGTGGAGATGATTGTCAGGGGGGTGAGTCGGGCGATTTCGCAAGTTCTCGATCGACCGGAGTAATCGTTCAGTGTTGGCTTTGGATCGTAGTAGGTAAGCGGTTTCATCAGACACGTCGATGGCATCCGGCGTGTCTTGTTTCATCCTGCGACGACTCAGCAGGCATCGGATAAATCGCATTGTCTTCTCCGCCTCTGGATAGATGTTGAGTATCCATTGGCGTTTCAAAAGACGTTTCCGCAAGTGTTGTAGTCCGGATCCGAATTGAAAGGGTTAGTTTCAGTGGTTAACCGGTGCCTGGCATCACACTGGCAAACGCAGTGATTTCAGTTCGATTCATCAACTGAATGTTTGATCCGCTAAAGCCTTCGAACAACCGCTGGTGCGCAGCAAATCCACTTGAATCATCTCGCTTGCGGTAGCTGCCAGCCCACTCCAGCAATGCCACCAACCGTTCGTCATCCTGTGTCTCTCGCTGGCGAATGTTGGTCACGCATTCCTCGTCGCCGATGCTCAGCCAGATCAGCGCTGTGGCCCGATGGAGGATTTCGCTGATGATCCAGCCGTAAACTCCTTCGATCACCCAGCGCTGCTCGTCGGCCGCGATCCGTGCCATGGCCAATGCTTCGGCGCGGGGGCGGGGGATGCTGTGTTCGTCGGACAGCCAGTGAATCCGGTCGAGATCGGTCCAGGGCTCACGCAATTGCTGGGCTAGCTGCTGTGCCAGCCAGCTTTTGCCGGAGCCGGAGTTGCCGATGATCAGGGTGCGGGTGAGGTCCATGAGCGACTCTGGGCTGATTTGGGTTCTTTCACAGGTTTGGAGGCCACTTCATTTTCGACTCGGACGCGGTCTCTTGTGAGCTGGCTTGCCAGCGATGGCTGTTGACGATAACGCGTGTGAACCGGAAAAAACGCGGCGTATTTGAGTCCATCGCCGGCAATCGAGCGTCGACCGGCTGCTCCTACAGTTTCCCGGCTCTTGGCGCATAGGGTGGTGATGATAACGCAGGTGGTTACGGTTGCCTGTTAAGCATTATGCGTCTCGCGTATGCCCAGACCGAGTCGAATATATTTGAAATGGCGTGACATAGATGGTGGGGGAGAAAAGAGCGTAAATTGATAGAAGGATGATCTATTTGGTTTTAGGCTCTGAGTGGGTATCGAACTTAATTTTAAGTTTGAAAAAATATAGTGTTTAAAGCGTTTGTTGGGGTGGTTAAAAGTGATCATTAATATTTCGTCGCCTTCGCTAGTGACTTCTAGTAAAGAAGCCGACCATAATTTGAAAATATTCAAATTTATGGAAAATGTGAGAGAGGTACAACAAAGTTCCTCCAGGTTAATCAAAGATGTGAAAAATGAGCAACTGTCGGGAGCCGGGAATACCTCCTTCATAAAGGAAGTTGCCCCGCAGCTTGACAAGTTGGCTAATAGCTTGGCGTTGGTAGGAGCTCATAAATTCAGTTTGCAAGAGAGTAACTTTATAAGTTCCCGTGCAAATATTCAGGTGCTGGACCGTATGGCCCAGATTATGAAATCGAACTACGATGATTTGAAGAATCTAAGTGCTAAGCATTAAATAAAAAACGTGCACTCTTCTTCTGATGCGAAAGTAGAGGGCAGAGTGCGGATGTAGAAAGCTAGAGAATGGCAGTAATTAGCTGATATAAGCTACTTGGTGATCGCTTTGGCGGTCACCAAGTTCTACCCCATGACAGGGCAGCAAGCTGAGTCTTGCTGCAATCCCAATTCGATACGCGTCAGTTGTAATGCTGGCCCCCCCCCCCTTTCAAGCATTCCTCGGCAGGCCGCAAGCAACTCGAGCAATCGGGCTGCGCACAGGTCAGCGAGTTGCAAGGCTGCGATACCCACAAGAGCAAGGCTGAAAATGCCAAGGCCGGATTCACTAACCCCGCAGTAGACAGCACAAACACCCAGACGCCGTATGCCGGGCAATGGGTCGTCACGAGCGCTGCCGGAGCGACCGTTGCCACCATCCGTATCGATACCCAAGAGCAGGTTTGGGTGAATGAACGACTCCGATCTGATTTGGGTTCTTTCACAGGTTTGGAGGTCACTTCATTTTCGACTCGGACGCGGTCTATTGAGCTGGCTTGCCAGCGATGGCTGTTACCGATAACGCGTGTGAACCGGAACAACACGGTACATTTGAATCCATCGTCGGCAATCGAGCGGCGACCGCGGCTCCTACAGTTTCCCGGGAATGCCTAAGGCTGTCTTCATACTCAATCATCGTCTTGCGGGGCAATCATCCGGGTCTTCGGGGAGCCGTTGGCGTTGTGCTGATAGATCATCTGCGGTTGTCCCAGGTCATTGAAGAACACCTGCCCGATCCCCGCCGAGTTCCATAGGCGCTCTCCGGCTTCGGCGTGTTCCGGGACATGCGGCACGATGCGCATGCGTCGACGTTTGGTCAGCCAGTTCAGTGGCGAGCGTGGTGAGTACAGCCAGCGGTTGATGCGGTCGAACCATTCGAGCAGGGTGGGGGGGAATTCGTTCTTGATGCCGCTGCTGGTGATCTGCCAGATGCGTGGCCCGGCCTTGCGATGGCGGATCAGCACTTCGTAGACGAAGGAGTAGTGCACATCGCCCGACAGCACCACGTAGTTACCCGGCGTGCGCGAGTGGCGGAAAATGTTCAGGATCACCTGGGCTGCGCCGCGATGGGCCATCCAGTTTTCCGCGTCCACCAGCAGTGGGTAGCCGCACCAGCTGAAGACCCGCTGCACGGTTTCAATCAGTTTGACGCCGAAGATCGGCGCCGGCGAAACGATGATCGCGCTCGGGTGGTCCAGCAGTTCCTGTTGCAGTTCGCTCAGGGCTTCCCAGTCGAGCAGGCCGGAAGGCTGCTTGAGGTTCATTTCACTGCGCCAGCGCCGGGTGCGGGTGTCGATCACGACCATGGCCGGGGTGGTCGGCAGCACGTAATGCCAGTGCTGGAATTTCAGCAGATCATTGATCAAGTCGTCCTGGACCGCGCTGTCGAGGTAGCGGTCATCGCCACTGGCGCTCAACGCGGCGGCCTTCTCCAGCACGGCAGCGAAGGCACCCGGGTTGTTGCCCCAGCCCTGGCACAGCATGTACGCCAGCAGCGCGTTGCCGATGATGCGTCGGGAGAACGGATGGCCGTAGGCCGTTTCCTCCCATTGCGCGGACAGGTTCCAGTCATCGGTGATGTCGTGGTCGTCGAAAATCATCAGCGTCGGCAGATGCGCCAGTGCCCGCGCGACGTTGCCAAGGCCGGCCGTGAAGGCATCGATGCGCGTCTGTTCAAGGGCGTAGCGCTTGAGCCGTTCCGGTGTCAGCGTCGGTGCCTGGGGCGCGATCAGGGTCCAGGGCACTGGGGACCAGACCAGCAAGTACATGGCCATGACCTCGGCGAAGGTCACCAGGTGATTGTCGGCACTGCTGCTGGTGAAGATCGGCTTGCGTGCGCCACCGAAGAAACGCTCGCGCAGGGTTTCATTGCTTTGCAGCGCCGGCAACAGATCCGCACGGTGGTAGTAACTGGCCGGATGCTCGTAGAGCCTGGCGCTGTCGCTGACCACAGCGCCTTCGAGGTGCTCGCCGAACAGGCCCAGGCGCTCGATCAAGGCGTGAATCGCCCGCAGCATCGGCCCCGCGACATCGTCGGCGTAGACCTGATCGCCGGTCATCATCAGCAGTGCCGGGCGGTCCTCGGCTGCATGCTCCTGCGCCAGCAACCGGTCGACGCAGAGCAAGCCGTCTGCCGCCGGGTGGTGAGGCTTGCGGCAAGAACCGTGCAGCAACTGATCGACCCGTGCGCGCAGGACGAAGTTCGGGCAACCCGCATCGCCATACAGCAGGTGCGGCGCCCATTCGGCGATACCTTTGCCGTCTTCCAGCAGCAGGTCGTATTCGATACGTTCGTCACAGGGCAGAGCGGCGTCCAGCGACACATCGATCAAATGCACGAAGGCATGGCTGCCTATCGCAATGACCGTGCACTGCCCGGTATCCAGTCGGATGTCGGCGCTGCCCTGCAAGCGCAGGCTCAACTCCAGTGCGCGCGATCCCACCAGCCATAACACCAGGCGCGTTGGCTCCAGCCGCCGCAGCAGCGGGCCGGCGAGGACCGGTGGCAATGAGGTTTGATGTTCAGGTAATTGCAAGGGTACGGACATCCGGGGTCAAGGCTCTTGGCGCACAGGCGGGCGATGATACCGCAGATGGTTTCTGTTGCCTGTTAAGCATTACATGCTGTTTGGGGAAGGGTATGCCTGAATCAGAAGATGAATGATGTAAAGAAATGAGCGTTTTTTTACAGATGAATATTGTGTGGTGACATAGGTTTAAGTTGTCTGGCTATTTTAATAGTGGTGAAGGCATAATTTTAAATTTCTCAAAGGTGATGAGTTTTATGGGGATATCAAATGTTAATGGATCTTTGTCAGGAGGACGTGTAACTCTCAGTGATGATCAACACGTTGCGCTGGCAAATAAAATGTTTGAGGAATTCAAGTCTGCTAGACAGGGTTACGAAAAGTTAATCGTGGCGTTTGAAAAAACCACACTGTCGAGCTCGTTGGAGTTGCCGAAGTTTTCGAAGTTGTCGAGCTCGGAGAAAGAAAAGCTCGTAGCGGACTCAAATCTGATCCTTGCCAAAATGGCAGATAATCTGGTGTTAGCCGGCGCTAATAAGGACCTCGCGATCAATAGTTCTTGCGAAAGTAAGGATTTGATCATAAAAGGGATTGATTCTTATGTCAAAGATGCAAAGTTTGATGCTAATACGCTTAAAACCTTACGCAATACATATGTGGCAAGCCTGCGGCCCGATTCGAGAGTAACTGAATTGGCTGAAAATATTAATAAGTCCGGTGAAGGTGCGGAAGGAAAGTCCGTAAAATTCTCAGATACGGTTTTGGTGAAGTAATAAAAACGCTTCAATAGCCAAGTTTGGTGGCTGCTTTTGCAGCCACCAAACTTGGCGCGATGGCTGATCCACTATAATTACCCATGTCTCCCCAGCCCCTCGAGCCGCGTGAAATGAACAAAATCTTCCTGCCAGCCCTGGCCATTTTGCTGTTAGCCCAATCCCCGGCCCATGCCATCAACGACAAGTACCGCAAACAGCTTGAGCAGTCCGGTTGCACCCAGGTCAGCGAACTGGAGGGGTGCGATATCCACAAGAGCAAGGCCGAAAACGCCAAGGCCGGATTCGGCAGCCCGCAAGCACCGGCCGCTGGCGAAAAAAACAGTGACCAGCCGAGCGACGGCAAGGAGGGAGCGGCCCCGCCTGTCATGAAATGAAAAGCCATTGTCGCCTGATGAGAAGCGTCACAACAGGCCTCGTCCTACAGTCCAATCAGCGCAATTCGATGCAACACGCCCATATTGCAGATTGGAGAATAAGAAAAATGGCCAAAGCCGTACGCTTTTATGAAACCGGTGGTCCCGAAGTTCTACGTTACGAGGACGTCGAAGTCGGCGAACCCGGTCCAGGCCAGGTTCGTCTGCGTCATGTGGCGGTTGGCTTGAACTACGCCGACACCTATTTCCGTAACGGTACCTATCCGATTCCCATGCCTAATGGCATGGGCGTCGAGGCTTCCGGCGTGGTCCAGGCCGTTGGTGAAGGGGTCACCAACGTCGAAGTCGGTGACCGCGTCACCTACACCGGTTTTCTCAATACCCTCGGCGCCTACAGCACCGAGCGCCTGATCCCGGCCGCGCCGCTGATCAAGCTGCCGGAAACCATCAGCTTCGAAACCGCCGCCGCCATGACCATGCGCGGTTTGACGTCTTCGTACCTGATGCGCCGCATCTACGACTTCAAGGCTGGCGACAGCATCCTGCTGCACGCTGCTGCCGGCGGTGTCGGCCTGATCGTTTCGCAGTGGGCCAAGTTGCTGGGCCTGAACGTGATCGGCACGGTTTCGACCGAGCAAAAGGCGGAAATTGCCCGGGCTCACGGTTGCGACCATACGATCAATTACAGCCATGAAGACGTCGCCGCTCGCGTTCGCGAACTGACCGACGGCGTGGGCGTCAACGTGGTGTTCGACAGTGTTGGCAAGAACACCTTCATGGGTTCGCTGGATTCGTTGAAACCCCGTGGCCTGATGGTTTGCGTGGGTACCGCATCCGGACCGATCCCGGCGTTCGACCCGGTGATGCTGGCGATGAAAGGTTCGCTGTACCTGACCCGTCCTGCCTTGGCCAACTACATCAGCGACCCGGCCGAAAAAGCCGCGCTGGCCGGTGAGTTGTTCGACCACGTCGGCAGCGGCCGGATCAAGATCGAGATCAACCAGCACTACGCCTTGCAGGACGCGGTGCAGGCCCATCGCGACCTTGAATCGCGCAAGACGACCGGCTCTTCGATTTTCGTCGTTTAAGGAGCGGCCAGCCATGAAAGTCGAACAATTGACCTGCAGCATTGGCGCCGAACTGATCGGCGTCAACCTGGCCGACGCGGTGCATGACGACGGTCTGTTTGCCGAGATTCGTGCCCAGTTGCTCAAGCACCGCGTGGTGTTCCTGCGCGATCAGGACATCACCCGCGCCGAGCACGTGGCCTTCGCCCGACGCTTCGGCGAGCTGGAAGATCATCCGGTGGCCGGCAGTGATCCGGATCATCCTGGGCTGGTGCGGATCTACAAGAATCCGGACCAGCCGATGGACCGCTATGAAAACGCCTGGCACACCGACGCCACCTGGCGCGAAGCACCGCCGATGGGCTGCGTGCTGCGTTGCGTGGAATGCCCGCCAGTGGGCGGCGACACCATGTGGACCAACATGGTCCAGGCCTATGCGAACTTGCCGGAAGACGTAAAGGTCAAGATCGCCGACCTGCGTGCCCGCCACAGCATCGAAGCGAGCTTCGGTGCGGCGATGCCGATTGAAAAACGCCTGGCGCTCAAGGCGATGTACCCGGACGCCGAGCATCCGGTGGTGCGCACCCATCCGGAAACTGGCGAGAAAGTGCTGTTCGTCAACGCGTTCACCACCCACTTCAGCAACTACCACACCCCTGAGCGGGTGCGCTTCGGCCAGGACGCCAACCCCGGCGCCGGCGAGTTGCTGCGCTACCTGATCAGTCAGGCGTACATCCCCGAGTATCAGGTGCGCTGGCGCTGGAAGCCGAACAGCATTGCCATCTGGGACAACCGCAGTACCCAGCATTACGCCGTCATGGATTACCCGCCGTGCCATCGCAAGATGGAACGTGCCGGGATCATCGGCGACAAGACGTTCTGATCGAACGCCACCTGCATTCGCACTCGTAAACACGCCTGCCCGGCTCGACCCCGGGTGGGCGGGACAATCATAAGAACTGGAGTAGACCATGCAATTCTTCGACGATTCGCTGCACCCGGAAAACATGGAAAAGGTAGTCATCACCGTGGCCCCGTACGGCCCGGAGTGGATGCCGGAAGATTTCCCGGAAGACATCCCGCTGACCATGGACGAGCAAGTCCAGAAAGCGGTCGAATGCTATGAAGCCGGCGCCACGGTTCTGCACTTGCACGTGCGTGAACTGGACGGCAAGGGCTCCAAGCGCCTGTCGAAATTCAACGAGCTGATCGCCGGTGTGCGTGAAGCCGTGCCGGACATGATCATCCAGGTCGGCGGTTCGATTTCCTTCGCCCCGGAAAGCGATGGCGAAGCGGCCAAGTGGCTGTCCGACGACACCCGCCACATGCTGGCCGAGCTGACCCCCAAGCCGGATCAGGTCACCGTGGCGATCAACACCACCCAGATGAACATCATGGAGCTGCTGTATCCGGAATACCTGGAAGGCACTTCCCTGGCCAATCCGCTGACCCAGGCTGCCTACAGCGAAATGACCGTCCCTGCAGGTCCGGCCTGGGTTGCCGAGCACCTCAAGCGCCTGATGGACAACGGCATCCAGCCGCACTTCCAGTTGACCGGCATGCACGCCATGGAAACCCTCGAGCGCCTGGTGCGCAGGGGCATCTACAAGGGCCCGCTGAACCTGACCTGGATCGGCATCGGCGGCGGCTTCGACGGCCCGAACCCGTTCAACTTCTTCAACTTCATCCACCGCGCGCCGGACGGTTGCACCCTGACCTCCGAATCGCTGCTCAAGAACGTCATGCCGTTCAACACCATGTCGATGGCCATGGGCATGCACCCGCGCGTGGGCAATGAAGACACTATCATTGATCACAAGGGCGATCGTTTCGGCTCGGTGGCGCAGATCCGGCAAACCGTGCGCATCGCCCACGAACTGGGCCGCGAAATCGCCACCGGCAAAGAAGCCCGCGAGATCTACCGCATCGGCGTGCAGTACGAAACCATCGAAGAAACCCTGTTGGCCAACGGCATGGCCCCCAACCGCAAGGCTGGGCAAAAAGGTGTACCGCAACGCGGTTGACCGAGGGTCGGGACGAGAGGCCGTGACCTCTCGTCCGCCTGACCGTTACACGCTTGATAACAAAAATAAAACAAAGCTCTTGAGGAGGCTGCATGGCCTTTCACCCAATAGCCGCTGACGATGACGACTCCAGTGGAGTCGGCGTTGCGCGCAAATATGCCTGGATCGTCTTTGCCTTGACGTTCGGCCTGTTGATTTCCGATTACATGTCGCGTCAGGTACTGAACGCGGTATTCCCCCTGCTCAAGACTGAGTGGGCGTTGAGCGACGGACAGCTGGGTCTGCTCAGTGGCATCGTCGCCCTGATGGTCGGCCTGCTGACGTTTCCCCTGTCGTTGATGGCCGACCGCTTCGGCCGGGTCAAGAGCCTGGCGCTGATGGCGTTCCTGTGGAGTGTGGCGACCCTGGGTTGCGCGCTGGCGCAGGACTACCAGCAGATGTTCATCGCGCGGTTCATGGTCGGTGTCGGCGAAGCCGCCTACGGCAGCGTGGGCATTGCGGTGGTGATTTCGGTGTTCCCCAAACACATGCGGGCCACCCTGGCCAGTGCCTTCATGGCTGGCGGTATGTTCGGTTCGGTGTTGGGCATGGCGTTGGGTGGTGCGATTGCCGCCAAGCTGGGCTGGCGCTGGTCGTTTGCCGGCATGTCGTTGTTTGGCCTGGTGCTGGCGATGCTTTATCCGCTCATCGTCAAGGAAGCGCGCATTGCGCCACAACGTGCCGCGCAGATTGCGAACAAGACGGCTGCCGCGGTCAAGCGTCCGCTGCGCACGCTGTGGTCCAGCCGTTCGGTGGTGTCGACCTACATCGCCAGCGGCTTGCAGTTGTTCGTCGGCGGCACGGTGATGGTGTGGATTCCCAGCTACCTCAACCGCTACTACGACATGCCCACCGACAAGGCTGGCGGCATGGCGGCGGTCATCGTGTTGTGCAGCGGTGCGGGCATGATCCTGTGCGGCATGCTCAGTGATCGCCTGTGTCGCAACTCGCCGGAGCGCAAGGTCAGCCTGGCCATCGGCTTCTGCTTGGGCAGTTGCCTGCTGTTGTCGGCGGCGTTTGCCTTGCAGGCAGGGCCAGTGCAACTGCTGCTGATCTGCCTGGGCATGGCGATTGCCACAGGCACCACCGGCCCCGCCGGTGCGATGGTTGCCAACCTGACCCATTACTCGGTGCACGGTACGGCGTTCGCCACGCTGACCCTGGCCAACAACATGCTGGGGCTGGCACCGGGGCCGTTCATCACCGGCCGGGTGTCCGACCTCATCGGTCTGCATGCCGCGTTTCAACTGGTGCCACTGGTCAGCCTCGCGGCGGCGGCGGTGTTCTTTTATGCCAAGTGTCATTACCACAGAGATATTGCCCGGCTTCAGGGTCAGAGCGTGCCTGACCCTGTCGGTGAAGCGGGTTTAGAGGTGAAGTTGTGAGTCGTCGTTTACGTATTGATGTGTTTTTCGATTTTATCTGCCCCTGGTGCCTGATCGGCAAACGCCAACTGGAGCATGCGCAGGTGCAGTTTCGC
This sequence comes from Pseudomonas sp. ACN5, assembly GCF_002303975.1. Lineage (NCBI taxonomy): Bacteria > Pseudomonadati > Pseudomonadota > Gammaproteobacteria > Pseudomonadales > Pseudomonadaceae > Pseudomonas > Pseudomonas sp. ACN5. Next base: position 22,588 of record NZ_MRCP01000008.1, on the reverse strand, counting down.
AGTCGCCACCCGGACGTGCAGATCACCACGGTGTGGCATGGCGTGCAGTTGTTGCCTCAGATACCGGTAGAGGGTGAACCCTTCGCCGATTTCTACCGCAAGCGTCTGGGCAATGCCGACGCCATGACCATGCGCCAGAAGCAGGTCCAGCAGGCGGCCAGTGCGGTTGGCCTGGCCATCGACCTCAGCCGTATCGAGACGATGCCCAACACCGCAGACGCCCATCGTTTGTTCGAGCGTGTCAGCGAACTGGGCAATGCCAGTCAGCGTGAAATGTTGCTCGAACGACTGTTCGCCGCTTATTTCCTGAGACGCGAAAACCTCGGTTGCCGCGAGACCTTGCTGGCCATTGCCCGCTCCTGCGGCGTCGCTCCGGACGGGCTGCTCGATTGCCTGAAGGGCGATGCCACGCCGTTTGAAGGGTCTCCCGGCGCGACCAGTGGCGTGCCGAGCTTCAAGTTCGACAACCGCATGACGGTGATCGGTGCACAACCTGCTCAGGCGCTGCTCGGGGCCATGAACGAGGCCCTCAAGGAAAGTGATCGCGAGCGGCAGCCCGCATGACCCGGCGCATTCCCGTGCCTGCCGGCAAACACCCGCAGGCCGGTGGCCGGGCGCTGTTCGAATTCGAGGACAAAAGCCTGGCGTTGTTCAACGTCGACGGGCAGCTGTTTGCCATCGACGACAGCTGCCCGCACCAGGGCGCTTCGCTGTGTGGCGGGCGCCTTGAGGGCCGGGTGATTCAATGCTGCGCCCATGGCCTGCGCTTCGATTTGCACAGCGGCTACATGCTCAACTCCAGGCAAGTCAAAGTCACCAACTACCCGGTCGAGATCATCGACGGCCAGGCGTTTATCGTCATCGTTTCCGAGGAGGCCGCGCCATGAGCGCCATTGCTCTCACCCGCATCCACAGTCGCACGCGCGAACTGGCACCGGGGTTTATCGTCAGCCTGATCGTGGCGGCCGCCGCGTCGTTCCTGTCCGAGCATTACGGTGCACCGGTCATGCTGTTCGCCTTGCTGCTGGGCATGGCCTTGAATTTTCTCGCCGATGACGGCCCGTGCAAGGCCGGTATCGAGTTCACTGCCCGCACGGTGCTGCGTATTGGCGTGGCGCTGCTGGGCATGCGCATCACCCTGGAGCAAATGGCCGCGCTGGGCTGGAAGCCGATTGCGCTGGTGGTGATCCTGGTGGTGGTGACCATCAGTGTCTCGGTGGTCGCGGCCAAGGCCCTGGGTTTCCAGCGCCTGTTCGGCATGCTCACCGGTGGCGCGACCGCCATCTGCGGCGCCTCGGCGGCCCTGGCACTGGCAGCGGCGCTGCCGAACCATCCGCAGAAAGAGCGGGCCACACTGTTTACCGTCATCGGCGTCTCGGCGCTGTCGACCCTGGCGATGATCGTCTACCCGATGATCGCCAACTGGCTAGAGTTATCGCCGCAGGTGGCGGGCGTGTTCCTCGGCGCCACGATCCACGACGTGGCCCAGGTGGTCGGCGCCGGCTACAGCATGTCGACCGAGACCGGCGACACGGCCACGGTGGTCAAGCTGATGCGTGTTGCCATGCTGCTGCCGGTGATCGTCACCGCCGCCATGATCACCCGCATGCAAGGCGCCGACCCCACCGGCAAGCGCCCGCCGCTGTTGCCGTGGTTCGCCGTCGGCTTTCTGATCCTGGCCTGCATCAACAGCACCGGTTGGGTAGCGCCGGCGGTGCAAGGCACGGTCAACGAACTGTCGCGCTGGTGCCTGGTGATTTCCATCAGTGCCCTGGGCATGAAGACCCGCTTGCGCGAGCTGGCGGCGGTCGGGATCAAGCCGATCCTGCTGATGGTGGGGGAGACGGTGTTCCTGGTCGTGCTGGTGTTGTTGCTGCTGCGCTGGGGGCTCTGAACGCCTCGACACGCACAGGTTTTATGGCAGGGCCACACGGCGTTGACTCCTCATGCCGTGGGGCTCTCGACCGGTGTCACAAACACCGGTCTTTCGCGGCGACTGTACCAGCAGTCGCCGTTTTTTTTGCTTTCACTGGTTTGGACTCGGACTTGGTCGCTTGCAGGCGCTGTCTTGCCTGCGATGGTCGTTAACGATGACGCGGGTGAACTGGATGAACGCGGCGCACTGGAGTCCATCGCCAGCAAGCTGGCTCCTACAGTTTCAGCGTGGGCACGGTCCTTTGTGGGAGCTGGCTTGCCAGCGATGGTCGTTAACGATGACGCGGGTGAACTGGATGAACGCGGCGTGCTGGAGTCCATCGCCAGCAGGCTGGCTCCTACAGGTTCAGCGTGGGTACGGTCCTTTGTGGGAGCTGGCCTGCCAGCGATGGTCGTTAACGATGACGCGTGTGAACTGGATGAACGCGGCGCACTGGAGTCCATCGCCAGCAGGCTGGCTCCTACAGGTTCAGCGTGGGCATGGTCCCTTGTGGGAGCTGGCTTGCCAGCGATGGTCGTTAACGATGACGCGGGTGAACTGGATGAACGCGGCGTGCTGGAGTCCATCGCCAGCAGGCTGGCTCCTACAGGTTCAGCGTGGGTACGGTCCTTTGTGGGAGCTGGCCTGCCAGCGATGGTCGTTAACGATGACGCGTGTGAACTGGATGAACGCGGCGCACTGGAGTCCATCGCCAGCAGGCTGGCTCCTACAGGTTCAGCGTGGGCACGGTCCTTTGTGGGAGCTGGCTTGCCAGCGATGGTCGTTAACTATAACGCGGGTGAACCGGATGAACGCGGCGTACTTGAGTCCATCGCCAGCAGGCTGGCTCCTACAGTTTCAGCGTGGGCGCGGTTCTTTGTGGGAGCTGGCTTGCCTGCGATGGTCGTTAACGATAACGCGGGTGAACTGGATGAACGCGGCCCACTGGAGTCCATCGCCAGCAAGCTGGCTCCTGCATGAAGAACCTATTTTGTGCGCTCGACTCAGGACTCTTTCGGGCCTGCGCCAGGTTTTGCTGTGGATTGTTTTTGCGCACGCCATGAAGCCGGCGGCATCCCGAACTGACTGATAAACCACCGCGTAAACGAACTCGCCATCGAATACCCAAGCATGTCGGCAATCCGACTCAGCGAGTAGTTCGGGTTGTCCAGATAACGCAGCACCAGATCTCGACGCACGTCGTTGATCACGTCGTTGAAGGCGCAGCCATCGTCCTTGAGGCGGCGTTGCAGGGTGCGTACGTTCATGCCCTGGCTCTGGGCGACCTGTTCGATGGTGGCGCGCCCCATGGGCAGCAGCAGGTAGATCGCCTTGCGTACTTCGAACAGCATCGAGGTGCCTTCGTGGCCCTGCAGCGAGTCGAGGTAGCTCTGGGCGTAGCGGGCCATGGCCGGGTCGGCGTTGGGGTTGGTCATGTCGAGGCTGATGTCGGGGCAGACGATGCCGTTGAACTCGCTGCCGAACTCCAGTTTGCAACCAAACAGCCGGCGGTGCAGGTGCAGGTTGTCCGGTGCCTGGTGCATGAAGTTGACGCTGTAGGGGTGCCAGTGTGAGCCCAGCAGGGCCGAGCACAGCCGGAACATCACGCCGATGGCCAACTCCGTGGCCTGGCGGCTGGGCATGGGCGTTTCGGTGACCACCTCTTCGCGAATGATCACCATCTTGCCGGCCTCTTCGATGAAGATGGCCAGCGAGTCGTTCATCAGGTGTCGGTAATCCACCACGACCTGCAAGGCATCGCGCAGGGTGCGCTGGTGGCTGAGCAGCAGGCTGACCACGCCGAAGTCCGAGAGCTGGCGTGACTCGGCCATGCTCAGGCCGAAGGTCTGGCAACCGCTGGCGGTGGCGGAGTCTTCCAGCAGGCGTACGGCGGCATCGATCTGGATGCGGTGTTCAGGGGCTTGCAGTTGGGCCCTGCTCAGGCCGACAGCGGCCAGCACGTCGCGCGGGTTGAAACCCAGGTACTGGGTGACCTCAAGGTAGTTGGTCAAGACGGCGGCGCGAACAAGCTTGGTCATGCGAGGGGCTTCCCTGTGCCGATGGCGATTGGCGTGAGCGTGGCGACTATATCCAGCGTATCAACAGTTGAACAGTTGTCATGTCGTTGATGGTTTTCATGCTGTGCGCTCACCCATCTTCTACGCTGCAGGGAGCCATCAGCGCTCATCCGTTGATTACAGTGACCTTGCGCCAACCTGCTGGGTTTTTTAGACCGACGGTCACGCGTCTGAGTGTCGGACAATTTGTCATCAAAAGAAAAGTGCCTGACGTCCAATGTAAAGCGCTTCGGGTGGGCGCTCTTTAATGTCGACCCTACAAAAAGCCCCTGGCGCAAACAGCCAGTCGAGTTATCGAGAAAGCGAAGGTGTTCACCGTGGACAAACTGCAAACTGCCGCCACCGTTCTGATTGTTCCAGGTCTGCGCGAGCACGTGGCCGAACATTGGCAAACGTTGCTGCAAGCCAGGCTGAGCAACGTGCGTAGCGTCCCGCCGCTGGAGACCGACAAGCTCGATTGCATGGCTCGCGTGCGGGCCATCCAGCACGAACTCGAGCAGATCGACGGGCCGGTGATTCTGGTGGCCCACAGTGCCGGCGTACTGATGGTCGCGCACTGGGCTGCGCATTACAGCCGTCCGATCAAGGGCGCTTTGCTGGCCGCGCCACCGGACCTCGATGCGGTCTGGCCGGCAAACTATCCATCTTCCGAAACCCTGCGTAGCCAGGGCTGGAATCCACTGCCACAAGGTCCGCTGCCATTTCGCAGCATCGTGGCCGGCAGCACCAACGATCACCTTGCCACGCTGCCTGCGGTCACCCGCATGGCAGAAGGCTGGGGCGCCGAATTGCTCAATCTGGGCGATGTCGGTCACCTCAATCCGGCCGCAGGATTTGGCCACTGGCCGCAAGCCGAAGCACTCATCCTGGAGCTGGACCGCTAGTACAAGGAGCTGGACTGGCAGTACGCCACCGGCATTTGCCCTCATTCCTTAAACGCAAACCCGAAGAGGTTTGCGTGAGGGCGGCTGCGCTAAAAACAAATACAAAAAGGCGGAGACAACGCAATGCACAACAACAAGAGTCACGGCTTCACCGCTCCACGCTGCACCTTGCTGGCCTCGGCCATTCTCGCGGCAACCGTACCGGTGGCCCATGGGGCCGAAATCGAGACGGGGAATCCGGACTGGAACGTACGCGTGGATAACACCATCAAGTACAACTATGGCGTGCGCACCGAAAGCGCCGACAAACGCATGTTGGGAACGCCGAACAACAACGACGGCGACTACAACTTCCGCAAGGCCGGCACCAACATCACCAACCGTATCGACCTGTTGACCGAAATGGACGTGGTCTACAAGAACGCCATGGGTTTTCGCGTCAGCGCCGCCAGCTGGTACGACAAGGCCTATGACAACACCGGCTCCAACTCCAACCCGTTCGTCAACGGCAACGATGCGCGTTCGGGCCTGATTGCCAACGACCCGCGCCTGGCCGGGGTCACTCGTGACAACGTCGGCAACGGCAGCCCCCACCTGAGCAACTATGCCCAGCGCTACTACAGCGGTCCTTCGGGCGAAATCCTCGATGCCTTCGTGTTCTACAGCACCGAAGTGGGCGAGGAGTCGATGTTCAGCGCCAAGGCCGGTCAGCACAACGTGTTCTGGGGCGAGACCATTCTCAACCCGGTGCACTCGGTCAGCTATGGCCAGTCCGGCCTCGATCTGGCCAAGCTTGCCGCGTCGCCGGGTACCGAGGCCAAGGAACTGTTCGTTCCGCGTAACCAGCTGTCGATGACGTTCACCGTCAATCCCGAGCTGACCGTGGGTGCCCAGTACTTCCTCAATTGGGATGCCGCGCGCCTGCCGGAAGCGGGCACCTATTACGGTGGTTCCGACCTGGTCGGCTTCGGCGCGCAATCGTTCCTGTTGGGCAACACCAACGCCGTGGTACCGGGCAGCCCGCTGGGTTGTGGCCTGGCGCCGTGCAACGCCTTGACCAATGTGCGTCGCGGCAAGGACCTGACACCGCATGACAGCGGCGACTGGGGCGTCATGGCCAAGTGGTCGCCGGCGTGGCTGGATGGCACCCTCGGCGTTTACTACCGCGAAACCTCGGAAATCCTGCCGCAAGCCTATCTGGACGCCAGGGGCATTACCTCGGCCAACCCGAACGGCACCCGTCCGGCGGGGCAAGTGCCTGCGGTGATCAACACCCTCAATTCGCTGGACACCGCCACCTATCAACTGGCCTATGCCGACAACATCAAGATCCTTGGCCTGAGCCTGTCCAAGGATGTCGGCGGGATCAGCGTCGGTTCGGACCTGAACGTTCGCCACAACATGCCGCTGGCCAGTATCCCGGCGATCGTCAGTACCCGCAGCCCGCTGGGCCTGGGTCAAGGTCTGGGTCTGCTGCCTGCCCGTACGGACGCCACCGGTGTGGTCTACGACACCCCGAGCCGTGGCGACAGCATGAGCGCCACAGGCGACACCTTGCACTGGACGCTCAACGGTCTGATGACCCTGCCGAAAACACCGGTGTTCGATCAGGCCACCGTGCTGGCCGAGCTGTACTACAGCAACCTGCTCAAGCTCGATAGCAAGAACGAGGCGCTTTACAAGGGCAAGGACAGCTATCGCGGCATCGACGCGCCGACCCGTGACAACTGGGGCCTGGCAGTCAACTTCACACCGACCTGGTACCAGGTGTTCCCCGGTGTCGACCTCAACGCACCCATGTCCGTCAACGTCGGTCTCGACGGTGTGTCGCCGGTCTCCGGTGGCGGGGCCAAGGACACCGGCAACTATGCCGTGGGCGTGGGCGCCATTGTCTACAACAAATACTTTATCGACCTGAAGTACGTGGACTCCTTCGGCCAGACCGACAAGTGCAACGTCAGCGGTGTGAGCACCGGCCCGAACGGCGGCGACGGCTCCACCCCGAATGCCTTCAGCGGCAACGAAAACTACGCCTGCTACGCCGGCGGCTACTCGTCCTTCTCCGGAGGGGGGGCCACGACCGAGGACCGTGGCGCCCTGTACCTGACGATGAAAACAACATTCTGATTCACCACTGATTTGCTCAATGCAAGCAGGAGAATAACAAGATGAAATTTGTACAAACCGTGTTGGCCGCTTCGCTGGCCATGGTCTTCGCCGCCCAGGCACAGGCTGCTGTTTCAACTCAGGAAGCTGCCAAACTGGGCACCAGCCTGACGCTGGTGGGCGCCGAAAAAGCCGGGAACGCCGATGGCTCCATCCCCGCCTACAACGGTGGCCTGACCAGCGCGCCGGCCGGCTTCAAAGCTGGCGACAGCATGCGCCCGGATCCTTTTGCCAGCGAAAAGCCGCTGTTGGTGATCGACGGCAAGAACGTCGATCAATACAAGGGCCTGCTCACGGCAACCACGGTAGAACTGGCCAAGCGTTTCCCGACGTTCCGTGTCGACGTGTTCCCGACGCACCGCACCGTTTCACTGCCTCAAGCGATTCTGGACAACGGCGTGAAGAACGCCAGCGGCGCCAAGTCCCTGGAAGGTGGCCTGGCCATCGACAACGTGCTGCCGGGCATTCCGTTCCCGATTCCGCAGTCGGGCAACGAAGCGATGTGGAACTTCCTGTTGCGCTACCAGGGCGTCAGCATCAGCTCCAAGTACGACTCCTGGAACGTCGACTCCGCCGGTGTGCCGAGCCTGGCGACCACCGGGCAAGCGAACATCTCCTACCCGATCTATGAAAACCTCTCGCAGCCGATCAGCAGCGCCGACGTGTACTACCAGATGAAGCTGGCGTACACCGGCCCTGCGCGTCGTGCCGGCGAGGCGATCATGCTCAAGGACGCCGCCAACCCGTTGCAGCAGCCGCGTCGTGCCTGGCAGTACTTGCCGGGTCAGCGTCGGGTGAAACTGGCGCCGAGCCTGGCGTACGACACGCCTAACCCGGGTACCGCCGGTGCGGGCACCTATGATGACGTGTTCGTGTTCAACGGTGCGCTGGACCGCTACGACTGGAAGCTGGTGGGCAAGCAGGAAATGATCGTGCCCTACAACACCTACAAGCTGACTTACGTCCAGGATCCGAAGTCGCTGACCACTGCCAATCACCTGTCGCCTGACTTCGTGCGTTGGGAAAAACACCGCGTGTGGGTTGTCGAAGGCAACCTCAAGGCCGGTGCCCGTCACATCTACGCCAAGCGCCGCTTCTACCTCGACGAAGACAGCTGGACCGCTCTGGCCTCGGATCAATATGACGCCCGTGGTCAGCTCTATCGCGGTTCCTTCGCCTTCCTCAGCCAGAGCTATGACAAGCAGGTTCCGGACTCGACGCCCTTCATGATCTACGACCTGGTGGGTGGTTCGTACAACATCAACGGTGTGGTCGGTCCTTACGGCGGCATCAAGTACATCGAGCCGCTCTCCAAGGCGCAGTGGTCTTCGGAATCGCTGGCAGGCGCCGGCATTCGCTAAGTCAACCGAAAGCAAACGCTCACCCTGTAGGAGCGAGCTTGCTCGCGATGGACCAGAGGGCGACGCGGGCATCCATACAGCACGCGTCATCGTTCACGACCATCGCGAGCAAGCTCGCTCCTACAAGGGCATGACCTGCACGTCTGGTACACGCAAGTGTGCCTCGACGCGGTTTTCCGAAGAGGACGCAGCATGTGTTCGTATAAAAATAATATTGTGCGTTTGGCGTTAGGCGTTGTGCTCGGCCTGTCGCAGGGCATCACCCAGGCGGCCGATTACGTCGATGTGCTGGACCTGCCCGCCAGGGTCAGTGCCTTGGCGATCAACAGCCCGTTGTCCGGCATGACCCGCGCCGGCGGGCGCGTGATTACCGTCGGCCAGCGTGGCCATATTCTGTTTTCCGATGATTCGGGAAACCACTGGCAGCAGGCCGTCGTACCGGCCAGTGCCGACCTCACTGCGGTGAATTTTCCGACCGCCACCCAAGGCTGGGCGGTGGGCAATGACGGCGTGGTGCTGCACAGCAGCGACGCCGGCGCGACCTGGAAGAAGCAACTCGACGGTCGCCAGATCGGCGAATTGCTGATCAAGCATTACTCGGCGCTGGCCAAGGCCGAGCCGGGCAACGAGCAATGGCCCCAGTTGGCTATGGAAGGCCAACGACTACTGGATCAGGGCGCGGACAAACCGCTGCTGGACGTCTGGTTCGCCAATGAAAAAACCGGCTATGTGGTCGGCGTGTTCAACCTGATCCTGCGCACCGACGACGGCGGTCAGACCTGGACGCCATTCCAGGACCGCACCGACAACCCGCAGGGCTTCCACCTCAATGCCATCGCCTCCACTGGCAATGCGTTGTACATAGCCGGCGAGCAAGGCCTGTTGCTCAAGTGGGACGACAGCGCCCAACGCTTCAATGCCGTGCCGACGCCGTATCAGGGCAGCTTCTTCGGCGTGCTCGGCAAGCCCGGCGAAGTGCTGGTCTACGGCCTGCGCGGCAACGTGCTGCGCAGCACCGATGGCGGCCAGAACTGGACTGCGCTGGACAGCGGCCTGCACGTCAGCATCACCGCGGGCCTGATCGATGCCCGTGGCAATTATCGCTTGTTCACCCAGGGCGGGCAGATGCTGGTCAGCCAGGGGACGGGCGCGCAGATGCATCTGGTGCGGCAACCGGCACCGACGCCGGTCGCCGGCGCTGCCCAGTCCACCGACGGCGCACTGGTGCTGGCGGGAAGCCGTGGTGCCCGGACGCTGTCCGCCGATCCAGCCCTCGAACCCTAAGAGCGAGAACCCAGACATGGGCAACATCAAACAAGACGCCATGCCGGTGATCCGCGATCTGCGTGATTTCGACCACCGCTCCGGCAACCGCCTGGAACGCCTGGTGTTCAACTTCCGTCCGCTGTTCATGCTGCTGATGGCCCTGGCCACCGTGGTGCTCGGCTACATGGCGGCGACGCGCCTGGAGCTGCGCCCCAGCTTCGAAAAGATGATTCCGCAGAGCCAGCCGTACATCCAGAACTTCCTGGAAAACCGCGCTTCCCTGCGCGGGTTGGGCAACTCGGTGCGCGTGGTGGTCGAGAACACCCAGGGCGATATTTTCGATCCCGAATACCTCGACGTACTCAAGCAGGTCAACGACCAACTGTTCCTTACCGAAGGCGTCGACCGCGCCTGGATGAAGTCGCTGTGGAGTCCGGCAGTGCGCTGGACCGAAGTCACCGAGGACGGTTTCCAGGGTGGCCCGGTGATGCCCGACACCTATTCAGGGCAGCCTGATCAGATCGAACAGCTGCGCCAGAACATTTCCCGCGCCGGCATTGTCGGCAGCCTGGTGGCCAGCGATTTCAAGTCGACCATGCTGGTCGTGCCACTGCTGGACAAAGCCGCCGCCGGTGGCCAGCGCATCAACTACCACGCGTTTTCGCAGATGCTCGAAGAGCAGTTGCGCGACAAGATCGAATACGCCGGCGACAGCGCTGCGCGTAAATCCGGGGTAGAAGGCTCCGGTCATTACAAGGTGCGGGTGATCGGCTTCGCCAAACTCATGGGCGACCTGATCGACGGCCTGATCCAGGTGATGATGTTCTTCGGTCTGGCGGTCGTCACTTCACTGGCCATCATCTACGCCTACACCCGTTGCGTGCGCAGCACCTTGCTGGTGGTTGGCTGCTCGCTGGTCGCGGTGGTCTGGCAACTGGGCATCGTCGCCTGGCTCGGTTACGCCATCGATCCGTACTCGGTGCTGGTGCCGTTTTTGATCTTCGCCATCGGCGTGTCCCACGCCGCGCAGAAGATGAACGGCATCATGCAGGACATCGCCCGCGGCACCCACAAGCTGATCGCTGCGCGCTACACCTTCCGCCGCCTGTTCATCGCCGGCGTCACCGCCTTGCTGGCCGATGCCGTGGGCTTTGCGGTGCTGATGCTGATCGACATCCCGGTGATCCAGGACCTGGCAATCACCGCCAGCATCGGCGTCGCGGTGCTGATCTTCACCTCGCTGTTGCTGATGCCGGTGGCGCTGTCCTATATCGGTGTTGGTGCCAAGGCCGCCGAGCGCGCGCTGAAAATCGACACCCGTGCCGAAAAGCACAAAGGCTTCGGCCGGTTGTGGGACGCGCTCGATCGCTTCACCACCGCCAAGTGGGCGACCGGTGCCGTGCTGGTCGCGGTGCTGATGGGCATTGGCGGCTACGTGGTCAGCCTCAACCTGAAGATCGGTGACCTGGAAAGCGGTGCGCCGGAGTTGCGCGCCGACTCGCGCTACAACCGCGACAACGCCTACATCACCCAGCACTACGCGCTGTCCAGCGACCTGTTCGCGGTGATGATCAAGACCGCGCCGGAAGGCTGCCTGAACTACAAGTCCCTGGTGCTCGCCGACCGCCTGGCCTGGGAGCTGCAACAGTATCCGGGCGTGCAGGCCACCGCGTCCTTGGTCAACGCGGTACGGCAGATCACTGCCGGCACCTACGAAGGCAACCCCAAGCTCAACAGCATCCAGCGCAACCAGGACGTGCTCAACTACGCCGCGCAGCAAGCCTCGGTCAACTCCCCGGAGCTGTTCAACACCGAGTGCTCGCTGATGCCGGTGATCGCGTTCCTCAAGGATCACAAGGCCGAAACCCTCGATGCCGTGGTCGCCATCGCCGACAAATTCGCCAAGGAAAACAGCACCGAGGATCGCCAGTTCCTGCTGGCTGCCGGCAGCGCCGGTATCGAGGCGGCGACCAACATCGTGGTGCGCGAGGCCAATCGCACCATGCTGCTGTACGTCTACGCGGCGGTGACGCTGTTCTGCCTGATCACCTTCCGCAGCTGGCGGGCCACGCTGGTGGCGTTGTTGCCCCTGGTGCTGACCTCGATCCTCTGTGAGGCCCTGATGGTGGCCATGGGCATCGGCGTGAAAGTCGCGACCCTGCCGGTGATCGCCCTCGGTGTCGGTATCGGCGTGGACTACGCCCTGTACCTGCTCAGCGTGCAACTGCACTTCCAGCGCCAGGGCCTGCCGTTGTCCCAGGCCTACCGCAACGCCGTGTCCTTCACAGGCCGCGTGGTCGGGCTGGTGGGCATCACCCTCGCCGCCGGCGTGGTGTGCTGGGTCTGGTCGCCGATCAAGTTCCAGGCCGACATGGGCATCCTGCTGACCTTCATGTTCCTGTGGAACATGCTCGGTGCGCTGATCCTGATTCCGGCCCTGTCGTATTTCCTGCTGCGCGAACGGGCCCCGCAGCCGGGCTCCGCTACCGCCGCCGAGAACACTGAATCCACTGAACGTCCGGGCATGCCCCATGCCCTGACCACTTCCGAGTAAGCCAAGATGTCTGAATACAAAGCTCCCCTGCGCGACATGCGCTTCGTACTCAACGAGGTTTTCCAGGTGTCCCGGCTCTGGGCCAGTTTGCCCGGCCTGGCCGACGTGATCGATGAAGAAACCGCCGCTGCCATCCTTGAAGAGGCCGGCAAGATCACCGGCGAAGTCATCGCACCCTTGAACCGCGTCACCGACGAACAGGGTTGTACCTGGAGCAATGGTTCGGTCACCGCGCCAGAGGGTTTTGCCGGGGCCTATCAAGCTTTCGCCGAGGGCGGTTGGGTCGGTGTCGGCGGTGATCCGCAGTACGGCGGCATGGGCATGCCCAAGGCGATTTCGGCGCAGGTCGAAGAGATGGTCAACTCGGCCAGCCTGTCGTTCGGCCTGTACCCGATGCTGACCGCCGGTGCCTGCCTGTCGATCAAGGCCCACGCCAGCGAAGAGCTCAAGCAACGCTATCTGCCGAACATGTACGCCGGCACCTGGACCGGTTCGATGTGCCTGACCGAAGCCCACGCCGGCACCGACCTGGGCCTGATTCGCACCAAGGCCGAACCCCAGGCCGATGGCAGCTACAAGGTCAGCGGCAGCAAGATTTTCATCACCGGCGGCGACCACGACCTGACCGAGAACATCATCCACCTGGTACTGGCGCGCCTGCCGGATGCACCGGCGGGGCCGAAGGGCATCTCGCTGTTCCTGGTGCCCAAGGTGCTGGTCAACGCCGACGGTTCGCTGGGTGAAAACAATGCGCTGTCGTGTGGCTCCATCGAACACAAGATGGGCATCAAGGCCTCCGCCACCTGCGTGATGAACTTCGATGGCGCCACCGGCTGGATCGTCGATGCGCCGAACAAAGGCCTGGCGGCGATGTTCACCATGATGAACTACGAGCGTCTGGGTGTGGGCATCCAGGGCCTGGCCCAGGGCGAGCGTTCCTATCAGAACGCCGTCGCCTACGCCCGCGACCGTCTGCAAAGCCGTGCGCCGACCGGTGCGCAGAACAAGGACAAGGCCGCCGACCCGATCATCGTGCACCCGGACGTGCGTCGCATGCTGTTGACCATGAAAGCCTTGAACGAAGGCGGCCGTGCGTTCTCCAGCTATGTCGCGTTGCAACTGGACACGGCCAGGTACAGCGAAGACGAAGTCACGCGCAATCGCGCGCAAGAACTGGTGGCACTGTTGACCCCGGTGGCCAAGGCGTTCCTCACCGACATGGGCCTGGAAACCACCTTGCACGGTCAGATGATCTTCGGCGGCCACGGCTACATCCGCGAGTGGGGCCAGGAGCAACTGGTGCGCGACGTGCGCATCACCCAGATCTACGAAGGCACCAACGGCATCCAGTCCCTGGACCTGGCCGGGCGCAAGATCGTCGGCAGCGGCGGGGCGCTCTACCGCTTGTTCGCCTCGGAAATCCGCAACTTTACCGCTAACGCCGCTGCGGACCTCGACGAGTTCACCAAGCCGCTGAATGCCGCCGTGGACACCCTCGACGAGCTGACCGCATGGCTGCTGGACCGGGCCCAGGGCAACCCGAATGAAATCGGCGCGGCCTCGGTCGAGTACCTACACGTGTTTGGCTACACCGCCTACGCCTACATGTGGGCGCGGATGGCCAAGGCCGTCATCAGCGGGGATGCCGAAGACGATTTCTACACCAGCAAACTGGCCACCGCGCGTTTCTACTTCGCCCGGTTGCTGCCGCGTATCCACTCGTTGAGCGCATCGGTCAAGGCCGGTAGTGACTGCCTCTACGAGCTGAAAGCCGATCAGTTCTGATCGAAGGACAAGGAACTCCAACCATGCTGAAAACAAAAATAATTCCGCCTGCCGACGGCGCTTATGCCTATCCCTTGCTGATCAAGCAATTGCTGCTGTCCGGCGTGCGTTACGAGCCGGGCCGGGAAATCGTCTACGCCGACAAACTGCGCTACAGCTACCAGACGCTGAACCAGCGCATTCGCCGCCTGGCCAATGCGCTGACGGCGGCCGGGGTCAAGGCCGGTGACACCGTGGCCTTGCTCGACTGGGACAGCCACCGCTACCTGGAATGCTTCTTCGCCGTGCCGATGATCGGCGCGGTGCTGCACACGGTGAACATTCGCCTGTCACCGGAGCAGGTGCTGTTCACCATGAACCACGCCGAGGATGACCTGGTGCTGGTGCATGACGACTTCCTGCCCTTGGTCGAACAGATCCACGGGCGGCTGGAAACGGTAAAAGGCTACCTGCAGCTCACCGATGACGAGGCGACCGCGACCTCGCTGCCGGTGCTCGGTGAGTACGAGCAGTTGCTGTCCCTGGCCCCGGACCAGTACGACTTCCCGGATTTCGACGAGAACTCGGTGGCCACGCTGTTCTACACCACCGGCACCACCGGCGACCCGAAAGGCGTGTACTTCAGCCATCGGCAACTGGTGCTGCACACCCTGAATGCCGTCGGCACCCTGGGCGTCTATCAGGGCCAGCCGCTGCTGCGTTCCGACGATGTGTACATGCCGATCACGCCGATGTTCCACGTGCATGCGTGGGGCGTGCCGTATGTCGCGACGCTGATGGGCATCAAGCAGGTCTACCCTGGCCGCTACGAACCCAACAGCCTGGTCAAGCTGTACCGTGAAGAGAAGGTGACCTTCTCCCACTGCGTGCCGACCATCCTGCAGATGATCCTCAACTGCGAGGAAGGCAAGGCGACCCGTTTCGACGGCTGGAAAATGCTCCTGGGCGGCAGTGCCCTGACGCTTGGCATCGCCAGTGAAGCCAGCGCCAAAGGCATGGTGGTGCACGCTGGCTACGGCATGTCGGAAACCTGCCCGTTGCTGTGCCTGACCTACCTGCGCGACGAGGACCTTCAGCTATCCGCCGAAGCGCAACTGCCGATCCGCATCAAGACTGGCACGCCGGTGCCGCTGGTCGACCTGAAGATCATCGACGCCGAGGGCAACGACGTGGCCCATGACGGCGAGTCCCTGGGCGAGATCGTGGTGCGCGCGCCGTGGCTGACCCAGGGCTATCTGAAAGCCCCGGACAAAGGCGCGGAGCTGTGGCACAACGGCTGGCTGCACACCGGCGACATGGCCTCGATTGACCAACAGGGCGGCGTGGAAATCAAGGACCGCATCAAGGACGTGATCAAGACCGGCGGCGAGTGGATCAGCTCCCTGGAACTGGAAAGCCTGATCAGCGAACACCCGGGCGTCATGTCCGTCGCGGTGGTGGGCATCGTCGATGAGCAGTGGGGCGAACGGCCCATGGCCATGGTGGTGTGCGAGCCGGGGCAATACCTGGACCGCAAGATCCTCGAGACGCACCTGCAAGCCTTCGTCGACGGCGGCCGCATCAACAAATGGGCGATCCCCAAGCAGTTCAAGTTCGTCGCCGAAATCCCCAAGACCAGTGTTGGCAAGATCAACAAGAAGCTGATTCGGGAAACGGAAGCGAACTGAGGGATAAACCTGGCGCTGTTGTTGTAGGAGCGAGCTTGCTCGCGATGGACTGGAGAGCGCTGCGTTTAACCAGTAAACACGCGTTATCGTTGACGACCATCGCGAGCGAGCTCGCTCCTACAGGAATCCGGCAGCAGGCGGTTTCCGGATAGCCCGGGGGGCGTCATCTTTGTCATAGTCCTGGCCAGAGATAACGCCCCGTTGGTCGCAGTTTTCAGCGCTTGTGCCAAGCTGAACGGGGTATTGAACCGCTGTGCATCAGTCAATCCCCAGGAAGCCCACGACATGAACCTCACCCGTGCATCAAACGTCCGCCACGAGTTCTACAAGGCCGTCTGGTTCTACTTCAAAGTGGTGTGGCCGATCTTCTCGATACTGCTGCTGGTAATCATTGCGTTCGGCCTCATCATCGCCCACCTGGAAGGGTGGAACCCCTATGACGGCGTCTACTTCGCCTTCGTGACCGGGCTGACCATCGGCTACGGAGAACTGGTGCCCAAACTGGGGGTGTCACGGGTACTGGCGATTCTGCTGGGGTTCAATGGGGTGCTGATGACGGCGACATTTGCGGCGATCAGTGTCCGGGCGATTGAAGTGACGGTGACGGCGTCACGCAAGGGCAAGGAATAGGGGCAACCAACACGCACTCTCCTGTGGGAGCGGGCTTGCTCGCGAAGGGGCCAGTACATTCAACATCAATGTCGCCTGGATTGACGCCTTCGCGAGCAAGCCCGCTCCCACAGTTATTCATCCGGGCTCCTTCAGACTAAGCCCCCCAACCCGCCCCACTCACCGCCGCCTGCACCAGCGGGTGCAGGTCCGCCCCTTTATGCTCCGTCTGCCAGGCCAGCAATTCCTTGCGCATGCTCGGTGCCCAGTACATCTGCAGATGATTGCGCACGCTGAGCACCGCCTGTTGCTGGTCCGGCTGGCTGGCGAAGTACTGGGCGATCTGGTTGGCCATCTTGATCAGGTTGTCCGTGCTCATCGGCGTACCTCCGCTTTGGCGCCACGGGCCCGGTCCTTGAGCAGACGATGCTGTTCATCGCTGAAGGCCTGGAAGCGCTTTTGCCACTCCGAAGGGTGATACACGCGGCTGACTTCCACGGCAGTGACCTTGTACTCCGGACAGTTGGTGGCCCAGTCGGAGTTGTCGGTGGTGATCACGTTGGCCCCCGATTCCGGGAAGTGGAAGGTGGTGTACACCACGCCCGGGGCGACCCGTTCGGTGATCCGCGCACGCAACACAGTCTGCCCGGCGCGGCTGCCGATGCCGACCCAGTCACCTTCGTTGATGCCACGGCTCTCGGCATCGGTCGGGTGGATTTCCAGGCGGTCTTCGTCGTGCCAGGCGACGTTGTCGGTGCGCCGGGTCTGGGCGCCGACGTTGTACTGGCTGAGGATGCGTCCGGTGGTCAGCAGCAGCGGGTAGCGAGTGTTGACCTTCTCCTCGGTGGGCACGTAGCCGGTGAGCATGAAGCGCCCCTTGCCGCGCACGAACTCCTCGATGTGCATGGTCGGCGTACCGTCCGGCGCCGCCGCGTTGCACGGCCATTGCAGGCTGCCGTGGCGATCCAGTTCGGTGTAGCTGACGTTGGTGAAGGTCGGTGTCAGGCTGGCGATTTCATCCATGATTTCCGATGGATGTTTGTAGTTCATCGGATAACCCAGGGCATTGGCCAGGGCCAGCGTGCCTTCCCAGTCGGCCTTGCCGCCCAGCGGGTCCATGACCTTGCGCACCCGGGAGATACGCCGTTCGGCGTTGGTGAAGGTGCCGTCCTTTTCCAGGAACGAGCTGCCCGGCAGGAACACGTGGGCGAACTTGGCGGTTTCGTTGAGGAAAATATCCTGCACCACCACGCACTCCATGGCCGACAAAGCGGCGGTGACGTGCTGGGTATTCGGATCGCTCTGGGCAATGTCTTCGCCCTGGCAATACAGGCCCTTGAAACTGCCGCCCAGCGCTGCTTCGAACATATTGGGGATGCGCAACCCCGGATCAGGTTGCAGAGTGACGTTCCACGCCTGTTCAAACTGCGCCCGCACCACCTCGTTGGAGATGTGCCGGTAACCGGGCAACTCATGGGGGAAAGAGCCCATGTCGCAGGAGCCCTGAACGTTGTTCTGCCCCCGCAGCGGGTTCACGCCCACGCCTTCGCGGCCGATATTGCCCGTGGCCATCGCGAGGTTGGCGATGCCCATGACCGCCGTGCTGCCCTGGCTGTGCTCGGTGACGCCGAGGCCGTAGTAGATCGCCGCATTGCCACCCGTGGCATACAGACGCGCCGCAGCACGGATGTCGGCCGCGGGCACGCCGCAGATGGCGCCAAGCACTTCCGGCGAGTTTTCCTCGCGGCTGACGAACTCACGCCAGCTGGCGAAATCGCTGCCCTCGCAACGGGCGTCGATAAAGGCCTGGTTGAGCAGCCCTTCAGTGACGATGACATGGGCCAAGGCGTTGAGCATGGCGACGTTGGTGCCCGGGCGCAGGGCCAAATGGTATTCGGCGCGGGCGTGCACCGAGTCCACCAGATCGATGCGCCGTGGGTCGATGACGATCAGCCGCGCGCCTTCACGCAGCCGGCGTTTGAGCTGGGAGGCGAACACCGGGTGGGCGTCGCTGGGGTTGGCGCCCATCACCAGGATCACGTCGGCCTGCATCACCGAGTCGAAACTCTGAGTGCCGGCGGACTCGCCCAGGGTTTGCTTCAAGCCATAACCGGTCGGCGAGTGGCAGACCCGTGCACAGGTGTCGACGTTGTTGTTGCCGAACGCGGCGCGCACCAGTTTTTGCACCAGATAGGTTTCTTCGTTGGTGCAGCGGCTGGAGGTGATGCCGCCAATGGAGTCGCGGCCATATTTCTGCTGCAACCGACGGAATTCGCTGGCGGCGTAGGTCACCGCTTCATCCCAGCTGACTTCCTGCCACTGGTCGTTGATGTGCTTGCGGATCATCGGCTTGGTGATGCGATCCGGGTGGGTGGCGTAGCCCCAGGCAAAGCGCCCCTTGACGCAAGAGTGGCCGTGGTTGGCCTGGCCGTTCTTGTCCGGAACCATGCGCACCAGTTGGTCGCCTTTCATCTCGGCGCGGAACGAGCAGCCCACACCGCAATAGGCGCAGGTGGTGATCACGCTGCGTTCGGGCTGGCCCAGTTCGACCACGCTTTTTTCCATCAGGGTCGCAGTCGGGCAGGCCTGCACGCAGGCGCCGCAGGACACGCATTCCGAGTCGAGGAAGTTATCCCCACCGGCGGCCGCCACCCGGGATTCAAAACCGCGCCCGGTGATGGTCAGGGCAAAGGTGCCCTGGGTTTCTTCGCAGGCGCGCACGCAGCGGTTGCAGACGATGCACTTGCTCGGGTCGTAGTCGAAGTAGGGGTTGGACGTGTCCTTCACGTCGGCCAGATGGTTGTCGCCTTCATAGCCGTAACGCACCTCCCGCAGGCCGACCTGACCGGCCACGGTTTGCAGTTCGCAGTTGCCGTTGGCCGAGCAGGTCAGGCAGTCCAGCGGGTGATCGGAAATGTACAGCTCCATGACGTTACGGCGCAGGGTCGCAAGCTTCGGCGTCTGGGTGTGCACGGTCATGCCTTCAGTGACCGGCGTGGTGCAGGACGCCGGGTAGCCGCGCATGCCGTCGATCTCCACCAGGCACATGCGGCAAGAGCCAAAGGCTTCCAGGCTGTCGGTGGCACAGAGTTTGGGAATGGTGGTGCCCAACAGCGCAGCGGCGCGCATCACCGAAGTGCCTTCGGGCACGCTGATGCTGCGGCCGTCGATGCTCAGGGTGACTTGCACCTGGCTCTCACGGGCAGGAGTGCCGAGGTCGATATCGGTGTTCGGGTCGAAGAGAGTGATCATTGCTCGGCCTCCGAGGGCTGCAAGCCGAAGTCGGCGGGGAAGTGCTTGAGGGCGCTGGCGACCGGAAAGGAAACCATGCCGCCCAATGCACACAGCGAACCGTATTGCAGGGTGTCGCACAGGTCCTTGAGGATGATCACCTGCTCATCGCGACCGTTCTGGTCAGGCGCTGCCAGCAAGCGGTCGATCACCTCCACGCCCCGAGTCGAGCCGATGCGGCATGGCGTGCATTTGCCACAGGATTCCTCGGCGCAGAACTCCATCGCGAAACGCGCCATGTGGGCCATGTCCAGGGTGTCGTCAGCCACCACGACACCGCCGTGACCGAGCATCGCGCCGATGGCGGCGAAGGCTTCATAATCCAGCGGCGTGTCGAATTGCGACGGCGGCACCCAGGCACCAAGGGGGCCGCCCACCTGCGCAGCCTTCAGCGGCCGGCCACTGGCAGTCCCGCCACCGTAGTCTTCCACCAGTTCCCGCAGGGTCAGGCCAAAGGCCCGTTCCACCAGCCCGCCCTGACGAATATTGCCCGCCAATTGGAAGGGCATGGTGCCCAGGGAGCGGCCCATGCCGTAATCGCGATAGAACTGCGCGCCCTTGGCCAGAATCTGCGGCACCGAGGCCAAAGTCAGCACGTTGTGCACCAGCGTCGGCTGGCCGAACAGCCCCTTCAAGGCAGGAATCGGCGGCTTGGCGCGCACGATCCCGCGTTTGCCTTCCAGAGAGTCCAGCAGCGCGGTTTCCTCACCGCAGATGTAAGCACCAGCACCGACACGCACTTCCATATCGAAGGCCTGACCGCTGCCGCCGACATTGGCGCCCAGGTAACCGTTCTTCCGAGCAATCTGCAGCGCGTTGCGCAGGATGATCACGGCATCCGGATATTCCGAGCGCACATAGATGTAGCCATAGGTGGCACCGACGCACAGGCCGGCAATGGCCATGCCTTCGATCAGCAGGAAGGGGTCGCCTTCCATCAGCATGCGGTCGGCAAAAGTGCCGGAGTCGCCTTCGTCGGCGTTGCACACGATGTACTTTTGCGCCGCTTCGGTCGCACGCACCGTGCGCCATTTGATCCCGGCGGGGAAGGCCGCGCCGCCACGGCCACGCAGGCCGGAATCGAATACTTCAGTTGCAGTCTGCTCGCCTCCGATGGCGATGGCTCTTTTCAAACCCTCGAAACCGCCGTGGGCCCGATAGTCGTCAAGCGACAGCGGCCGGGTAATGCCGGCGCGGGCGAACAGCAGGCGTTGTTGAGTCTTCAGATAAGGCAATTCTTCCACCAGGCCCAAGGCCAGTGGATGAGAAGACGGGTCGCCTTTGAGCGCTTCGAGCACAGACGGCACATCAGCATCTGTCAGCGGACCGAAGCCGAAACGGCCCTGCGGCGTGTCCACTTCCAGCAGTGGTTCCAGCCAGTAAAGGCCCCGCGAGCTGGTGCGTTTTATCTCCAGCGGCACAACGCGTCCCCGGGCATGGGTGATAAGGGCTACCACAACATCTTCTGCACCCACGGCACGGGCAACCGAATCACCAGACACATAGAAAGCTGGCATCACGCGTCCTCCCGGCAAGCGTCGAGCAAGGCATCCAGACGCTCGGCACTGAGCCGCGCATGCACCCGACCATCCAGTTCCAGAGCCGGCGAACAGGCACAAGCGCCAAGGCAATACACCGGCCGCAAACTGATGCTGCCATCGGCACTGCTGCCGTGGTCATCCAGTTGCAGACGCTCACGCAACTGCGCAGCCAACTGCTCGGCACCGCGACTCTTGCACGACTCGGCCCGGCACAGCCGCAGGATATGCCGCGCGGGCGGCGCGGTACGGAAGTCATGGTAAAAACTGATCACCCCACGAACCTCGGCCTGGCTCAGGTTCAGGGCATGGGCAATCTCGGGGACGGCGACATCGGGGACGTAACCGATACGCTCCTGAATATCATGAAGAATGGGCAACAGCGCACCCGCAGAGCCCTTGTGGCGCTCCAGCAAACTGTTGACCACAGGCAGGTGCAACATCTCATCAGGCATTCAGCAATCCTCACGGTCACGGACAAACCAGAAGGTCGTCGGTCGTCCGAAAGTGTCGGCTGCGGCACTCACACCACGTCACGGTATCGTGGCAATTTGGCCGTTGGCCAGGGCACCCTGAGCGGGCATCTTGTTGTGCCCGGCACGGTCTTCGCCGTACCTCGACTGGGCATAAAGGGCAGCTTGCCACGCCGCTATTGATCGACCTGCACCAAAGCGACGTGCTCGGTTCTGCCTACGACTATCCATTAAGTCTAGATGAGTGGTGCACGGGGCGTTCACACACTGGCCTAATGCCCGGAGGGCCTGTCGATGGCTGATGTATAGCAAGCATTACAGGTGAGAAGAAGCATCAGGACCGGGGGCGATTCTACGGAGCAGATGCGCTGAAGTACGCCGCTAACCCTGTGGGAGCGAGCCTGCTCGCGAAAGCGCCAGCCCATTATCCCGATCCCGAGTAAGCACCTTCACCGCATCATCCACCAACGCCTTACTCATCGAAGTCAGATAATCTGCAGCCCAGGCGTGTCGATCAGTGTCTCTGGCATAAGCGGCATCTTCAGTGTGCGTCTTGGCCAGGAACAGAAAATCGGAGGCCATGGACAACGCATCGCCGAGAGGAACGCCGCGAGTGACATGAAACAGCGCTTGATCCGCACAGTAGATCGCGGGTGCCAGGCCGATGGTTTTGAGTTCAGTAAGGGAAAAGAATTTCTAGACAGGGGTTGACCACGTATTTTAATGCTGTACTATTCGCCTCCCGCCAACGAGCAGCTTGATGCTGGTTTTGGTTTAAGTGGTTGATTTTATTATTAAAATCAGAAGCTTTTAAGGTTGCTGCTTAAAGGGGTTTGCTGTAGAGTGCACGCCTCGGTTGAGACGAAAGGTCTTGACCAACCGCTCTTTAACAACTGAATCAAGCAATTCGTGTGGGTGCTTGTGGAGTCAGACTGCTAGTCAACAGATTATCAGCATCACAAGTTACTCCGCGAGAAATCAAAGATGTAACCAACGATTGC
>NZ_MRCP01000007.1:0-316731 GCF_002303975.1 Pseudomonas sp. ACN5 | reverse complement strand
GACCATAGAGCATTGGAACCACCTGATCCCATCCCGAACTCAGCAGTGAAACGATGCATCGCCGATGGTAGTGTGGGGTTTCCCCATGTGAGAGTAGGTCATCGTCAAGATTAAATTCCGAAACCCCAATTGCGAAAGCAGTTGGGGTTTTGTTTTTGTCCGCAGAAAAGTCACGGCTACTGGATTTCTATGCAATAGCTCGGCGCGTGGCTATCATGCGGGCCTCATTGTGAGGCGAGACCTGCATGCTGACGTTGTTAAAGCTTCTTAAAGATGGCCGATTCCATTCGGGTCAAGCATTGGGTGCTGCCCTGGGCGTCAGTCGTAGCGCCGTGTGGAAGCAGCTTCAGCATTTAGAAGCTGAGCTGGGATTGTCCATTCATAAAGTTCGTGGGCGCGGCTATCAATTGTCCGCGCCATTAGCGCTGCTCGATCCTTCCGAGATCAGTGCCCGGGCGATTTCTTGCGACTGGCCCGTCCAGGTTTACGATTCAATCGACTCCACGAACGCCGAGGCGCTGCGTGCCATAGAGCGGGGGCAGGCTGCGCCCTTTCTTGTGCTTTCGGAGCGGCAGACAGCCGGGCGCGGGCGACGGGGTCGTAAATGGGTCAGTCCCTTCGCAGAAAACGTCTATTACAGCCTGGTGCTGCGCATTGATGGTGGGATGCGCCAGTTGGAGGGCTTGAGTCTCGTCGTTGGGCTCGCTGTTTTGCAGACGTTGCGTGAGCTTGGTATTGCAGCCGCTGGATTGAAGTGGCCCAACGATGTCCTGGTGGGGCAGAAAAAGATCGCTGGAATACTGCTCGAGCTGGTTGGTGACCCTGCTGATGTGTGCCATGTGGTTCTGGGGGTGGGAATCAATGTGAACATGCAGTCCGCTGACGAGGTGGATCAGCAATGGACATCCATGCGGCTCGAATCAGGCAAATCGTTTGATCGCAACCAATTGGTCGCTATGTTGGGGGAGATGCTGCAGCGATACCTGGCTCGTCATCAGGCGGGTGGTTTTTTGGCCATCCAGACAGAGTGGGAGCAAAATCACCTGTGGCAGGGGCGAAGCGTGTCGTTGATTGCCGGTGTCAATCAAATTGATGGTGAGGTGCTTGGTATTGATGGCCAAGGCGCTCTGCGCCTGAAGGTGGATGGTGTGGAGAAAGTCTTCAGTGGTGGTGAATTGAGCCTGAGGTTGCGTGATGATTCTTGAGCTCGATTGTGGGAATAGTTTCATCAAGTGGCGCGTGCTTGCAGCGAATGCCGGGCAGGTGCTTGGTGAGGGGGTTGTCGATTCCAATCTCGCATTGCTTGAGGGGTTGGGGGAGCTCAAAGGGCTTGCCCTCACGTTTTGCCGGCTGGTGAGCGTCAGGACTGCGGAAGAGACCGGTGCGCTGACGTCTTTGCTGAAGGATACCTTTGATGTGCCGATAGTGTGCGCAGCGCCTGCTCGCGAAATGTCAGGCGTGCGCAACGGTTATGAAGAGTTTGAGCGGCTGGGTCTGGATCGGTGGCTTGCAATGCTGGGAGGCTTTCATCTGGCTTCAGGTGCGTGCCTGGTGCTCGACTTCGGTACGGCCGTGACTGCGGACTTTATCGCTTCTAATGGAGAGCACCTGGGTGGTTTCATCTGTCCGGGCATGCCGTTGATGCGCAACCAGTTGCGTACCCATACGCGCAAAATTCGTTACGGGGATCTGGCGGCGGAGCAGGCTCTGGAAAGTCTTGTTCCGGGTCGTGCGACTGTCGAGGCTGTCGAGCGTGGTTGTTTGTTGATGTTGCGCGGCTTCGTAATGACTCAGCTCGAGTTGGCGCGCAGCTACTGGGGTGAGGACTTTGTCGTATTCCTCACCGGGGGGGATGCGAGCCTGGTTTCTGAGGTCGTGCCTCGGGCCAGGGTGGTTCCGGACTTGGTGTTTGTCGGATTGGCCATGGCCTGTCCCTTGTCCTGAGGTTTTTATGCGTTGGTTGTTTCTGCTGCTGCTTGTCCTCAATGGCTTTTACTACATCTGGCATCAACAAGAGGCTCCGCTGCGCGCGAAGGATGTCACGCCTTTGAGTCTGTATCGCGGGTCTCAGCAGGATATACGCCTGTTGAGCGAAGCGGGTGACGCCTCCAAAGAGAAGGCTAAAGCTGTCTCGCCAGACAATGGCTGTCTTTATCTGGGGGGTTATACGCGTCAGGACGCCGCGCAGGCGGTTGAGCGTCGGTTGAGCGGGATGGAGGTCAAATACCAGCCCCTGTCCAGGAGCTCGGAAAGCGCAGGGTATTGGGTGCGTGTTGCACCGGAAAGCCGGCGTTGGCTGGACGATCTGCAGCTGCAAAACCTTTCTAAAGAATTCAATGAGTTAAAACATAAAATAATGCCGTGCGAGGGGGTTGCGCCCACCGAATAGTTTGCATAGAATGGCGCCCGCTCCACAGCGAACACCGGAAACGGTTAGCGATGTGAAGCGAGGTCAACGCAGCTAACCTCAAGATTTAATTGAGAAAATGCTTGACAGAAGGCTGGCATGATGTAGAATGCCGGCTCGCTTAGGAGGGGTTCCCGAGCGGCCAAAGGGATCAGACTGTAAATCTGACGTCTACGACTTCGAAGGTTCGAATCCTTCCCCCTCCACCATTTTTAGCGAGAGCTGTAAGCCTCGCGGGTATAGTTTAGTGGTAGAACCTCAGCCTTCCAAGCTGATGATGCGGGTTCGATTCCCGCTACCCGCTCCAAGTTTACAGGTTTTGCACAGTGTTACGCTCTTGTAGCTCAGTTGGTAGAGCACACCCTTGGTAAGGGTGAGGTCAGCGGTTCAAATCCGCTCAAGAGCTCCATATAACAAGGCAGATATGAAAATATCTGCCTTTGTTTTAGGTGGTTGTGGTTGCGCCTCGTTGTGTTTTCGGGGTTGCCGGTGTCGCAGATGCTGGTGTTGCAGTCGGGATTGCCTGGTAAGTGTTGTAAAGTCTTTTTCGGGTCGGCATAATGGTCGGCCTGATTTTGTTTTAGGTCAGTAGCTCAATTGGCAGAGCGACGGTCTCCAAAACCGTAGGTTGGGGGTTCGATTCCCTCCTGACCTGCCAGATTCACCTGGTGTGTCTGGCTTTCTTTTCACAGGATCTTCATAGATGACTCCTAAAGCTGAAGCTCAAGGCTCTCGTTTCGACCTCCTCAAGTGGCTTGTAGTAGTCGCTCTGGTGGTTGTTGGCGTTGTTGGCAATCAGTACTTTTCTGCTTCGCCGATCCTGTACCGCGTACTTGCATTGCTCGCCATTGCTGCCGTAGCTGCCTTTGTAGGCCTGCAGACGGTCAAGGGCAAGTCTTTCTTTGTACTGGTTAAGGAAGCTCGCACCGAGATTCGTAAAGTCGTTTGGCCAACTCGCCAAGAAACCACGCAGACCACCCTGATTGTGGTGGCTGTTGTTCTGGTTATGGCGTTGCTGTTGTGGGGGCTTGATTCCCTGCTCGGCTGGCTTGTTTCCTTGATTGTCGGCTAAGGGTGTCCCGTGGCTAAGCGTTGGTATGTTGTGCATGCTTACTCCGGTTACGAGAAGCATGTAATGCGCTCGCTGATCGAGCGCGTAAAGCTGGCCGGTATGGAAGACGGCTTTGGCGAGATTCTGGTTCCCACTGAAGAAGTGGTTGAGATGCGCAATGGCCAGAAGCGCAAAAGCGAACGCAAATTCTTCCCTGGCTATGTGCTGGTGCAGATGGATATGAACGAGGGTACTTGGCACTTGGTCAAGGATACTCCTCGGGTGATGGGTTTCATCGGCGGTACCGCCGACAAGCCAGCACCGATCACCGATAAGGAAGCAGAGGCGATTCTGCGCCGCGTTGCTGATGGTAGCGACAAGCCGAAGCCGAAGACGTTGTTCGAGCCGGGCGAGTCGGTACGTGTCAATGACGGTCCATTCGCGGACTTTACCGGTGTTGTTGAAGAAGTTAACTACGAAAAGAGCCGGATTCAGGTCGCAGTGCTCATTTTCGGTCGCTCTACTCCGGTGGAGCTCGAGTTCAGCCAGGTCGAAAAGGTCTAGCTGAGCAACAATCCCAACCCCGCAGCCGTAGGCTGTGGGGTTTTGTCGTCACTGGGATAAACGCGCAAGTAACCGGGGAGCCTCTCGAGGCGTTCGAACCCGTAATTGGAGTGCCTCATGGCCAAGAAGATTACCGCTTACATCAAGCTGCAAGTGAAGGCCGCTCAGGCTAACCCAAGCCCACCTGTTGGTCCTGCTCTGGGTCAGCACGGCGTGAACATCATGGAATTCTGCAAGGCTTTCAACGCCCGTACCCAGGGTCTTGAGCCAGGTCTGCCGACTCCAGTGATCATCACTGTCTATAGCGACCGTAGCTTCACTTTCGAAACCAAATCCACCCCTGCTTCGGTTCTGCTGAAGAAGGCGGCCGGTCTGACCAGCGGTTCCGCTCGTCCGAACACCGTTAAGGTTGGCACCGTAACTCGTGCTCAGCTGGAAGAAATCGCGAAAACCAAAAACGCGGATCTGACTGCAGCTGATATGGAAGCAGCCGTGCGTACCATCGCCGGTTCTGCTCGTAGCATGGGCCTTAACGTGGAGGGTGTGTAATGGCTAAGCTGACCAAGCGTCAAAAGGCTATCGCCGGCAAAATCGAAGCAGGCAAGGCCTACAACTTTGTAGACGCTGCTGCCCTGCTGGCCGAGCTGTCGACTGTCAAGTTCAGCGAGTCGTTCGACGTAGCTGTAAACCTGGGTGTTGACCCGCGTAAATCCGACCAGGTCGTTCGTAGCGCTACCGTGCTGCCACACGGCACTGGCAAGACCGTTCGCGTTGCTGTGTTCACCCAGGGTCCAGCTGCTGAAGCCGCTCTGGCTGCCGGCGCTGACCGTGTAGGCATGGACGACCTGGCTGCCGAAATGAAAGGCGGCGACCTGAACTATGACGTAGTGATCGCATCCCCGGATGCCATGCGCGTTGTAGGTCAGTTGGGTCAGATCCTCGGTCCACGTGGCCTGATGCCTAACCCTAAAGTCGGCACCGTGACTCCAGACGTAGCTACCGCGGTTAAAAACGCCAAGGCTGGTCAGGTTCGTTATCGCACCGACAAAAACGGCATCATCCACACTTCCGTTGGCAAGATCGGCTTCGACGCCGTCAAGCTGAAGGAAAACGTTGAAGCCCTGATCGCTGATCTGAAGCGTATCAAGCCAGCTTCCTCGAAAGGCATCTACGTCAAGCGCGTTACCCTGAGCACCACCATGGGCCCAGGTCTGGTTATCGACCAGAGCTCGCTCGACGCGTAAGACACAGATTGGCGCAAGCGATTGCGCCAATTGAAAAATTGGGGTCCCTGCCTGGCGGGGGCTATCCAAGACCGTAGGCGACGCAAGTCTTAAACCACAAGCCTACGCAGATGGTGCTCCCGGTTCCTTACCGAATCAGACACCAAAACGACATCCGGTTTCGACCAGATGAAACGGTAACAAGCAGGAGTTAAACCCGTGGCAATTAAACTCGAAGACAAGAAGGCCATCGTCGCTGAAGTCAACGAGGCTGCCAAAGTCGCTCTGTCCGCTGTCGTGGCTGATGCCCGTGGCGTAACAGTAGGCGCGATGACCGGACTCCGTAAAGAGGCTCGTGAAGCTGGCGTTTACGTACGTGTTGTGCGTAACACCCTGCTCAAGCGCGCTGTTGCTGACACTGAATTCAGTGTCCTCAACGACGTGTTCACCGGCCCTACCCTGATTGCGTTCTCCAAGGAACATCCAGGCGCTGCTGCCCGGATCTTCAAGGAATTCGCAAAGGGTCAGGACAAGTTCGAGATCAAGGCAGCTGCGTTCGAGGGCAAGTTCCTCGCAGCTAACCAAATCGACGTACTGGCAACTCTGCCGACCCGTGACGAAGCAATTTCTCAGCTGATGAGCGTGATTCAAGGCGCTACCAGCAAGTTGGCTCGTACTCTGGCGGCAATTCGCGACCAGAAAGAAGCTGCTGCAGCCTAAGGCTCGTCAACTTCTCGCGTTTTTTGTTTTTTTCGATGGTCGCGTAGGCCGTCCCCAATATCAGGAATTAGATTCATGTCTATCTCTCAGAACGATATCCTTGAAGCAGTTGGCAACATGTCCGTAATGGAAGTTGTTGAGCTGATCAAAGCTTTCGAAGAAAAATTCGGTGTTACCGCTGCTGCTGCATCGGCAGGTCCTGCCGTTGCTGCTGCCGTTGCTGAAGAGCAAACCGAATTCAACGTCATGCTGACCGAAGCTGGCGAGAAGAAAGTTAACGTGATCAAGGCTGTACGTGAACTGACCGGTCTGGGCCTGAAAGAAGCCAAGGCTGTAGTTGACGGCGCACCTGCCATGGTTCTGGAAGCTGTTGCCAAAGACGCAGCTGACAAAGCCAAAGCAGCTCTGGAAGAAGCAGGCGCTAAAGTCGAGCTGAAGTAAGCATCGACTTTGCTCCTCCAGCCCGAGCGTTAAGCGACAGGCTGATGGCTGGTGGCTCTTGCCACCGGCCTTTTTCCGTTATTGGCAGCCGACTGGGTTGGTGCCGATAACGTGCTGTAACCACCCGATGCGGTGGCGCAAACCATGGGGTTTGCACGATTTTCTGGCTGCTCCCGTCGGGAGGGGCCAAACAAGCAGGTGACCAAGCTGGGGAACGCTGATGGCTTACTCATATACTGAGAAAAAACGTATCCGCAAGGACTTTAGCAAGTTGCCGGACGTCATGGATGTGCCGTACCTCCTGGCCATCCAGCTGGATTCGTATCGTGAATTCTTGCAAGCGGGAGCGACTAAAGATCAGTTCCGCGACGTGGGCCTGCATGCGGCCTTCAAATCCGTTTTCCCGATCATCAGCTACTCCGGCAATGCTGCGCTGGAGTACGTCGGATATCGTCTGGGCGAACCGGCATTTGATGTCAAAGAATGCGTATTGCGCGGTGTAACTTACGCCGTACCTTTGCGGGTAAAAGTGCGCCTGATCATTTTCGACAAAGAATCGTCGAACAAAGCGATCAAGGACATCAAAGAGCAAGAAGTCTACATGGGTGAAATCCCCCTGATGACTGAAAACGGTACCTTCGTAATCAACGGTACCGAGCGTGTAATCGTTTCCCAGCTGCACCGTTCCCCGGGCGTGTTCTTCGACCACGACCGTGGCAAGACGCACAGCTCCGGTAAACTGCTGTACTCCGCGCGCATCATTCCTTACCGCGGTTCGTGGCTGGACTTCGAGTTCGACCCGAAAGACTGCGTATTCGTGCGTATCGACCGTCGTCGCAAGCTGCCTGCATCGGTACTGCTGCGCGCGCTCGGCTATACCACCGAAGAAGTGCTGGACGCGTTCTACACCACCAACGTATTCCACGTGAAGGGCGAGACCCTGAGCCTGGAGCTGGTGCCTCAGCGCCTGCGCGGTGAAATCGCTGTCCTCGATATTCAGGATGACAAAGGCAAGGTTATTGTCGAGCAGGGTCGTCGTATCACCGCTCGCCACATCAACCAGCTGGAAAAAGCCGGTATCAAAGAGCTGGATGTGCCTCTGGACTACGTCCTGGGCCGCACAACCGCCAAGGTCATCGTGCATCCGGCAACCGGCGAAATCCTGGCAGAGTGCAACACCGAGCTGAACACCGAGATCCTGGCAAAAATCGCCAAGGCCGGCGTTGTTCGCATCGAAACTCTGTACACCAATGATATCGACTGCGGTCCGTTCGTCTCCGACACCTTGAAGATCGACTCCACCAGCAACCAACTGGAAGCGCTGGTCGAGATCTATCGCATGATGCGTCCTGGCGAGCCGCCAACCAAAGACGCTGCCGAGACCCTGTTCAACAACCTGTTCTTCAGCCCTGAGCGCTATGACCTGTCTGCGGTCGGCCGGATGAAGTTCAACCGTCGTATCGGTCGCACCGAGATCGAAGGTTCGGGCGTGCTGTGCAAGGAAGACATCGTCGCGGTACTGAAGACCCTGGTCGACATCCGTAACGGTAAAGGCATCGTCGATGACATCGACCACCTGGGTAACCGTCGTGTTCGCTGCGTAGGCGAAATGGCCGAGAACCAGTTCCGCGTTGGCCTGGTACGTGTTGAGCGTGCGGTCAAAGAGCGTCTGTCGATGGCTGAAAGCGAAGGCCTGATGCCGCAAGACCTGATCAACGCCAAGCCAGTGGCTGCGGCGGTGAAAGAGTTCTTCGGTTCCAGCCAGCTGTCCCAGTTCATGGACCAGAACAACCCGCTGTCCGAGATCACCCACAAGCGCCGTGTTTCTGCACTCGGCCCTGGCGGTCTGACGCGTGAGCGTGCCGGCTTTGAAGTTCGTGACGTACACCCGACTCACTACGGTCGTGTATGCCCGATTGAAACGCCGGAAGGTCCGAACATCGGTCTGATCAACTCCCTGGCCGCTTATGCGCGCACCAACCAGTACGGCTTCCTCGAGAGCCCGTACCGCGTGGTGAAAGACGCTCTGGTCACCGACGAGATCGTGTTCCTGTCCGCCATCGAAGAAGCTGATCACGTGATCGCTCAGGCTTCGGCCACGATGAACGACAAGAAAGTCCTGATCGACGAGCTGGTAGCTGTTCGTCACTTGAACGAATTCACCGTCAAGGCGCCGGAAGACGTCACCTTGATGGACGTATCGCCGAAGCAGGTAGTTTCGGTTGCTGCGTCGCTGATTCCGTTCCTCGAGCACGACGACGCCAACCGTGCGTTGATGGGTTCGAACATGCAGCGTCAAGCTGTACCGACCTTGCGCGCTGACAAGCCGCTGGTAGGTACCGGCATGGAGCGTAACGTAGCCCGTGACTCCGGCGTTTGCGTCGTGGCTCGTCGTGGCGGCGTGATCGACTCCGTCGACGCCAGCCGTATCGTGGTTCGTGTTGCCGATGACGAAGTTGAAACCGGTGAAGCCGGTGTCGACATCTACAACCTGACCAAGTACACCCGCTCCAACCAGAACACCTGCATCAACCAGCGTCCGCTGGTGCGTAAAGGTGATCGGGTTCAGCGTAGCGACATCATGGCCGACGGTCCGTCCACCGACATGGGTGAACTGGCTCTGGGTCAGAACATGCGCATCGCGTTCATGGCATGGAACGGCTTCAACTTCGAAGACTCCATCTGCCTGTCCGAGCGTGTTGTTCAGGAAGACCGTTTCACCACGATCCACATCCAGGAACTGACCTGTGTGGCCCGTGACACCAAGCTTGGCCCAGAGGAAATCACTGCCGACATCCCGAACGTGGGTGAAGCGGCACTGAACAAACTGGACGAAGCCGGTATCGTTTACGTAGGTGCTGAAGTTGGCGCAGGCGACATCCTGGTCGGTAAGGTCACTCCGAAAGGCGAGACCCAGCTGACTCCGGAAGAAAAACTGCTGCGTGCGATCTTCGGTGAAAAAGCCAGCGACGTTAAAGACACTTCCCTGCGTGTACCTACCGGTACCAAAGGTACTGTCATCGACGTACAGGTCTTCACCCGCGACGGCGTTGAGCGTGATGCTCGTGCCCTGTCGATCGAGAAGTCCCAGCTGGACGAGATCCGCAAGGACCTGAACGAAGAGTTCCGTATCGTTGAAGGTGCTACTTTCGAACGTCTGCGTTCCGCTCTGGTCGGCCACAAAGCCGAAGGCGGCGCCGGTCTGAAGAAAGGCCAGGACATCACCGACGAAGTTCTCGACGGTCTTGAGCACGGCCAGTGGTTCAAACTGCGCATGGCTGAAGATGCTCTGAACGAGCAGCTCGAGAAGGCCCAGGCCTACATCGTTGATCGTCGCCGTCTGCTGGACGACAAGTTCGAAGACAAGAAGCGCAAGCTGCAGCAAGGCGATGACCTGGCTCCAGGCGTGCTGAAAATCGTCAAGGTCTACCTGGCAATCCGTCGTCGCATCCAGCCGGGCGACAAGATGGCCGGTCGTCACGGTAACAAGGGTGTGGTCTCCGTGATCATGCCGGTTGAAGACATGCCGCACGATGCCAATGGCACCCCGGTCGACGTCGTCCTCAACCCGTTGGGCGTACCTTCGCGTATGAACGTTGGTCAGATCCTTGAAACCCACCTGGGCCTCGCGGCCAAGGGTCTGGGCGAGAAGATCAACCGCATGATCGAAGAGCAGCGCAAGGTTGCCGAGCTGCGTAAGTTCCTGCACGAGATCTATAACGAGATCGGCGGTCGTCAGGAAAGCCTCGATGACTTCTCGGATCAGGAAATCCTGGATCTGGCTCAAAACCTGCGTGGCGGCGTTCCAATGGCCACTCCAGTGTTCGACGGCGCCAAGGAAAGCGAAATCAAGGCCATGCTGAAACTGGCGGACCTGCCAGAAAGCGGCCAGATGCAGCTGACCGACGGCCGTACCGGCAACAAGTTCGAGCGCCCGGTCACCGTTGGCTACATGTACATGCTGAAGCTGAACCACTTGGTAGACGACAAGATGCACGCGCGTTCTACCGGTTCGTACAGCCTGGTTACCCAGCAGCCGCTGGGTGGTAAGGCGCAGTTCGGTGGTCAGCGTTTCGGGGAGATGGAGGTCTGGGCACTGGAAGCATACGGTGCCGCTTACACTCTGCAAGAAATGCTCACAGTGAAGTCGGACGATGTGAACGGCCGTACCAAGATGTACAAAAACATCGTGGATGGCGATCACCGTATGGAGCCGGGCATGCCCGAGTCCTTCAACGTGTTGATCAAGGAAATTCGTTCCCTCGGCATCGATATCGATCTGGAAACCGAATAACACGTGACGCGAATCGAGAGCGGGGCAGGATTGCCCGCTCTCTGCTCCGCCAGGAGGAAAGGCCTTGAAAGACCTACTGAATTTGCTGAAAAACCAGGGTCAAGTCGAAGAGTTCGACGCCATCCGTATCGGATTGGCATCGCCTGAGATGATCCGTTCGTGGTCGTTCGGTGAAGTTAAAAAGCCGGAAACCATCAACTACCGTACGTTCAAACCTGAGCGTGACGGCCTGTTCTGCGCCAAGATCTTTGGCCCGGTAAAGGATTACGAGTGCCTGTGCGGTAAGTACAAGCGCTTGAAGCACCGCGGTGTGATCTGCGAGAAGTGCGGTGTTGAAGTCGCGCTGGCAAAAGTTCGTCGTGAGCGCATGGCGCACATCGAACTGGCCTCGCCGGTTGCCCACATCTGGTTCCTGAAATCGCTGCCGTCCCGTATCGGCTTGCTGATGGACATGACCCTGCGTGATATCGAACGCGTTCTCTACTTCGAGAGCTACGTCGTTATCGATCCAGGCATGACCACCCTTGAAAAAGGTCAGCTGCTGAACGACGAGCAGTACTTCGAAGCGCTGGAAGAGTTCGGCGACGATTTCGATGCCCGCATGGGTGCCGAAGCTGTCCGCGAACTGCTGCACGCTATCGACCTGGAGCACGAGATTGGCCGCCTGCGTGAAGAAATTCCGCAAACCAACTCGGAAACCAAGATCAAGAAGCTGTCCAAGCGTCTGAAGTTGATGGAAGCCTTCCAGGGTTCCGGCAACCTGCCAGAGTGGATGGTGCTGACCGTTCTGCCGGTTCTGCCGCCAGATCTGCGTCCACTGGTCCCGCTGGATGGCGGTCGCTTCGCAACTTCCGACCTCAACGATCTGTATCGTCGAGTGATCAACCGTAACAACCGTTTGAAGCGCCTGCTGGATCTGTCCGCTCCGGACATCATCGTGCGCAACGAAAAGCGTATGTTGCAGGAAGCCGTCGACGCACTGCTCGACAACGGTCGTCGTGGCCGCGCTATCACAGGTTCCAACAAGCGTCCTCTGAAATCCCTGGCTGACATGATCAAGGGTAAGCAGGGTCGTTTCCGTCAGAACTTGCTCGGTAAGCGTGTTGACTACTCCGGCCGTTCGGTAATTACCGTAGGTCCGACCCTGCGTCTGCACCAGTGCGGTCTGCCGAAGAAGATGGCTCTCGAGCTGTTCAAACCGTTCATTTTCGGCAAGCTGGAAATGCGTGGTCTCGCAACCACCATCAAAGCTGCCAAGAAGATGGTCGAGCGCGAGCTGCCGGAAGTTTGGGACGTTCTCGCTGAAGTGATTCGCGAACACCCGGTTCTTCTCAACCGTGCACCGACCCTTCACCGTCTGGGTATCCAGGCGTTTGAACCGGTACTGATCGAAGGTAAGGCTATCCAGCTGCACCCTCTGGTCTGCGCCGCGTACAACGCCGACTTCGACGGCGACCAAATGGCCGTGCACGTACCGCTGACGCTGGAAGCCCAGCTGGAAGCGCGTGCGTTGATGATGTCGACCAACAACATTCTGTCGCCAGCCAACGGTGAGCCAATCATCGTTCCGTCGCAGGACGTTGTATTGGGTCTGTACTACATGACGCGTGAAGCGATCAACGCCAAGGGCGAAGGTCGTGTATTCGCGGATCTGCAGGAAGTTGACCGAGTGTTCCGTGCCGGCGAAGCCGCACTGCACGCCAAGGTCAAAGTCCGGATCAACGAAACCGTCAACGACCGTGACGGCGGCAGCGTGACCAACACCCGTATCGTCGACACCACTGTCGGCCGTGCGCTGTTGTTCCAGGTTGTGCCAAAAGGTCTGTCGTACGACGTCGTCAACCTGCCGATGAAGAAAAAGGCGATCTCCAAGCTGATCAACCAGTGCTACCGCGTGGTTGGTCTGAAAGAGACCGTTATCTTCGCTGACCAGTTGATGTACACCGGTTTTGCCTACTCGACCATCTCCGGCGTTTCCATCGGTGTTAACGACTTCGTTATCCCGGATGAAAAAGCCCGCATCATCGGTGCAGCCACCGACGAAGTGAAAGAGATCGAGAGCCAGTACGCCTCCGGCCTGGTAACCCAGGGCGAGAAGTACAACAAAGTGATCGACCTTTGGTCCAAGGCGAACGACGAAGTTTCCAAGGCGATGATGGCCAACCTCTCGAAAGAGAAAGTCATCGACCGTCATGGCGTCGAAGTCGACCAGGAATCGTTCAACTCGATGTACATGATGGCCGACTCGGGTGCGCGGGGTTCCGCAGCACAGATTCGTCAGCTCGCCGGTATGCGTGGCCTGATGGCCAAGCCGGACGGCTCCATCATCGAAACGCCGATTACTGCGAACTTCCGTGAAGGTTTGAGCGTACTTCAGTACTTCATCTCCACTCACGGTGCTCGTAAAGGTCTGGCGGATACCGCGTTGAAAACGGCGAACTCGGGTTACCTGACTCGTCGTCTGGTAGACGTGGCGCAGGATCTGGTTGTAACCGAGATCGATTGCGGCACCGAACACGGTCTGCTGATGACTCCGCACATTGAAGGCGGTGATGTTGTAGAGCCGTTGGGTGAGCGCGTATTGGGTCGTGTTATTGCCCGTGACGTATTCAAGCCGGGTACCGAGGACGTCATCGTTCCTGCTGGCACCCTGGTAGACGAGAAGTGGGTCGAGTTCATCGAGCTGAACAGCATCGACGAAGTGATCGTGCGTTCGCCGATCAGCTGCGAAACCCGCTACGGCATTTGCGCCAAGTGCTACGGCCGTGACCTGGCTCGTGGTCACCAGGTGAACATCGGTGAAGCGGTCGGCGTAATCGCTGCCCAGTCCATCGGTGAGCCGGGTACCCAGCTGACGATGCGTACGTTCCACATCGGTGGTGCGGCAAGCCGGACCTCCGCAGCCGACAGCGTTCAGGTGAAGAATGGCGGTACCGTCCGTCTGCATAACCTGAAGCACGTTGAGCGAGTGGACGGTCACCTGGTTGCCGTGTCCCGTTCCGGTGAGCTGGCCATCGCTGATGACTTCGGTCGTGAGCGTGAGCGTTACAAGCTGCCGTACGGTGCCGTGATTTCGGTTAAAGAAGGTGACAAGGTCGACGCTGGCGCCATCGTGGCCAAGTGGGATCCGCACACTCACCCGATCGTTACCGAAATGAAAGGTACCGTGACCTACGTGGGCATGGAAGAAGGCATCACGATCAAGCGTCAGACTGACGAATTGACCGGTATGACCAACATTGAAGTACTCGACGCCAAAGATCGTCCAGCTGCCGGTAAGGACATCCGTCCAGCCGTTAAGATGGTTGATGACAACGGCAAGGATCTGTTGCTGCCAGGCACTGACGTAATCGCTCAGTACTTCCTGCCAGCCAACGCCCTGGTCGGTGTAGCGGACGGTGCGAAGATTGCGATCGGTGATGTTATCGCTCGTATTCCGCAAGAAACTTCGAAGACCCGTGACATCACCGGTGGTCTGCCGCGTGTTGCCGACCTGTTCGAAGCCCGTCGTCCGAAAGAAGCGTCGATTCTGGCTGAAGTCAGCGGCACCATCGCGTTCGGTAAAGAGACCAAGGGCAAGCGCCGTCTGGTCATTACCCCGAACGACGGTAGCGATCCGTACGAAGAGCTGATTCCGAAGTGGCGTCACCTGAACGTGTTCGAAGGCGAACAGGTAAACCGCGGCGAAGTTATCTCCGACGGTCCGAGCGATCCACACGACATCCTGCGTCTGCTGGGTGTGAGTGCGCTGGCCAAGTACATCGTAAACGAGATCCAGGACGTTTACCGTCTGCAAGGCGTGAAGATCAACGACAAGCACATCGAGACCATCCTGCGTCAGATGCTGCGTAAAGTTGAAATCGCTGAATCCGGCGATTCCAGTTTCATCAAGGGCGACCAGATGGAACTGACTCACGTACTGGTAGAGAACGAGCGCCTGGCGACTGAAGACAAGTTTGTCTCCAAGTTCACTCGT
Organism: Pseudomonas sp. ACN5; assembly: GCF_002303975.1. Lineage (NCBI taxonomy): Bacteria > Pseudomonadati > Pseudomonadota > Gammaproteobacteria > Pseudomonadales > Pseudomonadaceae > Pseudomonas > Pseudomonas sp. ACN5. The sequence goes on along the minus strand of NZ_MRCP01000007.1, from coordinate 302,055 downwards.
GTACTGCTGGGTATCACCAAGGCGTCGTTGTCCACCGAATCGTTCATCTCGGCGGCTTCCTTCCAGGAAACCACCCGCGTACTGACCGAAGCGGCGGTAACCGGCAAGCGCGATTACCTGCGTGGCCTGAAAGAAAACGTGGTCGTGGGTCGTCTGATCCCGGCTGGTACCGGTCTGGCTTATCACAGCGAGCGTAAGCGTCGCCGTGATGCAGACAAACCGTTGCGCGTAAGCGCCAGTGAAGTGGAAGCTGCACTGACCGAAGCGCTGAACTCGAGCGGTAACTGAGTTCTGCGGTAAATGAGTGTGAGGCCCTGGTCACTCCGTTCATCGAATCGAGACAAATTGTCGAGATTGGATGAGCGGGGAGGGCGGGGCCTTGCCTTGACTGGGGACAAGATCCTCTTTAGACTCTTGTACCCCTAAATTTGGCGGGAACTCGTTCCTGCCATTTTGCTTTTCTTGCAAGACAATAGCGTCGCAAGACAACAGTGGAGCTAGTAGATGGCAACTATCAACCAGCTGGTACGTCAGCCGCGTAAGCGTATCGTCGAGAAATCCGACGTGCCTGCGCTGCAGAACTGCCCGCAACGCCGTGGCGTGTGCACCCGTGTGTACACCACCACGCCGAAAAAACCTAACTCGGCACTGCGTAAAGTATGCCGTGTGCGTCTGACCAACGGTTTCGAGGTTTCCTCGTACATCGGTGGTGAAGGCCACAACCTGCAAGAACACAGCGTGGTACTGATCCGCGGCGGTCGTGTAAAAGACTTGCCAGGTGTTCGTTACCACACCGTTCGCGGTTCGTTGGATACTTCCGGTGTTAAAGGTCGTAACCAGGGTCGTTCGAAGTACGGTACCAAGCGTCCGAAGTAATCGGCCGTTTTGCAGTTATTCATTTTATTGAGTCGATAAGAGTAAGGTCGGGCACGTATCCACAGGATCTGTCCCGGGCTAACCTGAAGACCGTTTGAGGGCTTATCAATGCCAAGACGTCGCGTAGCAGCCAAGCGTGAGATTCTGGACGATCCGAAATACGGAAGCCAAATCCTCGCCAAATTCATGAACCACGTAATGGAAAGCGGCAAGAAAGCCGTTGCCGAGCGTATCGTTTATGGTGCCCTGGATACCGTGAAGGCTCGTAAGGCCGGCACCGATCCCCTGGAACTCTTCGAAAAAGCACTCGACGCCATCGCTCCGCTGGTCGAAGTGAAGTCGCGCCGCGTTGGTGGTGCTACTTACCAGGTTCCGGTCGAGGTTCGTCCTTCCCGTCGTAACGCTCTGGCAATGCGCTGGTTGGTAGACTTCGCCCGCAAGCGCGGCGAGAAGTCTATGGCTCTGCGTTTGGCTGGCGAGCTGTTGGACGCCGCCGAAGGTAAAGGTGCTGCAGTTAAGAAGCGTGAAGACGTGCACCGTATGGCTGAAGCCAACAAGGCTTTCTCGCACTACCGCTTCTAATTCTAGCGTCACTCATTTTGCGAGGGCTTTATGGCTCGTACTACACCGATTAATCGCTACCGTAACATCGGTATCGTTGCTCACGTGGATGCTGGTAAAACCACCACCACCGAGCGCGTCCTTTTTTACACTGGCAAAAGCCACAAGATGGGCGAAGTGCATGATGGCGCTGCGACCACTGACTGGATGGTTCAGGAGCAGGAGCGTGGTATTACCATTACTTCTGCTGCCATTACCGCCTTCTGGCAGGGTTCGGCCAAGCAGCACAAAGACCAATACCGCTTCAACGTCATCGATACCCCGGGTCACGTAGACTTCACCATTGAAGTTGAACGTTCCCTGCGTGTACTCGACGGCGCGGTCGTTGTGTTCTGCGGCACCTCCGGCGTTGAGCCTCAGTCCGAAACCGTATGGCGTCAAGCCAACAAGTACGGCGTTCCACGTATCGTTTACGTGAACAAGATGGACCGTGCCGGTGCGAACTTCCTGCGCGTGATCGCTCAGATCAAGCAGCGTCTGGGTCACACTCCGGTGCCTATCCAGCTGGCTATCGGTTCCGAAGACAACTTCCAGGGTCAGATCGATCTGATGACCATGGAAGCCGTTTACTGGAACGATGCCGACAAGGGTATGACTCCTCGTCGTGAAGCCATCCCTGCTGAACTGCAGGAGCTGGCTGAAGAGTGGCGCAACAACATGGTTGAGGCTGCGGCCGAAGCCAGCGAAGAGCTGATGAACAAGTACCTCGAAGGGGAAGAGCTCTCCATCGAGGAAATCAAGGGTGCTCTGCGTCAGCGTACTATCGCTGGTGAGATCGTTCTGGCTGTTTGCGGTTCTTCCTTCAAGAACAAGGGTGTTCCCCTGGTTCTCGACGCCGTTATCGACTACCTGCCTGCACCAACTGACATTCCTGCCATCAAGGGTACTGACCCGGATGACGAGGAAAAGCAGATGGAGCGTCATGCAGACGACAACGAGCCGTTCTCGGCTCTGGCGTTCAAAATCGCTACTGACCCATTCGTGGGTACCCTGACCTTCGTTCGTGTTTACTCGGGCGTGTTGGCCTCCGGCGACGGCGTGATCAACTCGGTCAAGGGCAAGAAAGAGCGTGTGGGTCGTATGGTGCAGATGCACGCAAACGCCCGTGAAGAGATCAAGGAAGTACGCGCTGGCGACATCGCGGCCTTGATCGGCATGAAGGACGTCACCACTGGTGAAACCTTGTGCAACGCTGACAAGCCAATCATCCTGGTTCGCATGGACTTCCCGGAGCCGGTTATTTCGGTTGCCGTAGAGCCTAAGACCAAGGATGACCAGGAAAAAATGGGTATCGCTCTGGGCAAACTTGCTCAGGAAGACCCGTCTTTCCGCGTCAAGACTGATGAAGAGACTGGTCAGACGATCATCTCTGGCATGGGCGAGTTGCACCTGGACATCCTGGTTGACCGGATGCGCCGTGAGTTCAACGTCGAAGCCAACATCGGTAAGCCTCAGGTTTCGTATCGTGAGCGCATCACGAAGAATTGCGAAATCGAAGGCAAGTTCGTTCGTCAGTCCGGTGGTCGTGGCCAGTTCGGTCATTGCTGGATTCGTTTTGCTCCTGCTGACGAAGGTCAGGAAGGTCTGCAATTCGTGAACGAAGTAGTGGGTGGTGTGGTTCCTAAGGAATACATCCCGGCTATCCAGAAGGGTATCGAAGAGCAGATGAAGAACGGCGTAGTTGCCGGCTATCCGCTGATCGGCCTGAAGGCTACCGTGTTTGATGGTTCTTACCACGACGTCGACTCGAACGAGATGGCGTTTAAGGTGGCTGCTTCCATGGCGACCAAGCAACTGGCCCAGAAGGGCGGTGGTGAGTTGCTCGAGCCGATCATGGCGGTAGAGGTTGTTACGCCTGAAGACTATATGGGTGACGTGATGGGCGACCTTAACCGTCGTCGCGGCATGATTCTGGGTATGGAAGACACGGTTTCCGGTAAGGTGATCCGTGCTGAAGTTCCGTTGGGCGAGATGTTCGGTTATGCGACCGACGTTCGTTCGATGTCCCAGGGTCGCGCAAGCTACTCTATGGAATTCAAAAAATACAATACGGCTCCGTCGCACATCGTCGAAACCGTTACCAAAAAACAAGGCTGATTCAGTCCTTTAGGCAAGGAGTTAATTGTCGTGGCTAAAGAAAAATTTGATCGTTCCCTACCGCACGTCAACGTTGGCACCATCGGTCACGTTGACCACGGTAAAACCACTCTGACCGCAGCTCTGACTCGCGTTTGCTCCGAAGTTTTCGGTTCCGCAATCGTTGATTTCGATAAAATCGACAGCGCTCCAGAAGAAAAAGCTCGTGGTATCACCATCAATACCGCGCACGTTGAGTACAACTCGAAGATCCGTCACTACGCTCACGTTGACTGCCCAGGTCACGCTGACTATGTGAAGAACATGATCACCGGTGCTGCCCAGATGGACGGCGCGATTCTGGTTTGCTCGGCCGCTGATGGTCCGATGCCACAAACCCGTGAGCACATCCTGCTGTCCCGTCAGGTAGGCGTTCCGTACATCGTGGTTTTCCTGAACAAGGCTGACCTGGTAGACGACGCTGAGCTGCTGGAGCTGGTCGAGATGGAAGTTCGCGACCTGCTGTCCACCTACGACTTCCCGGGCGATGACACTCCAATCATCATCGGTTCGGCTCGTATGGCGCTGGAAGGCAAAGACGACAACGAAATGGGCACCACTGCCGTTCGTAAACTGGTTGAAACTCTGGACAGCTACATCCCAGAACCAGAGCGCGCTATCGACAAGCCATTCCTGATGCCAATCGAAGACGTATTCTCGATCTCGGGTCGTGGTACTGTTGTGACTGGTCGTATCGAGCGCGGTATCGTTCGCGTTCAAGATGCACTGGAAATCGTTGGTCTGCGTGACACCACCACCACCACCTGCACCGGTGTTGAAATGTTCCGCAAGCTGCTCGACGAAGGTCGTGCTGGCGAGAACTGCGGCGTTCTGCTGCGTGGTACCAAGCGTGACGACGTTGAGCGTGGCCAGGTTCTGGTTAAGCCGGGTTCGGTTAAGCCGCACACCAAGTTCACCGCAGAAGTTTACGTTCTGAGCAAGGAAGAAGGCGGTCGTCACACTCCGTTCTTCAAAGGCTACCGTCCACAGTTCTACTTCCGTACTACTGACGTGACTGGTAACTGCCAGCTGCCAGAAGGCGTTGAAATGGTAATGCCAGGTGACAACATCCAGATGGAAGTTACCCTGATCAAGACCATCGCAATGGAAGACGGTCTGCGTTTCGCTATCCGTGAAGGCGGTCGTACCGTCGGCGCTGGCGTCGTAGCCAAAATCATCGAGTAAGCATCTCTTTTGAGATAGCTTCGATGCTTTGAAAAGCCCCCGCTCAGCGGGGGCTTTTTTATTGGGTTGACACCTATCTGGGGCGTCTATAGAATTGCGCCTCCTTTTAACGGGCGTATTGCGCTCGGTGGGAATAGCAGCCGGAGTCTGAAATCCAATGCAAAATCAGCAAATCCGTATCAGGTTGAAGGCTTTCGACCATCGCCTGATCGACCAATCAACCCAGGAAATCGTGGAAACCGCGAAACGTACTGGTGCTCAAGTGCGTGGTCCAATTCCACTGCCTACCCGTAAAGAGCGGTTCACCGTTCTGGTCTCCCCGCACGTCAACAAAGACGCGCGTGACCAGTACGAGATCCGTACTCATAAGCGCGTTCTGGACATCGTCCAGCCAACGGATAAAACCGTTGATGCTCTTATGAAGCTTGATCTTGCGGCCGGTGTGGAAGTGCAGATCAGCCTCGGCTAAGACTCGGTCTTAGTCGTGTAACGCTCTGAAATGGGCGGCCATAGCGGGTGAAAGCCCCGTACACTCATGAGGTTTACAACATGACTATTGGTGTAGTCGGTCGTAAATGCGGTATGACCCGTATTTTCACCGAAGAAGGTGTCTCCATTCCGGTCACGGTCATTGAGATCGAGCCGAATCGCGTCACCCAGTTCAAAACTGAAGAGACCGATGGCTATCGTGCAGTGCAAGTCACTGTCGGCGAGCGTCGTGCTTCGCGTGTAACAGCAGCTCAGGCTGGCCACTTCGCTAAAGCGAACGTTGCCGCTGGTCGTACCGTAATGGAATTCCGCCTTGAAGAAGGCGAGTACCAGGCCGGCGATCTGATCAACGCTGAAATCTTCGCCGCTGGTCAACTGGTTGATGTAACCGGTCAGTCCAAGGGTAAAGGCTTCCAGGGTACGATCAAGCGTTGGAATTTCCGCGGGCAAGATAACACCCACGGTAACTCCGTATCCCACCGCGTTCCAGGCTCTATCGGCCAGTGCCAGACTCCTGGTCGTGTATTCAAGGGCAAAAAAATGTCCGGTCATATGGGCGCTGAGCGCGTGACCGTGCAGTCCCTCGAAGTAGTGCGCGTGGACGCTGAACGCAATCTGTTGTTGGTCAAGGGCGCTGTTCCTGGCGCTACTGGCGGCAACTTGGTTGTACGTCCAGCAGCCAAGGCTCGCGGTTAAGGGGAAGCTGACATGCAATTAAATGTAAATGACGCTCAAGCGATCGAAGTTTCCGAACTGACATTTGGCGGCGAATTCAACGAGACGCTGGTTCACCAAGCAGTCGTGGCCTACATGGCCGGCGGCCGTCAGGGTTCCAAGCAGCAAAAGACCCGTTCCGACGTTCGTGGTGGCGGCAAGCGCCCATGGCGTCAGAAAGGTACTGGCCGTGCTCGTGCCGGTACTATCCGTAGCCCAATCTGGCGTGGCGGCGGTACCACTTTCGCAGCTCGTCCTCAGGATCACTCCCAGAAGCTGAACAAGAAGATGTATCGCGCAGCAATGCGTTCCATCCTTGCTGAGCTGGTGCGTACTGATCGTCTGGTCGTGGTTCAGGATTTCGCCGTTGAAACGCCGAAAACCAAAGACCTGCTGGGCAAGCTGAACAACATGAGCCTGACCGACGTTCTGATCGTGTCGGACGCTGTTGATCAGAACCTGTACCTGGCTGCTCGTAACCTGCCACACGTAGATGTACGTGACGTGCAAGGTTCCGATCCAGTTAGTCTGATCGCATACGACAAGGTGTTGATCACCGTGTCGGCCGTGAAGAAATTCGAGGAGCTGCTGGGATGAACCAGGAACGCGTATTTAAAGTTCTGCTTGGCCCGCACGTTTCCGAGAAGGCTACGGTTCTGGCAGACAAGAAAGGCCAGTTCGTTTTCAAGGTTGCTACTGACGCAACCAAGCTGGAAATCAAGAAGGCCGTCGAAAGCCTGTTCAGCGTGAAAGTAGAGCGTGTAACTACCCTGAATGTTCTGGGTAAGAGCAAGCGCACTGCTCGCGGTCTGGGCAAGCGTAATGACTGGAAGAAGGCAGTTATCTCCCTTCAGCCAGGCCAAGATCTCGATTTCAGCAGCAGTGCTGAGTAAGGAAGGGGTGCATCATGGCAATCGTTAAATGCAAACCGACTTCCCCTGGCCGCCGTTTTGTGGTCAAGGTGGTCAACCAGGAGCTGCATAAAGGCGCTCCTCACGCACCGCTGCTCGAGAAGAAATCGAAGACTGGTGGTCGTAACAACAATGGCCGTATTACCACTCGTCACATCGGTGGTGGTCATAAGCAGCATTACCGTATGGTCGATTTCCGTCGCAACGACAAAGATGGCATCGTCGCCACTGTCGAGCGTATCGAATACGATCCAAACCGTACTGCTCACATCGCACTGCTCTGCTACGCAGACGGCGAGCGCCGCTACATCATCGCCCCTAAAGGCGTGAGTGCTGGCGACCAGCTGATCGCAGGCGCTCTGGCTCCAATCAAGCCAGGCAACGCTCTGCAACTGCGCAACATTCCAGTCGGTTCTACCGTACACGGCATCGAACTGAAGCCAGGTAAAGGCGCACAGATCGCTCGTTCCGCTGGTGCTTCGGCTCAGCTGATCGCTCGTGAAGGCGTGTACGTTACCCTGCGTCTGCGTTCCGGTGAAATGCGTAAAGTCCTGGCTGAATGCCGTGCGACCCTGGGCGAAGTCTCGAACTCCGAGCACAGCCTGCGTTCGCTGGGTAAAGCCGGTGCCAAACGCTGGCGTGGCGTTCGCCCAACCGTTCGTGGTGTTGCCATGAACCCGGTTGACCACCCACATGGTGGTGGTGAAGGTCGTACCTCTGGTGGTCGTCATCCGGTATCGCCATGGGGCTTCCCGACTAAGGGCGCGAAGACTCGTGGTAATAAGCGTACCGACAAAATGATCGTCCGTCGTCGCAAGTAAATAGAGGGATACGACAGTGCCACGTTCTCTGAAAAAAGGTCCTTTTATCGATCTTCACCTACTGAAGAAGATCGAGGTGGCGGCGGAAAAGAACGATCGCAAACCGGTGAAAACCTGGTCGCGTCGTTCGATGATCCTGCCACAAATGGTCGGTCTGACCATCGCAGTACACAACGGTCGTCAGCACGTCCCAGTTCTCGTGAACGAAGACATGGTCGGCCACAAACTGGGCGAGTTCGCCGGTACCCGCACTTATCGCGGGCACGTGGCAGACAAGAAAGCCAAGCGTTAAGGGGTTAGGAAATGGAAGTAGCCGCTAAGTTGTCGGGCGCTCGAATCTCCGCCCAGAAAGCCCGCTTGGTCGCCGACCAGATCCGCGGGAAGAAGGTGGGCGAAGCGCTCAACCTGTTGGCTTTCAGCAGTAAGAAAGCCGCCGAGATCATGAAGAAAGTGCTGGAGTCGGCCGTAGCCAACGCCGAGCATAACGAAGGCGCAGACGTTGATGACCTGAAGGTCAGCACCGTTTTCGTCAACGAAGGGCGTTCGCTGAAGCGCATCATGCCACGTGCCAAAGGCCGTGCTGATCGCATCGTCAAGCGGTCTTGCCATATCACTGTCAAGGTTGCTGACAAGTAACGGAGTCGAAGAGATGGGTCAGAAAGTACATCCCATTGGCATTCGCCTGGGAATCGTCAAGGAGCACACCTCCGTCTGGTACGCAGACGGTCGGACTTATGCGGACTATTTGCTCGCAGATCTGAATGTGCGTGAGTACCTCCAAGACAAACTAAAAAGCGCGTCCGTAAGCCGTATAGATATCCATCGTCCGGCCCAAACTGCACGCATCACCATCCACACCGCTCGTCCAGGTATCGTTATCGGGAAGAAAGGTGAAGATGTTGAGAAACTGCGTCAGGACCTGACCAAGCAAATGGGTGTGCCTGTGCACATCAATATCGAAGAGATCCGCAAGCCGGAGCTCGACGGTATGCTGGTTGCGCAGAGCGTAGCTCAGCAGCTGGAGCGTCGCGTAATGTTCCGTCGTGCTATGAAGCGCGCCGTACAGAACGCCATGCGCATTGGTGCCAAAGGCATCAAAATCCAAGTGAGCGGTCGTCTCGGCGGTGCTGAAATCGCACGTACTGAATGGTATCGCGAAGGTCGTGTGCCATTGCACACCCTGCGTGCCGACATCGACTATGCCAACTACGAAGCTCACACCACTTACGGTGTGATCGGTGTAAAGGTTTGGATCTTCAAAGGCGAAGTAATTGGTGGTCGCCAAGAAGAACTGAAACCACAAGCACCAGCGCCTCGTAAAAAAGCTGCTAAGTAAGGGGTACGCCAAATGTTGCAACCAAAGCGTACGAAGTTCCGCAAGCAAATGACTGGTCACAACCGTGGCCTGGCATTGCGCGGTAGCAAAGTCAGCTTCGGCGAGTTCGCGCTGAAGTCTGTTGCTCGTGGTCGTCTCACCGCTCGTCAGATCGAGTCAGCGCGTCGTGCACTGACCCGTCACGTAAAACGTGGTGGCAAGATCTGGATCCGTGTATTCCCGGACAAGCCGATCTCCAAAAAGCCTCTCGAGGTTCGGATGGGTAAAGGTAAGGGTAACGTGGAATACTGGGTTGCCCAGATTCAGCCAGGCAAAGTCCTGTATGAAATCGAGGGTGTTTCTGAAGAGCTGGCGCGTGAGGCTTTCGCCCTGGCTGCTGCAAAGCTGCCGCTCGCCACCTCCTTTGTTAAACGGACGGTGATGTGATGAAAGCGAATGAACTTCGTGAAAAATCCGCACAGCAGCTGAACGAGCAACTGCTCGGCCTGCTGCGCGACCAGTTCAATCTGCGTATGCAGAAAGCAACTGGCCAGTTGGGGCAGTCTCATCTGCTCTCGCAAGTTAAGCGTGACATCGCTCGCGTGAAGACTGTGCTCAACCAGCAGGCAGGTAAGTAATCATGGCTGAAGCCGAAAAAACTGTCCGTACGCTGACTGGCCGTGTTGTCAGCGACAAGATGGACAAAACCATCACCGTTCTGATCGAGCGTCGCGTTAAGCACCCGATCTACGGTAAATACGTTAAGCGTTCGACTAAGCTGCACGCGCACGACGAAACCAATCAGTGCCACATCGGCGACAAAGTCACTATTCGTGAAACTCGTCCTTTGGCCAAGACCAAGTCTTGGGCGCTGGTTGATGTTCTCGAACGCGCTGTGGAAGTCTAAGGACTAGGGGTCGGAGAAATTATATGATTCAGACTCAATCCATGCTCGATGTGGCCGATAACAGCGGCGCTCGCCGCGTTATGTGCATCAAGGTGCTGGGTGGCTCCCATCGTCGTTACGCTGGTATCGGTGACATCATCAAAGTTACCGTCAAGGAAGCAATTCCTCGCGGTAAGGTGAAAAAAGGCCAAGTGATGACTGCTGTTGTAGTCCGCACTCGTCACGGCGTACGTCGTGCTGATGGCTCCATTATCCGCTTTGATGGCAACGCTGCTGTTCTGTTGAACAACAAGCAAGAGCCGATCGGCACCCGTATCTTTGGGCCAGTGACCCGTGAACTTCGTACTGAGAAGTTCATGAAGATCGTCTCGCTCGCCCCAGAAGTGCTGTAAGGAGATCCGACATGCAAAAGATTCGTCGTGACGACGAGATCATCGTGATCGCCGGTAAAGACAAAGGTAAGCGCGGTAAGGTGCTTAAGGTTCTCGCTAACAACCGTCTGGTTATTGGTGGTCTGAACCTGGTCAAGCGTCATACCAAGCCTAACCCGATGTCGGGCGTGCAGGGCGGTATCGTCGAAAAAGAAGCTCCACTGGATGCTTCTAACGTCGCCATTTTCAACAGCGAAACCAACAAGGCTGACCGCGTTGGTTTCAAAGTAGAAGACGGCAAGAAAATTCGTGTCTTCAAGTCGACCCAAAAAGCGGTTGATGCTTGAACACTGCTAGGTAGATGAGACCATGGCACGACTAAAAGAGATTTACCGGAAGGAAATTGCTCCGAAACTTAAGGAAGAACTTAAGCTTTCGAACGTGATGGAAGTTCCGCGCGTTACCAAAATCACCCTGAACATGGGTCTGGGCGAAGCGATCGGCGACAAAAAAGTCATCGAGCACGCTGTTGCTGACCTGGAAAAGATCACCGGCCAGAAAGTCGTTGTGACCTACGCTCGCAAATCCATCGCTGGCTTTAAAGTCCGTGAAGGTTGGCCGATCGGCGTCAAAGTGACCCTGCGCCGTGAGCGTATGTACGAGTTCCTGGATCGTCTGCTGTCGATCTCCCTGCCTCGGGTTCGCGACTTCCGCGGCCTGAATGCCAAGTCCTTCGATGGTCGTGGCAACTACAGCATGGGCGTGAAAGAGCAGATCATCTTCCCGGAAATCGACTACGACAAGATCGATGCTCTCCGCGGTCTGGACATCACCCTGACCACCACTGCCAAGAACGATGATGAAGGCCGCGCTCTGCTGCGTGCGTTCAAATTCCCGTTCCGCAACTGATTGGAGTAGGACCATGGCCAAGATGAGCATGAAAAACCGCGAGCTGAAGCGTCAGCTCACGGTTGCCAAGTACGCCAAGAAGCGTGCAGCACTGAAAGCTATCATCGTTGATCTGAACGCAAGTCCAGAAGCGCGTTGGGAAGCTACAGTAGCCCTGCAGAAGCAGCCACGTGACGCAAGCGCTTCGCGCATGCGTAACCGCTGCCGCCTGACCGGTCGTCCACACGGCGTTTACCGCAAGTTCGGCCTCGGCCGTAACAAGCTGCGTGAAGCTGCCATGCGTGGTGACGTACCGGGTCTGGTTAAAGCCAGCTGGTAAGTACTGTCAAAGTCTCGGTGTCCAGGATCGCAAGATCCTGACCACCGGTGGCCTTGAATCTGGATCAAGCCCCTTTTGGGGCTTGATTCATTTCTGGGGTGTGTCTAGAATACCCGGCTCGCCTGAGCCCGTGTTTTTCATGCCCGGAGATTCTCGGCGACACGTAATAGCCGCAAGGCTAATTTTTTTGTATTAGGAGCGTCTAGCCCATGAGTATGCAGGACCCGTTAGCGGACATGCTAACTCGTATCCGTAATGCCCAGATGGCTGAAAAGTCCGTCGTAAGCATGCCATCTTCCACGTTGAAGGTAGCTGTTGCCAAAGTCCTGAAGGACGAAGGTTACATTGCGGGTTATCAGATCAGCAGCGAAATCAAACCACTGCTGTCCATCGAGCTGAAGTACTTCGAAGGCCGTCCGGTTATCGAAGAAGTGAAGCGCGTTAGCCGTCCAGGCCTGCGTCAGTACAAGTCCGTCGATGATCTGCCGAAAGTTCGTGGCGGTCTCGGTGTGTCTATCGTCTCCACCAACAAGGGTGTGATGACTGATCGTGCTGCGCGCGCTGCCGGTGTCGGCGGCGAAGTTCTTTGCACTGTGTTCTAAGGGGGGATAAGCATGTCTCGCGTCGCTAAGAACCCCGTTAAGCTGCCAGCCGGTGTCGAAGTAAAATTCGCAGGCCAACAGCTTTCGGTGAAGGGTGCCAAGGGCACTCTCGAACTGAACATCCATTCGTCCGTTGAGATCGTTGAAGAAGCTGGTGAGCTGCGTTTCGCTGCTCGCAATGGCGATCAACAGACTCGCGCAATGGCTGGTACCACTCGTGCGTTGGTAAACAACATGGTCCAAGGCGTAAGCCAAGGCTTCGAGCGCAAGCTCCAGCTGGTCGGTGTTGGTTACAAAGCGCAAGCAAAAGGCACAGTGCTGAACCTGGCTCTTGGCTTCTCGCACCCAGTGGATTACGAACTGCCGGAAGGCATCACCGCTGAGACTCCTAGCCAGACCGATATCCTGATCAAGGGCATCGACAAGCAGCTGGTAGGTCAAGTGGCCGCCGAGATCCGCGACTTCCGTCCACCAGAGCCGTACAAAGGCAAAGGTGTGCGCTACGCGGACGAAGTCGTCCGTCGTAAAGAAGCCAAGAAGAAGTAGGGCATAGCAAATGACCGACAAAAAAGTTACTCGACTGCGTCGCGCTCGCAAAGCACGCCTGAAAATGCACGAACTCGAAGTCGTGCGTCTCTGCGTGTTCCGCTCTTCGCAGCACATCTACGCCCAGGTCATTTCGGCCGACGGCAACAAAGTCCTGGCAAGCGCCTCGACTTTGGATAAAGAACTGCGTGATGGTGCCACCGGCAACATCGACGCGGCCACTAAGGTTGGCCAGCTGGTCGCTACGCGTGCTAAGGCCGCTGGCGTCTCGCAGGTGGCTTTCGACCGCTCTGGCTTCAAGTACCACGGCCGCGTTAAAGCGCTGGCTGATGCTGCTCGTGAAGCTGGGCTGGAGTTCTAAGTTATGTCAAATAACGACCAAAAGCGCGACGAAGGCTACATCGAGAAGCTGGTTCAAGTTAACCGCGTAGCCAAAACCGTTAAAGGCGGCCGTATCTTCACTTTCACCGCGTTGACCGTGGTTGGTGATGGTAAGGGCCGTGTTGGCTTCGGCCGTGGCAAGTCGCGTGAAGTGCCTGCTGCGATCCAGAAGGCAATGGAAGCTGCTCGCCGCAACATGATCCAGGTTGATCTGAACGGCACCACCCTGCAGTACGCAATGAAGTCCGCTCACGGCGCTTCGAAGGTGTACATGCAGCCTGCTTCTGAAGGTACCGGTATCATCGCTGGCGGCGCTATGCGTGCTGTCCTCGAAGTTGCTGGCGTTCAGAACGTTCTGGCCAAGTGCTACGGCTCGACTAACCCGGTAAACGTGGTTCACGCCACTTTCAAGGGTTTGAAAGCAATGCAGTCTCCTGAATCCATTGCCGCCAAGCGTGGCAAAAGCGTCAAGGAGATCTTCTGATCATGGCTACCGTTAAAGTTACGCTGATCAAAAGCATGACCGGCCGCATCCCTAACCACAAACTGTGCGTTAAGGGTCTGGGTCTGCGTCGCATCGGTCACACTGTAGAAGTCCAGGATACTCCCGAGAATCGCGGGATGATCAACAAGGCTTACTACATGCTGCGTGTCGAGGGTTAATCGATGAAACTCAATGATCTGAGTCCAGCGCCGGGTTCCCGTCGCGAAAAGCATCGTCCGGGCCGTGGTATCGGTAGTGGTTTGGGTAAGACTGGTGGCCGTGGTCACAAAGGTCAGACCTCTCGCTCCGGTGGCACCATTGCTCCAGGCTTTGAAGGCGGTCAACAGCCGCTGCATCGTCGCCTGCCGAAGTTCGGTTTCGTTTCCCTGAAAGCCATGGATCGCGCAGAAGTGCGTCTGTCCGAGCTGGCTAAAGTGGAAGGCGACATCGTCACCGTGCAGTCCCTGAAAGATGCCAACGTGATCAACGTCAACGTACAGCGTGTGAAAATCATGCTGTCCGGTGAAGTGACTCGCGCTGTCACTATCGGCAAGGGAATCGGCGCCACCAAAGGTGCGCGTGCGGCTATCGAAGCAGCTGGCGGCAAGTTCGAGGAATAAATGGCTAAGCAAGGTGCTCTCTCTGCGCTCGGCAAAGGCGGTATGTCTGAACTCTGGGCTCGTCTGCGTTTTCTGTTCCTGGCGATTATCGTCTACCGAATAGGCGCACACATCCCGGTTCCAGGTATCAACCCGGACCGACTCGCGGACCTGTTTCGACAGAATGAGGGGACCATTCTTAGCTTGTTCAACATGTTTTCCGGCGGCGCGCTGGAACGGATGAGCATCTTTGCACTGGGGATCATGCCGTACATCTCGGCATCGATCATCATGCAACTGATGACCGCCGTCAGCCCGCAGCTGGAGCAGTTGAAGAAGGAAGGTGAAGCTGGCCGTCGCAAGATAAGCCAGTACACCCGCTACGGCACTGTCGTCCTCGCTCTCGTCCAGGCCATTGGCATGTCCATTGGTCTGGCGGGGCAGGGCGTTTCGTTCACTGCTGACTTCAGCTTTCATTTCGTTGCGGTAACCACATTTGTGGCGGGCGCGATGTTCATGATGTGGCTGGGTGAGCAGATCACTGAGCGTGGTGTAGGCAACGGTATCTCGATGTTGATCTTCGCAGGTATCGTCGCCGGTCTTCCGAGAGCGATCGGGCAGTCTTTCGAGTCTGCACGTCAGGGTGATATCAACATCTTCGCCCTGGTTGCCATCGGTTTGCTGGCAGTAGCGATTATCGGTTTCGTGGTGTTCATTGAGCGTGGTCAGCGTCGTATTGCTGTTCACTACGCCAAGCGTCAGCAGGGCCGCAAGGTCTTCGCTGCGCAGACCAGCCACTTGCCGCTGAAGGTGAACATGGCCGGTGTTATTCCGGCTATTTTCGCGAGCAGCATTTTGCTGTTCCCGGCTTCGTTGGGTGCCTGGTTCGGTCAGTCTGAAGGTATGGGCTGGTTGCAGGACATCTCGCAGTCGATCGCTCCTGGTCAGCCGTTGAATATTCTGCTGTTTAGTGCAGGGATTATTTTCTTCTGCTTCTTCTATACGGCGTTGATGTTCAATCCGAAAGACGTAGCGGAAAACCTGAAGAAGTCCGGTGCCTTTATTCCGGGTATCCGTCCAGGTGAGCAGTCTGCGCGCTACATTGATGGCGTTCTGACTCGCTTGACCATGTTCGGTGCTCTTTACATGACGGCCGTCTGCCTGTTGCCCCAGTTCCTGGTGGTTGCAGCGAACGTACCGTTCTACCTTGGCGGGACCTCGTTGCTGATCGTCGTCGTGGTTGTGATGGACTTCATGTCCCAAGTACAATCGCACCTCGTTTCGCACCAGTACGAATCCCTGATGAAGAAAGCCAACCTGAAGGGTTACGGCAGCGGCATGCTGCGCTGACCCATAAGGTTCGAGGAGTTGGTGATGAAAGTTCGTGCATCGGTGAAAAAGCTGTGCCGTAACTGCAAGATTATTCGCCGCGAAGGTGTTGTTCGAGTAATTTGCAGCGCGGAACCGCGTCACAAACAGCGCCAAGGCTGAGTGTGATTGTGCTTCAAGCCCGGCAGCTAGTGCGCTGCCGGGTTGATTATTTGTTATTACAGCGATATTATCTCGCGCCCTATTTCTTGGCTTCCGGGGCGTAGGTAGCTGTCAATTGGAGTCCCACTGAATGGCCCGTATTGCAGGCGTTAACATTCCAGATAACAAGCATACTGTTATCTCGCTGACCTACATCTATGGTGTTGGTCGCACTACTGCACAGAAAATTTGTGCAGAGACTGGGGTAAACCCAGCAGCAAAGATCAAAGATCTGAGCGACGAGCAGATTGAACAGCTGCGTGGCGAAGTGGCGAAGTTCACCACTGAAGGTGACCTGCGTCGCGAAATCAACATGAAAATCAAGCGCTTGATGGACCTCGGTTGCTATCGCGGTCTGCGTCATCGTCGCGGTCTTCCAGTGCGCGGTCAGCGTACCAAGACCAACGCGCGTACCCGTAAAGGTCCGCGTAAGCCGATCCGCAAGTAATCGCCCCAGCGAATCGACAGGAATTTAATCATGGCAAAACCTGCTGCTCGTCCTCGTAAAAAAGTTAAAAAGACAGTGGTTGATGGCATCGCCCACATCCATGCATCTTTTAACAACACCATCGTGACCATCACCGACCGTCAAGGTAACGCTCTTTCCTGGGCTACCTCCGGTGGTTCGGGTTTCCGCGGTTCCCGCAAGTCCACCCCGTTTGCTGCTCAGGTAGCTGCTGAACGTGCTGGTCAAGCTGCGCTGGAATACGGCCTGAAAAACCTCGACGTCAACGTCAAAGGTCCAGGTCCAGGTCGTGAATCCGCAGTCCGCGCTTTGAACGGCTGTGGCTACAAGATCGCCAGCATCACCGACGTGACGCCAATCCCGCACAACGGGTGCCGTCCGCCGAAGAAGCGCCGCGTGTAATCCAGGAGATTGTAAAGAATGGCTCGTTACATTGGTCCAAAATGCAAACTCGCTCGTCGCGAAGGCACCGATCTCTTCCTGAAGAGCGGCGTGCGCGCGATCGAATCGAAGTGCAACATTGAAGCAGCACCTGGTATCCACGGCCAACGCCGCGGTCGCCAGTCCGACTACGGCACCCAACTGCGTGAAAAGCAGAAGGTCCGTCGTATCTACGGCGTTCTCGAGCGTCAATTCAGCGGCTACTACAAAGAAGCTGCTGGCAAGAAAGGTGCAACCGGTGAGAACCTGCTGCAACTGCTCGAATGCCGTCTGGACAACGTTGTATACCGTATGGGCTTTGGTTCGACTCGCGCCGAATCCCGTCAGCTGGTATCGCACAAGTCGATCAGCGTAAACGGTCAGACCGTTAACGTACCGTCCTACCAGGTTCGTGCTGGTGACGTGGTTGCTGTTCGCGAGAAAGCAAAAAATCAACTTCGCATTGTCCAAGCTCTCGATCTGTGTGCCCAACGTGGCCGCGTAGAATGGGTAGAAGTAGACACTGAGAAGAAGTCGGGCGTTTTCAAGAACGTTCCAGCTCGCAGTGATCTGTCCGCCGACATCAACGAAAGCCTGATTGTCGAGCTCTACTCCAAGTAAGGGCTAGAAAATAGGTGCATCCATGCAGATTTCGGTAAATGAGTTCCTGACACCCCGCCACATTGATGTGCAGGTTGTCAGTCCAACCCGCGCCAAGATCACTCTCGAGCCTCTCGAGCGTGGTTTTGGCCATACCCTGGGCAACGCGCTGCGCCGCATCCTGTTGTCCTCAATGCCCGGCTGTGCAGTAGTCGAGGCCGAGATTGACGGTGTGCTCCACGAGTACAGCGCCATCGAAGGTGTACAGGAAGACGTCATTGAAATCCTGTTGAACCTTAAAGGTCTGGCTATCAAGCTGCACGGTCGTGACGAAGTTACGCTGACCTTGTCGAAGAAGGGTTCGGGGGTGGTTACCGCTGCCGATATTCAGCTGGATCATGATGTCGAGATCGTTAATCCCGATCACGTAATCGCTAACCTGGCGTCTAACGGCGCCCTGAACATGAAGCTCGTAGTAGCTCGTGGTCGTGGTTATGAACCGGCAGACTCGCGTCAGAGCGATGAAGACGAAAGCCGCAGCATCGGTCGCTTGCAGCTTGACTCTTCGTTCAGCCCGGTTCGCCGTATCGCATACGTGGTGGAAAACGCCCGTGTCGAGCAGCGTACTAACCTGGACAAGCTGGTTATTGATCTGGAAACCAACGGTACTCTGGATCCTGAAGAGGCTATTCGCCGCGCTGCAACCATCCTGCAACAGCAGTTGGCTGCGTTCGTCGACCTCAAGGGTGACAGTGAGCCAGTGGTTGTCGAGCAGGAAGACGAGATCGATCCGATCCTGCTTCGCCCGGTTGACGATCTGGAACTGACTGTACGTTCGGCTAACTGCCTTAAGGCGGAAAACATTTACTACATCGGTGACCTGATTCAGCGTACCGAAGTGGAACTGTTGAAGACTCCGAACCTGGGCAAGAAATCCTTGACTGAAATCAAGGACGTTCTGGCCTCCCGCGGTCTGTCCCTCGGCATGCGCCTCGACAACTGGCCGCCTGCAAGTCTTAAGAAGGACGACAAGGCGACTGCCTGATCGTCGTAATCACCGAACGTAGTGTTTGGTAAGGAATGAACCATGCGTCATCGTAAAAGTGGTCGTCACCTGAGCCGCACCAGCTCGCACCGCAAGGCCATGTTCCAAAACATGGCGGTGTCGCTGTTCGAGCACGAGCTGATCAAAACGACTCTGCCAAAAGCCAAAGAACTGCGCCGCGTTGCCGAGCCGCTGATCACTCTGGCCAAGACAGACAGCGTTGCTAACCGTCGTCTGGCTTTCGACCGTACTCGTTCGAAAGCTATCGTTGGTAAGCTCTTCAACGACCTGGGCAAGCGTTACGCTACCCGTGAGGGTGGCTACCTGCGCATCCTCAAGTGCGGTTTCCGCGCTGGCGACAACGCGCCTATGGCGTACGTCGAGTTGGTTGATCGTGCTACTGCTGGCGAAGCTGTATCCGCCGAGTAAGACGTCAGTCTGAAACAAGGAACCGGGCCTAGTGCCCGGTTTTTTGTGCCTGTAAGAAACGCGCCGTTTGTACAAGCGTCTTCTTCGTCCACATCGTCATGATGTGATGGGGATGATAATTAGTTTTTATCTATCGATGTCTGCAAGTTAATGAATTTGTAGCTGTCATATTGATGATCAATACTCCTTCTCAGCCGATAGCCGGCAGTTCAAGACCGACAAAGGAAGGAAGATCGCATGAGCCAAAACAAAACGCTTACCACCGCCAGTGGCGCTCCTGTTGCCGATAACCAGAATTCCCGTTCTGCTGGCCCTCGTGGCCCGCTGCTGCTCGACGACTTTCATCTGATCGAGAAGCTTGCCCATTTCAACCGTGAAAACATCCCCGAGCGCCGTGTGCACGCCAAAGGCTCGGGTGCCTACGGTACGTTCACAGTGACGCGTGATATCACTCAATACACCAGTGCGAAACTGTTTGAGGCGGTCGGCAAGCAGACCCCGACTTTCCTGCGGTTTTCCACCGTGGGTGGTGAGCGCGGTTCGGCCGATACCGAGCGCGATCCACGCGGGTTTGCCTTGAAGTTCTACACCGAGGAAGGCAACTGGGACATTGTTGGCAATAACACGCCAGTGTTCTTCATTCGTGACCCATTGAAGTTTCCAGACTTTATCCACACCCAGAAGCGTTTGCCGCAAAGCAACCTGAAAAGTGCCCAGGCGATGTGGGACTTCTGGTCGCATTCGCCCGAAGCGTTGCACCAGGTCACCATCCTGTTTTCCGACCGCGGTATCCCTGACGGATATCGCCACATGCACGGCTTTGGCAGCCACACGTACAGCCTCATCAGCGCTAAAGGCGAGCGCCACTGGGTGAAGTGGCACTACAAGACCAAACAAGGGATCAAGAACCTTGCTCCCGCTGAGGCTGCGCGCCTGGCTGGTACAGATCCGGATTACGCCCAGCGCGACTTGTTCAATGCCATCGAGCAGGGTGATTTCCCGAAATGGCGCGTGTGCATTCAGATCATGAGCGAGTCTCAGGCGGCAGCGCACTACGAGAACCCGTTTGATGTCACCAAAACCTGGTCGCAAAAAGAGTTTCCACTGATTGAAGTCGGAGAGTTGGAGCTCAATCGCAATCCGCAGAACTACTTCGCGGAAGTCGAGCAGGCGGCGTTCGGTCCCAGCAACATGGTTCCAGGCGTTGGTTTGTCGCCGGATCGTATGC
The DNA here is from genome assembly GCF_002303975.1 of Pseudomonas sp. ACN5. Taxonomy (NCBI): domain Bacteria; kingdom Pseudomonadati; phylum Pseudomonadota; class Gammaproteobacteria; order Pseudomonadales; family Pseudomonadaceae; genus Pseudomonas; species Pseudomonas sp. ACN5. The sequence goes on along the minus strand of NZ_MRCP01000007.1, from coordinate 282,151 downwards.
TGCAAGGTCGGGTCTTTGCCTACGCGGATGCTCACCGCTACCGTGTCGGCACCAATCACCAACAGTTGCCAGTCAACGCTCCGCGCAGTCCGGTCAACACTTATCAGCGCGATGGATCGATGGCCTTTGGCAGCAATGGCGGTGCGGCGCCGAACTACGAGCCAAACAGCTACGTGGAATCGCCGAAGCAGGCACCTCGTTTTGCAGAGCCGGCATTGGCCCTCAGTGGTGCCGCCGATCGTTACGACCACCGCGAAGACACTGATTACTACAGTCACGCCGGCGCGTTGTTCCGCTTGATGTCTGAAGAGCAGAAATCACTGCTGGTCAGCAACATCGCCGGTGCGATGGCGGGGGTGACGAGTGATGTGGTTGATCGCCAGCTGCAACATTTCTACAAAGCTGACCCGGCGTATGGAGAAGCAATCGCAAAGCTGCTCAACGTACAGCTTAACGAAGTCTAAATGAGAAGCAGAACCGCCCTTGTTTGGGCGGTTTTTGCGTTATTTCAGCTGGTTTTCTCAGAATATCTTCGCTTTTATTGCGTCTTGCGAGTGACGATAAGGGCATGTTGGTTCAAACTACAACTTTCAAGCAGGGAGATGTAGGGCGATGCAAGGCCACCCAGATGTGATCGATTACCTCAACACGTTGCTGACCGGCGAACTGGCCGCGCGTGATCAATATTTCGTCCATTCGCGGATGTATGAGGACTGGGGTTTCACCAAGCTCTACGAACGAATCAACCACGAGATGGAAGAGGAAGCAGGGCACGCTGATGCCTTGATGCGCCGGATCCTGATGCTCGAAGGTACTCCGCGCATGCGTCCGGACGATCTCGATGTCGGCACCACGGTGACCGAGATGCTCGAGGCGGATTTGCGCCTGGAATACAAGGTGCGGGCTGCGCTGTGCAAAGGCATCAAGCTCTGCGAGCAGCACAAGGACTACGTCAGCCGCGAAATGCTGCGGGTTCAATTGCATGACACCGAAGAAGATCACACTTACTGGCTCGAAAAGCAGCTGGGTCTGATCAAGTTGATCGGGCTTGAGAACTACCTGCAATCCCACGCCTGATTCAGCGAATACAAAAAAGCCCCTGCCACCGATGAAGTGACAGGGGCTTTTTCATGGCGCCCGGTTAAGCCCGGTCCCGCTCCAGCAGCGGCTTGAGGTAATAGCCGGTATGAGATTGCTTCATCTCTGACACTTCCTCCGGTGTACCGACGGCGATGATCTGACCGCCTTTGGAACCACCTTCCGGACCGAGGTCCACCAGCCAGTCGGCGGTCTTGATCACGTCCAGGTTGTGCTCGATGACCACCACGGTGTTGCCGTGGTCGCGCAGGCGATGCAGCACGTCCAGCAGTTGCTGGATATCCGCGAAGTGCAGCCCGGTGGTCGGTTCATCGAGGATGTACAGGGTCTTGCCGGTATCACGCTTGGACAATTCGCGAGACAGCTTCACCCGCTGGGCTTCACCTCCGGAGAGCGTGGTCGCCGATTGCCCCAGCTTGATGTACGACAGGCCGACATCCATCAACGTTTGCAGCTTGCGCGCCAGGGCCGGTACGGCATCGAAGAACACCCGCGCTTCCTCGATGGTCATCTCGAGGGTTTCGTGGATGCTCTTGCCCTTGTACTTGATCTCCAGGGTTTCACGGTTGTAGCGCTTGCTCTTGCACACGTCGCACGGCACGTAGATGTCCGGCAGGAAGTGCATTTCGACCTTGATCAGGCCGTCGCCCTGGCAGGCTTCGCAACGCCCGCCCTTGACGTTGAAGGAGAAGCGCCCCGGGCCGTAGCCCCGGGAGCGGGACTCCGGCACGCCGGCGAACAACTCGCGGATCGGCGTGAACAGTCCGGTATAGGTCGCCGGGTTGGAGCGCGGTGTGCGGCCGATCGGGCTCTGGTCGATGTCGACGACCTTGTCCAGGTGCTCCAGGCCCTTGATGCTGTCGTGGGCGGCCGCCTCAAGCGTCGTTGCGCCATTCAGCGCGGTGGCGCTCAACGGGAACAGCGTGTTGTTGATCAGCGTCGATTTACCCGAGCCGGACACGCCGGTCACACAGGTCAGCAAACCGATCGGAATCTCCAGGTCGACATTGCGCAGGTTGTTGCCGCGCGCGCCCTTGAGCGACAGCGTCAGCTTCTTGTTGCGCGGCGTACGTTTGGCCGGGACTTCGATCTTCACCCGGCCCGACAGGTATTTGCCCGTCAGCGAGTCCGGGTGCGCCATGACCTCGGCCGGTGTGCCTTCGGCGACGATATGCCCGCCGTGCACGCCGGCGCCCGGGCCGATGTCGACCACGTAGTCGGCCAGGCGGATCGCGTCTTCGTCGTGCTCGACCACGATCACCGTGTTGCCGATATCGCGCAGGTGCTTGAGGGTGCCCAGCAGCCTGTCGTTATCGCGCTGATGCAGGCCGATGGAGGGTTCGTCGAGGATGTACAGGACACCCACCAGGCCGGCGCCAATCTGGCTGGCCAGGCGAATGCGCTGGGCCTCGCCACCGGACAAGGTGTCGGCACTGCGGTCCAGCGACAGATAGTCGAGGCCGACGTTGACCAGAAACTGCAGGCGTTCGCGGATTTCCTTGAGGATCTTGTCGGCAATTTCGCCACGCCGACCGGTGAGCTTGAGCCCGCCAAAATAATCGGACGCATCGCCGATCGGCAGGTTGGTCACCGCCGGCAGGGTTTTCTCGCCGACCCAGACGTGCCGCGCTTCACGCCGCAGACGGGTGCCACGGCAATCCGGGCACGACTGGGTGCTGAGGAATTTGGCCAGCTCCTCGCGCACCGATGCCGATTCTGTTTCGCGGTAACGGCGCTCCAGGTTCGGCACGATGCCTTCGAACGGGTGCGAGCGTTTGACGATGTCGCCGCGGTCGTTCAGGTATTTGAAATCGACGTTTTGCGAACCGCTGCCATGCAGGATGAATTTCTGCTGGTCGGCGGGCAGTTCGTTGAACGGCACTTCCAGGCTGAACTTGTAGTGCGCGGCCAGTGAGCCGAGCATCTGGAAGTAATAGACGTTACGCCGGTCCCAGCCACGAATCGCCCCTTCGGCCAGGGTCAGTTCGCCGTTGACCAGGCGCTTGATGTCGAAGAACTGCTTTACCCCCAGACCATCACAGGTCGGACAGGCGCCGGCCGGGTTGTTGAAGGAGAACAGCTTGGGTTCAAGCTCGCTGATGGCGTGGCCGCAGATCGGGCAGGCGAAGCGTGCGGAGAAGATCATCTCTTCACCCGGTTCGTTGTCCATCGGCGCTACCAGGGCGATGCCGTCCGCCAGTTTCAGCGCGGTTTCAAAGGATTCGGCCAGGCGTTGTTGCAGGTCGGCGCGAACCTTGAAACGGTCGACCACGACATCGATGGTGTGTTTTTTCTGCTTGTCGAGCTTGGGGGCTTCGTCCAGCTCGTAAAGCTTGCCGTTGATTCGGGCGCGGACAAAACCCTGTGCGCGCAGTTCTTCGAAAACCGACAGGTGCTCGCCTTTGCGCTCGCGGATGACCGGGGCCAACAGCATCAGTTTGCTGCCCTCCGGTTCGGCGAGGACCAGGTCGACCATCTGGCTGACGGTCTGCGCTTCCAGCGGAATGTCGTGGTCCGGGCAACGGGGGATGCCCACGCGGGCATACAGCAGGCGCAGGTAATCGTAGATTTCGGTAATGGTGCCGACCGTCGAACGCGGGTTGTGCGAGGTGGACTTCTGTTCGATGGAGATCGCCGGCGACAGGCCTTCGATGGTGTCGACGTCGGGTTTTTCCATCATCGACAGGAACTGCCGGGCATAAGCCGACAGCGATTCGACGTAGCGGCGCTGGCCTTCGGCGTACAAGGTGTCGAAAGCCAGGGACGACTTGCCGGAGCCGGACAGGCCGGTGATGACGATCAGCTTGTCCCGTGGCAGGGTCAGGTCGATGTTCTTCAGGTTGTGGGTTCGAGCCCCACGAATCAGGATCTTGTCCAAGGTGGCCTCGCTCGGCGGGCGTCGAAAACGTAGGAGTATACGGGCAAATACTGGATGGATGCACACTATCAAACGAGAGGGCTACTGTCTTACATGAAGAGTGTGTCAGCAATGCGCGTCAAAGCGTCGCGATATACCCCGCCAATCGATCGGACTGGTAGAATCGCCGCCGGTTCACATGAGGTTTTTCCATGCACGATCCCCACAGCGAGCGCATGAGTGGTAGCGAGACCCGCGCGGCAAGCGGTCTGGCCCTGGTGTTCGCCTTCCGTATGCTTGGCATGTTCATGGTGTTGCCGGTACTGGCGACCTATGGGATGGATCTGGCCGGAGCCACGCCGGCCCTGATCGGTCTGGCGATTGGTGCTTATGGCCTGACCCAGGCAGTTTTCCAGATTCCGTTCGGTTTCATTTCCGACCGCATCGGCCGTCGCCCGGTGATTTACCTGGGCTTGATCGTCTTTGCCCTCGGCAGTCTGCTCGCCGCCAATGCCGATTCGATCTGGGGCGTGATCGCCGGGCGAATCCTGCAGGGTGCCGGGGCGATTTCCGCCGCGGTCATGGCCTTGCTGTCCGACCTGACCCGCGAGCAGCACCGGACCAAGGCCATGGCCATGATCGGCATGACCATCGGCCTGTCGTTTGCGGTGGCCATGGTCGTCGGTCCGCTGCTGACCCGCGCCTTCGGGTTGTCCGGGTTGTTCCTGGCCACCGGCGGCATGGCGCTGTTCGGCATCGTGATCGTGATGTTCATGGTGCCGCGCTCCACCGGCCCGTTGCAGCACCGTGAGTCCGGTGTCGCGCGCCAGGCGTTGATGCCGACCCTCAAGCATCCGGACCTGCTGCGCCTGGACCTGGGCATTTTTGTCTTGCACGCGATGTTGATGTCCAGCTTCGTCGCCTTGCCCCTGGCGCTGGTCGAGAAAGCCGGGTTGCCCAAAGAGCAGCACTGGTGGGTGTACCTGACCGCGCTGCTGATTTCTTTCTTCGCCATGATTCCGTTCATTATCTACGGCGAGAAGAAACGCAAAATGAAACGAGTTTTACTCGGCGCCGTCGTGACGTTGATGTTCACTGAGCTATTCTTCTGGCAGTTCGGTGACAGCTTGCGGTCTCTGGTGATCGGTACGGTGGTGTTCTTCACCGCGTTCAATCTGCTGGAGGCTTCATTGCCGTCGCTGATCAGCAAGGTTTCACCGGCAGGTGGCAAGGGCACGGCGATGGGGGTTTATTCCACCAGCCAGTTCCTCGGCTCGGCACTGGGGGGAATCCTCGGTGGCTGGCTGTTCCAGCATGGCGGTCTGTCGGTTGTATTCCTCGGATGCGCCGGTCTGGCTGCCCTCTGGCTGGCCTTTGCTGTTACCATGCGCGAACCTCCCTACGTCACAAGCCTGCGCTTGCCGTTGTCGCCCGAGGCGATCCGCGAAGCGGGTCTGGTCGAGCGCCTGAAGGCGGTCGTAGGGGTAACAGATGCAGTCATCGTCGCGGAAGAGGCGGCGATTTACATCAAACTGGACACCGAACTATTGGATCGCACCACCCTTGAGCGCCTGGTGAACAACCCGGCCGGGGCAGCGTGCGTAGCCTAGGAGAACGTTATGGCCCGTGGGGTTAACAAAGTCATATTGGTCGGCACTTGCGGCCAGGATCCCGAAGTTCGCTACTTGCCTAACGGTAACGCCGTGACCAACCTGAGTCTGGCGACCAGCGAACAGTGGACCGACAAGCAAACCGGCCAGAAAGTCGAAAAGACCGAATGGCACCGTGTATCGATGTTCGGCAAAGTGGCAGAAATCGCCGGCGAATACCTGCGTAAAGGTTCGCAGGTTTACATCGAAGGCAAGCTGCAGACCCGCGAGTGGGAAAAAGACGGTATCAAGCGTTACACCACCGAAATCGTGGTCGACATGCAAGGCACCATGCAACTGCTGGGTGGCCGTCCACAGGGCGACCAGCAGGGCCAGGGCGGTGGCAACTACCAGCAATCCGCGCCGCGCCAGCAGGCTCAACGTCCTGCTCCGCAACAGCAGCCACAGCGTCCGGCCCCTCAACAGGCCGCACCGCAACCGGCTCCGGATTTCGACAGCTTTGATGACGATATCCCGTTCTGATTCTTTCACCGAAGAATAGAACCTGACAAAGCCCGGCCTCCTTATGGATGCCGGGCTTTTTTGCATTTTTACCAAGGCTTCCTCGCCGGGATCGAGGACCGTCCAGCCGTCAGCGCGCAGTGATACTCTGCTATGGGTCCAGACCCTGTGCAGAGTTGCCCTATGGATCGCCTGTCTACGTTGTTGTCACAGTTCGGAGTGCGCGCGCACCTGTTTTACAGCGGCAAGCTTTGCGGCGTGGCGTCCTACGATGGCGCCGACCAGCGCGGCCATATTCACCTGTTGCAGGCCGGCTCTGTCACGTTGAAAGGCCTGGGGAGGAGTGAGTTGTTGCTCACTCGCCCCAGCCTGATTTTCCTGCCGCGCCCCAACCGACATCAGCTCATCGCCAGTGACACTGAAGGTGCTCAGCTGTTATGCGCGTCGATGCTGTTCGATGGCGGCGCCAGTAATCCGATATCTGCTTCGCTCCCCGATCTTCTGATATTGCCTCTGGATGAGCTGCCGTTGCTGGCCGACACCCTGAGATGGCTGTTCGGTGAAGCTGGCGCCGGGCATTGTGGCAGGGAGGCGGTGCTTGATCGTTTGTTCGAACTGTTGATCATCCTGCTGCTCCGGCATTTGCTTGACCACCAGCAGTTGAGCACTGGAATGATGGCCGGGTTGGCCGACGTGCGGCTGTCGCGCTCGTTGATTCAGATGCACAACCAACCTCAGCGGGCCTGGTCAGTGGCCGAGTTGGCGAATGAATCGAACATGTCCCGCGCCGCTTTTGCTGTGCATTTTCGCGCGGTTCTGGGGCAAACACCGCTGGATTATCTGTTGAGCTGGCGTATCAGCCTGGCGCAGAAGCGCCTGCGGGAGGGGCGGCCGATTACGCTGATCGCCGATGAGGTGGGCTATGAAAGTCCGTCGGCGCTTGCCCGTGCGTTTCGCCGCAAGACCGGCTGCAGTCCACGGGACTGGATGAAGTCCCTGGCGGCTGAGGGCGGCGCACTGGCTGAGGATGACGATGACCTGAATGCATTGAGCTGATTCAGGCCATCGGCGGATGAGGTTGTCAGCTCAAGGAATTTCCAGTCTGGTCAGCGAATGGCCCGCCACGAACAGGGAGGCGGCAAGCAAGCCGATGTCCTTGAGCAGGAACTGGCCTGGCGCGACCGTAATGGCCGGGAAACCAAGGCCTGGCTCAATCACTCCGGGCGTCGAGAACATAAAGCTCAAGGTGGTGAAAAATAACCCGGCAGACAAGGCGCCTCCGATCAAGGAAAGCTTTGGTGACAGCAGGCGGCCTGCAATCAGTACACCGATGGAAATCTCCAGGACACCGAGCAAACTGGAAAACAGATCGACACTGATAAGGTCATAGACCCAACCCAGGAAAGGGCTGTTGCTCACCAGAGGCACCAGTCCCTCTGCTTCATAGTGAGTAAATTTCATTCCGCCGAACCAGAAGTAGATAACGGCAAGGGCAAAGTAAATGCCGTAGGTCCCGATCGCCATGGTGGTGAGTCCGAGGGATGTTTTTTTCGACAAGCTGTCAGTGCTGATATTCATGCTGTTCATTGTTCAGGCTTCCAGTGAGTTATCCAGAAAGTGGCATGGGTGAAAGCAACATCCCCCGCGTATGCGTAGGGAGTGGAGTGATTGTTGGCTTTGGCATGACTTTCCAGGATTCTGGCGGTATTGCGTTCGATGCAGATCGTCCAGACTCACTGGAAATAAAAAGCCCATGGCATGTGAGGCCATGGGTTTTTTCATTTTTGCTGTCTCGTCCTGAATGAGGGTTACACGTTCTGGCTTCCTATCAGGAATTCGTCGGCCGACACCACGCTGGCATACGCAAATGCCAGGGACGCCATGAACGCCGCATGAACCTGGGCCGCCGGCACCGTCACGCCATTGAACTCCAGGTCACGGGTGGCGCAGGCGTCGTGGATCACGGTCACCGTGTAGCCGAAGTCCGCCGCCGCACGGGTGATGCCGTCGACACACATGTGGCTCATGCTGCCCACGACCACCAGTTCCTTGATGCCTTGCTCGTCGAGGATCGATTTCAACTCGGTTTCGCGGAACGAGTTGACGAAGTGCTTGAGCACCACCGGTTCGTCTGCACGGTTGATCACTTTGGGGTGCAGCTTCGCGCCTTCGGAGTTCGGGGTGAAGAACGGCGCCTCTGCGGAGGTGAATTCGTGGCGGATATGCACCACCGGATCACCGGCATCACGGAAGGCCTTGATCAGGCGGACGGCGTTGTCGGCGGCGGCATCGGCGCCGACCAGTGGCCACTTGCCTTGGGGGAAGTAGTCGTTCTGGATATCGACTACGATGAGCGCTTGCTTGGCCATGACTGTTTCCTCGAAGTGTGTTTGGGTGTGGAATGAAGTATTGGCGCTGGCAGGCGGTCCGGGGATTGGCCGCACCGACAATAAGAGGGGGAAAACTGACAATGGATGCAGAAAGGGCAATCGCCGAGCTCGGTGTGCTGATCTATCCCGGCGCGCAGATGGCGGCGGTGCATGGCTTGACGGACTTGTTCGGGGTGGCGAACCGGATCGCCGCCGAGCATCAGGCTGCGCAGTTGCCCCTGCTGCGGGTCAGCCATTGGCAGGTCGAGGGTGATCAGCCGCCGGCCCGGGTCTTCGACAGCCATCCCGGCCCGGAGCGTGCCCTGGTGGCCGTGTTGATCCCGCCATCGATTGCCGGCTTTTCCGAGGGCCAGGCGCCACAGGGCTTGATCCGCTGGTTGCGCGAGCAACATGCCGGCGGCGCGACACTGGGCGGGGTTTGCGTGGGCTCGATCCTGTTGGCTGAAAGCGGTCTGCTCGACGGCCGCAGCGCCACCACCCACTGGACTTCGGCCAAAGCATTCGCCGAACGTTATCCGGCGATACGGCTCAAGGCCGATACGCCGATTGTCGATGATGGCGACCTGATCACCACCGCCGGACTGATGGCGTGGTCTGAACTGGGTTTGCGCCTGGTCAACCGGCTGCTGGGACCGAGCATTGCCACCAGTACCGCGCGTTTTCTGGTGGTGGAACACAGCGATAGCGCCAGCGAGTGCGGCAGCAATTTTGCACCGATCCTCAGTCATGGCGATGCGGCGATTCTCAAGGTGCAACACTGGCTGCAAAGCACCGGGGCGACCGATGTGTCGCTGGCGGCGATGGCCGAAAAGGCAGGGCTGGAGGAGCGCACCTTCCTGCGACGCTTCCGCGCGGCCACCGGGCTCAAACCTACCGAATACTGTCAGCATCTGCGAGTCGGCAAGGCCCGGGAAATGCTCGAATTCACCAACGGCACCATCGATCATATCGCCTGGACCGTGGGTTATCAGGACCCCGGCGCGTTTCGCGCGACCTTCAAGAAAATCACCGGGTTGGCGCCGAGTGATTATCGGGCGCGGTTTGGGGTGACACCGGGGGCCGCAGTACGATAGGCCCATCACCACAAAGCCCCTTGTGGGAGCGGGCTTGCTCGCGAAGGCAGAGTGTCATTCACCGCAAATGTTGACTGAAAGTCCGCATTCGCGAGCAAGCCCGCTCCCACATGGGGTTTGTGCCAGTCTTGAGTCGTGCAAAATGCCGGAGTATCAAAGGGCATCGTGCAGAATAAAACAGGCCCCATGCCATCACTTTGTACGCAACGGGCTGATTTAAAACCCCTCTTTGCGCAACGGGCCTTGGCCTGATCCCTGCACCCCTTCAACTACATTCATCAAGCGTCGATTGAAGGGGGATGCATGACCCCAACAAACCGCAAGAAACTGGTGGTTGCCCATTCTGTACGCGCCGATGCGCCGCTGCACGAAGTCGAGACAAACCGTGCGCTGGCGCGCTGGCTGGCGCAGATAATGGGACTCAAGTACGGCGGCAGTTACGATCCGCAATTGCATGACGGTCGGGACCTCTACCTGTTGCCGACCCAGACGCTGGTGGGCGCTGCGGCTGCCCGGCAACTGGGGGTCAAGGGACCGGAGGATTTGTGGGGTGGTTATGTCGACCATGATTTCATCTGCACCAAAGCCATCAGTCATGGGCTGCTCAACCACCATGCCCATGCACCGCCCGGCTGGGCTCCTTTGTTTTCCCAGCGGGTACGCAGCGTCGTACTCGACGGTCTCAGCGTGTTCTGCCTGAAGGATGCTCGCCCGGCGGCGGAGCATCTGTTGTACACCGGGCCGATCCGCCTGAAGCCGATACACGCTTGCGCCGGGCGTGGTCAGGAAGTGATCCAAAGCCTCGACGAGTTCGATGAAATTCTGGCCAGGCCCGAGGCTGACGCGACCTTCACCGAAGGCGTGGTGCTGGAGCAGGATCTTGATCAGGTGATTACCCACAGCGTCGGCCAGAGCTTCATCGGCGACAAGGTGCTGAGTTACTGCGGTGATCAATACTTGACCAAAGACACTGAGGGCGAGGAGGTGTATGGCGGCTCGAACCTGTTGGTGGTGCAGGGCAGCTACGACGATTTGTTGAAGCTGGACCTTGCCGATGACGTGCGGGTGGCTATCAAGCAGGCGCAGGTGTTCGACAGCGCCGCGGATGAAGCCTATCCGCGTTTCTATGCGTCACGGCGCAACTACGACATCGCTCAGGGCATCGATAGCGACGGCAAACAGCGCAGCGGCGTGCTCGAACAATCCTGGCGCATGGGCGGTGCCAGCAGTGCCGAGGTGGCGGCCTTGCAGAGTTTCGTCAACGATCCGGGGATGCGCGCGATTCGTGTGTCTTCGGTGGAAACCTACATCGATCAGCCGCTGCCGGCAGATGCCATCGAGGTGTATCGCGGGCCGGCGCAAAGCAGTGAATTTCTCCTCAAGTACGTAACGGTTAAATCCTATGACGGCTAGAAGCGAATCCATTCAGATCGATATCGATAATGAACAGATGAGCGGGACTTTTCTGAGCCCCAAATCGAAAGTCCCCGGCGTACTTTTTGTGCACGGTTGGGGCGGCAGTCAGGAGCGGGACCTGGAGCGCGCCAAAGGCATCGCCGGCTTGGGGTGTGTATGCCTGACCTTCGACCTGCGCGGGCACACCGGCGGCACCGGCATTCCATTGTCCCGGGTGACCCGGGAGGACAATCTGCGCGACCTGCTGGCAGCCTATGACCGCTTGCTCGCGCACCCGGCCCTCGATACCTCCGCGATTGCCGTGGTCGGCACCAGTTATGGGGGTTATCTGGCCTCGATTCTGACTTCGCTGCGGCCGGTGCGCTGGCTGGCGCTGCGGGTGCCGGCGCTGTACCGCGACGAGCAATGGCACACGCCGAAACGCGACCTGGACAAGCTGGATCTGCGTGATTACCGAGGCACTCTGGTGCGTGCCGACAGCAACCGGGCCTTGCATGCCTGCTCGCAATTTCGCGGGGATGTCCTGCTGGTGCAGTCGGAAACCGACGATTATGTGCCGCACGCGACGATCATGAGCTACCGGGCGGCCTGTCAGCAGACGCACTCAATGACCCACCGCATCATCGACGGTGCCGACCACGCCTTGAGCGACCCGGTTTCCCAGCAGGCCTATACCTCGATCCTTGTCGACTGGATTACCGAGATGGTGGTCGGGGAGCGGTTGAGCATTATTCAATCCCAGTGATTTGCGGTGTGCCTGCGGACGCCTTCGCGGGCAAGCCCGCTCCCACAATGTCTGCAGGTGTTCACAAAGAATGTGTTCATCACCGATCAACTGTGGGAGCGGGCTTGCTCGCGAAGGCGTCCGCAAGCACACCCCAAATCATTTGGTTTTCTTCGAAATCCGTAACGCCTTGGCCTTGGCTTCCACCAACAGGTACATCACCAGGGCAATCAACAACGGCAGGATGAAATAAATCGCCCGATAGGCCAGCAGCCCGGCCACCAGGCTACCCCGCGAAACCTCGTGTTGCAGCAGCGCCACGAACACCGCCTCGAGCACGCCGAGCCCGGCCGGGATGTGGGTGATGACCCCGGCGATGGCGCTGATCAACAGCACGCCCAGTACCAGTGGATAGTCCAGTTTGCTCGGCAGCAGGGTGAAGATCACCGCCGCCATCAGCGACCAGTTCAGCGCACCGAGGGTCAGTTGCAGCACCGCCATGCGCAAGGACGGGAGGTCGATTTCGATACCGCGAATCTCCCACTCCCGACGTTTGGCAAACTGGCACGCCACCAGGTAGCCGGCGCTCAACAGCAACAACAAGACCCCTACGCCTTGCAGCGCACTGCTGCTGAGCTTCCAGCCCGGCGGCATGCGCACCAGCCCGCTGCTGAACACGGCGCCGGCAATGACCATGTAGCCGAACCAGTTGGTCGCCAGGCTCAGGCCAAGGATCTTCGCGATGTTGCTCTTGCTGACCCCGAGCCGCGAATACAACCGGTAGCGCATGGCAATGCCGCCGACCCAGGCGCTCAGGTTCAGGTTGAAGGCGTAGCTGATGATCCCCACGGGCAGGATCTGCTTCCACGTCAGGTTCTGGCGGATGTAGGTGCGGCCGATCAGGTCGAAGCAGGCGTACACCAGAAAACTCACCAGGGTCAGCCCCGACGCGATGATCAGCGTGCGCACCTTGAAATCGGCCAGGTTATCGAACACTTCGTTCCACTCAAGGCGCTGGGCGAGCATCGTGAACAGCACGATCAGCATCAGGAAAAACAGCATCGTCAGCGGTCGTTTCCAGCGGCTCCAGTGCGACTTGCCCGGGCTTTTGGCGTCAGTTTCCATGTGAGGCTCAGCGCGGTTCATGGTCAGCGCTCCCGGTCGGAGGGGGGATGGGTTTCAGGCGAGGTTTGTGCGCCGGCAACCAACCGGCCCAAGCCGGGAAATGCCGCAGGAAGTGAAACACCAGAAAACCTATGGTCATGTGCCAGACACGCCCGCGCGGCGCGATGTCGTGAGACATGGCCTTGCAATGGTTGTCGCTGAGGTCTTCCAGGCGATCGAACAGAACTCGATTGAAGCCACGGTCGCGGATCAGCACGTTGGCTTCCAGATTCATCGACAGGCTCAATGGGTCGAGGTTACTCGAGCCGACGGTGCTCCAGTCTTCATCCACCAATGCGACCTTGCCGTGCAACGGGCGGTCGCAATATTCGTAGATCTTCACCCCGGATTTGAGCAGGTAGTCATAGGTCATGCGCGCCGCAAGCTTGGCCACCCGCATGTCTGGCTGGCCCTGCAGGATCAGCCGCACATCCACGCCTCGGCGGGCCGCGTTGCGGATCTCGCGCAACAAGCGAAAGCCGGGAAAGAAGTAGGCATTGGCGATCACCACCCTACGCTTGGCCTGGCGCAACACCTGGCGGTAAACCTCTTCAATGTCGCTCGGGTGTTCACCGTTGTCGCGGTACACCAGACGCACCTGGCCATCGTGATCGCTGACGGCCAGCTCCGAACGCCGCTGCCGACGGCGTTGCCACCAGTATTTGGCGTGCGCCGGGCGACCGCATTGCAGCAGAGCGAAGTGATGGATGTCGGCCACCGCCGGGCCTTGCACCTCCACGGAATAGTCCTGCTTGGCCTCGGGACCGAAGTCGGCAAGGTGATCGGCAGAAAAGTTGATCCCGCCGATGAAGGCAATGCTGCCGTCCACCACCACTATCTTGCGGTGCAGGCGCCGGAACCAGTTGGTGCGGATGCCCAGGCGTTTTGGTGCCGGATCGAACATTTGCAGGTGCACGCCGGCGGCGGTCAGGGCGGTAAGGAACCCGGTACTCAATTCGCCGCAGCCAAAGCCGTCGAGGCTGACGGTGGTGCGTACACCGCGCTGGGCAGCTTCGATCAGGATCTGTTGCAGCTCATTGCCAACCTTGTCCTCGAACACAATGAAGGTTTCCAGCAGGATTTCACTTTGCGCCCGGCGCAGGGCGTCAAATACCCGGGGAAAATACGCTTCGCCGTTTTCCAGCAACTCGACGCGATTGCTGCCTTGCCAGCCGTATTCAACGTCGACCGCTGTCGGCTCACGGATCGGCGGAGCGGGGATGTTATCCAGCGTGGTTTTTTCCATCGACTGGCTGCTCATAACTCGATCTCCACCGACAGCGGGACGTGGTCGGAAAGGTGCGACCAGGGGCGGGTGGTCAGCACTTGCGGATGGCTGGCCTTGAGGTTGCGCAGGTAGATGCGGTCCAGACGCAATGCCGGCAGGCGCGCGGGGAAACTGCGCGCCGGTTTGCCGTGGTGCGCGGCGAAGGCTTCGCGCAGACCGCAGGGTTTGAGCAACGCATCGGCGCGCTGACGCCAGTCGTTGAAGTCTCCGGCGACGATCACCGGGGCATCGGCGGGCAGGGCGTCCAGACGCTGGGCGAGCAGCTTCAATTGCGCCGTGCGGTGACTTTCGCGCAGCCCCAGATGCACACAAATGGCATGCACTTCCTGGGCGTCGCCTGGCAGGCGCAACACACAATGCAGGATCCCGCGGTTCTCGTGACCGCTGATGGACACGTCGAGGTTGTCGTGGCGGATGATCTGGAATTTCGACAACAGCGCGTTGCCGTGATCACCCGCCGGATACACCGCATTGCGGCCATAGGCGAACTGCGGCCACAGGGTGTCGGCGAGGAACTCGTATTGCGGCATCGCCGGCCAGTTGGTGTAACGCTTGGGGTGGTGCTCGTGGGTGCCGTGGACTTCCTGCAAAAACACCACATCGGCAGACACACTGCGCACCGCTTCACGCAGTTCTGGCAGGATGAAGCGCCGGTTGAGCGCGGTGAAACCTTTATGGGTGTTGACCGTCAGCACCTTGAAGCGACAAGTCACGGACGGATCCTGTACCCGCATGTCGGTTGCATTTGAGTGTGCGGGAATATCGGTGTGATTCGCTGTCATGTCGCCTCCCGCTTGACGGCCCTGTCTTTGGATGACTCTGGGGCGACGGCGAAAGTTTCGATGGGGCTACGGACGGTAGATTTTCTGCAGAGCACCACCGAACAATTGTGGGAGCGGCGGTGCGGCGATCCGACTTGCTCGCGAAAGCGGTGTGTCAGTCACCTCATTGTTGAGTGTGCCGACGCCTTCGCGAGCAAGCCCGCTCCCACAGTGGGTATCAGTGGCCCGTGATTATGCGGGCAGAACCGTCGGCCGGCTCGGCATAGGCCGGACCAAGGCGATCAAGACGTCCGCTCCACGCAGTCAATGCCAGCGCCACCAGCACCACCAGGCCACCGATCCACGCGGTATGGATCAACCCCATGTGGGCGACGATCAGGCCACCGCCCCAGGCGCCACCGGCAATGCCGAGGTTGAACGCGGCGATGTTCAGGCCGGATGCCACGTCCACGGCATGGGGTGTGTGATGTTCGGCCTGGCGCACCACGTACACCTGCAACCCCGGCACGTTGCCGAATGCCACGGCGCCCCAGACCAGCACGGTGGCCAGCGCCAGCCAGGGATTGCCGGCCGTGAAGGTCAGCGCGAACAACACGGCGGCGAGCAGGGCAAAAATGATTTTCAGGGCGCTGATCGGACCGCGTTTGTCCGCCAGTTTGCCGCCCCAGATATTGCCGACGGCCACGGAGATGCCGTAGACCAGCAACACCAGGCTGACGGCGCTGGCGCTGAAGCCGGAGAGGTCCTGAAGAATTGGCGCGAGGAAGGTAAAGGCGGTGAACGTGCCGCCGTAGCCGACGGCCGTCATCGCATACACCAGCAACAGGCGAGGTTGCCTGAGCACCTGCAATTGCTGCAAGAACGACGCGGGTTTGCTGTGGGCGATATTTTTCGGCACGTAGATCAGGCTGCCGATGAAGGCGATGACGCCCAGTGTCGAAACGGCGAGGAAGGTTTCGCGCCAGCCGAAATGCTGGCCGATGAATGTCCCCAGCGGCACGCCGGTGACCAGCGCCACGGTCAGGCCGGTGAACATGATGGCAATCGCGCTGGCGGCTTTTTCCTTCGGCACTAGACTGGTGGCGATGGTCGAACCGATCGAGAAAAACACCCCGTGGGCCAGGCCGGTGACGATCCGGGCGAGGATCAGCGACTCGTAGCCCGGTGCTTGCCACGCCAGCAGGTTGCCGAGGGTGAACAGCACCATCAGCGACAACAGCAACAACTTGCGCGGAACCTTGCCGGTGAGGGCGGTCAGCACCGGGGCGCCGACGGCAACGCCAAGGGCATACAGGCTGACCAGCAGGCCGGCGGACGGCAGGCTGACGCCGAGGTCGGCGCCAATAGTGGGTAACAGGCCAACGATGACGAACTCTGTCGTCCCGATGGCAAAGGCGCTGAGGGTCAGCGCGAGCAAGGCAATGGGCATGGCTGCAACTCCGGAAGATGATTCGATGGAGCGCAGTGTCGGGATTTTGCTCGTGAGGAAAAATATAGGGATGGACATTTGATATTTGCCTTGGACGCAAAGATCGCAAGTGCGGGTGATAGTCTGTGGCGAGGGAGCTTGCTCCCGCTCGGCTGCGCAGCAGTCGTTAACCCATTGCATGCGGTGTATCAGATGTTTCCGAATGGTAATTTTTGGGGGCGCTTCGCACCCCAGCGGGACGGTGCGGCGATCCGACAAGCTCCCTCGCCACATGGGGTATCGCCATTCGGCTATCTAGAGGCAATGTCCGAACTTGCCCGGCATTTTTCGATCAGTTCCTTACCGACACAGCCAAAGGAGCGGGTGTTTTGATCAGGCTCAAGACCGTGATACTGCTGGGGGCGTTGCTGTTTGTGGGCAGCGAGCAACTGGAAGCCGCTGCGATACCGGGGCTGCCGGCCGCCGCGACCGCTGCGACGCCGCCGGCACACCCCGAACCGCTGGTGCAAGGCGGATTACTGGGGGCCATCAGTTCAAGCATCGACGAGGTCCAGACCAAGCTTGATCTCAATCAAAACCTGCTCGACGCCTGGCGCCTGCGTGCCGACCGCGCGGCCGATGAAGTGGATCAGTTGGTCAATCAGCCTTCGGCCCGCTCGCCCTGGAGCGTCGTTGTCGATTTCCTGATACTGACCGGCGTGTGGGCCGCCGTGTTTGCCTGTCTTTGGCTGCTTGGGCGATTGTTGGCCAAACGCCTGTGCGCGCATCGCCTGCTGCTCAGTCGCGAACGGGGCCAGGCATTGCTCGGTTACGTGCTGCCCTACGCCCTTCCGGCAGTGGTCAGTCTGCCGTTGACGATTTATGCCAGCCAGTTTTTGCCGATATCGGCGGGCCGGGCGCTGGCGTTGTGTCTGGCTTATGCCACAAGCGCGGGGATCTTTGCTGCGTCATTGGTGATGTCGCTGATGGTGATATTCAATGCCGGCCACAAGCGCCGCGCGGTGCAGATCATCCGTGAAAAAAGTCCCTGGCCGTTGTTCGGTATCGGCTTTCTGGTGGCCTTGAGCGATGCTCTGACCAGCCCGCAGATCGCCCATCAGTTGGGCAACAATCTCACCAGCAGCATCGCCGTGTTTACCGGGTTGGCCGCGTCGATTTCCTTCGGCTTGCTGGTGATTCGCATGCGTCGCCCGGTAGCCCATGTGATCCGCATCCTGCCGCTGGCCCAGCGCCTCAGTCAGCCGGCGTTGCGTGAAACCCTGCGGATATTTTCCGGGCTCTGGTACTGGCCGATTCTGTTGATGGTACTGGTTTCGATCATCAACCTGATCGGTGCCGGGGCGGACAATCAGAGAGTGCTGCGCAGCGCCTTGTTCACCACGGTGCTGCTGATTGCCACGGTGTTTCTCAGCACCACGCTGCATCATCTGTTCAAGGCGCGCAGCGAGTCGGACCTGCGCCGCAGCGGCGCCTACAAGGAGCGCTTCCTCAACCTATCCCACGCCTTGCTGCGCATCGGCATGGCCATCGTGTTCATCGATATCCTCGGGCGGATCTGGGGCGTGTCGCTGTTCGAGTTCGCGGTGAGCAATGCCGTGGGCCGGGCGATCAGTGATTCCCTGAGCCACATCGGTTTGATCCTCTTGGTGACCTGGATGGTCTGGGTGGTGCTCGACACGGCGATTCAGGAGGCCCTGAAACCGCCGACCAACAAACGCTCGGCGCGCCAGCCCAGTACGCGGGTGAAAACCATCCTGCCGCTGCTGCGCAATGCGATCAAAATCATCCTGGTGGTGATCTGTGCGATCACCACCATGGCCAACCTGGGCATCAACGTCGCGCCATTCCTGGCCGGTGCCGGGGTCATCGGCCTGGCAATCGGTTTCGGTTCCCAGCAACTGGTGCAGGATGTGATTACCGGGCTGTTCATCATCATCGAGGACACCCTGTCCATCGGTGATTGGGTGGTGCTTGATTCCGGGCATGCCGGCACGGTCGAAGGCCTGACCATCCGCACCTTGCGCCTGCGCGACGGCAAGGGCTTCGTGCACTCGGTACCGTTCGGGCAGATCAAGGCCGTGACCAACCAGTCGCGGCAATTCGCCTATGCGTTTTTCTCAGTGCAATTCACCTATGACACCGACGTCGACAAGGCCATCGAACTGATTCGCGAGGCCGGGCATTCCATCAGCAACGACCCGTTCCTGCGCTACAACCTGCAAGGGCCGCTGGATGTGTTTGGCGTCGACAGGATGGACCTCAACGGTGTGGTACTGACCGCGCAATTTCGCACGGTGAGTGGTGGCCAATATGCGGTGAGCCGGGCCTTTAACCAGCGTTTGAAAAAGCTTGTGGATAACTGCCCGTGGGTGAACTTCGCGCAAACTTATCCACAGCAGGCGTTGGTGCCGAGGCATTCGGTCGAAGCGCCACCGGAGGCTGAGCCGGAACACGCGGCGGTGTTGATGCCGGATCGGCCGCGGTCTCAATAGCCGTTGTTGTCCTGAGGTTCTTTATTGCCTGTAATGGCCTCTTCGCGGGCAAGCCCGCTCCCACAGTTGATTTGTGTCGTTCACAAATCCCCTTGTGGGAGCGGGCTTGCTCGCGAAGGGGCCGGTAGAGACAACCTCAATGCCGGATCAGCTTGCAGCGCACCTCGGCACTCGCCTGCTGATTCAGCTCCAGCCAAAAAAGCGGCTTGCCGGCAATCTCGGCAGCAACCGGCAAACCATCGCGATACACCAGCCGATTGCTCGCCAGCGCCGGGACTTTCGCACCGGGCAATAGCGTGCCGGCGAGGTTCAGCGGATCGACCCCGCACACTGCGACCAAGCTCCCGTCATGGGGCCGACGTCGCACCTCCCGCAGCAAGGGAATCGCTTCGGGCAGGGCGAACTGCTCGCCCGCCAGGCCGCTGACAAACCGTCCTCCACGAATCTCGCCGCGTGCCTCCAGGCGATGGAAGGTGCGCAGCAGTTCACGCCAGCTCGGCAGCCACTCCGCCTCACGTTCCAGCAAGCGCCAGAACACCACACCGTAACGACGCAGCAAGGTCATGGCGATGTGTTCCAGGGTTTCGGCCGGCGTCGATGCGAGACGCTGGTTTCCCGCCACAGGAGCCGTTGGCGCGCGTCGCAACAAGGCCCAGCGCCCGGCGTCGTCCATGCCGCCGATGAATGCGCCGCGTCCACGCCGACTGTTGCGCGACTGGCGCTTGCTCGCCGGGGTGATCAGCGCGCGCAACCCGGCAAAGCTGTCGGCGTTCACCAGCCCCGCGCCCACCAGTTCCTGCAGGGCGATTTCCAGCTCCGAACGCAGCAGGTGCGCCTCATGGATCAGCTCGTCGAAAAACAGCGCGCCATGCTGACTGAGGGCGGCGTGGACTTTTTGCGTTTTCGGCGACAGTTCGCTCACCGGTGTCTGTTCGGTCAAGCCGCTCCAGAGGCCGACCCGATTGCGCGGCAGCAAGACAACCGGTGTGCTGCGCAGCGCGGTGCCGGCGCTTTTGTTGTGCGCCGTCAGGCGCGTCCACACCAGTCTGCCGCTGCGGCACAACTCATCCAGCCAGGTCGCCGAATAGTCCTTGATCCGTGCGGGCAGGATGTCGCTGTCCCAGGCGGAAGCGGCGGCGGGGTAGCCTTCCAATTGCCCGACGATGACTGGCAACACTGCAGCGCCCTGGCCCTGGCTTGCAGTCGACACATGCTGCCAGTCGAACAGGAATCGCATGAAATCCTGCAACGCCACCGGTTCGATTTCCCGGCGCAGGCGCTTGACCGTATAGCGGTGAATCCGCGCCAGCAAATGCCGCTCGCACCATTCTTCTTCGGCGATGCCCGGGGTGAAGCGACCGCGCAACACGTAGCCTTCGCGTTCCAGTTGCGCCAGGGCCTGGGTCACTTGTGCTGCGGGCATGCCGAGTGGTTCGGCAATGCGATCGAGGGCAAGTGGGCCGAAGGCGCTGAGCCGTGCGCGGATCATTTCGAGGACGGCTTCGTCGGGTGCCCAGGTTTCATCGAAGTCCGGCAGCGCTTGCAGCGGTGGCGTCAATTCGGCCTGTGGATAAATGGCCCGCAGGCAGGTCAGGCGCTCCAGCGCCAGCCACAACGATTGCCTGGCGTTGATCTGTAAACGGCTCGCGCGTCCGCTGTCGGCCAGGGTCTTGAGCCAGTCGAGCCAATGCGGATTGGCGCCGGCCTCGGCATCGGTGATGCACGCCAGGCTCATCAAGGCCTCGTGCATTTCATCGACACTGCAAGGCACCGGCCAGGCTTCGTCGCGCACGGCGGCAATCGCCTCGGCGTCCAGTGCACCGAGGTCGTCGGTGGATTGCGGATCGCTCCAGCGTCGATTGAGTACCGCTTGGGTGCGGCGTTCTTCAAGCGGTGCATCGTCGAGAAAGGTGTAGGGGCGGGCGCTGAGAATCTCCGCCGCCAGCGGCGAGGGCGCCGGCAGGTCTCGGCTGATCAGGCGGATGTCGCCGCGTTCCATGCGCCGCAACAAGGCCAGCCAGCCTTCAGTGTCCATGGCTTCGTGCAGGCAATCGTCAAGGGTCTGTTCCACCAGCGGATGGTCGGGAATCTCCCGTTCGCCAGCGAGGTTTTCCACACAGGCAATCTGATCGGGAAACACGCTGGCGATCAGGTCTTCGCTTTTCATCCGCTGGATCTGCGGCGGGACTTTGCGCCCGCCGCTGTAGCGCGGCAGCGCCAGGGCCACGCCGGCATTCCAGCGCCAGCGCACGCCGAACAGCGGGGCGTCGAGCACGGCCTGGATCAGGATGTGCTCGGCGCTGTTGCTATGCAGGTAGCGCCAGACATCGTCCAGTTCAAAGCTGTGGCTGGTGGACAGCGACAGCACGATGGCGTCTTCGCTGGCGGCGGCTTGCAGTTCGAAGTTGAAGGTGCGACAGAAACGCTTGCGCAGGGCCAAGCCCCAGGCGCGGTTGATGCGGCTGCCGAACGGCGTATGAATGACCAGTTGGGTGCCGCCGGACTCGTCGAAAAAACGCTCCATCAGCAGCGTGTCTTGGGATGGCAGGGCACCCAGCGTCTGTCGTGCGCGGGCCAGGTAGTCCACCAGTTGTTCGGCGCTGGCGAGGTTCAGGCCCAGGGTTTCGGTCAGCCAGTCCAGCGCTGGCTGCAAGTTGCCAGGCGCGGTACCCAGCAGGTCGTCGAGTTTTGCCTGCAGGCGCGCCACCGCCGAGGACAATTCGGCGCTGCGCCCCGGCGCTTCACCAAGCCAGAACGGAATGGTCGGCGGCTGACCCTGGGCATCCTCGACCCGCACCTTACCGGTTTCCACCCGCAGGATTCGATAGGAGGTATTGCCCAACTGGAAGATATCCCCGGCGATGCTTTCCACCGCGAAGTCTTCGTTGATGGTGCCGATGTTCAACCCTTGAGGCTCCAGCAGCACGGCGTAGTCGGCGTTGTCCGGAATGGTCCCGCCACTGGTCACTGCGGTCAGTTTTGCGCCACGGCGCCCGCGCAGGGTGCGGCTCACGGCGTCGCGGTGCAGGTAGGCGCTACGGATGCCCTGACGCCCGTTGTAGCCCTCGGCGAGCATCTGCAGCAGCGCCTGATAGTGTTTGTCGTCGAGTCCGGCGTAGGGAGAGGCGCGGCGCAGCATCTCCAGCAGCGCTTGCTCGGGCCATTCCTGGCAACTGACTTCGGCGATGATCTGCTGCGCCAGCACGTCCAGCGGCGCCTGCGGGATCAGCAAGGTATCGAGTTCGCCCCGGCGCACGCAGTCGAGCAGCGCGGCGCATTCGATCAGGTCGTCGCGGGTGGTGGCGAACAAGCGGCCCTTGGGCGTGCCGCCGACCTGGTGCCCGGAACGGCCGACCCGTTGCAGAAAACCGGCAATCGAACGCGGCGAGGCGATCTGGCACACCAGGTCGACGTCGCCGATGTCGATCCCCAGTTCCAGCGATGCCGTGGCGATCAGCACTTGCAGGTCGCCACGCTTGAGCCGCTGCTCGGCGTCCAGGCGAAACTCCTTGGCCAGGCTGCCGTGGTGGGCCGCTACGGCGTCCTTGCCCAGGCGTTCGCTCAGGTGACGGCTCAGGCGCTCGGCCAAACGCCGGGTGTTGACGAAAATCAGCGTGGTCCGGTGTTCCCGGGCGAGGGCGGCGAGGCGGTCGTAGACCAACTCCCAGACATCGTTGGCCATCACGGCCGACAGCGGCACGGGCGGCACTTCGATGTCCAGGTCACGGGGGCGGGCGTGGCCGATGTCGATGATTTCGCACGGGCGGTCGCGACCGACCAGGAAACGCGATACTGCTTCGATGGGTTTTTGCGTGGCCGACAGACCGATGCGCAGCAGCGGCTCGGGGCAGAGTGCCTGCAGGCGTTCAAGGCTCAGGGCCAGATGGCTGCCGCGCTTGCTGGCGGCCATGGCATGGATTTCGTCGATGATCACCGTTTGTGTCGTACCGAGCATCTGCCGACCGGAGTCGGAACCGAGCAGCACGTACAGGGATTCCGGTGTGGTCACCAGAATGTGCGGCGCCGTCTTGCGCATCGCCGAGCGGTCTTTTTGCGGTGTATCGCCGGTGCGCACGGCGGTGCTGATCTGCAGTTCGGGCAGGCCCATCACACGCAGTTGCTCGGTAATGCCGGCCAACGGGGTTTGCAGGTTGATCCGGATGTCGTTGGACAGCGCCTTGAGCGGCGAGACGTAGACCACCAGCGTTGCGTCGGGCAAGCCTTCGGGGCTTTCCAGGCCGCGGTGCACCAGGTCGTCGATGACGGCGAGAAACGCGGTGAGGGTCTTGCCGGAGCCGGTGGGCGCGGCGACCAGGGTCGAGCGGCGCTGGCGGATCAATGGCCACGCCCGGGCCTGGGCGGCGGTGACCGCTGCGAATGTGTGGCTGAACCAGGCGCTGACGGCGGGGTGGAAGCCGCTCAGGGCACTGTCTGCGGGGATGGGCAGGTTCATGCAGCAAGTTATGCGGGTGGGGGGCGCAAGATGCAAGTACCACTTGGGGATCTCTATTGGCTGACACGGCCCCTTCGCGGGCAAGCCCGCTCCCACAGGGGATCGGCGGTGTACCCACATCCAGTGTGGGAGCGGGCTTGCCCGCGAAGGGGCCAGTAGCAGCGCCGCAAATCCCGGACATCTACACTTTACGGATGACGGTTGCGCACTAAACCCGCAAAATGCAACGATTCCGGCAATTACCAACGACATCGCCTTGGGGCTATGTCGATATAGCCATCGTTCCAATCAGACTGGGCCTGCTGACTCTATGCGAATGCGCCTTATGTTACTGGGCGGCGGAAATGCCCTTGGGCAGGCGCTGATTCGCCTCGGTGCGGAGGAAGACATCGGTTTCCTCGCCCCCCGCCCGCCGCAAGACGGCTGGGATGCCGCGAGCCTGACACAACTGCTCGACGACACCCGTCCCGATGCATTGATCAACCTTGCCTACTACTTCGACTGGTTTCAGGCCGAAGCGGTCAGCGAACAGCGTCTGGCCGGCCAGGAGCGCGCGATCGAGCGTCTGGCGGAACTGTGCCAGCACCACAACATCGTTCTGCTGCAACCTTCCAGCTACCGCGTGTTCGACGGTTCCCGCGCAACGGCCTACAGCGAAAAAGACGAACCCGTGCCCTTGGGCTTGCGGGGGCAGGCGTTGTGGCGGATTGAGCAAAGCGTTCGCGCCACCTGCCCGCAACACGTGCTGCTGCGTTTCGGCTGGCTGCTGGACGACAGCCCGGATGGCGCCCTTGGTCGCTTCCTCGCCCGTGCCGAACAACCCGAAGAACTGCTGATGGCCGACGACCGGCGCGGCAATCCAACGCCGGTCGACGATGCCGCCCGCGTGATCATTTCAGTGCTCAAGCAACTCGATTGCGCAGCGCCACTGTGGGGCACCTACCACTACGCCGGGCATGAGGCGACGACACCGCTGGCGCTGGGGCAGGCGATTCTGGCCGAAGCCCGCAGCCTGCATCCGCTGGCCATCGAAGCGCCGACCGCCCAGGCCCACGCCGCGCGTCCGGATGCTGCGGAAGAGCCGCAACACGCGGTATTGGCCTGCAAAAAAATTCTGCACACCTTCGGGATCAAACCACGCGCCTGGCGTGCGGCGCTTCCCGGTCTACTGGACAGGTTCTATCGCCATGGCTGACGGCCCCGTTTTGATCACCGGTGGTGCCGGTTTCATTGGTTCGCACCTGACTGACGCCCTGCTCGCCAAGGGCCATGCGGTGCGGATTCTCGATGACCTGTCCACTGGCAAGCGCAGCAATCTGCCACTGGATAATCCCAAGGTCGAACTGATCGTCGGCGACGTGGCCGATGCGGCTGTGGTCGCCCAGGCGATGGCTGGTTGCAGCGCCGTGGCGCACCTGGCCGCCGTGGCGTCGGTGCAGGCCTCGGTGGACGATCCGGTGCGCACGCACCAGAGCAACTTCATCGGCACGCTGAACGTCTGCGAAGCCATGCGCCAGGCCGGGGTCAAGCGCGTGCTGTTCGCCTCCAGCGCGGCGGTGTATGGCAACAATGGCGAGGGCGAGTCGATCGACGAAGACACGCCAAAGGCGCCGTTGACGCCGTATGCGGTGGACAAACTGGCCAGCGAGCAGTACTTCGACTTCTACCGTCGCCAGCATGCACTGGAGCCGGTGATTTTCCGCTTCTTCAACATCTTCGGCCCGCGTCAGGATCCGTCCTCGCCGTACTCCGGGGTGATCAGCATTTTCAGCGAACGCGCACTGAAGGGCTTGCCGATCACCGTGTTCGGCGATGGTGAGCAGACCCGGGATTTTGTCTACGTCGAAGACCTGGTCGACTTGCTGGTGCAGGCCATCGAGAAGCCCCGGGCCGAGGTCGGTGCGGTCAACGTTGGCTGGAACCAGGCGACGACCCTCAAGCAAATGCTCGAAGCGCTTGAAGCCGTGGTCGGCCAGCTGCCGCCGGTAAGCTACGGCCCGGCGCGCTCCGGTGACATCCGTCATTCCCGGGCGAACAACCAGCGTCTGCTGGAGCGCTTCACTACCAAGGAGCAGACACCGATGCGTGTGGGGCTGGCGCGGTTGCTGGGGCGATAGATCGCTTTCCTCGCAGACATGAAAAAGGCGCCTTTTGACAGGCGCCTTTTTCACGGCCGGAATTTACTTACAGCGTGTGCAACTTCTATGGCGAGGGAGCTTGCTCCAGATCGACTCCGTCACGGTCGTCATCAGTATTGAGTTTGCTCGCCACGGCCTCATCCACCACCACGTGAACGTTACTTAGAACTTGTAGCCCAGACCGACCATGTAGACGAACGGATCCACATCCACATCGACCTTGGCCCGGGTGCCCGGTGCAATGGCGTTGTTTTCCACAGTGGCGGTGGTATCGATGTCGATGTAGCGCACCTGGGCGTTAATCATCACGTTGTCGGTCAGCATGTAGTCAGCACCGACCTGCCAGGCCAGACCCCATGAGTTATCCGCCTTGAAATTGCTGAAACCGGCGGACTGGGCTCGGCTGCCGACATGTTCGTCGTAGATATAGGTGTAGTTGATGCCACCGCCGATGTACGGTTGGAACGCCGACTTGGGATCCAGCGGGTAATACACCAGGCTCAAGGTTGGCGGCAGCTGTTTGATGCTACCGAGCTTGCCGTTGGCAGGGGCCAGCGCGGTGCCCTTGATTTTCACATCATGTTCGAAGGGGGTTGCCGCCAGCAGCTCGATACCCAGGTGGTTGGTGAGCATGTAGGCGAAGTTCAAGCCCAGTTGCGTGTCGCTGCTCAGGGTCGCCTTGCCACCCAGGTCGGCACCCGCCAGCGGGCCTTGATCAACCTTGACGCTGGAGCTGTCGGCTTCCGGGTCGACGGTGATGGCGCCGGCACGAAGGATGATGTCACCGGCTTCGAAAGCATTGGCGAGCGGGGCTGCGAGCGCGAGGGCAACCAGCGAAGCGCTGAGCAAGGACTTGTTCATGGGGGCTCCAGAGGACGTTAAAAATGTTCGATGTCCAATGGTAAGGCGCCTAACGATTCGGTCTTTTGATGCAGCTCAATGAAAGTGGGGAGGGAGTGATTTTTGTGGTGTTGCTGATGGCCTCATCGCGAGCAAGCTCGCTCCCACAGGGGATTTGAGTCGAGACACAGATCAAGTGTGGGAGCGAGCTTGCTCGCGATGACTGACTTTAAAGCAACCCATGACTACCGGACTCACTCCGGCAATTCATACAGATAAATCTTGTCCGCCTCCATCTGATACCCGGCATCCGCCAGTTCGCTGGTGGACGCCTTGACCTGCAATGCGCCCTCGATCCAGTACGGCTGATACAACTCGTCCAGCTTCACGCCGACTTCGCTTTTGACGTGCACGATCTGGTTCGACGGCGGTGGCGGTACGTGAATGCAGGCGCCGAAATACGGCACCAGCAGAAACTCCGTGGTGCGTCCTTCCTCGCTCACTTCCAGCGGCACGATGTAACCCGGCAGGCGAATATTCTGGCCATCGAGGGTCTTGACCACCGGTGCGTTGGGCAAGTCTTGTTTGGCGGCGGGCGCCGACTCGGCTGACAGTGCGGTGCTCATCTGCGACAGATCGTGCAGCGGCGTCATGTTCGGCACTTCTTTCGGCGCATCCGGCGGAATCATCTCCGACCAGGTCAGGTCTCGCGGCTGGGCTGCCCACAGGGGCAGGGCGACCAGCATCAACAGCGCAAGTACAGCGCGGGGCATTTTCAGCGTCCTCATAAACGGATCGACAGGCCATCGGCCAGGGATTGGCGATAGGCGCGCCAGGCCGGCACGCTGCCCATCAGCAACGCGGCGATCAGGATGCCACCGAGCAGCTTCCATTCATACTCGCTCGGCCAGGACAGCGGCAGATACAGACCATAGTTGGCCTGCACATAACCCTGGGCCGCCGCAATGCACACATACAGCAACGCCACGCCAGCGATCACGCCCGACAGCGCCAGGGCGAAAGCTTCGAGCACCAGCAGCGTCGCGATGTGCCAGGGTCGCGCACCCACCGAGCGCAGGATCGCCATTTCCCGACGGCGTTCGTTGAGGCTGGTGAGAATGGCCGTGAGCATGCCGATCAACCCGGTCAGCACCACAAACAGCGAGACCACGAACAAGGCTTTTTCCGCCGTGCCCATCAGGCTCCACAGCTCTTGCAGCGCCACGCCCGGCAGGATCGCCAGCATTGGCTCACCACGGAATTCATTGATTTCCCGTTGCAGGGCAAAGGTCGAAATCTTGTTGTTCAGACCGAGCATGAACGCGGTGATCGCTTGCGGCGTGAGGTCCATGTTACGTGCCTGATCGGCCGTGATTCGGCCCTCGCCCCGGGCCGGCACGCCGTTATGCCAGTCGATGTGAATCGCTTCCATACCGCCAAGGCTGATGTGCAGCGTGCGGTCCACCGGCGTGCCGGTGCGTTTGAGAATGCCGACCACGGTGAACGGCTTGTCGTCGTGCTTGACCAGACTGATCGCCGCCACGCCGTGGGCCAGCACCAGTTTGTCACCGAGTTTGTAGTGCAGTGCCTCGGCCACTTCGGCACCGAGCACCACTTCGAACGGGTCGGTCGCAAACGCCCGGCCATCGGCCAGCTCCAGGTGTTGCTGGCGGCCATACTGGTAATGCTCGAAGTAGGCTTCGGTGGTGCCCATCACCCGATAGCCGCGATGGGAATCACCGAGAGACATCGGGATCGCCCATTTCACTTTCGGGTTGCTGGCGAAGTGCTCGAAGCTGTCCCAGCGGATGTTGTTGGTGGCGTTACCGATGCGGAATACCGAGTACAGCAACAGGTTCACCGAACCTGAGCGGGCGCCGACGATCAGGTCGGTACCGCTGATGGTGCTGGCGAAACTGGCCTTGGCTTCAGTGCGCACGCGCTCCACCACCAGCAGCAGGCACACCGACAAGGCGATGGCGAACGCCGTGAGGATCGCGGTGAAGCGGCGGTTAGCCAGGCTGGCCATGGCTAGACGAAACAGATACATCTCAGACCTCGGACGGGGTGGCGGCGCGATTGAGTTCGGCCAGCGACAGGTTGTGATCGAACAGCGGCGCCAGGCTCTGGTCGTGGCTGACGAACAACAGGCTCGAGCCGGCTTCGCGGCACTCGGCGAACAGCAGGCGAATGAAGTTCTCACGGGCGTCGTAATCGAGGGCCGAGGTCGGCTCGTCGGCGATCACCAGTTCCGGTTGCCCGATCAGTGCACGGGCGGCGGCGACCCGTTGCTGCTGGCCGATGGACAACGAATCGGCGCGGCGACCGAGGATGTTCGCATCCTTCAGACCCAGGTGGGCGAGCAGCGTCGCGGCCGCTTTGTCGACGCTGCCATGACGCTGTTTCGCCCGTTCGGCACGCAGTGTCGAGAAGTGGCAGGGCAGTTCGACGTTTTCACGCACCGACAGAAACGGCAGCAGGTTGAACTGCTGGAAGATGTAGCCGGTGTGATCGACGCGGAAGTGGTCGCGGGCGCCGGCCGACAGCTGCGTCAGCTCCTGGCCGAGCAGGCGGATGCTGCCGCGATCGGGTTTTTGCACGCCGCCGAGCAGACCGAGCAGGGTGGTCTTGCCGCTACCGCTGGGACCTTTGAGAAACAGGGTTTCACCGCGCTCCAGGCGAAACGCCGGGATGTCCAGCAGTGGCGGGTGACCGGGCCAGCTGAAGCCCAGGTCGGACAGTTCGATGAGTGCTTGGGTCATGTGAAACCGGTCAGGTTAGTGGTGAACCCCTGTGGGCGCGGGCTTGCTCGCGAATGCGGTGTGTCAGAGACATTGATGCAAACTGATACGGCGCTTTCGCGAGCAAGCCCGCTCCCACATTTGATTTGCGGTGGATCAGAATTTCAGGGTGGCAGCCTTGGCCGTCACATCAACGCCTTGCTGCCCGCTCGGGCCGATCAGTTGTACCTGAATCGTCCGAGTGGCCGGGAATGAGTTGAACATGTTCGCCAGGTCCAGGGTCTTCAATGCGTCCGGTGTGGCGCAGGTGAACTGATAATGAGCGTGGATTTCGCTGTGGTCGTGATGATGCTCGTCCTTGGCGTCTTCATCATGGTCATCGTCGGCATCGGGCGTGTCACCGAACAACGGGCTTTCCAGTTCCTGGTTTTCCACCACGCAACCGGCGGCTTTCGGCAGGTTGAACAGGGCCAGCGGTTGTTCAAGCAGAGCGCGGGCCGCGGCGACTTTGGCTTTGTCGGCATCGCTGGTGGCGACGTGTTCGAACCCCACCAGGTTCATGGCCGGGCTTTGCAGTTCCAGCGCCAGGGTCTTGCCGTCCAGCGCCGCGTTCAGGCGCCCAACGCCATGTTCGTGGGCGCCCAGGCTGCCATGCTCGTGATCGTGTTCATCGGCGGCATGGGCGACAGCCAGCGGCAGCATGGCAAACGGCAGAGCGAGGAGCAGACAACGCATGGCGAGTCTCCGAAAAGTAAAATGAAGAAAATGTTATGTAATCTTATAACGTAAGTGTGGAGAGTTTGACTGCCTGCTTGGCGTTGCACAAGTCCCATGGGAGCATGCAGGGAAGAAAAGTGCGGGAGCAGACTTATGTTGCGAATTCGCGGAAGCATCGGCGACTGGCCGGTGGATCTGACCCTGGAGATGGACGATGCGGACTGGGCGCGACTAGGGGCGCAGTTGCAGGTAGAAAAAAACCCGGTCAGCGCCCCGGTGGCGAAACCGCTGAATCAGGATGATGCGCTGTGGCAGATCGCCCGGGATTTGCTGCGTCAGGCCGGACAGTTGAGTGGACCGGACTTGCTCGATCAATTGGAAGGCCTGACCGGCAGTGCGGCGGCGGGCAAGCGCCTGCTGGTGCGTTTGCGCCATTGTGCGGATGTGAAAGTGGAAAGCGGCGGCGATACACCGTTGTACCGCTGGTTGTAGGAGCGAGCTTGCTCGCGAAGAGCCTCAGGGCACCGCGGTCATACCGGTAGCCCTCATTATCGTTGACGCCCATCGCGAGCAAGCTCGCTCCTACAAGGGCAATTCAATACAGCGCGGCAAACAATTTACGACGGTACGTGCTCACCAGCGGGTGATCATTGCCCAGCAACTCGAACACTTGCAGCAAGGTCTTGTGCGGCAAACCTTCGCTGTAGCTGCGGTTGCGGATGAACAACTTCAGCAAAGCATCCAGCGCAGCGTCGTACTGCTGACGGGCCAGTTGC
This sequence comes from Pseudomonas sp. ACN5, assembly GCF_002303975.1. Classification (NCBI taxonomy): domain Bacteria; kingdom Pseudomonadati; phylum Pseudomonadota; class Gammaproteobacteria; order Pseudomonadales; family Pseudomonadaceae; genus Pseudomonas; species Pseudomonas sp. ACN5. Next base: position 251,662 of record NZ_MRCP01000007.1, on the reverse strand, counting down.
TGGATCGCCAGTTGATAGACCGCTTCATCGTCCAGCGGGTCTTTTGCCAGCCGTGCCTTCAGGTCGGCGGCGTCCGGCAGGTCCTTGGCCAAACCGAGAAACTTGATCTGCGCCTTGGCGCCGGCCAGCGCGGCCTTGTGCTCGTCGCTCTTGACCGCATCCAGCACGGTTTGTGCCTCGCCCAGTTCACCGCGCTCGGTCAGGCAGCGGGCGTACAGGATCAGCGCCTTGGCGTTGGTATTGTCTTCACCCAGGATCACCTTGAGCAATGCTTCGGCATCGGCAAAGCGGCTGTCGTCGAACAACGCCTGGGCCTGTTCGAACGGATCGGCGGCGGCCGGTGGCGGCATCTGCACATGGGGTTCGAGCAGGGCGCGCACGGCGGATTCAGGCTGGGCACCGGCAAAGCCGTCGACAGGCTGGCCGTCCTTGAACAGCACCACGGTCGGCAGGCTGCGGATGCCGAAGCGGGCGACGATGTCTTGCTCGAGGTCGCAGTTGACCTTGGCCAGCAGCAACTCACCCTGATAGCTCTCGGCAATGCTCTGCAACATTGGCATCAGCACTTTGCAGGGCGCGCACCATTCGGCCCAGAAATCCACCAGCACCGGCTTGTGGAAAGAGTTCTCGATCACCGACTGGTCGAAATCGGCAGTCGTGGCGTCGAAGATGTACGGCGTTTCCTGACTCATGGGCAATCTCTTGGAAGCGTGAATGGGGCAACTATACGGCTTGGTGGGGGGCGGCCGGAAGCGGTTGGCCGTGAGAGGTGTGTTGCCTGACAGGGCGCCTTCGCGGGCAAGCCCGCTCCCACAGGGATTGAAGTCGCCACAAGATGTGTGGTTCACACCAACCATTGTGGGAGCGGGCTTGCCCGCGAAGCTTTTAACTAGCGCTGCGCATGGTAGAGGCTCACATGCCTAAACTCGTGGGGTTCGGCCAGATCCGGCAGGGTCATGGCCTCGAGCATTTCGATGCGCCGGTACAACGGATGGCGAAAATCCCGTACACGGGAATCCGCCACCAGCGCCTCTCGGCCGCGACTGAGGAACTGGTCGAGCAGCGGCAGGTTCGCCCGGTCGTACAGCACATCCGCCACCAGAATCAGATCGAAGCGATCAGCCTCGGCGAAAAAGTCCGTCGAGTAGTTGAGCTGCACGTCATTGAGCTCGGCATTCGCCCGACACGCGGCAATCGCCAGTGGATCGAGGTCGCAGGCCAGCACTTCCAGTGCGCCGGCCCTGGCGGCGGCAATCCCCGCCACCCCGGAGCCAGCGCCGAAATCCAGCACCCGCTTGCCTTCGACCCAGTGCGGGTTTGCGGCCAGATAGCGGGCTACGGCCAGGCCGCTGGCCCAGCAGAAACTCCAGTACGGGGGTTCATGCAGGATGCGCCGGGTTTCTTCGGGGCTGAAGGCGCGGTCCATGTTGTCGCCGTCGATCAGCCACAGCTTCAAATCGGTTTCGGGCAACGGGCAGGCCACCAATTGTGCATCACCCAGCAGTTCAACCAAGGCCCGTTGCAGGTCGAGCGGTGCACTCATGGGGCTTTGACGAATTGCAATTGGCCCAGGGCCTGGGTGGTCGGCTGGGTAATCAGTTGCGACGGCAAGTGCAGGATCAACTGGCCGGACTGGCTGGCGCGGCCTCGCAGTTCCACGCGGGCGCCGGACGGGAAGGACTCAGGATTGAAGCGCAGGTGAAACGGCAATACCTGGTTGTTGCCAATCAGGCTGGAACTGGCGAGCAATTGTTGCGGGCGGTCTTTCTCGTCGATCACCAGCAATGCCAGCTCGACTTCAGCACCGGCCGGCACGCCCTGCAGGGTGCCGCTCAGCTCACGCTGATAGGCAGGCAGGGGGCCGAGGTCTGCAGCCTCCCGGGCTTTCTTCTGCGCTTGCTGCGGTGCCGGGCCAGGTGTTGGCGGCTGGGGCTTGGGTGCATCGCTGCTGCAAGCCACCAGGAGGCTGAAAACACTGAGCAAAATGAGCGGACGTAACGACATTGGTGGCTCCATAAAGCTGAATTCCATGGATCAAGTGATCATCCCGTCTGTATACCGCAAACCCTATGGCTTGTCTTGCCACCGGGATGCGCTACCATGGCCCTCCCTTTTTTTGTTGCCTGCCACCATGCACTGTCCCTTCTGCGGTGCCAACGACACCAAGGTCATTGACTCGCGTCTGGTCGCCGAGGGCGAACAGGTGCGCCGCCGGCGTGAATGCCTGGCCTGCGGCGAGCGTTTCACAACGTTCGAGACGGCTGAACTGGTGTTGCCGCGCCTGATAAAAACCGACGGCAGCCGCCAGCCGTTCGACGAAGAAAAACTCCGCGCCGGCATGCAGCGCGCGCTGGAAAAGCGCCCGGTGAGCGTCGAGCGCCTCGAATCGTCGCTGGTGCACATCAAACACAAACTGCGTGCCACCGGCGAGCGCGAGGTCAAATCCCTCGTGGTCGGCGAACTGGTGATGGCCGAGCTGCAGAAGCTCGACGAAGTCGCCTACATCCGCTTTGCTTCGGTCTATCGTCGCTTTCAGGACCTCAACGAGTTCCGCGAAGAGATCGATCGCCTGGCCCGTGAACCGGTGAAAGAATGACCACGCCCGCAGAACTTGCCATCCTCGATGCCTATTTCATGGCCCGTGCCCTGGAACTGGCGCGCAAGGGGCATTACACAACGCACCCCAACCCACGTGTAGGTTGCGTGATCGTGCAGGGTGGGCAGATTGTCGGCGAAGGCTGGCACGAGCGCGCCGGCGAGCCTCACGCCGAGGTTCACGCCTTGCGCGCGGCCGGTGAGCAGGCGCGTGGCGCGACCGTTTATGTGACGCTTGAGCCTTGCAGCCACCACGGCCGCACGCCGCCCTGTGCCGATGCGCTGGTGAATGCCGGTGTGGCCCGCGTGGTCGCGGCGATGCAGGACCCGAACCCGGAAGTCGCCGGTCGCGGTTTGCAACGCCTGACTCAGGCCGGTATCGCCACCGAAAGTGGTGTGCTGGAGGGTGAAGCGCGAAAGCTCAACCAAGGCTTCCTCAAGCGCATGGAGCACGGCTTGCCGTTCGTGCGGGTCAAGCTGGCCATGAGCCTCGACGGTCGCACGGCGATGGAAAGCGGCGAAAGCCAGTGGATTACCGGTCCGGCAGCACGCTCGGCGGTGCAACGCCTGCGCGCCCAGGCCAGCGTGGTGCTGACCGGCGCCGACACGGTGCTGGCGGACAACGCGCGGTTGACCGTGCGTGCCGATGAGCTCGGACTGGACGCCGAACAAACCGCACTGGCCATGAGCCGGCCGCCGCTGCGTGTGCTGGTCGATGGCCGCCTGCGCGTACCGCTGGATGCGCCGTTCTTCAAGGCCGGCCCGGCGCTGGTCGCCACCTGCGTGGCGGTGGAAGAGCAGTACGCCAACGGCCCGGAATGCCTGATCGTGCCCGGCTACGATGGCCAGGTCGACCTGCGTCAGCTGCTGGTCGAACTCGCCAACCGTGGCGTCAACGAGGTGCTGGTCGAGGCCGGTCCACGGCTGGCGGGTGCTTTCGCTCAGCTTGGGTTGGTGGACGAATTCCAGATATTCATCGCCGGCAAGTTCATGGGTTCTTCGGCGCGGCCGCTGCTGGACTGGCCGCTCGCGCAAATGAAGGATGCGCCGGAGCTCAAAATCACCGAAATTCGTGCAGTTGGCGATGACTGGCGAGTCATCGCCATCCCAGTGCCAGCAGCGAGCGTATAATTTCCGGCCATCGCTATAGCGCTGGCTTTGTTCTCGAGGAGAACCTCATGTTTACCGGCATCATCGAATCCATCGGCAGTATTCGTGCATTGACCCCAAAGGGCGGTGATGTGCGGGTTCACGTCGAAACCGGCAAGCTCGACCTGAGCGACGTCAAGCTGGGCGACAGCATCGCGGTCAACGGCGTGTGCCTGACGGCCGTTGAATTACCGGGCAATGGTTTTGCGGCGGACGTCAGTCGCGAAACCCTCGACTGCACCGCCATGAACGACCTGAAAAGCGGCAGCCCGGTCAATCTGGAAAAAGCCCTGACCCCGACCACTCGCCTTGGCGGGCATCTGGTCAGCGGTCACGTCGATGGCGTGGGTGAAGTGGTTGCCCGTACCGAAAACGCGCGCGCCGTGGAATTCCGCATTCGCGCACCCAAGGACCTGGCCAAGTACATCGCCCATAAAGGCTCGATCACCGTCGACGGCACCAGCCTGACCGTGAACGCGGTCGATGGCGCCGAGTTCCTGCTGACCATCATTCCGCACACCCTGAGTGAAACCATCATGGCGTCGTATCAGCCTGGTCGCCGGGTGAACCTGGAAGTCGACTTGCTGGCCCGTTACCTGGAACGCCTGCTTTTGGGCGACAAGGCCGCAGAGCCGACTGCCGGCAGCACCATTACCGAAAGCTTTCTGGCCGCCAACGGCTACCTCAAATCCTGACCCAAGGGGGTGCCTTGTGGCGCTCAATAGCATCGAAGAACTGGTTGAAGACATCCGCCAAGGCAAGATGGTCATCCTCATGGATGACGAAGACCGCGAGAACGAAGGCGACCTGATCATGGCCGCCGAGTGCTGCAAGCCCGAGCACATCAACTTCATGGCCAAGCACGCCCGTGGCCTGATTTGCATGCCGATGAGCCGCGAGCGCTGCGAACTGCTCAAACTGCCGTTGATGGCACCGCGCAACGGTTCCGGTTTCGGCACCAAGTTCACCGTCTCCATCGAAGCCGCCACCGGCGTGACCACCGGCATCTCCGCCGCCGACCGCGCGCGTACCGTGCAAGCGGCTGCCGCCCGTGATGCCAAGGCTGAAGACATCGTCAGCCCGGGCCACATCTTCCCGCTGATGGCCCAGGCCGGCGGCACCCTGGCCCGTGCCGGCCACACCGAAGCGGCCTGCGACCTGGCGCGCATGGCCGGTTTCGAGCCGAGTGGCGTGATCTGCGAAGTGATGAACGACGATGGCACCATGTCCCGTCGTGCCGAACTGGAAGCTTTTGCTGCCGAACACGACATCAAGATCGGCACCATCGCCGACCTGATTCACTACCGGATGATCCACGAACGTACCGTTCAGCGGATTGCCGAGCAGCCGCTGGACAGCGAACTGGGCCAATTCAACCTGGTGACCTATCGTGATTCGGTGGAAGGCGACGTGCACATGGCGCTGACCCTGGGCAACGTGTGTGCCGAAGAACCGACCCTGGTTCGCGTGCACAACATGGACCCGCTGCGTGACCTGCTGATGGTCAAGCAACCAGGCCGCTGGAGCCTGCGCGCCGCCATGTCAGCGGTTGCCGAGGCCGGCAGCGGCGTGGTGCTGTTGCTCGGTCACCCGCTCGATGGTGACGTATTGCTGGCGCATATCCGCGAAACCGCCGATCACGCCGCGGTGAAAAAACCGACCACTTACAGCACTGTCGGTGCCGGTTCGCAGATTTTGCGCGACCTGGGCGTACGCAAAATGCGCCTGATGTCGGCACCCATGAAATTTAATGCGATATCCGGTTTCGATCTGGAAGTTGTAGAATACGTGCCCTCCGAATAATGACCGGTTGTTCCCGGCCTTGAATTCGCGGTTCAAATATCACTGAGGGACGCGTACGAGACGCGTCCCGGCTCTTTAAGAGATCTAACGAATGACCCTGAAGACCATCGAAGGTACCTTCATCGCCCCTAAAGGCCGCTACGCTCTGGTAGTGGGCCGTTTCAACAGCTTCGTCGTTGAAAGCCTGGTCAGCGGTGCCGTTGATGCCCTGGTTCGCCACGGCGTGAGCGAAAGCGACATCACCATCATCCGCGCACCTGGCGCCTTCGAAATTCCGCTGGTTGCGCAGAAAGTCGCTCAAAAGGGCGAGTTCGCGGCAATCATCGCCCTGGGCGCAGTCATTCGTGGCGGCACTCCGCATTTCGAATACGTGGCTGGCGAATGCACCAAGGGCCTGGCCCAGGTGTCCATGGAGTTCGGCGTACCGGTTGCATTCGGCGTGCTGACCGTTGACTCCATCGAGCAAGCCATCGAGCGTTCCGGCACCAAGGCCGGCAACAAAGGTGCTGAAGCTGCCCTGTCCGCTCTGGAAATGGTCAGCCTGCTGGCGCAGTTGGAGGCCAAGTGATTAGCGACGATAGCGATCGTTTCAACCCGCGCGATCCAAAGCCTGCGGATGCCGGCAAGCCATCGAAAAGCGCCAAGCGCCGCGAAGCCCGTCAGCTCGCGACTCAGGCGCTGTACCAATGGCACATGGCCAAGCAGTCGCTGAACGAGATCGAAGCGCAGTTCCGGGTCGATAACGATTTCAGCGATGTCGACGGCGCGTACTTCCGCGAAATCCTGCACGGGGTTCCGCAGTTCAAGACCGAAATCGACACCGCACTCAAGCCTTGCCTCGATCTGACCATCGAAGAGCTGGACCCGGTTGAACTGGCGGTTCTGCGCCTGTCCACCTGGGAACTGCTCAAGCGCGTCGACGTGCCGTACCGCGTTGTGATCAACGAAGGTATCGAACTGGCCAAGGTCTTCGGTTCCACCGACGGCCACAAGTTCGTCAACGGTGTGCTCGACAAGCTGGCCCCGCGTCTGCGTGAAGCTGAAGTGAAGGCGTTCAAGCGCTGATTGGCGCTTGGAATGTTGACACGAAGCCATGGGCGAGTTTGAGCTGATCCGCAATTTCTTCGCCGCCGCGCCTTGTGCGCAGGGCGGCGAAGGCGTTGCCCTCGGGATCGGCGATGACTGCGCCTTGCTGGCTGTTCCTCCCGGGGAGCAGTTGGCGATTTCTACCGATACGCTGGTGGCCGGCGTGCATTTCGCCGATCCCTGCGATCCCTTTCTGCTCGGTCAGCGCTCGCTGGCCGTGGCCGTCAGCGACCTGGCCGCGATGGGCGCCACACCAATCGCCTTTACCCTTGCCCTGACCTTGCCGACGGTGACCGCCGATTGGCTGCAAGCCTATGCCCGTGGGTTGAACACCATGGCGCAAAGCTGCGGCGTGGCACTGGTGGGCGGTGACACCACCCGTGGGCCGCTCAGCCTGACCATGACCGTATTCGGTCGCGTGCCGAGTGGCCAGGCGCTGACCCGCAGCGGTGCGCAGCCGGGCGATCTGCTGTGTGTTGGCGGCGATCTGGGCAAAGCTGCCGGTGCCTTGCCATTGGTGCTCGGCCAACGCACGGCCGACGCGAGCGTTGCCGAGCCGTTGCTGGCCCACTACTGGTCGCCGCAACCGCAGCTTGGCCTGGGGCAGGCGCTGCGGGGCAAGGCCACTTCGGCGATGGACATCTCCGACGGCCTGCTTGCTGATTGCGGGCATATCGCGCTGGCCTCGAAGGTCGGTATCGAAGTCGAGCGGGAGCGTTTACCGCTGTCGCAGAGCCTGGTCGACTTTCTCGGCCGATCGGACGCCCAGGTGGCGGCCCTGAGTGGTGGCGACGATTACGTGCTGGCGTTCACCCTACCGTCCGTCGAGTTGCCGCCATTGCTGGCCGACGGCTGGCCGATCCATGTGATTGGACGGGTGGTGACGGGGCAGGGCGTGACGCTGCTGGACGCCGATGGCCAGGACATCACCCCGCAAACCCGGGGTTATCAACATTTTCGGGAGTCACCGTGACAGATCATCCCAAGCAGGTCCCGGCGGAATTCGTACCGCCGTCGGTCTGGCGTAATCCATGGCATTTCCTGGCGTTCGGCTTCGGCTCGGGCACCTTGCCAAAGGCGCCCGGCACTTGGGGTTCGTTAGTTGCGCTCCCCTTTATTCCGTTGTGGCAGATGTTGCCCGACTGGGGTTACTGGCTGATGCTCGGCATCACCATGCTGTTCGGCTTCTGGCTGTGCGGCAAAGTGGCCGACGATTTGCGGGTACACGACCATGAAGGCATCGTCTGGGACGAAATGGTCGGGATGTGGATCACCCTGTGGCTGGTGCCGGAAGGTTGGCAGTGGTTGCTGGCAGGCTTCTTGATGTTCCGCTTCTTCGATATCCTCAAGCCATGGCCGATTCGCTGGATCGACCGGCACGTGCATGGCGGCGTTGGCATCATGCTCGATGATGTCCTGGCCGGGGTGTTCGCCTGGTTGGCGATGCAGGGACTGGTGTGGTTTTTCGCCTGATCAAGGGATGCCAGGCGATAATCGGGGGAGCAGGGATGGTTCTACGGGGATTGATGGTGGTGCTCGCGATGTTTTGCTCTTTCGCCCAAGCGGGAGGAGAGGGGGCTACGCCGCCGTCGGTGATTCATCTGGCCAGCGAAGACTGGGAAGACTACACCGCCGCCGACGGTCATGGCCTGGGCTGGGACGTGCTGCGACATGTGTTCGAGCCGGCAGGTGTCAAAGTGCACATCCGCACCGAGCCCTACCTGCGTTCGCTGGGCCTGGCCGAGCGTGGCCAAAGATCCCTCCCGGTTGCGCAGTACCCATATCGCCGAGTTGCCGTTGTACCTTTGCTTTGCCAAGACCCCAAAGGCGCGTAGCTTGATGACCCTGTTCGATCACCGTATGGAGACGTTGGTAAAAAGCGGTGAGCTCAAACCGATCTTCGAGCGCTGGAAACAGCCTTATCCGTTTGATTCGAACTGAAGGGCTGACACAGAGCCCTGTGGGACGCATATCAAACTTTTTGATGGTTATCGCCGATAATTCAGCCTAAGCGTCGCTCGGAACCTGCTGTTACAATGCCGGCTCTGCGAATCTTCAGAACTTTTAGATCAGGAGCACACCGGTGCCTGTCGTTTTTGTCGCCGCTTCCAAGCTGCCAACGCCTTTTGCGCAATTCACCATGCACGGCTTTCTCGATGAAGGCACTGGCCGCGAGCACGTTGTGCTGAGCCTGGGTGAGTTCGACGACGGTGCCCCTGTACTCGGCCGGTTGCACTCCGAATGCCTGACTGGCGATGCACTGTTCAGCCAGCGTTGCGACTGCGGCTCGCAACTGGAGGCCGCTTTACAGGCCATCGCCCGCGAAGGTCGTGGCGTGTTGCTGTACTTGCGCCAGGAAGGTCGTGGCATTGGCCTGCTGAACAAGATCCGCGCCTATGAGTTGCAGGACGGTGGCGCCGATACCGTCGAAGCCAACGAGCGTCTGGGCTTTGCTGCCGACCAGCGTGACTATGCCATGTGCCTGCCGATGCTGGAGCACCTGGGCGTGAAGTCATTGCGCCTGATGACCAACAACCCGCGCAAGGTCAAGGCCTTGACCGACATGGGGATCGCGGTCGCCGAGCGCGTGCCGTTGCACACTGGCCACAACCCGCATAACCGACTCTACCTGGCGACCAAGGCCAGCAAGCTCGACCACATGATGGGCAATGAACATCAGGGCGAGGTAGACCGGGCGTGACCCGGGGTCAGGTTCGGCGGCGACTGTCCGTCAACTGGTGGCAATACCTGGCACTGGCCCTGTTGCCGCTGTTCGTGATCAACGCGATGTTCGGCCAGAGCGAAGCCATTCTGCCGGTGCTGACGATGCCGTTGTTCATCGCCGGTGTCGCTTCGATGTTTGTCAGCCTGAAGTTTTTCGGCGCCTACAAGCACGCGCTGATCGCCACCCAGAAAGCCCTCGATACCCCTGAAGAACCTGGCGCGTGGATCAACCTGGCGGCGAAACGCCGTACAGCGTTCCTTGCCGCCGGCCTGCCAGCGTGGATCGGTGCCCTGGCGGTGTTCGTCGGACTCGAAGCGGTGCCGCTGATGCTGTTGGCGCTGTCGACCGCCGTGCTGTTCTACCTCTACCGTATTCCGCGTCAGCTCGGTTGATGCGCGCGCTCTGGCTGGCGGTTTTGCTGCTGGCCGCCAGCCGATCGGCCATCGCGGTCGAGCGGGTCGTCAGCCTTGCACCGTCACTCTCTGAAATCGTTGTTGAACTGGGTTCTGCCGACCTCCTGGTCGGTGTGCTGGACGCCGGTGAGCGACCGGCTGAACTCAAGAACCTGCCCTCCGTTGGCCGCTATGGCCAGTTGGACATGGAGCGGTTGCTCAGCCTGAAGCCCGACCTGTTGCTGCTATGGCCCGGTAGTATCGGCCCGGCCCAGCGCGACCAGCTCAAGCACCTGAACATTCCCACCTACGTCGCCGAACCCCACAGCCTGGACCAACTCACCGCGCAAATCGAGGCCATTGCCGCTCGGCTCGATCGGCCTGAACGCGGCGTTTCATTGGCCAGCGATTTGCGCCAGCGGTTGGATGCACTGCGTCAACGTTATCGACGGGATCAGCCGTTGCGGGTGTTCTATCAGATATGGGATCGGCCCTTGTACACCGTTGGTGGCGAGCAGATCATCAGCGACGCGCTGGAGGTCTGCGGAGCAAAAAACGTGTTCGCCGACCTGAAGCTGCCGGCACCGCAGATCAGCGTGGAAGCCGTGTTGCAGCGTAATCCCGAGGTGATTCTGGCCAGCGATCAGGCGCAGCTCGACGCGTGGAAAGCCTGGCCGCAGGTGGCGGCGGTAGCACAGGGGCAATTGCGCCTGGTGACGGACAAAGGCCTGGAGCGACCGAGTGGGCAGATGGTTGAGGCAACTGCAAAGCTTTGCCAGTTGATTGCGCCTGGCCGCTGAGAGCGAGGTGCCTGCTTCGCGAGCAAGCCCGCTCCCACAGGGTTCTGCTTTAATCACAAATCTGTAATCCAACCCGAAAACCTGTGGGAGCGGGCTTGCCCGCGAAGAGGCCGGTCCAGACAGTACAGATTCCGGATCAGATTCCAGGCGTCCACGTCACCCCGAACATCCACGCCCGACCTTCCTCGCGATACCCGTACTGGCTGCCCTGGTAGCTGTACAACGCCCGGCTGTAACCCTTGTCCAGCAGGTTGTCGACCTTCAGCTCCAGCCTGACTTCACGATTGAGCTCCCAACTGCTGCGCAGCCCCAGCAAGGCATAGCCGCCGAGGGGCTGTTGATTGTTCAGGTCGTCATAGCTGCTGCTGACCGCTTGCCAACTGGCGCCGAGGCCCAGGCGATCGAACTGTCGGTCCAGATCCCAACTCAAGGTACGCCGCGCGCGACGGGCCAGGGTGTGGCCCGTGTCACGGTCGCGCGGATCGATGATCGCCACGCCGAGATTGCTCTGCCAGTCGAACAGTTCCTGCTTCAGCGTTGCTTCGAAGCCGTTGATCCGCGCCGAGGCAACGTTCTCGGGGCTTGAGTTGCTGCCGAAGATGATCGCGTCTTCAAGGTCGGTACGATACAGCGACGTTTCCAGTCGACTGCTCTCGGTCAATTGGCTGCGCCATTGCAGCTCATAGCTTTTCGAGGTTTCAGGCTTGAGGTCCGGGTTGCTGAAGTCGGGGTAGTACAGGTCGTTGAACGTCGGTGCGCGGAAGCCTTCGCTGTAGGTGAACAGCACTTCGTTGTCCGGGTTCAGCGGCAGGGTGAAGGTGCCGCTCCAGGTGTTCTGGCTGCCGAACTGCTGGTTGTCGTCGTGACGCAAACCCAGCTCCGTGGAGAAACGCTCGGCCCGATAGCGATGCTGAATGTACGCCGCACGATTCCAGCGACTGTCTTCATCGAACGCGGTGCTGCTGTTGATCCGGTCTTCATACCAGTCACCTCCCAGCAGCAGACTGTTGCGCTCGTTGAGCGTCAGGTCGTTCTGCCAGTTCACCGAATCCCGGTAGGTGTTGAACACGCTGCGTTCGTCACTGAGTTTGTCGAGGGTCTTCTCGCGGTTTTCGCTGTGACCGAGTTCAACACGGGTTTCCCATGCTTCATTGATACGCGCGTCGATGTAACTGCTGACACTGCTCACATCGAATTCGTTGTATGGCTGCTGTTGGACTGCCCCGAACGGGTTGTCGAATTCGCTTTTGCCACGATTATCCAGCGCGTTGGCGCCGATCTCGATGTCATCGCTGAGTGCGTGGCTAAAGCTCATGCTAAACGACTGGTTTCGGTACTCGTCATGGTCGCCGTCGCTGGGGTATGACTCGTGGGTGCGATTGATCCCGGCGCTTTCGTCGAGGCTGGCGCCGAGATTGAAACGGGTGCGCTCATCGCCACCGGACAGGCCAAGGCTGCGCTCCCAGGTCTGGTTGCTGCCAAACGCCGTCTGCAGGCGCGGTTGCAGGCCCTGCTCGCCACCACGGCGGGTGAAGATCTGGATTACCCCGCCAATCGCATCGCTGCCATAAATCACCGAACGGGAGCCGCGCAGCACTTCTACGCGCTCGACCTGATCGATATTGATGTGCTGCAGGTTGCTGTCGCCGGAGGTCGAGCTACCGATGCGCTGACCGTCCACCAGCACCAGGCTCTGGGCTGATTGCGTGCCGCGAATGTAGACTCCCGGCACACTGCCGCGCCCGCCGGCCTGCACGATTTGCACGCCCGGTACACGGCGCAGCAGGTCGGTGACGCTATCGGGTTGCAGGCGATCGATGTCGTCGCGGGTGAACACGGTGTTGGCGGCGCTGCTGTCGTTGCGTGCTTCGACCTGGCGGTTGGCGCTGATCAGCACGTCGGGCAGCTTCAGCGCTTGATCGCGTTCGAAGGTGTCGGCGAGGGCGTTTGCGGTTGGCAGAAGAAACAGGGGCAGGGCGAGGCGGGAGAACTTCATGGGTGGTCCGATGGTGTTTCGTGGTGCACACAAATCAAATGTGGGAGCGGGCTTGCTCGCGAAGGCGTCGGTACAGCCAACATTGATGTTGGATATACCGGCCTCTTCGCGGGCAAGCCCGCTCCCACAGGGTTTTGCGTTTAGATGTTGAGCAGTTGCAGGCGCTCGCGGATCGATGCCTCGATCCCGGCTTCATCCAGCCCGCACTCGGCCAGCATTTGCGCAGGCTTGGCGTGCTCGACGTAGATGTCCGGCAAGCCCAAGTGCAGCATCGACTTGAGGATGTTTTCGCGGGCGAGGAATTCGCTGACCGCGCCACCGGCGCCGCCCATGATTGCGTTTTCCTCGACGGTCACCAGCAGCTCGTGGCTGCCGGCGATTTCGCGAACCAGCGCTTCATCCAGCGGCTTGACGAAGCGCATGTCGACCACGGTCGCGTCCAGCGTCTCGGCGACTTTCAGGGCTTCGGCCAGTTGCACGCCGAACACCAGCAAGGCGACTTTGCTGCCCTGGCGGCGAACTATGCCCTTGCCGATCTCGATCGGCTCGAGGTCTTTCTCGATGGTCGCGTTCGGGCCATTACCGCGTGGATAACGCACAGCCGCCGGGCCTTCGTACAGGTGACCGGTGGTGAGCATCTTGCGCAGCTCGTTTTCATCGCTCGGGGTCATCACCAGCATGCCGGGGATGCAGCGCAGGAACGACAAATCGAAGCTGCCGGCGTGGGTCGGACCGTCTTCGCCCACCAGACCTGCACGGTCGATGGCGAACAGCACGTCGAGATTCTGCACCGCCACATCGTGGACAAGCTGGTCGTAGCCGCGCTGCAGGAAGGTCGAATAGATGGCCACTACGGGTTTGGCGCCTTCGCAGGCCATACCGGCGGCGAGGGTCACAGCGTGTTGCTCGGCAATGGCCACGTCGAAGTAGCGCAGCGGGAAACGTTCGCTGAACGCGACCAGGTCCGAGCCCTCCTTCATCGCCGGGGTAATCCCGACCAGGCGCGGATCGGCAGCCGCCATGTCGCACAACCATTCGCCGAATACACCGGAATATTTCGGCCCGCTGGCCTTTTTCGGCGCGGCGGCGGGGGCGTCCAGCGGTTCGAGTTTGGTGATGGCGTGGTAACCGATCGGGTCGACTTCCGCCGGGGCGAAGCCTTTGCCTTTCTTGGTGACGACGTGCAGGAACTGCGGACCTTTCAGGTCGCGCATGTTGCGCAGGGTGGCGATCAGGGTCGGCAGATCGTGGCCATCGATGGGGCCGATGTAGTTCCAGCCCAGCTCTTCGAACAGCGTGCCGGGAACCAGCATGCCTTTGGCGTATTCTTCGGTGCGGCGAGCGATTTCCCAGGCACCGGGCAGGCGCGACAGCACTTTCTTGCTGCCTTCGCGCATGCTCGCGTAGGTGCGGCTGGAAAGGATTTTCGCCAGGTAGTTCGACAAGCCACCGACGTTGCGCGAGATCGACATGTCGTTGTCGTTGAGGATCACCAGCATGTTGGCGTCCACTTCCGGCGCATGGTTCAGCGCCTCGAACGCCATGCCCGCGGTCAACGCGCCGTCGCCGATCACCGCGATCGCCTTGCGCTCGCTGTTTTGCAGGCGGGCGGCAATCGCCATGCCCAGCGCGGCACTGATCGAGGTGCTGGAGTGGCCGACGCCAAAGGTGTCGTACTCGCTCTCGGAACGGCGCGGGAAGGCAGCGACACCGTCCTTCTGGCGCAGGGTGCCCATGCGCTCGCGACGACCGGTGAGGATCTTGTGTGGATAAGCCTGATGACCCACGTCCCACACCAGCCGGTCGTCCGGGGTGTCGAAGACGTAATGCAGCGCGATGGTCAGCTCGATCACGCCCAGGCCTGCACCGAAATGCCCACCGGTCTGGCCGACCGTGTAGAGCAATTCCAGGCGCAACTCATCGGCCAGGGTTTCCAGCTCGGCTTCGCCTAACCGGCGCAGGCCGTCCGGCGTGTTCGCGCGGTCGAGCAGGGGCGTGGTCGGGCGCTTGCGGGGAATCTCATGAAACGTCGTGGGCATCAGGCGAATCGTTATAGGTATAAAAGATGCGGCAGTTTACCTGATGCTTCGCCCCCTGCCCACGCGTTGGTCTTTTTTGGTGGATTCGCCTTCAACTGCGGCGATCGACGATATACCGGGCCAGATCCCGCAACGGCTCGGCCGCCGCGTCAAACGGTCGCAGGGCATGCAGGGCCTGGTCGCGCAACTCCAGGGCATAGGCCTTGGCGGCGTCGAGGCCGAGCAGGGCCGGGTAGGTCGGCTTGTCCCGGGCAATGTCCGCGCCCTGGCGTTTGCCGAGGGTGGCGGTATCGCTTTCGACGTCGAGAATGTCGTCCTGGACCTGAAATGCCAGGCCGATGGCTTGAGCATAAGTCTGCAGGGACTTGAGTTCGTCTTTCTCGGCACGACCGCTGGCCAGGGCGCCGAGTTTGACGCTGGCTTCGATCAGCGCACCGGTCTTGTGCCGGTGCATGTATTCCAGGGCTTTCTGGTCAAGCTTCAGGCCGACCGAACCGAGGTCGATGGCCTGACCGCCGACCATGCCTGCCGGGCCCGCCGCCAGTGCCAGGGCGCTGACCATTTGCAGGCGGATTTCGGCATCCGACGTGCTCAGGCGCGGGTCTAGCAGGGCGCTGAAAGCCAGGCTCTGCAAGCCGTCACCGGCGAGGATCGCGCAGGCTTCATCGAATTTCTTGTGGGTGGTGGGTTGGCCGCGACGCAGATCGTCATCGTCCATGGCCGGCAAATCGTCATGTACCAGTGAATAGGCGTGGATCAGCTCCACCGCACAGGCGGCACCGTTGGCTTGCTCAGGCTTGCCGCCCAATGCTTCACACGCGGCGTAGGCCAGCAGGGGACGCACGCGTTTGCCGCCATTCATCACGCTGTAGCGCATGGCTTCGTACAGCCGCGCCAACTCGGGGCCTGGTGCCGTGAACAGGGTTTCCAGCGCCGCATTGACGCGGGCCTGGCTGGTGGCCGAGTAGGCTGCAATCATTCTGGCTGATCCGCGTCGAAGGGTTCCTCGGCCAACTCGCCATCACGCTCGAGCAGTACCTGAACCTTTTGCTCGGCCTGGGCCAGCGCCGCCTGGCAATCGCGGGTCAGACCGATGCCTTGCTCGAAAGCGGCCAGCGAGTCCTCCAGCGACAATTCGCCATTCTCCAGACGCTCCACCAGCGTTTGCAGGTCGGCGAGGGACTGTTCGAAATCCAGTGCAGCTTTTTTGCGGGCCATGGCGGCGATTTCCGGTTGACGTTAAACCGGCGCGACACTAGCAGATAGGGGGTTTATGGGCAAACTCACAGACGATGTACGCCCCCGTAGGCGCTGCCGAAGGCTGCGATCTTTTGACTTTGTTTTGTTGGAAGCAAGATCAAAAGATCGCAGCCTCCGGCAGCTCCTACAGTACCGGGTTATCAGGATAGTGGATTCGGTAGCGGGTGCTGCGCCCGCCACCGGGCAGGCGTTGCAGACAGCCCTTATCCAGCAGTTCGGCCAGATGACGGGTTGCGGTCGCTTTGGATACTTTGGCGACCGCCTGGTATTGAGCCGCACTGATGCCGTGCTCGAAGCCTCTTTCGCCGCCATCGAGCAAGCGATTCAGTACCCTGGTTTGTTCGGCCGACAACCCGGATGTTTGGTGCGCCTGCCAGAATCGCGCCTTGCCTAGCACACTGTCGATCCGTGTCATGGCTTGTTGCAGGCTGAGCAGAAGCGTTTGCAGGAACCACTCCAGCCACTCCGTGACATCGGTCGTAGCTTTTTGACTCGTTTCCAATACCCGGTAGTAACCGGAGCGGTCCTCAAGAATGCTTGCCGACATGGCGTAAAAACGAATCGCCTGAGCCTCGCCCTGTGCCAATGCCAGATCGGTAATGGTGCGTGTGAGGCGACCATTGCCGTCGTCAAAAGGGTGGAGTGTGACAAACCAGAAGTGGGCGATGCCAGCACGCAGCAACGGGTCGAGTCCGACCTGGCTTCGGCCGCTCTCAAACCAGTCGAGGAAGATTTCGAGTTGACGCTCAAGGCCCGGTCGAGGCGGCGCTTCGAAGTGTACGGTCGGCTTGTCGAGACGACCGGAGACGACCTGCATCGGTTCATCGCCGCGCAATGCACCGACACGTATCGCCCGGGTGGCGAGGTTGCCGTCCTGCTCCGGAAACAACCATCCATGCCAGTGCAGCAAGCGGTCCAGTGTCAGCGGCTCGGCAAAATGCTGAGTAGCATCAAGCATCAATTGCGCAAGACCTTCACTGCGTTGGCTGACTCTATCGCCATCAACCAGATCCAGACCCAGGCGTCGAGCCAGCGACGAACGAACGGAGCCGACGTTCAGTTGTTCACCTTCAATGGCCGATGAGGTGACGATGTTTTGCAATAACGCATCCAGCTCACTTTGCGCGCTCAGCGAACTGCCCACGGAACTGGCCATGCCCATTAGCCGACCTTGTGCTTGAACGCACTCGCGTAACAAGGGCGCCAAGCGTTCGGCATTCCAGGTGAACTCTGGCCAATCAGGCTGCTGCCATATCCATTGAGGTGTCATGCACTTGATGCTCTAAGCGGGGTGAGCCGATTAGATCGGTTATTCGGCTCATATAATGAGCCGAATATGGCGCGTATTCGGCTCACCGTCCACCCGTTATCGTGATTCCCGCCGCAATTTCGGAGCCGTCCGATTGTTAAAAAACACCCGAATGGCTAACCTTCAAGCCCTATACGACCTGGCAGTCACGGGTCTTTCAGACGAAACGCAGTATGCCCATCTGTAACGCGCCCAGGATCAGGCGCAAGGTTTCGTCATGCATGGCAGGAGGCGTCGCATGCGCTCATTTCTTTTGCTGCTGATCGGGCTGGCTATCGCGCCCTCGATTCTGGCCGCGCCGAATGCCGGGTTGTCGGAGCCGGTGGGCGGCTGGCGCTACAACGGTTTGCTGGATCGTACGGAAAACCCGCAAGTCGCCTATCCCACGCCGCCCATCGACCGAGGCGTGCAGCGCAATCGCACGATGATCGAAGGTCAACTCAAGGCCCTCGGTACTCAGCGTGGGCCGCACACGCTGGCGGTCAACGGCAATCCCTTGAATCTGTACACCGACGACCAGGGCCGTTTCGCCCGGCCCTATGCGTTCGGCGCCGGTTCCAACAGCGTCGAAGTGCGTAGCGCTGAAGGCCAGTCGCTCAAGCGCGTTCAATTCTATGAAGCCAACAACCTGCGCACTCCCGCGCGGATTCGTGTGGTGCTGGGCTGGGACGACCCGAAGGCCGAACTCGATTTGCACATCATCACCCCCGACGGCCAGCACGCTTTCTGGGCGCACTCGGCGCTGACCAATGGCGGCGGCCTCGACCCGGACGGCGTCGATGGACCCGGCCCGGAGATGTTCACCATGACCGCACCGCTGCACGGCACCTATCTGGTTTACGTGAACTATTGGGGCAACTTCGGCAGCGAAGGCTATAACTTCGAGGAGACCGGCAACCAGAACGAGGTGATTACCTCGCAGATCAACCTGGTGCTCAACGAAAACACCGTCGATGAAAAACGCGAGACCTTCATCGTGCCCCTGCGCGCAATCGGCGACCTGCTGCTGGTCAAGACTTTCAACTATTAAGCATCCCGCTCCACGGATGAACATCGGGTTTTGTGAACATGAGTGATAGCACTGTTACTCCGGCCGCCGGCGCACCCGCGGCCAAACCTCACCTGCATTGGCCGACGCTGTTGATCGGCATATGCCTGGTCGCTGGCGTAGCCGGTGGGTTGGGGTGGCTCATGCACAAGCCCAAGGCCCCGGCGCCTGCGTTGGCCAGTGACAAACTGGGTATGGGCCGGCCGGATGGTTTGCTGGAGACCCACTCTTTGAGCCAATTGCCCAAAGACCTGCTCGCGGTGCCCTTCCTCAAGGAAACCCTGACCGAAGATTTCGTCTTCTACTACGAAACCCACGCCGATCGCCTCGGCCTGATCGGCAGTTTGCGGCGGATCATCTACGAACATGACCTGAAGTTGCAGGACACCCTGATCGAGCAACTGTTCGATCAGCCTGCCGACGTCGCGTTGTGGCGCGGGGCGGACGGGCGGCTCAAGGATTTCCTGCTGGTGATGGATCGCGGCGGCCTGGCCAAGGTGCTGGAACCGATGGCCAAAGTCGCGCTGGACGACTCGCAGCTGAGCAAGGTCGCTGACGTGAAGGTCGGCAGCGAAGACGTGCCGCTTTATCAGCTCAATTACAACGCCAGCAAGGCGCTGCTGTTCGCGTCCCATGGCGACAAACTGGTGGTGCTGTCCAATCCGGCGAAACTCTACGATCCGCAAAACGGTGCAATAGAGGAACCGGGCAGCGTATCGACCACGGCTATTGCCGCGCTGCTCAATGGCGAAAAGCTGTTTCCCGAAGCCTTCGGCCTGCCGCCTCGTGCGCCGCAGGTGAAACAACGTCTGTCGGTGAATGCCAGCGTGCTGGCCATGGGTTACCAGCGTTTCATTCCGAACTTTGCCGGCCTGCGCTTTGACATGGACGACACGGGCTGGCACAGCTTCCTGGCCATGGATGAACTGGAAAATCAGTCGGACTTCGATTTCAAACCGATCTGGCAAGCCATGCCCATGGGCGCAAGCGCTTGCGTGGCGTTGCCGCTGGCTGCCGAACAACAGAAGCCGTTGCTGGTGAAGCTCGGTGCAGAGGAGAAGGTGGCCCAGGCACTGACCGAACACATGGCCGGCGCGGCGGGGCTTTGCTGGTATGCCGATTCGCGGTTGTACACGCCCTTACTGGTGGCCAGCCTCAACGATGACGACGGCGGCAAGCTCGATGGGGATCTGGGCAAACTGTTCGGCTCGATGGTCGGTGCGCACGAGAGCAACGTCGAAGACGGTGCCTTCCCGGTGCTGGAAAAACAGGAAGGCCAGAGCCATCAGTGGCAACGTCAGGTCAGCTCCAGTTACGGTCCCTATTCGGCCAGGGAAGCTCAAGATCCCGATGCCATCACCGGCAAGGCGTTCATGAAAGTCAGCCTGGCGCGCCATGGTTCGACGTTGCTGTTTTCCCTCGACGACAAGCTGGTGGACAAAGCCCTCGGCACCCTCGACAAACGCTTCCCGCCGATGGCCGACGTGGTGCCCAAGGACTTGCTGATGCCCGTCTATTTCGGCCCTGATTCCATGGCGCAACTGATGCAGCAGGAAACCCTCGACAGCCTGCCCCAGGACATGGAACCGGTGTTCTATAACGCCGCACAAACCTTCCTGATTCCGAAACTGCGCACGCTCGGTGGCTACGGCAAATACGCCCTGACCTTGCCCGAAGGCAGCGAGCCAGACGGCCACTGGCAGTGGCTGCCGCTGGAGTGGAAAGCCCTGTGACGGCATTGATCCGCAGTCTCGGCCTGCTGGCGTTGTTGCTGAGCGCAGGTGCCCGCGCTGTCGAAGCACCATCGCTCGACCCGCAGCAATCCCAGGTGTTCCGCGCCTGGTTCGTGCGCATCGCCCAGGAGCAACTGAGCCAGGGCCCGAGCCCTCGCTGGTATCAGCAGGATTGCGCCGGGCTGGTGCGCTTCGCCGCCAATGAAGCGCTGAAAGTCCATGACGACAAATGGCTGCGCAGCAATGGCCTGTCCAATCGCTACCTGCCACCGGAGCTGCAATTGAGCGACGCCCAGCGCGGTCTCGCCCAGCAGTGGCAGCAGGGTGGTGGCAAGGTCGGGCCGTACGTCAACGCGATCAAATTGATCCAGTTCAACAGCCATCTGGTCAGCCGCGATGTGTCACAGGCACGCCCCGGCGACCTGATGTTTTTCGATCAGGGCGACGACCAGCACCTGATGATCTGGATGGGCCGCTACATCGCCTATCACACCGGCACCACCACACCCACCGACAACGGCATGCGTTCGGCAAGCCTGCAGCAACTCATGACATGGAAGGACACCCGATGGATACCCGACGCAGCCAACCCCAACTTCATCGGCGTCTATCGACTGAATTTTCTCTCCCAATGACCGGTGCCCGCATGCTGCGTTTTCTGTCTCTGATGTTGGTGTGGGCGCTGCCACTCTCGGTGGTTAACGCCGATGACTCGGTTCCGGCCAGCGGCTATGCGCCAGTGGCTGGCGAGAGCTTTTTCCTGCTGGCGGACAGCAGTTTCGCCAGCGATGAACCGGCGATGGTGCGCCTCGAAGCGCCGGGCCGCGACTATCGCCGGTTTCGCATGGAGCCTTATGGCGGCGCGGACATTCGGGTGTATCGCATCGACAAGCCGCTGGACTTCCTCAAGCGCCAGAAGAATCTGCATCGGGTGGTCAGCGATGGCCAGTTCAAGGGGGAAGGCCTGTCCAACACCCTCGCGTACCTGTGGGACAACTGGTATCGCAAATCCCGCCGGGTGATGCAGCGGGCGTTTTCCTACGAGTCGCGTAAACAAGTCACCGAGGAAGTGCCGGAACTGAAGATGGGCAATGCGATGGCCGCGCCAACGCCCTACGATGCACAGCCGCAATTCGCGTTGATACCGGGCTTGCCGGTGGTCAGCCAGTTCCGTTACCCGTTGTGGCAGGCCAAGCCGATCCAGCCACCGGCGGGGGTGAACCTGGCCGGGTCTTCCAGCGAGTTTGTCAGTGTCGCGCCGGGCAATGTGTACATCCCGCTGGGCACTCTCAAACCGGGTCTTTATCTGGTGGAAGCGCTGATCGGCAAGTACCGCGCGACCACCATGGTGTTCGTCTCCAACACCGTGGCGGTGAGCAAGATTGCCGGTGACGAATTGCTGGTGTGGGCCGCGCGCAAACACGAAGGCAGCTCGGTGCCGAAGGTCAATGTGCTGTGGACCGACGGCCTGGGTGTGATGAGCAGCGGCGCCACGGATAGCGACGGCTTGCTGCGCTTGAAACACGTCAGCCCCGAGCGTTCGTTCGTGATCGGTGAAGACGAAGAGGGCGGGGTGTTCGTCTCCGAGAACTTCTACTACGACAGTGAAATCTACGACACAAAACTCTATGCCTTCACCGACCGGCCGCTGTATCGGCCGGGGGATTGGGTGTCGCTGAAAATCGTCGGGCGTGAATTCAAGAACGCGCGGGACTCGGTGCAGCCAAGCGCTGCCGACGTCAATGTGAGCGTGCTCGATGCCACCGGCACGGCCCTGCAATCCCTCGATCTGAAGCTTGATTCCAAGGCTGGCACCCAGGGCCGCTTCCAGTTGCCGGACAATGCCGTGGCCGGTGGTTATGAACTGCGCTTCACCTACAAGGACCAGACCTACAGCAGCGCCTTCCGCGTCGCTGAATACATCAAGCCGCACTTCGAGATTTCACTCAATCTGGCCAAGCAGGATTACCGCACCGGCGAGCCGGTCAAGGGCAACCTGGTGCTGCTGTACCCGGACGGCAAACCGGTGGCCAATGCGAAATTGAGCCTGAGCCTGCGCGCCCAACAGCTGTCGATGGTCGACAACGAACTGCAATACCTCGGGCAATTTCCGGTGGAACTGACCAGTACCGAACTGACCACCGACGCCAAGGGCAACGCAACGCTCGACCTGCCCGCCGCCGACAAACCGAGTCGCTACATGCTCACCGTGTTCGCCAGCGACGGCGCGGCGTATCGGGTCAAGACCACTAAGGAAATCCTTATCGACCGTGGCGCGGCGAACTTCCGCTTGAGCGCGCCCCGACGCTTCAGCGCGGTGGGCGACAAGGTTGCGTTCAGCTACACCCGCGAAGGCGAGCAGGCCCAGGCCGTTACACCCGGCAGCTACGGCTGGGTACGTCTGGAAGACCAGAGCACCGGTCAAGGAAAACTCGCGGCAACCGACAAAGGTTTCACCCTGGCCTTTGACCGACCGGGCACCTACAACCTGACGCTCAAGGATGACCACGGTCGCGTGGTCGGCGCCACCGGGCATTCGGTCACCGGCGAAGGTGTCAAGGCCGTACCCGGCACCGTGGAAATCGTCCTCGACAAGCCCGAGTACATCACGGGCGATGAAGCGCTGGCGCTGATCACTTTTCCGGAACCGGTCAACGATGCCTTGTTGTCGCTGGAGCGGGACAAGGTCGAGGCGACCGCGCTGCTGTCCAAAGGCGGTGACTGGCTGAAGACGGAAAAACTCAGCGATACCCAATACCGCGCGCGCATCCCGGTGAAGGACGGCTTCGCGCCGAACCTGACCTTCTCGGTGCTGTACACCAAGGGCGGCCAGTACAGTTTCCAGAACGCCGGCATCAAGGTAGTAACGGCTCAGATCGACGTGGCCATCGCCACCGATAAAGACACCTACCAGCCGGGCGAAACCGTCTCGGTGGACCTGACGACTCAATTTGCCGGTAAGCCGATCCCGGCGCACCTGACGGTCAGCGTGGTCGATGAAATGGTCTACGCGCTGCAACCGGAAGTCGCGCCGAGCATCGACCAGTTCTTCTATCACCCGCGGCGCAACAACGTGCGCACCAGCGCCAGTTTGTCGTTCATCAGTTATGACGTCGCCTTGCCGGGCAGCCCCGGTGCACCGGGCAAAGCCAATCGCAGTGAGCGCGGCGTGAAGGTGCTGGAGCGGCCGCGTCGCGAGGACGTCGACACAGCAGCCTGGCAGCCGGAGTTGTTGACCGACGCCAACGGAAAGACCCGTTTCACCTTCAAGATGCCTGACTCCCTGACCCGCTGGCGTATCACCGCCAGGGCCATCGCCGATGACGGTCAGGTCGGACAGAAGAAGCAATTCGTTCGCTCGGAAAAACCGCTGTACCTGAAGTGGAGCGGGCCGAGTCGATTCCGTACCGGCGACAAACCGGACCTCGGAGTGTTCGCCTTCAGTCAGGCCGAGAAACCGCTCAAGGCCGAACTGGTGACCCGTTACGCCGGCAACGAACAGCGCGTACCTGTGACCCTCAACAGCGGCATCAACTACGTCCCGTTGCCGGCGTTCGAACTGGCCAATGGCGAGTGGAGCGCCGAGCTGGTGCAGGACGGCAAAACCGCTGACGCGTTGACAGTGCACCTGAGCGCGACCGGTGAAGGCTGGCGGGTGACGCAATCCCAGAGTCTCGATGTGAGCAGCGGCGATACACCGCTGACATTGCCGGCAGACGCGACCGATATTCGCCTGCGCCTGGATGACAGTCCGCAAGCGTTGTTCCGTTCGGCCCTCGACGATCTGTTGAGCTACCCCTACGGTGGCGTCGAGCAGACTGCCAGTCGCCTGCTGCCGTTGAGCATCGCCTACCCGACGCTGGCGGCGAATCCGCAGATCCGCGATCGCTTGCGCCTGATCATGCAAAACAGTCGCCTGCGCCTGGTACAAATGGCCGGTCCTTCGGCGAGCTTCACCTGGTGGGGCATGGACGGCGAGCCGGACGCGTTCCTCACCGCCTACGCCTATTACGCCGACTGGCACGCCAGCCGGGTGCTGGACCTGAGCCTGCCGCCGGAACACTGGCAGCGGGTGCTGGAGGTCTACGCCAAACAGGCGAACAACACGCCGCTGCTGCAGCGGGCGCTGATCCTGTCGTTCGCCAGGCAGATGCAGTTACCGGTCAGCACCTTGCTCAGTGGCCTGATGGACGATCTGGTGAAAGCGGGCGAGGGCAGTACCGCGAACCTGATGGAGGACGGTGATGACAGCCTCGTCATGAGCGATCCTGACTCAGCCCTGGGGCTGGCTGCCGCGCGAGTGCTGACGGCCTCGCTGGCCAGGCAGGCGAAGGTCGCTTTGCCGGATGCGTTCAACCGGCAACTGGCCGACGCGCAGCAACGTCTGGCGGTCAGTTCCCAGCCGTTTGCCGAAGCGCTGAACCTGTCGCTGCACCCCTTCGATCAGGCTCACGCCCAGGCGTTGCTGCAACGTCTGTTGCCGCAGCAATCGACTCTGGAGCGGGCATTGGCGCTCACCTGGCTGCAGCGCAGCATCGAGCAGGCATCGCCCACCATTGCATTGGCCCCGGGTGAAGGCTGGAAGAAGCAGTACGGGGTTTCTGGTGAGATGTATTGGACGTGGCAGGGGCCTGCGCCAGTGCCGGCGGTATTGACGCTGAGCGGGGTGCAGGAGCGTCCGCTGCGCGCTGCATTGAGCTACCGCAGCCAGCAGCCGACGGTCGATCCGATGGCCGTGACCATCACCCGTCGCCTGTCGCGGCTGGTGCCGGGGGATGAAGCTTTTACCTTCAAACTCGAAGCGGTCGGCAACGCGCCCCTGTCCAGCGATAGCCTCTATCTCGACGAGGTGATCCTCACCAGCAAAGCCGCCAGACCGCTGCGCTACGGTCTGCTGGAAGTGCCGCTGCCACCGGGCGCCGATGTCGAGCGCACGACCTGGGGCATCAAGCTCATGGGCAAGGCTGGCACCGAACCGACATCGCTGGAGAAGGCGCGTTTCGAGCCGGGGCAAATGGCTTATGCCGTTCCGGTCGATGCCTTGAGTGGCGAATTGCGCCTGCGGCATCTGGTGCGTTTCTCGCAGAAGGGGCAGTTCAACTTGCCGCCGGTGCGATTCACTCAGGTGTATGCGCCGCAGCATCAGGCGAGGGAACAAAAGGCAGCCCTTGGCCAGGTCACGGTTCACTGACGTGCACAGGTTGCTGCTGGGGTGGCTGCTGTGTTTGATCCCTGTGCTGGCGACAGCGCAGGAGGAACCGCTGCGCCTGGCCTTCAAGGGCGATTTACTGTCGTTGAGCCGAACTCAGGTAATCGCTCGCGAACCACTGCCGCAGGCCTTGCAGACGCCACTGGGCAGTGTGTGGAAGTTGTTCGTCTACGCCTGGCTGGTGGATACCGGTGCGCGTGAGCCGGCTTACGAATGTCGCGGCCAGTCGAAGGAAGAAGTCTATTGCTGCACGGCGGGCGGCAGGATCGAGCGCGATCAGGCGTTGGTGAAGTCATGCGGTCTGTATTTCGAACCCGCGCGACTGGGCATCCGCGAGGCCGACTGGCGAGCCTATTGGCAGGCACGGAAGGCGCCGCAATGGTTGCTGGATTTACCTTCGTTGCAACCGGCTACCCGGGTTTCGGTGGCGCAACTGTTGAAGGTGTTGGCCGTGCTGCCGGCGCAGGATCAAGCTCGACGTGTGTTGCTCGATGTGGTGCTCAATGCCGCCGATGGCAATGTCGTCGGCGAACTTGGAAGCCGCCTGCGGGTGAAGACCTGGAGCTGGTTGGCGGATCAGGATGCCACGTCACGCCAGGGTGGGTTTGCCGGCTGGACGGCGGATGGCACACCGGTCTGGGCCGGGGGGCGGGGCACCAGTCAGCGGGTATTGCGCGATAACGCCTGGGCGTTGTCTAAGGTGATACCTGTCTCCTGGCCTGCGGATGCAGCGCAGTGTGTAGAAGTTGATCTGTTCTCCCGCTATCCACTTCGGCGTGTCTTGTCAGGAGGCTCCGCGGTGACTTCCGGAGCGTTACAGGGTGACTACCGCGTCGAATTCGCCAACGGCAATTCGCTGGATATCCACAGTGACGGCGAACTCTTTCTGCTGAATGACAAGCTCGTCGCCCGGCTGGATCGCGAAGAGTACGTCGCCCGTGTGCTCCAGCGCGAAGCCACTGCCGAGCCGGTCGAGGCCGCCAAAGCCCTTGCGGTGGCCATCCGCACGTACCTGCTGCAAAACGCCACGCGCAGCGGTGATTGCCTGAGCATCGACGACAGCAGCAGCCGTCAGCGGGTCGCGCCGCGTCCGGCATCGTCCGAGTCACGCGACATCGCCGCGTGGACCCGCGACCTGGTCCTGGCCGGCAGCACCGTCACCTATCATTCCGATCAACCCGGCCCGGACAAACTGTCCTGGCAGCAAGCCGTCGAACAGGCCCGCGCCGGCCAGCGCTACGACGCCATCCTGCTGCACGCCTACCCCCGCGCCAGTCTCAGTCGCTGGGACAACCCGATCGCGTCCTGCGAAGCATTGCCTGCCGCGCAAGACTGGCTGCAGAAACAACGGCGCGGCTGGCGTGCGCGGTTGGTAGGCGAGGTCGGCTACAACGAAGTCAGCACCTTCGCCGTATGCCGCCTGGCCTTCGGACGCCCCTATGTCGACCGCGAACGCCAGCGTATCTACGTGCGTGGCGTGCTGACGCTGCAAGACCGCCTCGACCTGACCCACGAATACCTGCACCTGGCCTTCGAGGCACACCCCAACGGCCAGGATGAAACCTACATCGAAGGGCTCGCCCGCCACCTCTTGCTGGAATAGACCATGAAACTCCGTCATCCACAGGTCTTGCTGTGTCTCTGCTCGCTGCTGGCGTTGCCATCAGTGATGGCGGCGGACAGCGTCAAACTCGACACCCCCGCAGGCGGCTGGCGCACCGGCGCGCCCGAGGGCGAGGGGGAAAGCTTCCGGCAGGTCGTCAACTACCCGGCCTCGTCGGTCAACACCCCGGCAGGGCAGGCCAACACCGCACGCATCAGCGGCCAGATCAAAGCCACAGCGAAATCCACAGAGCCCGGCCGGCTGATCGTCAACGGGGTGAGCATGCCGCTGAAAATCGACCCGGCCGGCCGCTTCGATCGCCCGTTCTCATTCCCCAACGGCAGCAACAGCGTCGAAGTTCGCAACCCCGATGGCCAGCAACGCCACCGCACGCAATTCCTCAACAGCAGCGGTGGTGCGACCCCGGCCAAGTTACGTGTGTTACTGGCATGGGACAGCGACAACACCGACCTCGACCTGCACCTCATCACCCCCGACGGCGCGCACATCTGGTACGGCGACCGTATCGTCCCCAACGGCGCAGCGCTCGACGTCGACGTCACGACCGGCTACGGCCCGGAAATCTTCGCCATGCCCGCACCGATCAAGGGCCAGTATCTGGTGTATGTGAACTACTTCGGTGGCGGCTACAGCAGTGATGAACAGGGGCAGGAAGACGCGGTGCAAGCGCTGACCACCGCGCAGGTGACGGTGATTACCGAGGAAGGCACGCCGAGCGAGAAGATGGAGACCTTCCTGGTGCCGATGCGGGCGGTCGGGGAATTGACGTTGGTGAAATCGTTCAGCTATCCGTGAGGTTGAGGTACAACTTGCGCAGGGTTTGCACACGATTGCGCCCGTGATCCTTGGCGCCATACAGGGCTTCATCGTTGAGCTTGAAAGCGAAGTCCGCCCGGCAGAGCCTCTTCCGGGTTAAGGGTAGCGGTCTTTGGACCGGGTGGATCTAGCATCGGCCATTTTGGCTTGGCAAGTGTTCTCTGGGCGGGACGGATGCTTGTTAGCGTTGTTTCATGCAGAAATACATTGTGAATGTTACTGCGTCGGTATCAGGAGTAATTGAGAGGGCCCTCCCGCTGACATGGAAATGCCCTGACGTGAATGATCTTCCTGGCAATACCTCTCTCGATTCTGCTTTCAGTGAAATTACCCAACTGATTGTGGCCGCGCGACATCGCGCCATGCAGGCCGTCAACACCGAGCTGATAGAGCTGCACTGGCAGGTTGGGGCCTACATCAGCCGCAAGATTGAAGCGGCGGAGTGGGGTGATGGGGTGGTGGCTCAACTGGCCGCTCATCTCGCTCGTACCCAGCCGGGATTGCGAGGCTTTACCCGGCCTAACTTGTTTCGTATGCGTCAATTTTTCGAGGCGTACAGGCATGACGTAAAAGTCTCAGCACTGCTGAGACAATTACCATGGACTCAAAATCTGATCATCCTCAACCAGAGCAAACACCCGGAGGAGCGCGAGTTTTACCTGCGCATGGCAATCCAGGAAAAGTGGTCGAGCCGCGAACTGGAGCGGCAGTTCAAGGCCGCTCTGTTTGAACGTTCAGTGGTCAGCCCGGCAAAAGTCTCAGCACCGCTGCGACAAATTCATCCCCAGGCCCTGGACGTGTTCAAGGATGCCTACGTGGTCGAGTTTCTGGCTCTGGAGCGTGGTCATGCAGAGACAGACTTGCATGGAGGCCTGCTGCACAAGCTCAGGGACTTTCTGATCGAACTGGGCAGGGACTTCTGCTTTGTGGGTTCGCAATATCCGTTGCAGGTAGGCGGGCGGGACTTTGCGCTGGATCTATTGTTTTTCCACCGCG
This sequence comes from Pseudomonas sp. ACN5, assembly GCF_002303975.1. Lineage (NCBI taxonomy): Bacteria > Pseudomonadati > Pseudomonadota > Gammaproteobacteria > Pseudomonadales > Pseudomonadaceae > Pseudomonas > Pseudomonas sp. ACN5. The sequence continues at coordinate 223,082 of NZ_MRCP01000007.1, read as the reverse complement.
GGCTGAACTGCCTGGTGGCGATCGAACTCAAGGTCGGGCGCTTTGAGCCGGAATACCTGGGGAAAATGGATTTTTATCTTGAAGCGTTGGACCGCAATGTCCGCAAACCACACGAAAACCCGGCGCTCGGCGTATTGCTGTGCGCGAGCAAAGAGGACGAAATCGTCGAGTACGCCTTGAACCGCTCACTGTCGCCAGCCTTGATTGCGGAGTACCGCACTCAATTGCCAGACAAGAAACTGTTGCAAGCCAAGCTGCAGGAGTTTTATGCGCAGAATACTGAAGGGGCTGAGTGATTTTTATTGTGAATCGCCTTCTTTCAGGCATTAAAAAGCCGGCTTGTGGCCGGCTTCTCGGGGACTGGCTTGGATCATTTTTGGTAAACCGCGCCAGCCTTCAAAACGTACACCCGGATCTTGCGTCCGGCTGTGGGACCTGGTGAGAAAGTCATCTGTCAGGTCAGCGCATCTGAGCCGCAGGGCGGGTCGATGCGCAAATGTGGTGCGCAGCATACGCAGGTTTGGCGCAAATTCCCAGCGGGAAGTGCCATGCAGAGCTGTTCGGCCACCTGGATGGATGGCCGATGGGCGTTGTGGCGCGTTTAAAGAAAGGGCACCGCCGGCCGCCGTTTGTTCAGGGTCGACCACCAGAACACCCAACCCAGTACCCGGATGTTCTGTTCCTCGATTTGTGCCGCCCGGAAGATTTCATCCGGGTACTCGGCGCGGTTGTGGCTGCGCAATCGCAGGGAGTTGCCCGGTAGTCGGTGCAGGTACTTGATACGCAGCATGCCGTCATGTTCGATGGCGTAAATCTCGCCATCGACAATCTGGGTCAGGCCTCGGTCAATCGCCAGGGTTGAACCGTCTTCAATTTTTTCCCCCATGCTGTTGCCGCTCATGAAGGCGCAGATGGCGTCGGCGTGGTTGATTTCCAGTGCATCGAGATGGCTGCGGGGCAGGCGGATGGATGTCTCGGGGTCTTCTATGACGTGGGTTTTGTTGGACCCGGGGGTGATGACAACTTCTTTGTAGAAAGGCAGTTCGACGTCGACAGGCTCTATGACCGTGTAGACGCCGCGGATGGTTTGGGCGTCGTAGGTGTTGCCGGACTCCTCGATCAGGCGCAGATGCCGGGCGTCTTTCGAGCCTTCGCCGGTTTTCAGCCAGTCGCTGTTGACGGAGAGTTTTCGGGCGACTTCTTCCATGCAATGGGCAGGCACGCCGCGGGTGTACCAGTTATGTACATTTTGCGGAGCCGTACCCAGAAAGTCGGCAAATCCGGTGGTCGTGATGTTCGCTGCTTCGAGGAGCGCTTTAAAGCGTGGTCCGCTAGTGTTCTTTTTCATGAACGCGAGTCTACTGGCGGCTAACAAGGGTTTGAATAAACGCCTCGTTCAAATTTCGTGGGTAATTTACGACCGGATGTAAGACGTTCTTGAGGAATTTTAAACAGATAAAAACCTATGCCGAACAAGACTAAACGTTCTGTTTAATTCGCTTATCAAGCGCCCACAAAAAACCCCGGATCACCCGGGGTTTTTCTTGCAGCCTACCGCTGGAAGCTCGCGACTGCTCTTAGCCTTTATAGGCTGCAACCGACTTGGTGATCGCGTCGCGGGCGGCGTCTGCACCGGCCCAGCCTTCGATCTTCACCCATTTGCCTTTTTCGAGATCTTTGTAGTTCGCGAAGAAGTGCTCGATCTGCTGGATCAGCAGTGCTGGCAGGTCGGTGTATTCCTTGACGTCGACGTACAGCTGGGACAGCTTGTCGTGCGGAACGGCGATGACTTTGGCATCGCCGCCGCCGTCGTCGGTCATGTTCAGGATGCCGACCGGGCGAGCGCGGATCACCGAACCAGGAGCAACCGGGTAAGGGGTCACGACCAGCACGTCGAGGGGATCACCGTCGTCAGCCAGGGTGTTCGGGATGTAACCGTAGTTGGCCGGGTAGAACATTGGGGTGGCCATGAAACGGTCAACGAACAGGCAATCGCTGTCTTTGTCGATTTCGTACTTGATCGGCGCGTGGTTGGCCGGGATCTCGATCGCGACGTAGATGTCGTTCGGCAGGTCTTTGCCAGCCGGAATCTTGCTGTAGCTCATTGGGCGTTGCCCCCGTTAGTTGACCAGAAACACTTGGCCGGATTGACCAAAAAGTGGCGGCGATTATAGGCATATTCCTGTGTCGACGCCATGTACCAGAAGTCGTATGGCGCTCACTGGTGTGCCTGATAGACAGGGTCATGCGCCTGAAGTTGCTTCAACCTCGCCAGCGGGTCCTGGCGATAGAACAGCTTCAGCTGCTGGTACACCCGTGGATAAGCCTCGTGCAGCAAATCCGGGGCGCTGAAGAAGTATTCGCTGGTGACGGCGAAGAACTCGGCAGGGTTTTCGGCGGCGTACGGGTCGATGGCGGTTTCAGCGTCGGGATTGCGTTCCAGTTGCCGGTCGAGGTCGTCGTAGGCCTCTTGCATGACCTTGGCCCAGTCGCTGACCCGCATGTCGGGATGCAATGGCGGCAGGCCGTTGGCGTCACCATTGAGCATGTCGAGTTTGTGCGCCAGTTCGTGGATCACCAGGTTGTAGCCTTCCCAGCCTCCGCTGGCCAAAACGCCGGGCCAAGCGAGGATGATCGGGCCTTGCTGCCAGGCTTCACCGCTGTGCTCACCGTCCCATTCATGCTCGACGCCGCTGGCGTCGCGATGGCGCTGGGGGCTGAGGAAGTCATCGGGGTAGAGAATGATTTCGTGGAAGCCCTGATACCAGTTCAGGTCGCCGAGGTGAAGCAGCGGCAGTTGCGCCTGGGCAGCGAGCAGCAAGCGTTGCTCCTGATGCAGTTCAACGCCGGGCAGGGCGCTCAGGTGCTTGTCTTCGAGGAACAGCACGCAGGCTTCGCGCAGCCATTGGTCTTCGGCGGCACTGATGCCATCGAGAAAGCTCAGGTGATGACGCACCCGTTGCCACATGTCATCGGCAATCGGGTGCCTGGCCAGGGTGCGTCTGCGACGCCAGGCGCTCAGGGACCACATCGTGTCAGCGCGATTCGGCTTTGGAGCTCGAGCCGGCAAGGCGGCTACGCACCATGCCGATGATCATCGGCACCAGCGACAACAGGATGATGCCCACAATCAGCAGCGACAGATTCTTCTTGATGAACGGTACGTTGCCGAAGAAATAACCGAGGGTCACCAGGCCACCGACCCACAGGATGGTGCCCAGCACGCTGAAGGCGAAGAAGCGCGGATAGGGCATTTTCCCCACACCGGCGACGAAGGGGGCAAAGGTCCGGATGATGGGCAGGAAGCGCGCCAGGGTCACGGTTTTGCCGCCATGCTTGTCGTAGAAGTCGTGGGTTTGTTGCAGGTAGTCGCGGCGGAAGATCTTCGAGTTTGGATTGCTGAACAGTTTTTCACCCGCCGTTCGTCCGATGATGTAGTTGGTGCTGTCGCCCAGAATCGCCGCCAGCATCAGCAGACCGCCGAGCAGTACCGGGTCCATGCCGCCACCGGCCGCCACGGCGCCGGCGATGAACAGCAGGGAGTCGCCCGGCAGGAAGGGCATGACCACCAGGCCGGTTTCACAAAAGATCACCATGAACAGAATGGCGTAGATCCATGCCCCGTAGTTGGCTACCAGCATGTCGAGGTAGACGTCGAGATGCAGGACAATGTCGATCGGGTTGAAATCCATGGATAGCACCTGTGGTATTGGCCCGAGTCTACAGGCCTGTGCGGATGACTTCGCGTAAGACTACGGATAGGGGTAGTTTTTCTTACAAGCCGGGAATATCGGAATTATACGAGGCGACTGGTGAAAATCGCGTCGAGATTGTACCGGGGAATGTCATGACAGGGCTGATGTTTGATAACGAACGGGGGGGAGCCTGCTCGCGATGCCATCGCGAGCAGGGTGCAGGTGATTCAGAGTTCGTCGCTGATCGGCAGCACATAGTTCTTGAATTCGGTGTCTACCTTGAATCCGATGGACTCGTAGGTTTTCTGCGCGATTTCGTTGTTGCTGCTGGTGGAAACGCGCATGCGTACGGCATTGGTTTCCTTGGCCATTTTTTTCGCGGTACGGATCAGGTTGTCGGCCACCAACTGGCGGCGGGCGTCCTCGGCGACATAAATATCGTTGAGGATCCACACGCGTTTGAGTGACAGCGAGGAGAAGCTCGGGTACAGCTGACAGAAACCCATCAGCTTGTTGCTGTCGTCATCGGACAGCGCCAGGTAGATCACTGACTCCTTGCGACGCAGGCGTTTTTCGAGGAACGCCCGGGACGAGTCCGGATACGGCAGGGAGCCATAAAACTCGCGATATTTGACGAACAACGGGGTCAGCAGGTCCAGGTGTTCGAGGGTCGCTTGAATAATCCGCATGGTAGGTCTCGTCTTCAAGTGGCTGTCTTACGTCTCTGACGGCGATGGGAAACCCTTGGCGGCCGTGCCACGATCCTGCCTTAAACTGGTACGAATGTGCAATGCGGAAGCGGTTCAGGCATTCGGCGGCCCAAGCAGGAAATTATCTTTCATGTCGGCTCCCGCGTCCGACTCCAGGGTCTGAACCTGTGCTTCATCCTTCAGATTGACCCCTGACAACTGCCGTCGGCAGGCTTCTCGCATCAAATACAGCAAACGGTGTGCCGCCATGCCATAACTCAGGCCTTCGAGCCGCACGTTGGAGATGCAATTACGGTAGGCATCGGTAAGGCCGACCTTGGGATTGTAGGTGAAATATAATCCCAGGCTGTCCGGAGAGCTGAGGCCAGGGCGTTCGCCGATGAGGATGACGGTCATTTTCGCACCCAGCAACTCACCGATTTCGTCAGCGACCGCCACGCGCCCCTGTTCGACCAATATCACTGGCGCAAGAGTCCAGCCTTCGGCTGCAATCTGTTCTTCGAGGCGTGCCAGAAAGGGCAGGGTGTGGCGATGAACGGCCAGTGCCGACAGGCCGTCGGCGATCACAATCACCAGATCGATCCCGCCAGGATGCGCCGCAGCGTAATCACGCAGGGTCTTTGCCGACGCGTCACTCAGCTTTCGTCCCAGGTCCGGGCGTTGCAGGTAACTGTTGCGGTCGATCGCTGCGCTGTGCAGCAAAAGGCTTTCGTGTCCGCGTTCGGCCAGTTGTGAGTTGAGTGCCGCGTGATCGAACGGCAAGTGCACCGCATCCCTCGCCTGGGCGTGGGCGTACTGGAAGTCCAGTTGCGCACGGGTGGGAATGCTGGTGCCGGTTCGGCCCAGGGCAATTCGCGCCGGTGTCAGGCGTCGCAGTTCCAGCCATGGGTTGTGGGGATCGAAGGGTAGTTTATCCATGTCATTACTCATCCCAATTGCGCCAAGGCCTGCCGAAAGGCCGGCGGCAGGCTGTCACCGAAGAGAATCCTGCCGTCCGATTGAGTGAAGATGCCCATTTTCGCCAGCCATTGCTCGAACTCCGGCGCGGGCTTCAACCCCAGGGTCTGCCTGGCGTAGAGCGCATCGTGGAACGAGGTGGTCTGGTAGTTGAGCATGATGTCGTCGGAGCCCGGGATACCCATGATGAAGTTGATCCCGGCGACACCCAGCAAGGTCAGCAGGGTGTCCATATCGTCCTGGTCAGCTTCGGCATGGTTGGTGTAGCAGATGTCGCACCCCATGGGCACACCAAGCAATTTGCCGCAGAAGTGGTCCTCCAGGCCGGCGCGGATGATCTGTTTGCCGTTGTACAGGTATTCCGGGCCGATAAAGCCGACAACGGTGTTGACCAGAAACGGGTTGAAGTGACGCGCGACAGCATAGGCGCGGGTTTCGCAGGTTTGTTGATCGACGCCATGGTGAGCGTTGGCCGACAGAGCGCTGCCCTGGCCGGTTTCGAAGTACATCAGGTTCTGGCCCAGGGTGCCGCGATTCAGACTCAATCCGGCGTCATAGCCTTCTTTCAACACACTCAGGTTGATGCCAAAACTGGCATTGGCCGCTTCGGTGCCGGCGATCGACTGGAACACCAGGTCCAATGGGACGCCGCGATTGACCGCTTCGATCGACGTGGTGACGTGGGTCAGCACACAAGCCTGGGTCGGGATTTCGTAGCGCTGGATGATTGCGTCAAGCATCTCCAGCATCGCGCAAATCGAGGCGATACTGTCGGTGGCCGGGTTGATGCCGATCATCGCGTCGCCATTGCCGTGCAGCAGGCCGTCGAGAATGCTCGCGGCGATGCCGGCCGGTTCGTCGGTGGGGTGGTTGGGTTGCAGCCGCGTGGACAGGCGCCCGCGCAGACCCAGAGTGCCGCGAAACTGCGTGACCACGCGGATTTTTTGCGCCACCAGCACCAGATCCTGCACACGCATGATCTTTGATACGGCGGCGGCCATTTCCGGCGTCAGGCCGGGTGCCAGGGCGCGCAGGACCTGTTCATCGGCGGCGTCACTGAGCAGCCAGTCGCGGAAACCACCGACGGTGAGGTGGCTGACGATCGCGAAGGCCTGTTTGTCATGGGTGTCGATGATCAGTCGGGTGACTTCATCGGATTCGTAGGGGATCAGTGCTTCCTGCAGAAAGTGGCTTAGCGGAGTGTCGGCCAAAGCCATCTGTGCGGCCACCCGCTCGCCATCGTTGAGCGCGGCGACGCCGGCCAGAAAATCTCCGGAGCGGGCCGGGCTGGCCTTGGCCATCACGTCCTTGAGGCTGTCGAAGCGGTAAGTCTGGGCGCCGACGGTATGGGCGAATGTGGCCATGGGGCGGAGTCCTCCAATAATGACTGCAATCTGCTCTTCTGTGGGAGCGGGCTTGCTCGCGAATGCGGGGTGTCGTTCAAAATAGATGCCGACTGACACGACGCCTTCGCGAGCAAGCCCGCTCCCACATGGGAACTGCGTGCACTTCAATCATGCAGGCGCCGGGCAGCGGGCCCGGCACCGGTGCATTCAGATACCTTCGAGCATAGCGTCCGCCGGTGCTTCGGAGCGCTGCCGGGCGGTCAACTGGAAGTACAGGTAACCGGCGATCATGAACCCGAGGAAGATCAGGCCGATCAAGGTGTTGAACCACGCCATCGCTACCAGGCACACCACTGCCAGGAACAGCGCGATCCCCGGTACGATCGGATAGCCTGGCGCACGGAAGGTGCGTTCCAGGTTCGGCTCGGTTTTACGCAGTCTGAACAGGCTCAGCATACTGATGATGTACATCACGATGGCGCCGAATACCGACATGGTGATCATAGCCGCCGTCAGGGTCATGCCTTGCAGATTGACCAGGCCATCGCTGTAGATGGCCGCAATGCCGATCACGCCACCGGCCAGAATGGCCCGGTGCGGCGTCTGGAAGCGCGAGAGTTTGGCCAGGCCTTTGGGCAAGTAGCCAGCGCGAGCCAGGGCGAAGAACTGGCGTGAATAGCCAAGAATGATCCCGTGGAAACTCGCCACCAGGCCGAACAGACCGATCCACACCAGCATGTGCATCCAGGTCGAATTATTGCCGACCACGGCCTTCATTGCCTGGGGCAGCGGATCGTTGATGTTCGACAGTTGGCGCCAGTCGCCGACGCCGCCCGCCATCACCATCACGCCAATGGCGAGGAACACCAGGGTCAGAATGCCGCTGACGTAGGCCCTGGGGATGGTGCGCTTCGGATCCTTGGCTTCCTCGGCGGCCATGGCTGCGCCTTCGATAGCGAGAAAGAACCAGATCGCGAAGGGAATGGCGGCGAAGATGCCAGGAATCGAGCCCATCGTGAATTCATTGGCACCCGACCAGCCGTTCAGTACGAAGTTGCTGAAACTGAAGCCCGGGGCGACCACGCCCATGAACACCAGCAGTTCAGCGACGGCCAGCACGGTGACCACAAGTTCGAATGTGGCCGCGATGCTGACGCCGAGGATATTCAGGCCCATGAACACGAAATAGGCGCCAACGGCGGCGATCTTCGGGTCCAGTTCCGGGTATTGCACGTTGAGGTAGGCGCCGATGGCCATGGCGATGGCCGGTGGGGCAAAGACGAACTCGATCAGGGTAGCGATGCCGGCGATCAACCCGCCTTTTTCACCAAAGGCCCGACGACTATAGGCAAATGGCCCGCCAGCGTGGGGAATCGCCGTCGTCAGTTCGGTGAAGCTGAAAATGAAGCAGGTGTACATCGTCGCCACCATCAATGCGGTGACGAGAAAACCCAGGGTACCTGCGGTGCCCCAGCCGTAGCTCCAACCGAAGTACTCGCCGGAAATCACCAGGCCGACGGCAATGCCCCATAGATGCAGGGTGCCGAGTGTGGGTTTGAGCTGTGTGGAAGAAGTAGTCATAAGTCCTCTCTATTTTTTATTGTTCGATCTTTTGGACTTTCGGGTGTGACGGGTTGGGTGAAACGCTGAATTACGGGTACGCAAGGCCCGTGCCAGAGCGGCCAGGCTTTGTGTGTTGGGTCATCACGGACGCCTTCGCGAGCAAGCCCGCTCCCACATTGGACTTGTGTCGGTTACCTGATGCGGGTTTACACAAACCCCCTGTGGGAGCGGGCTTGCTCGCGAAAGCGGTAAAAAGGGCGCCACAAAAACACCTGTAGCGCCCCGATTTTTTAGAAAAAGCCCAACGGATTGATGTCGTAGCTCACCAGCAGGTTTTTGGTCTGCTGATAGTGATCAAGCATCATCTTGTGGGTTTCACGGCCGACGCCGGACTTCTTGTACCCGCCGAACGCGGCGTGCGCCGGGTACAGGTGGTAGCAGTTGGTCCATACACGACCGGCCTTGATGGCGCGGCCCATGCGGTAGGCGCGGTTGATGTCGCGGGTCCAGAGGCCGGCGCCGAGGCCGAACTCGGTGTCGTTGGCGATGGCCAGGGCTTCGGCTTCGTCCTTGAAGGTGGTGATGCTCACCACCGGGCCGAAGATTTCTTCCTGGAACACACGCATCTTGTTGGTGCCCTTGAGCAGCGTCGGCTGGATGTAATAGCCGCTCGCCAGGTTGCCCTCGAGTTTTTCCACCTTGCCGCCGGTCAACAGTTCGGCACCTTCGCCCTTGGCGATTTCCAGGTACGAAAGGATCTTGTCGAATTGCTGCTCGGACGCCTGGGCGCCGACCATGGTGTCGGTGTCCAGCGGGTCGCCGCGTTTGATTTGCAGGACCTTCTTCATCACCACTTGCATGAATTCGTCGTAGATCGACTCCTGCACCAGCGCGCGGGAAGGGCAGGTGCAGACTTCGCCCTGGTTGAAGAACGCCAGCACCAGGCCTTCGGCGGCTTTCTCGATGAAGGACGGTTCGGCCTTCATGATGTCTTCGAAGAAGATGTTCGGCGACTTGCCGCCCAGCTCCACGGTGGACGGAATGATGTTTTCGGCGGCGCATTTCATGATGTGCGAGCCGACCGGGGTCGAGCCGGTGAAGGCGATCTTGGCGATGCGTTTGCTGGTGGCCAGGGCTTCGCCGGCTTCTTTGCCGAAGCCTTGTACGATGTTCAGCACGCCCGGTGGCAGCAGGTCGCCGATCAGTTCGACCAGCACGGTGATGCCCAGCGGGGTTTGCTCGGCGGGTTTGAGCACCACGCAGTTACCGGCAGCCAGGGCCGGAGCGAGTTTCCAGGCGGCCATCAGGATCGGGAAGTTCCACGGGATGATCTGGCCGACCACGCCGAGGGGTTCATGGATGTGATAGGCCACGGTGTTGCCGTCGATTTCGGCGGCGCTGCCTTCCTGGGCGCGGATGCAGCCGGCGAAGTAGCGGAAATGGTCGGCGGCCAGCGGGATGTCAGCGTTGAGGGTTTCGCGCACGGCCTTGCCGTTGTCCCAGGATTCGGTGATTGCCAGCAGTTCGAGGTTCTGTTCGATGCGGTCGGCGATTTTCAGCAGCACCAGCGAGCGCGCCTGGGCGGACGTGGCGCCCCAGGCATCGGCGGCGGCGTGGGCAGCGTCCAGGGCCTTGTCGATGTCTTCGGCCGTGGAGCGGGGGAATTCGGCAATCGGTTGGCCATTCACTGGCGAGGTATTGGTGAAGTACTGACCTTTGACAGGCGCGACGAACTCGCCGCCGATGTAGTTACCGTATTTGGCTTTGAACGAAACGATAGCGCCTTCAGTACCGGGGTGAGCGTAACGCATGGTGGTCTCTCCTTGCTTTTGTGCTTATAGGGAGTCGCGCATGTGCGCTTGTTATAAGCGTAGAGCAAGGGGCGGGCCAGTGCGTTGCAGCTCAGGCAAATCAAGGCCTTGCGCGTTTTTTGTCGGACGGATGGAGTGCGGCTGTGACGCTTTCGGTACAGCTGGCGTGACACTTTGTACCGATTCTGACACGGCCTGTGACCGGGCGGTCTTGCCAGCATTGCAATGCTGGCCCGGCTGGAGGATGCTCGGGCAATCACAAGGACTGACGCGGCAGCTCCTACAGGGAGCGTGTACACCTTTCGGGGGGAGAATAATAAGAAATGCACGACAACCATTTGAGTCGCCATGCCCAGCAGGTTCTGACCGTTACTCAGGGCAAGGCCCACCTGCATGGCCCTGGCAGTGATCCGTCCATCGCCCGCTCCTGGCTGCGCTGCCTTGAGGACTATCACCTCGACCCGGCCTTGAGCATCGCACCGACGGTGCTGGAACACGGTCGTGTCCTTGAAAGTCGCGAACGCTTGCAGCAAGTGCTGCACATCGCTGGCAATGAAATGACCAGCCTGCACCAGCAACTCTCCGGTGCCGGCCATGCAGTGCTGCTGACCGACGCCCGCGGCGTGATCCTCAATTGCGTCACCGCGCCTGCCGAACGACAGATTTTCGAGCGTGCCGGGCTCTGGCTCGGCGCCGACTGGAGCGAGGCCTGCGAAGGCACAAACGGTATCGGCACCTGCCTGGTGGAGCGTCAGTCGCTGACCATCCATCAGGACGAACACTTTCGCGGCCGCCACACCGGCCTGACCTGCTCGGCGAGCCCGGTCTTCGATCCCCATGGCGAATTGCTGGCGGTGCTCGACGTGTCGTCGGCGCGGCGCGATGTGTCGCGGCAAAGTCAGTTCCACACCATGGCGTTGGTCAATCTGTCGGCGAAGATGATCGAGAGCTGTTACTTCCTGCGCTGCTTCGACAACCAATGGCTGCTGCGTTTTCACTTGCAGGCTGAGTCCGTCGGTTTGTTCAGCGAAGGTCTGCTGGCGTTCGACGGAGAAGGGCGCATCTGCGCGGTCAATCAGAGTGCGCTGAACCTGCTGGGGCATATTCGCGGCGGCTTGCTGGGTAAACCGGTGGAAGCGTTTTTCGATTGCTCGCTCGATGAGTTGCTGGGGCGGGCGAGTATCAATGCCGCAGCCAGTTGGCCATTGCGTACCCGTGATGGTCGCAAGCTGTTCGCGGTATTGCGCGGCGAGGCGCGGCGGTCGCTGCCGACTCCGATGGAGCCAGCTCCCAAGGCTGCACCGGCACCGCGCCTGTCGGGCATTTGCCTGGATGATGTGACCTTGCAGGCGGACTTTCGCAAGGCCTTGCGCGTGTACGAGCGCGACGTGCCGCTGCTGATCAACGGCGAAACCGGGTCCGGCAAGGAGGCCTTCGCCAAAGCGGTGCACCACGCCAGCCAGCGGGCGGACAAAGCCTTCGTCGCCCTCAATTGCGCGGCCATTCCCGAGAGCCTGATCGAAAGCGAGCTGTTCGGTTACCGTGGCGGCAGCTTCACCGGTGCGCGCAAGGAAGGCATGCGTGGCAAGTTGCAGCAGGCCGACGGCGGGACCTTGTTCCTCGATGAAATCGGTGACATGCCACTGGCCCTGCAGACGCGATTGCTGAGGGTGCTGGAGGACCGGCAGGTGGTGCCGATCGGTGGCGAGCCGGAAGCGGTAAACGTGCGGATCATCAGCGCCACCCACCGTAATTTGCTGGATCGCGTGCAGGACGGCAGCTTCCGCGAGGATTTGTATTACCGCCTCAACGGGCTGGAAGTCGCGCTGCCGGCTTTGCGTGATCGCAGTGACAAATCGCAGTTGCTCGATTTTTTACTGGCCGAAGAGGCGCACGGAGAAGCGGTGTCGATTGACGGGCCGGCACGCGAGGCTTTGTTGGGATTTGCCTGGCCAGGCAACGTGCGCCAGTTACGAAATGTGCTGCGTACGCTGGCAGCTCTGTGTGAGGGCGGACGGATCGGCCTGGAAGATTTGCCGGCGATGATTCGACAGGCACGGCCGGTGGTGTCGACGATTGAAGAGGTGTCGGAGCATCCGCTGGAAGATGCCGAGCGGCTGGCGTTGCTCACGACGCTGGAGCAGACGCGCTGGCATATGACGCATACGGCGGAGCAGCTTGGGGTCAGTCGCAATACCCTGTATCGCAAGCTGCGTAAGCACGGTATCGCCCGGTAAACCGTGTCGTGGCCATTCGCGAGCAAGCCCGCTCCCACCTTGGTTCTATAGTGAACACAACTGTGTGAACACCTCCGAGCAAAATGTGGGAGCGGGCTTGCTCGCGAAGGCGTCTTCAGATCTGAAACATCAGGTGCGATTTTCCCTACCCTACGCTAACCTGCGGCCATGTTTTAAGAGGTCGACTAATGCACATTCATATTCTGGGTATCTGCGGGACTTTCATGGGCTCGATGGCGGTTCTGGCCAAAGAGCTGGGCCATCACGTGACCGGCTCCGATGCCAACGTCTATCCGCCGATGAGTACTCAGCTGCAAGCCCAGGGCATCGAGTTGACTCAAGGCTATGACCCGGCGCAACTCGATCCGGCCCCCGATCTGGTGGTGATCGGCAACGCCATGTCCCGGGGTAACCCGGCGGTGGAGTACGTGCTGAACAAAGGCCTGCCGTACGTTTCCGGCCCGCAATGGCTGGCCGATCACGTGCTGCAAGGTCGTTGGGTGCTGGCCGTTGCCGGTACGCACGGCAAGACCACCACCAGCAGCATGCTGGCCTGGGTGCTGGAGCATGCAGGCATGGCCCCGGGCTTCCTGATCGGCGGCGTACCGCAAAACTTCTCGGTGTCGGCACGCCTGGGTGATACACCCTTCTTCGTCATCGAAGCCGACGAATACGACAGTGCGTTCTTCGACAAGCGCTCCAAGTTCGTACATTACCGCCCGCGCACGGCAATCCTGAACAACCTTGAGTTCGATCACGCGGACATCTTCCCGGACCTGCCAGCCATCGAGCGCCAGTTCCATCACCTGGTGCGGACCATCCCGAGCGAAGGCCTGGTGATTCATCCGACCACTGAACCGGCGTTGCAGCGAGTCATTGAAATGGGTTGCTGGACCCCGGTGCAGACTACCGGTGCCGGCGGTCAGTGGCAGGTCAAATTGCTCAGTGAAGATGGCTCGAAGTTCGAAGTGATGTTCGACGGTGTTGCCCAGGGAGTGGTCGAGTGGGACATGACTGGCCAGCACAACGTCGCCAACGCCCTGGCAACCCTTGCCGCCGCACGCCATGTCGGTGTGGTGCCGTCCATGGGCATTGCTGCGTTGAGCGCCTTCAAAAGCGTTAAACGCCGGATGGAGAAAGTCGCGGAAGTCCGTGGCATCACCATCTATGACGACTTCGCTCACCACCCGACCGCCATCGCCACCACGCTGGACGGCCTGCGCAAGCGCATCGCCGATGCACCGTTGATCGCGATCATCGAGCCACGTTCCAACTCCATGAAGCTTGGTGCGCACCGTGACGGACTGCCGGAAAGCGTGGTCGATGCCGATCAGGTGATCTGGTACGCACCCGCCAACCTCGGCTGGGACCTGGCGGGCACTGCGGCGCTGTGCACTGTGCCGTCGATTGTCAGCGATTCCCTTGAGGGCATCATCGATCGTGTGAAGAGCCAGGCCCAACCCGGCACTCACGTGGTCATCATGAGCAACGGCGGCTTCGGCGGCCTTCATGGCAAGTTGGCCGAGGCACTCAAATGAACAACGGCCCGGACCGCATCACCCTGGCGATGACCGGCGCTTCAGGCGCCCAGTACGGTTTACGCCTGCTCGACTGCCTGGTGCGGGAAGATCGTGAAGTGCACTTCCTGATTTCCAGGGCGGCGCAGTTGGTGATGGCGACCGAAACCGACGTCACGCTGCCGTCCAAACCGCAGATGATGCAGGCATTCCTCACCGAATACACGGGGGCCGTTGCCGGGCAGATTCGGGTGTACGGCAGGGAAGACTGGATGTCGCCGGTGGCCTCGGGTTCCGGTGCGCCAGCGGCGATGGTGGTGGTGCCGTGCTCCACTGGCACCTTGTCGGCGATCGCTAGCGGCGCCTGCAACAACCTGATCGAGCGTGCTGCCGATGTGACGCTCAAAGAGCGTCGCCAGCTGATTCTTGTGCCTCGCGAGGCGCCGTATTCGAGCATTCACCTGGAGCACATGCTCAAGTTGTCGAACATGGGCGTGACAATCCTGCCGGCATCACCGGGCTTTTATCATCAGCCGCAAACCATCGACGACCTGATCGATTTCGTCGTGGCACGGATCCTTAACCTGCTGAATATTCCTCAGGACATGCTGCCGCGTTGGGGCGAGCATCATCTGACCAGCGATGAATAAGCTGCTGGTGATGGCGCTGGCGCTGCAATTGGCCGGGTGCGCCACGGTGCGCACCCTCGATGCGGCCAAACCGGGTGCGCCGGTGGTGTACGCCGGGACGCGGCTGGATTTGTATGCGATGAATGGCGGTTGTTGCGCAATGGACCGTTTCGGCGCGCAAGCGCCGAGCTATCCGGGCGTTGATCTGCCGGCCAGTGCGTTGCTCGACACACTGCTGTTGCCGCTGTCGTTGCTGACGGTGATCGGGGTGAGTTTTCAGGCAACGGGTGGGTTGTAGGTGTAGCGCGCTTTTGTGGCGAGGGGGCTTGCCCCCGTTGGGCTGCGGAGCAGCCCCAAAACCGGCCATCTCCATTTTTCTGATTCACCGCAAGTACCCTATTTACGACTGCTACGCAGTCGAACGGGGGCAAGCCCCCTCGCCACAGGTCCGCGGATTATTTTCCGAGTTTGCGCAACTCATCCGACTCGACAATCCGCACGCCGTCCTGCTCTTCGAGTGCAAGACGCCACATGGCGCGGGCCAGTTGGCAGGCTTCGATGCCGTGGTATTTGCCGGGGATCAGGCGTGACAAGGGGCCGGCGACTTTCTCGGCTAGGCGCGGCTCAACGCGATCACCCAGTAACAGCGAAGGGCGGCAAATAGTCAGTTGCGGCCAGTCCTGCGCGCGCAATGCGTACTCCATTTCGCCTTTGACCCGGTTGTAAAAAATCGAGGATCTGCGATCGGCTCCCAGCGCACTGATTACGATCAGGTGCCGTGCGCCCATCTCCCGTGCGCGTTTGGCGAATGCCACCACCATGTCCAGGTCCACTGCGCGAAACGCCTGCTCCGAGCCTGCCTGCTTGATCGTGGTACCCAGGCAGCAATAGGCTATATCGACCCGCCCGTTCAGTTGTGGCAGGAACGCCGTCGGGTCGCCGACCGGGTTTTCCAGGTGCGGGTGTTCGGCCAGTGGCCGGCGTGAGGGGGCCAATACCCGGGTGATCGTTGGCTCGTTGAGCAAGCGATCGAGCAGATGTTCACCCGTCAAACCGGTGGCTCCGGCGAGCAGCACATGCTGAGGCGTCAAGTACATAGTGTTTCTCCCTTGATACTGTTCAGCTTAGTTGCTGTTTGCATCCTTGCTTTGCATGGATGCACTTTGCAGCGCTTTTCGTGCCTGTTGTTTGCGCAATAGTTGCCAGTGCGAGAGGACGGTTTTCGGTGCCCAGATCTGAGGTTCGGAGGCTTCGAAGCCGTCCGCCAGCTCACGTTCGGCGACAGTGGCCTTGGCCCGTTTGAAGGCTTGCTCCAGATCATCGGTCTGGTTCAGGGCCTGGACGAACAGGGCATCGCCGAAGTAGGTGAAGTTGGCTTCCTCCGAGCAGCCGAAGGAGACTCGGTCGGCCCGCGAGGCTGTCATGATCAGGGTCCGTTCATCCTTGAGCGCGGGGATGAAACCGCCGGAGTAGCAGGACGAAATCACGATGACCTTGTCGCGGTTTTTCAGCGGGGCGAGAACAGCGGCCAATTCGTCGGCTGGCAGATCGGCCAGTTCCATGCGCGGCTGGTCCAGTACCAGTTCGTGTTCGCTGGTGCCATGGCTGGTCAGGTAGATAAAAATCAGGTCTTCCGGACCGCTGCGTTCGGCCAGCGCCAGGGCGGCGCGACGCAAGTTCTCGCGGGTAGCCATCGGGCGGTCGGCGAGGTGGTCACGATGGTTCACCAGGCGGATCTGGCCGAAGGCGCCGAAACGGGTGGAGAGCATATTGGCGACGTAGTCGGACTCGCGCAGAAACACGCTTTGCTTGCCATCACCGCCCAGGGTCAACGAATACAGCTCCACCGCCGGGGTCGAGGGTGGAATGTTGGCCAGCGCTGCGTCGAGCAGGCGCCCCTGTGCCAGCAGACCGAGTTCGAGTGTGTCGGGCAACAGTTTGCCCTCGGCGTCGCGCACGCGCTGGCCATTGATCCAGGTGCCGCTGAGCACAGTGCCATCGGTCAGCACCAGCGTGCCCCGCCCCTGATAGCTGTCGTTGTCGAACTGGCCGGTGTAAAAGCTGCCGTCGGCGAGGTTCAGTCGGCCCTGGCCGGAAAAGCGCCAGTCGTTGAAGTGGCCGATGTAGTGGCTGCCGTCAGTGCCGATCAACTCGCCCTTGCCGTTCAGCGAACCTTCCTTGAACTGGCCCAGCCACACATCGCCGTCGGCGTTTTCGTAGCGGCCTTTGCCGTGCAGTTGATTGTTCTTGAAACTGCCGACATAGATGTCGCCATCGGCGCTGTTGAACGTGCCGTTGCCTTCCAGTTGGCCGTCGACAAAGTGCCCGGTGAACTGATTGCCGTTACCGTCACCGCGCTGGCCTTCGCCATTGGGTTTGCCGTGGGCGAACTGGCCCTGATAGGAGCTGCCGTCTTCGAGTTCCAGGCGACCCAGGCCGGCGTACTGATCGGCCTTGAACTCACCGCGGTAGCTCATGCCGTTTTCTTTGAGCGTGCCTTCGCCGTCGCGGCGACCCGCCTTGAAGCCGCCGCTGTAGCTGTTGGCGTTGGTGGTCAGTGCTCCCTGACCGTCGAACAGTCCCTGATTGAACTGCCCGCGATAGACTTCGCCATTGCTGCCATGCCATTCGCCCTGGCCCTGCCACTGGCCTTTGTCGAATTCTCCTGCGTACCAGCTGCCGTTCGGGTAGTCGATGCGACCCTTGCCTTGCAGCAAGCCATTGACCAGGTCACCGCGATAGCGTCCGCCGTCCGGCAGGCGTGCGTCGGGGGGCAAAGGCGATTCGCCGTCGCCGCAAGCGGTGAGCATCAGGGTCAAGGCAAGGAGTGCAAGTGGGCGCATAGCGGATTCCGGGCAATTAGGCGAAGGAGTATGCCGCAGCCATGGGTCCTTATATAGGGCGAGGTACCGCAAGAGGGCGCGAAACAGCAGGCGCTGCTTCGCATCCCGGAAGGTTTACACGAAGCACAGGGACAGGGGTTCGGCGATATACGCCGGTTTGTCCGAACCTTCGATTTCCAGGGTGGTGGTGGCCTTGAGCAGCCATTGGCCGGGTTTCTTCTCGATGACTTCGGTCAGGTCGACCTTCAGCCGCACCCGTGAATTAACCTTGACCGGCTGGATGAAGCGCACGCTGTCGAGGCCGTAATTGACCACCATCTTCAAGCCTTCGGGCATGACGAGGATGTCTTCCATCAACTTCGGAATCAGCGACAACGACAGAAAGCCGTGAGCGATAGTACTGCCAAATGGCGTTTGCGCGGCCTTGACCGGGTCGACGTGGATGAACTGGAAATCCCCTGTGGCTTCGGCGAACAGGTTGATGCGGTCCTGATCGATGGTGAGCCATTCGGAACGTCCAAGTTCCTTGCCGACATAATCTTTGAGCTCTGCAACTGGAACATAGGGCATTGAGACTCTCCTTGGGTTCATCGGTTTTATAGTTTTGAGTTGGGGGGATTTGACCTCCCGGCTTACCACTTTAGATCAACATGGCTGAACGTCGCGGTCAACTGGCCATGCTTTTGGCGAATGCCGGTCCATAGCGCGAGCATGCTTATAATGCCAAGCCAATGCGGGTGACGGATTTTGCGGGAGATCTTTGATGTTGTTACGGGGCCTGACGTGGCTGGTGCTGTTCCAATTGCTCGGCACGGCGATCAATCATTTGTTTTTGCCTGTGCTGCCGGGGCCGATTGTGGGGTTGCTGCTGTTGCTGGTGTACCTCATCTGCCGCGGACAGGTCGGCGAGCCGCTGAACCTGGCGGCCGGCAGCCTGCTGCGCTACCTGCCGTTGTTGCTGGTGCCGCCGGCCGTGGGCGTGATGGTGTATGCCGCTGACATCGCGGCGGACTTCTGGGCCATCGTCGGTGCGCTGGTGTTGTCGCTGTTGCTTTCGATGGCCTTCGCCGGGGTGCTGATGCAGCGCATGGTCAAGCGTCACGCGCACTCCGAGGACAACCAATGATCTTCGACTGGCACGGCGCCTGGGCCTCGGTGATTCACCATCCATTATTCGGCATCGGTATCACCCTCGGCGCCTATCAACTCGTCCTTGCGGCATTCGAGAAAACCCGCTGGATCTTTTTGCAGCCGGTGCTGGTCTCCATGTTGCTGGTGATCGGTGTGCTGGTGGGTTGCGGCCTGACTTACGCCGAGTACCGCAAGAGCACCGAGATCTTGAGCATTCTGCTCGGTCCGGCCACTGTCGCGCTGGCGGTGCCGCTTTATCTGAACCTGCGACGGATTCGGCAGTTGTTCTGGCCGATATTTACTACGCTGGTGATAGGCGGGGTGGTGGCCACGGGGATGGGCGTGTTGCTGGGCTGGTGGTTCGGTGCCGAGCACATGATCCTGATGACCATGGCGCCGAAGTCGGTGACGTCGCCGATTGCGATGCTGGTGGCTGAACAGATCGGTGGGGTCGCGGCGCTGGCAGCGGTGTTCGTCCTGATTACCGGGGTGATCGGGGCGATTTTCGGCCCGGCCCTGTTGACTCGCCTCGGTGTGCACAGCCCGGAAGCCAGGGGCATGGCACTGGGCATGACGGCCCACGCGGTCGGCACGTCGGTGGCGTTGCAGGAAAGTGAAGAGTGCGGCGCCTTCGCGGCGCTGGCGATGAGCCTGATGGGTGTGGCCACGGCGGTTTTCCTGCCGCTGGCAGTGTCGATGGTCGTGTAAGGAAATGTCTATGAGTCTGCCGCTTTTTCCGTTGAACACAGTGCTGTTCCCAGGTTGCATCCTCGACTTGCAGATCTTCGAGGCGCGCTATCTGGACATGATCGGCCGCTGCATGAAGCAGGGTGGCGGGTTCGGCGTGGTGTGCATCCTCGACGGCGAAGAAGTCGGAATCGCCCCGGCCGGCTACGCGCTGGTGGGTTGTGAAGCGCTGATCACTGATTTCAAACAGCAGGACAACGGCCTGCTGGGGATTCGGGTGCAGGGCGGGCGGCGCTTTCACGTTTTGCGCACCGAAGTGCAGCGGGATCAGTTGACCGTTGCCGAGGTCGAGTGGCTGGAAGACGAGCCGGAGCAACCGCTGCAGGACGAGGATGCCGATCTGGTGGCGTTGCTCAAGGCCCTGGCTGAACACCCGATGGTCGAGGCCTTGAACATGGGCACGGAGGCGACCGGGCAGCAATCGCTGGCTAATCAGTTGGCGTACCTGCTGCCTTTCGCTGAGCTGGACAAGATCGACCTGCTGCAACTCGACGATCCACAGCAGCGACTGGATGCGATTCAGGCATTGTTGGATGAATTACAAGGTGAGTTGTTTGCTTAATTATTTTGTTCTGATTTTAAAAGTTTGAGGTCTTGTAGTGGAGAGTTGTTTTATTTAAGTTCTCCGTGTGCCCTAGGTTTGGGGTTGATAATAACAAGGAGAGTTTAAATTATGAATAATGATGTTGTTGATGTGGCGTTGATTCATCACTCGCAGGAGAAAGAATCTTATTTGATTCGGTTCCTTGTCTGGAGTCAAATGGCCGATGAGTTGCTTGAGGTCAATCCGGATGCCAGATATGTTGACGTCAGGGATAAGGTGGGAAAGGAGCTTGATACCATATTCCGACAATATTATGGGCGCTTGGATAAATACCTTGAGAAGCGCGGTGAGGACTTTATGAATGGGCTTCCGCCTTTGAGTTAAACATGTGTTGTTTCAGGTTGGTGGGTCGCTTCAAAGGTTAAAAGCCAAATAATCGCTTGTAAAAACAATCCCGATCATTACGATCGGGATTGTTTTTTTTTGGGGGGTAAGTTGGTGTGCAGCGTAAGTAGCACGCTTAATAAGCATATCTCAACATCGTATGCGGCAAATGCCGCAACACGAAGAACCCGAACAATGCCACCAAGGCTGGGAGTACCAGCCACCAGACCTTGGGCGGCAAGGCGTTGAGCGGTTCCTTGCGCTGGATCAGCCACAGGCTGGCCCCGCAGACACACGCCGCCAGCATTGCGCCGGCCAATACATCCGTCGGCCAATGCGCACCGAGGTAGACACGCGAAAGCGAAATCGCCAGTGCGGGCAGGCATCCCACCAATAACCAGGTCAGGCGCATCCGGGGCGGTTGCCCGCGGCCGGCCAGAACGGCGAGGGTGAGGAACAGCGCGAAAGACCCTGAAGCATGGCCGCTGGGCATGCTGTAACTGGTGAGCGGATCGCTCAACACTTCGGGGCGCAGGCGGGCGAAAAAGTATTTGGTCGCGGTATTGGCCAGGGCCGTGAAGAGCAGTGTGCTGCCCGCGAAAATCGCGTGCCGCCATTGCCGCATCAGCAGCAGCAAACCGGTCAGCAGCGCACTGAACAGCAACATGTTGCGGAATTCGCCGATCAGCGTGAAGACCACCGCCACTTCATCCAGCAACGGTTTACGATGTTCCTGCACCAGTGTCATCACGCCTTGATCGAGTGCGGACAGGTGCGAATATCCGATAAACAGCCCCGCCAGAATCAGAAGACTCATCCCTGTAATGAACAGCGTCGCGCGGCGATGTCGGCGCAGGCTGCTGGTCGCGCTCAAGCCGACCATCAGAGCAATGCTGCCGGCAACAACCCCGGCCTGGAGCCAGAAGCCTTCGGGCAACGGCAAGCGGATTGCCGCGCCCGTGGCCCAGCCAGGCATCAGATAAGCCACCGACCAGCCTGCGCCGGCCAACAGGCTGACGGCGAAGAAGCGCGGGAAAGGCATGTCGCACATTCCGGCCACCATCGGCAGCATTGGCCGCAGGGGGCCGATAAAGCGCCCAACCAGCAGGCTGGCGATGCCGTAGCGCTGGAAATATGACTCTGCCCCGGCGATCCATTCCGGATGATGGCGCAAGCCCGGCAGGCGCCGGATGTTCTGGTGGAAGTGCCGCCCCAGAAAATACGAAACGACGTCACCCAGCACCCCGGCGACGAAACCCAGCAAGAGCGTCTCACTGAGCGTCAGCGCGCCACTGCCTGCCAGTACCGCCACGGCGAACAGCAGCACCGTGCCGGGAACGATCAGCCCGGCAATCGCCAGGCATTCCACAAAGGCTACGATGAATACCGCTGCTGCCAGCCATTGCGGGTTGAGCGCCAACCATCCGGTCACGCTATCGAGCCATGGGCCCATAAAAACCACTCCATCAAATGTTCAATTGCTTCCAGGGGATGAGTGCAACTTTGAATGCGCCACTGACCCCTGTGGGAGCGGGCTTGCCCGCGAATGGGACCTCTCGGTCGATATTGACGTTGCCTGACACTCCGCCTTCGCGGGCAAGCCCGCTCCCACAGGAGGTTCCGTTTGCATCAAGTCTGAGTCAATTTCAGGACAGCACAAAATAATCGCGACCTTCGACTTGCCCTCGACGCAGCGGGTTCCGCGTGCAGTAAGCCGCGTAGGTTCCGTCGACGAAGCGGTACATCAGGTGTTCATCGCGTCCGTGGGGGATGCCCAGGCGCGTGGTCTGGATGATGTGGGCGGGCGTCTGGCCGACGTGCTCCACCAGCAGCACTTCATGGTCGAAGCGTTTGGCGTCCCACACCGGCACTTTCAGACCCAGCGCCTTGCAGAGCAGGGTTTGCCCGGCGCAGAGCTTTTGCGACGGGCGAGGGTGACCCTGGGCATCGGGATTGTTCAATAGCATCTGCGCCAGGCTGGCCGGCCCGCTCAGTTCATCGACCCACGGATAGGCGGACTTGATCAGCACGGCGTTGCCGGGCCCTTGGGCGCTGAAATTGAGTGAATCGCCGCCCCGGGCGTAATACATATAGATGTGGCCGCCATCCAGAAACAAAGCCTTACGCTTTTCTGTGTAGCCGAGGGACGCGTGGCTGCCTTTTTCCGCGCAGTAATAGGCTTCGGTCTCGATGATCCGGGCGCTGAGCCACAGGTCGCCCACTCGATGGCGAATGATTTTGCCCAGTAAGTCTCGGGCCAGAGTTTGCGCGTCACGGTCGAAAAACGCGTCCGGGAGGCCCGTGGGCAGGTTCGCGGCGGACGCTCGAACAGTCAGGTTGGACATGATGACCGGCATTTGTCAGGGCTGAATGAGTCGTGATGATAACAATTTGAAGCTTAATCCCGGCTGAACGTCGGCAAATACCCCTCCATTTCGACCATCCGCCCGTCACCGCTGTTAGTCCCGGGACGCGACAGCTATAATCTGCCGCTTTACTCTTTACCAAGACCTTATCAAAGACCACGCCAGACCATGACTGAGTCCGTTCTTGATTACATGACCCGCCTGGGTTGCGCTGCCCGCGAAGCTTCCCGCGTGATCGGCCGCGCCAGCACCGCGCAGAAAAACCGCGCCCTGCAGGCCGCTGCCAATGCGCTGGACGCTGCCCGCACCGAACTGACGGCGGCCAATGAGCTGGATCTGGCCGCCGGTCGCGCCAATGGTCTGGAGCCGGCCCTCCTTGAACGTCTGGCGCTGACACCGGCGCGTATTGACGGCATGATCGTCGGCCTGCGCCAGGTGGCGGCCCTGCCGGACCCGGTCGGCGCGATCCGCGACATGAGTTTCCGTCCGTCGGGTATTCAGGTCGGCAAGATGCGCGTGCCACTGGGCGTGATCGGAATCATCTACGAGTCGCGGCCGAACGTGACCATCGATGCCGCCAGTCTGTGCCTGAAGTCCGGCAACGCGACCATCCTGCGTGGCGGTTCAGAGGCCATTCATTCCAATCGGGCCATCGCCGCCTGCATCCAGCGCGGCCTGGCCGAAGCCGGTCTGCCCGCCGCCGTGGTGCAAGTGGTTGAAACCACGGACCGAGCTGCCGTCGGCGCGTTGATCGCCATGCCTGAATACGTCGATGTCATCGTGCCCCGTGGCGGCCGAGGCCTGATCGAGCGCGTCAGTCGTGATGCCCGCGTGCCGGTGATCAAGCACCTGGACGGCATTTGCCACGTTTACGTGAGTGAGCACGCCGACCTGGCCAAGGCCCAGCGCATCGCGTTTAACGCCAAGACGTATCGTTATGGCATCTGCGGTGCCATGGAAACGCTGCTGGTGGATCAAACCGTCGCCAAGGATTTCCTGCCCGCGATGGCCGCCCAGTTCCGCGAAAAAGGCGTCGAGCTGCGCGGTTGCGAGCGTACCCGGGCGATCATCGATGCCGTGCCGGCCACCGAGGAAGACTGGAGCACCGAGTACCTGGCGCCGATTCTGTCGATCCGCGTGGTCGACGGTCTGGAACAGGCCATCGAGCACATCAACCGTTACGGCTCTCACCACACCGATTCGATTGTCAGCGAACACCAGGGCGACACCCGGCGTTTCGTGGCTGAAGTCGACTCGTCGTCGGTGATGATCAACACCCCGACATGCTTCGCCGATGGCTTCGAATACGGATTGGGTGCCGAGATCGGCATTTCTACTGATAAGCTGCACGCCCGTGGCCCGGTGGGCCTCGAAGGACTGACCTGCGAGAAGTACATCGTGGTCGGCGACGGGCAGCTGCGCGGACAGGAGCCGGTCTGACTTGGGCGACTTCGACCCGTCAGCCCCGGTCATCGTCAGCGAGCCAGCCCCTCGCCGCATTGGCGTGCTGGGCGGAACGTTCGACCCGGTGCACATCGGCCATTTGCGCGGTGCACTGGAAGTCGCCGAAACCCTGGCGCTCGATGAACTGCGTCTGACACCCAGTGCCAGGCCGCCCCATCGGGACAAGCCGCAGGTGTCGGCAAAAGACCGTCTGGCGATGGTCGAGTGCGCGGTGGCCGGTGTGGCGCCGTTGGTGGTGGACGCCCGCGAATTGCAGCGGGACAAACCGTCCTACACCATTGATACCCTGGAACTGATGCGCGCCGAACTGGCCGTATCCGACCAGGTTTTTCTGCTTTTGGGCTGGGACGCTTTTTGCGGCCTGCCCACTTGGCATCGCTGGGAAGAGTTGCTCCAGCATTGCCATATCCTGGTGTTGCAACGCCCGGATGCCGACAGCGAACCGCCGGATGCCTTGCGCAACCTGCTGGCAGCGCGCTCGGTGAGCGACCCGCTGGCCCTCAAAGGGCCGAGCGGACAGATTGCATTCGTCTGGCAGACACCGCTCGCGGTATCCGCCACCCAGATCCGTCAACTGCTGGCCAGCGGTAAGTCGGTACGTTTCCTGGTGCCCGACGCGGTCCTGGCCTACATCGATGCGCACGGGCTCTACCGTGCGTCGAACTGAATAGGAGTGCCTCAAGGCACGTGGCAACAACGTGTATTGAAGCGCCCGAACAAACGAGCAAAACGAGTTTTATATGACGAGCAACAACGAAAGCAAAGTAAAACGCAAAGGCACATTCAAGAGCGCCCCGCTGCCGGAAAAGGTCCTCGCCGCCGAGCCGCCTAAGGGCGACGAGCTGGTCAAGATCGCCGTAGCCGCCCTGGAAGACGTCAAGGCCCAGGACGTGCTGGTGATCGATGTTCGCGACAAGCAGAGCATCACTGACTACATGATCATCGCCACCGGTACCTCCAACCGCCAGATCGGCGCGATGCTGGACAAGGTCCGCGAGGCCGTCAAAGCCCTGGGCATCAAGCCGCTGGGTGAAGAAGGCAAGGGCGACAGCGACTGGGTGCTGTTGGACATGGACGACGTGATCGTTCACATGATGACTTCCAACGCCCGTCAGTTCTACGACCTGGAGCGCCTCTGGAAAGGTGCCGAGCAGAGCCGTGCGGCCGATGGCAAGCACCACAGCCCTGAAGTTGGTCACGAGCACTTCAACAAGCTCAACAAAGACCAGGAATAAGGGACCGCTGTGCGACTGCGACTGATCGCCGTCGGTTCACGCATGCCCAAGTGGGTGGAAGAAGGCTGGCATGAATATGCCAAGCGTCTTCCGTCCGAACTGGCGCTGGAACTGGTGGAAATACCGCTCAATACCCGTGGCAAGAATGCCGACGTGGCCCGCTTCATCCGTCAGGAAGGCGAAGCCATGCTGGCCAAGGTCGGGCCGAACGAGCGCGTTGTCACCCTCGAAGTCCATGGCAAGCCCTGGAGCACCGAGCAACTGGCGGTCGAGCTCGATCGCTGGCGGCTGGACTCGCGCACCGTCAACTTCATGGTCGGCGGCCCCGAAGGGCTGGCACCGGAAGTCTGTGCCCGGGCTGACCAGCGCTGGTCGTTGTCGCCGCTGACCTTGCCGCACCCGTTGGTGCGGATTCTGATCGGCGAACAGTTGTACCGTGCCTGGACCGTGCTGTCCGGTCACCCTTACCACAAGTAGTTCTGCCCTCATGTCCCAGCCGATCCGCATCAAGGACCACGAAAAAGACGCCCGTCTGGTGCGTGGCCGCGTCGTGTTCGGGGCCATTGCAGTGGTGGCGCTGATCGGCGTGCTGATTGCGCGCCTGTATTTCCTGCAGGTGATCCAGTACGAGTACCACTCGACCCTGTCGGAAAACAACCGCGTCCATGTGCAGCCGATTCCGCCGACCCGTGGCTTGATCTTCGACCGCAATGGCGTGGTGATCGCCGATAACCGGCCCAGCTTCAGCCTGAGCATGACCCGCGAGCGGTCCGGCGACTGGCAGCAGGTGCTCGACGTGATCGTCGAAGTGCTGGAACTGACCCCCGAGGATCGGGTGATCTTCGAGAAGCGCATGCGTCAGGGGCGCCGGCCGTTCGAGCCGGTGCCGATCCTGTTTGAGCTGACCGAAGAGCAGATCGCCCGGATTGCCGTGAACCAGTTCCGCCTGCCGGGCGTGGAAGTGGTCGCGCAACTGGTTCGTCACTACCCGCAGGGCGCGCACTTTGCGCACTCGGTGGGCTACATGGGGCGGATCAACGAGAAAGAGCTCAAGTCGCTGGACCCGGTCAACTACAGCGGCACCCACCACATCGGCAAAACCGGCATTGAGCGCTTCTACGAGCCCGAACTGCACGGCCAGGTGGGTTACGAGGAAGTCGAGACCAACGCCCGGGGCCGCGTACTGCGCGTGCTCAAGCGTACCGATCCGATTCCCGGCAAGGACATCGTCCTGAGCCTGGACATCAAATTGCAGGAGGCCGCCGAGGCTGCGTTGGGTGGTCGCCGTGGCGCGGTGGTCGCGCTGGACCCGAAAACCGGCGAAGTGCTGGCGATGGTCAGCCAACCGAGTTTCGACCCGAACCTGTTCGTCACCGGCATCAGTTTCAAGGCCTATTCCGAGCTGCGCGATTCCATCGATCGGCCGCTGTTCAACCGCGTGCTGCGCGGTCTGTACCCGCCGGGCTCGACCATCAAGCCCGCGGTGGCGATTGCCGGTCTGGATGCTGGCGTGGTGACAGCGTCGACCCGAGTGTTCGACCCCGGTTACTACATGCTGCCCAACTACGATCACAAATACCGTAACTGGAACCGTACCGGCGACGGCTTTGTCGACCTCGACACAGCGATCATGCGTTCCAACGACACCTACTTCTATGATCTGGCGCACAAGCTGGGGATCGACCGGTTGTCGGCGTACATGACCAAGTTCGGCATTGGCCAGAAAGTCTCCCTGGACATGTTCGAAGAGTCGCCGGGGTTAATGCCGTCCCGCGAATGGAAGCGTGCGACCCGTCGCCAGGCATGGTTCCCGGGCGAGACGCTGATTCTGGGGATCGGCCAGGGCTATATGCAGTCGACTCCGTTGCAGTTGGCCCAGGCCACCGCACTGGTGGCCAACAAAGGCATCTGGAATCGTCCGCACCTGGCCAAGACCATCGAGGGTGTGAAACCGGTGGATGAGAATCCGATGCCGGACATCATCCTGCGCGACCCGTCGGACTGGACCAAGGTCAACCACGGCATGCAGCAGGTTATGCATGGTGCCCGTGGTACGGCGCGCAAAGCCTCGATCGGCGCGCAATACCGAATCGCCGGCAAGTCGGGTACGGCCCAGGTGGTCGCGATCAAACAGGGTGAGAAGTATGACCGTTCCAAGGTTCAGGAGCGCCATCGCGACCATGCCTTGTTCGTCGGCTTCGCGCCGGCCGACGATCCGAAGATAGTGGTGTCGGTGATGGTCGAGAACGGCGAATCCGGTTCCGGTGTCGCTGCGCCAGTGGTGCGTCAAGTCATGGATGCCTGGCTCCTGGACCAGGACGGTCGGTTGAAGCCCGAATACGCCAGCCCTATCAGTGCAGAGGCTACCGCCCGTGATGAATAACTTCGATCGCATGCTCTCCAGTGAGGATGTGATGCGTCGCCGTGCGACGCTGCTGCAACGCCTGCACATCGACGGCCCGCTGCTGATCCTGCTGCTGACCCTCGCCGCCGGCAGCCTGTTCGTGCTGTATTCGGCCAGTGGCAAGAGCTGGGATCTGCTGGGCAAGCAGGCCACTTCGTTCGGCATCGGCCTGGTGTCGATGATCGTCATCGCCCAGTTCGAGCCGCGCTTCATGGCGCGCTGGGTGCCGTTGGGCTACGTGGTCGGGGTGATGCTGTTGCTGGTGGTGGACATCATGGGCCACAACGCCATGGGCGCTACCCGCTGGATCAACATTCCCGGGGTGATCCGCTTCCAGCCCTCGGAGTTCATGAAGATCCTGATGCCGGCGACCATTGCCTGGTATTTGTCCAAGCGCACCTTGCCGCCCCAGCTCAAGCACGTGGGCGTCAGTCTGATGCTGATCGGCGTGCCGTTTATTCTGATTGTGCGGCAACCGGACCTTGGCACCTCGCTGCTGATCCTGGCCGGCGGCGCTTTCGTGCTGTTCATGGGTGGCTTGCGCTGGCGCTGGATCCTCACCGTGCTGGCCGCCGCCGTTCCCGTGGCGATTGCCATGTGGTTCTTCATCATGCACGACTACCAGAAGCAGCGAATCCTGACATTCCTCGACCCGGAGAGCGATCCGCTCGGTACGGGCTGGAACATCATCCAGTCCAAGGCCGCCATCGGCTCCGGTGGTGTGTTCGGCAAGGGGTGGTTGCTGGGCACCCAGTCGCACCTGGACTTCCTGCCGGAAAGCCATACCGATTTCATCATTGCCGTACTGGGTGAAGAGTTCGGCCTGGTGGGGATCTGTGCGCTGCTGCTGATCTACCTGCTGTTGATTGGCCGCGGTCTGGTGATTACTGCCCAGGCGCAGACATTGTTCGGCAAGTTGCTTGCGGGCAGCCTGACCATGACGTTTTTTGTTTATGTTTTCGTCAACATCGGTATGGTCAGTGGCCTGTTGCCGGTGGTGGGGGTGCCGTTGCCGTTCATTAGCTACGGAGGAACTTCGCTGGTGACGCTGCTGTCAGCGTTTGGGGTTTTGATGTCGATCCATACCCATCGCAAGTGGATCGCGCAGGTTTGAATAAGGTGAAATTTTCAATGCAAGTAATGCGTGGCTGGGCGACTCGATATGCGCCATGGGTCAGCCTGGTAAGCATCCTTGGCAGCGGGCAGGAAGCGTTGGCCGGCGACTACGAAGGCTCACCCCAGGTGGCCGAGTTCGTCGGTGAAATGACCCGCGACTACGGTTTCGCCGGTGAACAATTGATGGGCGTGTTCCGCGAAGCCGAGCGCAAGCAGTCGATTCTGGACGCCATCTCGAAACCTGCCGAACGGGTCAAGCAGTGGAGCGAGTATCGCCCGATGTTCATCACTGATGCGCGCATAGCCCGCGGGGTGGACTTCTGGCGTCAGCACGAAGCGGTGCTGGCGCGTGCCGAGCAGGAGTACGGCGTGCCGGCCCAGGTGATTGTCTCGATCATCGGCGTTGAAACCTTTTTCGGCCGTAATACCGGAAATTTCCGGGTGATCGATGCCTTGTCGACACTGGGTTTCGACTATCCTCCCCGTGCCGAGTTTTTCCGCAAGGAATTGCGTGAGTTCCTGCTGCTGGCCCGCGAAGAGCAGGTCGATCCGTTGACGCTCAAAGGCTCATACGCTGGCGCAATGGGGTTGCCGCAATTCATGCCGAGTAGTTTTCGCGCGTATGCGGTGGATTTCGACGGTGATGGCCATATCAATATCTGGACCAACCCGGACGATGCCATTGGCAGTGTCGCCAGTTACTTCAAGCGTCATGGCTGGGTCGCTGGCGAACCGGTGGTCAGCCGCGCCGATGTCCGTGGCGATCAGGTTGACGAAGGTTTGACCGCAGGCATCGAACCGACGAAAACCGTCGGGGAGTTGCGAGCCCTGGGGTGGTCAAGTCATGATGCGCTGCGCGATGATATGCCGGTTACTGCTTTCCGCCTGGAAGGCGACAATGGCCCCGAGTACTGGATGGGCCTGAAGAATTTTTACGCGATCACGCGTTATAACCGCAGCGTGATGTACGCCATGGCCGTACATCAACTGTCTGAACAGCTGGTCCAAGCACGGGGCGTCAAGTAATGCGGGCATTGCCTATCAATAAACCCCTGAAGCTGATGGCATGCGCCGCGCTGGCAGTGCTGGTCGCCAGTTGTTCGACCAGCCGCGCGCCGGCCCCGAAGTCCACCACCGCCGTACGCGCGACGCCGGGGCTGGACATCAACCGTGCCCACAAGGATGGCGCGCCATGGTGGGACGTCGATGTGTCGCGTATCCCGGACGCCACGCCGACCCTGCACACCGGTCCGTACAAGGCCGCCCCGTACTCGGTACTGGGCAAAACCTACTTTCCGCTGCAAGAGTCCAGGACCTACGTGCAGTCGGGTACGGCGTCCTGGTACGGCACCAAATTCCATGGCCAGAACACCGCCAATGGCGAAGTCTATGACCTGTACGGCATGAGTGCCGCTCACAAGACTTTGCCGCTGCCAAGTTACGTTCGGGTGACCAACCTGGACAACAACAAGACCGTGATCCTGCGGGTCAACGACCGTGGGCCGTTCTACTCCGACCGGATCATCGACTTGTCGTACGCGGCCGCCAAGAAGCTCGGCTACGCTGAAACCGGCACCGCACGGGTCAAGGTCGAGGGCATCGATCCACAGCAATGGTGGGCTGCCAAGGGCCGTCCGGCACCATTAATGCTCAACGAACCGAAAGTCGCGCAGAATAGTGCCCCGGTGATCACGGCTTCGGCCGGCACCGTCGAGCAATGGACTCCTCCGCCGCAGCAACACGCCGCTGCGGTAGTGCCGGTTCAGCTCGATGCAAAAAAAAACGCTTCTGCACCAGCCTCTGGCCAGTATCTGCAGGTGGGCGCGTTCGCCAACCCGGACGCTGCAGAACTGCTGAGGTCGAAGCTCAGCGGGATGGTGAGCGCTCCGGTGTTCATCAGCTCGATCGTGCGCAATCAGCAGACCCTGCATCGGGTGCGCATGGGACCGATCGGTTCGCCGGGTGAAATTGCCCAGGTACAGAACAGCGTGCGCCTGGCCAACCTTGGTTCGCCAAGTGTGGTCACGGAGTAAGCAACACGTAGAACTTGATTGACGATTCACCAGCGATTGGGGGGTGAATCAGGTTGTTGGCTCGTTGAAGAACAAAAGCCCGGCAAGGGTTACAGAGTGAGCAACTGAACACGCGATGACTCGTTAGAAAGTCATCTGATTAGTTTTGCCCTCGGGCAGTTTCCATTAGCGATTTCGAGAGACGGATGAACATCACCACCTTTGCCAAACGCCTGTTCCTGTTAGTCCCGCTGCTTCTCTCACCCGCCGCTTTTGCGGCCGAGATGATGCCTTCGCCACCACAATTGGCTGCCAAGGCCTACGTGCTCATGGATGCCAGCAGCGGCAACGTGCTGGTCGAAAACAATGGTGACCAGCGTCTGCCACCGGCCAGCTTGACCAAGCTGATGACCGCGTACATTGCGACCCTGGAAATCCGTCGTGGCCAGATCGGTGAAAACGACCCGGTGACCGTCAGCGAAAACGCCTGGCGCACCGGTGGTTCGCGGATGTTCATCAAGGTGGGTTCGCAAGTCACTGTCAGCGACCTGCTGCACGGCATCATCATCCAGTCGGGCAACGACGCCAGCGTCGCGCTCTCCGAGCACATCGCCGGCAGCGAAGACGCCTTCGCCGACATGATGAACAAGACCGTGGCTGACCTGGGCATGACCAACAGCCACTTCATGAACCCGACCGGTCTGCCGAATCCTGAGCACTATTCGTCGGCTCACGACATGGCTGTTCTGGCCCGCGCGATCATTCACGAAGACCCGGCTCACTACGCGATCTACTCGCAGAAAGAGTTCTTCTGGAACGGCATCAAGCAACCCAACCGTAACCTGCTGCTGTGGCGCGACAAGACTGTCGACGGCCTGAAGACCGGTCACACCGATGAAGCCGGCTACTGCATGGTGTCTTCGGCCGTACGTGACGGCATGCGTCTGATCGCCGTGGTGTTCGGCACCAACAGCGAAGTGGCCCGTGCCGCCGAAACCCAGAAGCTGCTGACCTACGGTTTCCGTTTCTTCGAAACCCAGACCTTCTATCAGAAGGGCACCGAACTGGCCCAGGCTCCGGTCTGGAAAGGCGCCACCAACCAGGTCAAGGCCGGTCTGGCTGAAGACCTGACCATGACCCTGCCAAAAGGCCAGCTGAAAAAGCTCGCCGCCAGCATGACCATGAACCCGCAACTGATTGCGCCAATCGCCAAGGGCGACGTGATCGGTAAAGTCGAAGTCAAACTGGAAGACAAGGTGGTGCACAGCGCCGACCTGATCGCTCTGGATGGCGTCGAAGAGGGTGGTATCTTCCGTCGCATGTGGGATAGCATCCGTCTATTCTTCTACGGCTTGTTCAACTGATAGTGTGCTCCTGCAAAACCCCGTGCTGATCCGGCGCGGGGCTTTGCCGTCGCCACGGCTTACGCTTACGAGGCCGTTACGCCATGACCGATACCGAAGTAAAGGCGCCAAAGATCGAATTCCCTGCCACTGATTATCCAGTCAAGGTGATCAGCGACACCGGCGTGGGCAACAAGGACAGAATCATCGACATCGTCAGCAAGCACGCCAAGATCAACGACGAGCGTATTGACGAGCGCCAGAGTAGCAACGGCAAATACACCACCATTCAGTTGCACATCGTCGCGACCGACCAGGACCAGCTGTACAACATCAACAGCGAACTGCGGGCTACCGGTTTCGTGCACATGGTGTTGTGATGTCCGGCACGCTGGGCTTTCGCGAGCTCGGCCAGATGGCTTACGAGCCGGTCTGGCATGCCATGCAACGCTTTACCAACGAACGCGGCACCGATGTTGCCGACGAGGTCTGGCTGGTGGAGCACCCGGCGGTGTTCACCCAGGGCCAGGCCGGCAAGGCCGAACACCTGCTGCTTCCCGGTGACATTCCGGTGGTGCAGGTCGACCGTGGGGGGCAGGTGACCTACCACGGCCCCGGCCAGTTGGTGGCTTATCTGCTGCTGGACGTACGCAGGCTCGGGTTTGGCGTGCGCGATCTGGTCAGCCGGATGGAGCAATGCCTGATCGAGCTGCTGGCCAGTTACGGTGTCACCGCCGCGGCCAAGCCCGATGCACCGGGTGTCTACGTCGACGGGGCGAAAATCGCCTCCCTGGGTCTGCGGATCCGCCACGGCTGTTCCTTTCATGGCCTGGCCTTGAACGTGGACATGAACCTGGAACCGTTTCGACGGATTAATCCCTGCGGCTACGCCGGGCTGGCGATGACCCAGCTGAGCGATCACGCAGGATCGATTGAATTTGCCGAGGTAAGTGCCCGGCTGCGCGCGCAGCTCGTCAAACACCTCGACTATGCTGAGCAGACGACCCTCACGGGCGGAATCGACTGATATGACTACTGATGCAGTGC
Organism: Pseudomonas sp. ACN5; assembly: GCF_002303975.1. Taxonomy (NCBI): domain Bacteria; kingdom Pseudomonadati; phylum Pseudomonadota; class Gammaproteobacteria; order Pseudomonadales; family Pseudomonadaceae; genus Pseudomonas; species Pseudomonas sp. ACN5. The sequence continues at coordinate 189,981 of NZ_MRCP01000007.1, read as the reverse complement.
AAACCATGATCCCGACGCTCGATGTCACCGAGCGCCCGGCCCCGCGTCCCAAGGTTGAAGCCGGCGTCAAGCTGCGCGGCGCCGAAAAGGTTGCACGCATCCCGGTGAAGATCATTCCGACCACCGAACTGCCGAAGAAGCCGGACTGGATTCGTGTGCGCATCCCGGTTTCGCCGGAAGTCGACCGCATCAAGGCCCTGCTGCGCAAGCACAAGCTGCACAGCGTGTGCGAAGAGGCTTCCTGCCCGAACCTGGGTGAGTGCTTCTCGGGCGGCACCGCGACCTTCATGATCATGGGTGACATCTGCACCCGTCGTTGCCCGTTCTGCGACGTCGGCCACGGCCGTCCGAAGCCACTGGACGTCAACGAACCGGAAAGCCTGGCCATCGCCATTGCCGACCTGCGCCTGAAGTACGTGGTGATCACCTCGGTGGACCGCGACGACCTGCGCGACGGTGGTGCCCAGCATTTTGCCGACTGCATCCGCGAAATCCGCAAGCTGTCGCCGAACGTGCAGCTCGAAACCCTGGTTCCGGACTACCGTGGCCGCATGGACATCGCCCTGGAAATCACTGCCGCCGAGCCGCCGGATGTGTTCAACCACAACCTGGAAACCGTGCCGCGCCTGTACAAGGCTGCGCGCCCGGGTTCGGACTACCAGTGGTCGCTGACCCTGCTGCAACGCTTCAAGCAGATGATGCCGCACATTCCGACCAAGTCCGGGCTGATGCTGGGCCTGGGCGAGACCGACGAAGAAGTCATCGAAGTCATGAAGCGCATGCGCGAGCACGACATCGACATGCTGACCCTGGGCCAGTACCTGCAACCGTCCCGCAGCCACTTGCCGGTGCAACGCTTCGTGCACCCGGACACCTTCGCCTGGTTCGCCGAGGAAGGCTACAAGATGGGCTTCAAGAACGTTGCCTCGGGTCCGTTGGTGCGCTCCTCGTATCACGCCGACGAGCAGGCCAAGCTGGTCAAGGCCGAGCTGATGTCGTCCTGATCTGCGCACGCAAATGAAAAACGCCCGCACGGTGTTCAGCCTTGCGGGCGTTTTTTTGCCCGGCCTACGGCACTGGCCGCTTTTTCCTGCAACCTGCGGGGCGATTGGCCCTCTTCAGTTTGTCCCCGTTCCTGACTACTGTGTGCTGACGTGTTCACACAGGGAGATTCACGAATGACCGCTCGACCGACCCACACCCTTTGCCCCCATGCTCCCGTCCCGGCACTGCCGTCGGAAGGCATGATCGGCGTTATCGCACCCGCCGGTCCCGCGACGCTGGACACCGACAAGGCGGTGCAATGGATGTGTGCCCGAGGTTACTCACTGAAAGTGTTTCCCGGGGTCTACGAGAAAGACGGCTACCTGGCCGGCAGCGACGACGTGCGGCTCAATGACCTGCACGCTGCGTTCGCGGATCGTGAAGTCGATGCCATCATCTGCCTGCGCGGAGGTTACGGCACGCCCCGGCTGCTTGATCGCATCGATTTCCAATTGCTGCGCGACAATGCCAAGCCATTCATCGGTTACAGCGACATCACAGCCGTGCATTTGGCGATCAGTCGTTATGCCGGTTTCGTGACATTTCATGGTCCATTGCTCAATGCCGACCTGCTGGGTGGCAAGCAAATACCAACGGAGTCTTCCTTTTTCAACATGCTGCGCGGGCAGGTGAGGGCGGGCTCGGTGCTGGCGCATCCGGTGGCCTGCCCGCTGACCACGATCGAGCCGGGCGTGGCTCATGGGCGCTTGCTCGGAGGCAATCTGGCCATGATCGCCGCGACCATGGGCACGCCCTACGAGATTGATGCCGAGGGCGTCATTCTGTTGATCGAGGACATCAACGAGCCGCTGTATCGCATCGACCGGTTGCTGACCCATCTGCGGCTGGCGGGTACGTTGCACAAGCTGCGCGGTGTGTTGGTCGGGGATGTGGCGGGAGTGGAGGTGGCCACGCTGGACAGGTTGCTCAAGCAGACCTTCGCGCCATTGAAAATTCCGGTGTTGTCCGGGTGGCGAAGCGGGCATTGCGACCCGAATCTGACGCTGCCCATGGGGGCGTTGGTGCGCTTGGATGCCGGGAACAAGGAGTTGATGCTGGAGCAGGATGTGGTGACCAAACGTTAGATGTTCGTTGCCTGGTACTCAGTCTTCGCGAGCAAGCCCGCTCCCACATTTGATCTGTGAGCGCCACAAAATCAATGTGGGAGCGGGCTTGCTCGCGAAAGCGGTTCCAGCCATACGACAAACTATCGGTTGCGCAACCCTTCCAGCAACTTGTGCGTCGGGTAGCCATCCGCTGGCCAGCCAAACGACTGCTGGGCGCTGCGAATCGCCTTGCGGGTGTTGGCGCCAATGATCCCGTCGGCGGTGCCAGCGTCGTAGTTTTGCGCGCTCAGCAGGTTTTGCAGCTCGATCCGCTCGGTGCGGCTCAGTGGCAGGTCATCCTTTGGCCACGTGCCACTGATCAAGCCCGCACCATTGAAGCGTTCGGACAACAGGCTCACGCCCAGGGCGTAGGACGACGAGTTGTTGTACTTGAGGATCGCCCGGAAGTTATCGAGCACCAGGAACGCCGGGCCACGGTAACCGGCCGGCAGCAGCAGTGCTGCGGACAATTGCTCGGAGCCGGCCGGGACCTGGCCACCGTTGGGCAGGGTAATGCCAAGTTGCCGCCATTCGGCGACGCTCTTGCGAATCGAGCCGTCGGCCAGCAGGTAGTTGAACCCGCTCGGCAGCTGGACTTCAAAGCCCCATGGCTGGCCTCTCTGCCAGCCGGAACTCTGCAGGTAGTGCGCGGTAGACGCCAGGGCATCGGCCGAACTGCTCCAGATATCGCGCCGCCCGTCACCATCGAAGTCCACGGCATGGGTGTTGTAGGTGGTCGGGATGAACTGGGTCTGGCCCATGGCGCCGGCCCAGGATCCCAGCATCTTCTCGGGCTCGATATCGCCTTGTTGCAGGATTTGCAGGGCGGCAATCAATTGCGCGTGGGCGAAACCTGGGCGACGGCCTTCATAGGCCAGGGTCGCCAGTGAGTTGATCACCGACTTGCTGCCCTGGAACTGGCCAAAGTTGCTTTCCATGCCCCACACAGCCACCAGCGCCTGACGATCAACGCCATAACGCTGCTCGATGCTTTGCAGGATGTCGGCGTACTGGTTGACCAGCGACTGGCCTTTACGTACCCGCAGCGGCGACAGGGCGCCATCCAGGTATTCCCACACCGGCTTTGCGAATTCCGGTTGGCTGCGGTCGGCACGAATTACACTGGGGTCGAAGCTGACATCGGCGAAAGCGCGATCAAACAGATCGGCGCGGATACCCGCGGCCAGGGCATCCTTGCGAAAACCCGCCTGCCATTCGGCGAAGGTCTGGGTTGGCTGGATGTCGAGGTTCTCACCCGTCGGAACCACAGGCGGAACAACCGCCGGGGCGGTGGCGACAGGAAGCGTCTGAAGCGGCTGAGCGTCGGCTGCGGTCGGTTTTTCCGCGCAGGCGACAAGCAAAACAAGGCTGGAGGCAGCGATCAGTTGGCGAAGGTGCCAACGACGGGGAAGACAAAAGGGCATGCACGGGTCCAGGGAGTACGAATCAGGTACAGACCTTAACATGTTGAAGGGGGGTTCTGCTTTACGCAGCCAGAAAGTAAGAAGCCTCCCAGTTGTCAGGCTGGAAGGCTTCGCGGCGATAACTGCCTTTGCCCTTGGCGGGACGTTCCTGGCGGCTGCGGAACAATGGCTGGGCAATGATGGATTTGGCCTTGTTGGGGCCATGCGTTGATGGCTTTTTGCTCATGATGATTTCTCGCAAGTGAATGGATTTTGCGCGGCAAATCATCGGCCGAAGTTGGGGGGATGTCCAGTCCCGGTGAGTATCAGAAAAAGCGCCGCTCTCTGTAGGAGCGAGCTTGCTCGCGATGGTCGTTAACGATAACACCAGAGTTTCTGATTTAACGCGTTGCCCTCAGGTGCTTCGCGAGCAAGCTCGCTCCTACAGGGGGCGGTGTTATTCAGCGGGTAGGGCTAAGCGCTGCCCGGCCATCAACAGCGTCAACCGGCTCAAGCTCATCCACGGCGAACCCGCCGCCTGGCCCTTGATCTGCGCGTCGATGCGTTGCGCTTCCAGCAGCAGTTGCGCCCAGCGTTGTGCCGAGTAGCGTTGCAGGGCTTTGCTCATCAACGGTTTACGTTTGTCCCAGACCGGCGGTTTGGCCTGGCTGAAGGCCTTGTCCAGCGGCGTCCCCTGGCTGTATTGCAGGGAAATATTGGCCAGCAGTCGCAGCTCCCGGGCCAGGGCCCAGAGAATCACCGGCGGCTCGACGCCTTCGCCGCGCAAGCCTTCGAGCATGCGCAACGCATGGGCCGCTTCACCATTGAGCACCGCATCGGTCAGGCCAAAGACGTCGAAGCGCGCACTGTCGGCCACCGCCGCCTGCACCGTTTCAACGGTGATCTGACCCCCTTCGGCCATCAGTTTGAGCTTTTCGATTTCCTGGGCGGCGGCCAGCAGGTTGCCCTCGACCCGTGCTGCGATCAGCTCAACCGCGTCCTGGCTGGCGGACAGCCCGGCCTGGGACAGGCGTTGGCGGATCCAGCTGGGCAACTGGGCGACATCGACTGGCCAGATCTGCACGAACTGGGTCTGCTGTCCTTCGACCAGCGCTTTGCCCCACTTGGTTTTCTGTGCACTGCCATCGAGTTTCGGCAAGCTGATCAGCAGCACGGTGTCGTCGGCCGGGCGCGAGCAATACTCGATAAGTGCGGCGGCGCCTTTGTCGCCAGGCTTGCCGGAAGGCAGGCGCAGCTCCAGCAGGCGCTTTTCGGCGAACAACGACATGCTGGCACCGGCTTGCAGCAAGGTCCCCCAGTCGAAATTGGCGTCGGCGGCAAACACCTGGCGTTCATCGAATCCCTGCTGACGGGCAGCCGTGCGGATGGCGTCGGCCGCTTCCTGGCACAGCAGCGGGTCATCGCCGCTGATGATGTAGACGGGCGCAAGGGCACCTTGCAGGTGTTTGGCGAGTTGGGCGGGGGCGAGCTTCATAAGAGAGGGCGAACGGGGCGCCTGAGCGCCCCGTAAGTCTTACTGCTGCGGCAGTTCGACAGGCGACTGGCGCGGGGTTTGCGCTTCAGCCTTTTGTGCCGCTTCCAGTGCCGCGGCGTCAGCCTTGGCCTTGGCTTCGGCAGTCTGCTGCAACTGGTCCAGTTGGCCCGGGGTCAGTTGTTCCAGACGCAGCATCATGCGCTGAACCATCTCCCGGCGGCCTTCTGCACGGGCTGTTGCGGCTTCCTGGTCGGACCCCACCAGGTTGCTGCCGTCGTGCATAAAGACTTTCTGCACTTCAAGCTTGTCGCTCAACAATGGCAGATCACCGCGACCACGGATGTCGTAGTTCAGCACGGTGGTGAGCTGGTACTCGCCCGTACTGCTGGCGCCTGCGTAGCTGAGGATGCGCTGGCTTTCCTGCTCATTGGTCAGCACCAGTTTGTACGGTGCGCCGGTATAGACCTTGACGCCGCTGCCTTCCAGTACTCGACGCAACTGGGTCACGGTTTCGCCATAAGCGTTACGGGCGCTCAGGTCGAGTTCCTTGATCGCCAGTTCGTTGGTGCCGGTACCGCGCAGCTGGAAACCGCAGGCGCTCAGCAGAACCGCGAGGCCCATCACCAGCAGATTGCGTTTGATCATCTTGTTGCTCCCCTTGAAACCATGTGGGCCGATCAAGCGGCCCGAAAGGTTTTACTCGGCGCCAGGCTCACCTGGCGCCTGATCCAATTAGCTGGCGACGATATTGACCAGTTTCCCGGGCACTACGATCACTTTACGAATGGTCAGACCGTCGACGAAACGCAGTACGTTCTCGTTGGCACGGGCGGCGGCTTCGACTTCTTCACGGCTGGCGCTGGCCGGCATTTCGATGTGACCACGCAGCTTGCCGTTGACCTGAATTACCAGTTGCAGACTGTCCTGTACCAAGGCGCTGTCATCCACCACCGGCCAACCGGCATCGATCACAGGATCAGCATGGCCCAGTCGATGCCACAACTCGTGGCTGATGTGCGGCGTGATCGGGGCGAGCAGCAGGGTCACGGTTTCCAGGCCTTCCTGAACCAGCGCGCGATCCTGTTCGGTGCCTTGTGCGGCTTTCTCCAGTACGTTCATCAGCGTCATCACCTGGGCGATGGCGGTGTTGAATTTGTGGTTCTGGCCGACGTCCTGGCTGGCCTGCTTGATGGCCAGGTGGATCGAGCGACGAACGGCTTTCTGCTCGTCATTCAGGCTGGCGATGTCCAGTTTGCCCGGCAGGCCCTGAGTGACGTGTGCTTGAGCCAGACGCCAGACGCGCTTGAGGAATCGGTGCGAGCCCTCTACGCCGGAGTCGGACCATTCCGCGCTCATGTCAGGTGGCGAGGCGAACATCATGAACAGGCGGCAGGTGTCTGCACCGAACTGGTCAATCATCGACTGTGGGTCGACGCCGTTGTTCTTCGACTTGGCCATCTTCTCGGTGCCGCCGATTTCCACCGGCAGGCCGTCAGCTTTCAATTTGGCGCTGATAACCTTGGCCTTGCTGTCACGCTCGAGCTCGACATCCGCCGGGTTGAACCAGGTGTAGGCGCCATTGGCTTCGCGGCGATAGTAAGTCTCGGCGATCACCATGCCCTGGGTCAGCAGGTTCTTGAACGGCTCGTTGGAGCTCACCAGGCCTTCGTCGCGCATCAGCTTGTGGAAGAAGCGCGCGTACAGCAGGTGAAGAATCGCGTGTTCGATACCGCCGATGTACTGGTCAACCGGCAGCCAGTGGTCGGCCGCCGATTTTTCCACCAGGCCGCCTTCGAAGTGTGGCGAGGCGTAGCGGGCGTAGTACCACGAGGACTCGACGAAGGTGTCCATGGTGTCGGTTTCACGCTTGGCAGGCGCGCCGCATTTAGGGCAGCTGCACTCGTAGAACTCGGGCATGCGCGCCAGTGGCGAACCGGCGCCATCCGGCACCACGTCTTCCGGCAGCACGACCGGCAGTTGATCTTCAGGTACCGGCACGTCACCGCAGGTGGAGCAGTGGATGATCGGGATCGGGCAGCCCCAGTAGCGCTGACGGCTGATGCCCCAGTCGCGCAGGCGGAACTGGGTGCGCGAGGCGCCCAGTTCTTTCTTGATCAGCGCGACTTCGATGGCGTCGAAGGCGCCCGCGAAGTCGAGGCCATCGAATTCGCCGGAATTGATCAACGTGCCGTGCTCGCCATAGGCGTCTTGCCATGGCGCGGGGTTGGTGTCACCGGAGCTGGTGCGCACGACGGATTTGACCGGCAGGTTGTATTTGTGGGCGAATTCGAAATCGCGCTCGTCGTGGGCCGGAACCGCCATCACCGCGCCATCACCGTAATGCATCAGCACATAGTTGGCGACCCATACCGGCAGCTTTTCGCCGGTCAGTGGATGCTCGACGAACAGGCCGGTTGGCAGGCCTTTTTTCTCCTGGGTGGCGACGTCGGCTTCAGCCACGCTTCCGCCCTTGCATTCAGCGATGAACGCTTGCAGCTCGGGATTGTTCTGTGCCGCGAGGGTGGCCAGGTGGTGTTCGGCGGCCACGGCGACGTAAGTCGCGCCCATCAGGGTGTCCGGACGGGTGGTGAAGACTTTCAATGCACCGGTTTCGCCGATGGAGTCGACGTTGTACGGGAACTGCACTTCCATGCCGCGGGATTTGCCGATCCAGTTGCGCTGCATGGTCTTGACCTGTTCAGGCCAGCCAGTCAGTTCGTCGAGGCTTTCCAGCAGTTCATCCGCGTAGGCAGTGATCTTGAAGTAGTACATCGGAATTTCGCGCTTCTCGATCAGCGCACCGGAACGCCAGCCGCGACCGTCGATCACCTGTTCGTTGGCCAGGACGGTCTGGTCGACCGGGTCCCAGTTCACGGTGCCGCTTTTCTTGTAGATCACACCTTTTTCGAACAGGCGGGTGAACAGCCATTGTTCCCAGCGGTAGTAATCGGGCTTGCAGGTGGTCACTTCGCGCGACCAGTCCACCGCCAGGCCCAGGCTGCGCAGCTGGCTTTTCATGTAGGCGATGTTTTCGTAGGTCCACTTGGCGGGCGCTACGTTGTTCTTCATCGCGGCGTTTTCCGCCGGCATGCCGAAGGCGTCCCAACCCATCGGTTGCAGAACGTTCTTGCCCTGCATGCGCTGGTAGCGGGAGATCACGTCGCCGATGGTGTAGTTGCGCACATGCCCCATGTGTAGCTTGCCGCTGGGGTAAGGGAACATCGACAGGCAGTAGTAGGTCTCCTTGCCTGGCTGTTCACTGACTTCAAAGGACTTTTGCTCGTCCCAGAACGACTGGGCGGCGGCTTCGATTTCACGGGGCTGATATTGTTCGTGCATGGCTACTTTTGAACTGAATAGGGGTGGCCTAATCCTCTTCAATGCAACGCTGGACGTTGAAGCCGCCTCATTGGCGTTTTCGCTGGCCAGCCGAGCTGGAAGTGGAGTTACAGGAAGCGCCGTAGCATACATGACCGCGCTCTACCGAGGGAAACCCTGATTGCTGCCACACGTCCTGCGAAAACCGCTGCGAGGGCCGTTGGTCGCGGCGTTCAGCCGGTTTGTTCATGGAAGCTAAGCTCTAACTGGGGAGTAGGTCATATCTTCCAATGAGGTGAGGGATGGTTGAGTCACAGCAAAAAGCTACAAAACCGGAGCTATACGAAAGGCTGATCGATCGTTTGGCCTTGGCCCTGGAAGCGGCAAGGACCGCTGGCCGGTTGCGCGACGAACGCCCTCTGGAGCTGGAACTGCGAGGCCTGAGCCCCGCAGAGTTTGCACTGGTCAAGGCGTATCTGGATCGCAGTGAACGTGAGACGCACGGATGCTTGTCAGAAGCGGTAAAGCAACTCGACGCACCACGTTCAGCCAAGATCATCTGGCTCAAGGACAAGGTTCCCGGCAGAGACGCGGTAAAGGTCCGGTCTTTGCAGTTCAAATAGGACACGGTGCCATGCTCCATGTATTTTTGAAGCATAGTCCTTCCATATTGATTGTCGCATTGCGCCAACCCACTTAGGCTTCGGGCATCTCCAGGAGATGCTCGATGCCGTTCCGTTATTTCGTGAAACAACTTCTATTGCCGCCCGGCATTCTATTGCTGCTGCTTTTGCTTGCCTGGTGGTTGCGCCGCTCAAGGCCGAGGCTTGCCGGTGTGTGCTTTGCTCTGGGCCTGGGCGGTTTCTGGCTGATGAGCCTGCCGGTGGTTGTGCAGTGGGGTGCCGGCCTGCTCGAGCGGGAGCCGCCGCTTGCCCGCAGTGAATGGGCAGTCCTGGGGCAGCGTGCGGATGCGATCGTGGTCCTTGGCTCGGGGCGAGAGCGCGGTGACGTGGCCTGGGGCGCAGACCAGCCCACGGGCGTCGGTCTGGAGCGCCAGCGCTTTGCCGCGCGGCTGGCCAAGGCTTCCGGATTGCCGGTACTGACCAGCGGCGGCCTGCATTACGGCACGCCGCCCAGCGAGGCGCAGATGATGGCTGACGCCTTGCGTGACGATTTTGGCTTGAGCGTGCGCTGGCAGGAAGGGCGCAGCCGCACGACCTGGGAAAATGCGCAGTTCAGCGCCGATGTGTTGCTTCCCCAAGGCATAAAGCGTGTGGTGCTCGTGACTCAGGCCTGGCATATGCCACGGGCGGCCTGGAGTTTTCGCAAGGCCGGTTTTGAGGTGGTGCCGGCGCCGGTAGGGTTTCTGGGCGGCGATAACGCGCGGCCGCTGGGTGGCTGGATGCCGGAGTTCAAGGCGATCTGGCAGAACGGGCAGTTGATGAACGAGGCGGTGGGGCAGGTCGGTTATTCGCTGTTCTATCGAGGTGATGTCGGCACTGATTGATGCGGTGCCTGTGATGCCGCTTTCGTCGGATCGCCGCCCGGAGCAAGCCCGCTCCCACATTTGATCGGCGTCGTACACAAATACTGTGATCGACTTAGATCCAGTGTGGGAGCGGGCTTGCTCGCGAAGCTTTTAAAGGGTCTTGGCCATCCGGCTGGCAATCAGTGCCCAACCAAATAACAGCACACAGACAATGATCAGCGGCCATGAACGCCATTCCAGGTACGGCGTCAGGTTGTGCATCGGCACCACTTCGCCATACAGGATGCCGCGTTCGAACTGCGGGATCTGATCGGTAATCTGACCGAACGGGTTGATCAGGCCGGACACACCATTGTTGGTGGCGCGGATCATCCAGCGGCCGGCTTCCAGCGCGCGCATCTGTGCCATCTGCAGGTGTTGCAGCGGGCCAATGGAGGTGCCGAACCAGGTGTCGTTGCTGATGGTCAGCAACAGGTCGCTGCGGGCGGCAAGGCTGGCGGCGAACTCCGGATAAACCACTTCATAGCAGATGAACGGCGCGATCTGATAACCCTTGGCTTGCAGCAACGGCTGGTCAGCCGGGCCGCGAGCGAAGTCCGACATTGGCAGGTCGAAGAAGGCGATCAGCCCGCGCAGGATGTCCTGCAAGGGAACATATTCACCAAAGGGCACCAGTTTTTGCTTGAGGTAAGTGCCGTCGCCTTCACCGGTCACGGTGATGCCATTGAAGAAACGCTTCTCGTGGCGTACTTCCATGCGGACCGGGACACCGGTGATCAGCGCCGATTTACGTTCGGCCGCGAAGTTGCCCATCATGTTCAGGTAGCCCTCGGCGGACTCCTTGAGCACCGGGATCGCCGTTTCCGGCCAGATGAGCAAATCGACGCGTTTGGAGCTGAAGCTCATGTCGCGGTACAGCGCCAACTGCGCGTTGAGCTGCGCCGGATCCCACTTCATGCTTTGTTCGATGTTGCCCTGAATGGCGGCGACGCTCAGTGGCGGGCCCGAAGGGCTGGTCCAGGCGTGGTGTTTGAGCGCCATGCCGAGCAGCCATGGACCGACCAGCAGCAATACACCGGCAGCAATGAAGCCTTTGCGCCCCGTGCGAACCAGGCGCAAGCCGTTGTAGATCAACGCCGCTGTCAGGGCCAGGGTAAAGGAAATCAGCCACATCCCACCGAGGGGCGCGAGCCCGGCCAGCGGGCCATCGAGCTGGCTGTAACCGGAATACAGCCACGGGAAACCGGTCAGGAACCAGCCGCGGAAGGCTTCCTGGGCGACCCACAGCGCAGCGAAGGCCAGGGCGTCGGCCAGCGGCGCCTCATTGCGGCGCAGCCAGCGCGCCCAAATCCAGGCGGGCAGGGCAAAGAACCAGGCAATCGCCGCCGTGAAAAGCAGCATCAGGAAACCGGCCAGCAATACCGAAGCGCCGCCGAAGTGGTGAATGCTGTAGTAGATCCAGCTGGTGCCGGCACCGAACAGGCCGAAACCGAAACACCAGCCGCGACCCAAGGCTTGACGTGGGTTCAGTTCGCGCAGGCCGGCATAGAACAGGCCGACGGCGAGCAGTGCCAGTGGCCAGATATCGAACGGCGCCAGAGCCAGGGTGGTGATTGCACCGGCCGCCACGGCCAGCAGGTTACCGGGCCAGCCGGGGCGGGTTGTCCAGCGCATTTCAATCCTTAGCGAGCAATGGGCGTCAGGCGAAGCAAGTGAATCCGACGGCTGTCGGCGTTCAGGATGCGGAAGCGGTATGGGCCGATTTCAGTGATTTCGTTACGTTTTGGCAGATGCCCGAACGCACTCATCACCAGACCGCCAACGGTGTCGAATTCATCGTCGGAGAACTCGCTGTCGAAAAATTCGTTGAAGTTCTCGATCGGCGTCAGGGCCTTGATCAGGAAATCACCGCTCGGCAGCGGCTTGATGTAGCTGTCTTCTTCGACATCGTGTTCGTCTTCGATGTCGCCGACGATTTGTTCCAGCACGTCTTCGATGGTGACCAGGCCTGCCACGCCACCGTACTCGTCGATGACGATGGCCATGTGGTTGTGGTTGGCGCGAAACTCGCGCAGCAGCACGTTAAGGCGCTTGGATTCCGGCACGAAGGTGGCTGGACGCAGCAGATCCTTGATGTTGAAGCTGTCGCCGTTCTCTTTGAGGATCAACGGCAGCAGGTCCTTGGCCAGCAGTACGCCCATCACGTCATCGTGGCTTTCGCCGATGACCGGGTAGCGCGAGTGAGCCGAGTCGACCACGGCAGGCAGGAACTCGCGGGGTGTCTGGTTCGCCTTGATGCTGACCATTTGCGAGCGCGGGACCATGATGTCCCGCACCTGCAGGTCAGCCACCTGGATGGCGCCTTCGACGATGGCCAGCGCTTCGCTGTCCAACAGTTTGTTCTGGTGTGCATCGCGCAGCAGCTCCAAAAGCTCCTGGCGGTTTTTCGGCTCGTGGGCAAAAGCCTGGGTGAGCTTACCCAGCCATGACTTCTGCCCGTTGCTCGATCGATCTTCGCTCATAGCGATTACTCTGAATCCTTTGTTGTTTCTGTGGGGGATAAATCGGTTTCGTCGTCCGCGTACGGATCGGGAAAGCCCAGTTCTGCAAGCAACGTTCGTTCCAGTGCTTCCATCTCCTCGGCTTCGTCGTCATCAATATGGTCGTAACCAAGCAGATGCAAGCAGCCGTGAATCACCAGGTGTGCCCAATGGGCCTTGAGTTGCTTGCCTTGTTCGGCGGCTTCACGCTCGACCACCGCCACGCAGATCACCAGATCGCCCAGCAGCGGAATGTCGAGGAACTCATCCGGCACATCGGCCGGGAATGACAAGACGTTAGTTGCGTAATCCTTTTGCCGCCAGGTGTGGTTCAGCTCGCGTCCTTCGGCTTCGTCGACCAGGCGAATGGTCATTTCCGAGTCGGCGCTGCGCTGACGCAAAGCCAGTTCGCACCACTGGCGGAACTCGGCTTCGCTGGGGGCAGGGGCTTGGGTAGCGATTTGCAGGTCAAGCTCAAGCATCGCGGCGGCTATCCTTGGCGGCTGCATCATCGGCCGCACGGGTTTCGAAGCGCTCGTAGGCTTCAACGATGCGCTGTACCAGCGGATGGCGCACGACGTCCTTGGGCTGGAAATGGGTGAAGCTGATCCCCGGCACTTCCTTGAGCACTTCAATCACATGGTGCAGGCCGGACTTGGTGCCGCGTGGCAGGTCGACCTGGGTGATGTCCCCGGTGATGACGGCCGTGGAGCCGAAGCCGATCCGGGTCAGGAACATCTTCATTTGCTCGACCGTGGTGTTCTGGCTTTCGTCAAGAATGATGAAGCTGTTGTTCAGCGTGCGGCCGCGCATGTAAGCCAGTGGCGCGACTTCGATCACCTGGCGCTCGATCAGCTTGGCGACGTATTCGAAGCCGAGCATTTCGTAGAGTGCGTCATAGAGCGGGCGCAGGTACGGGTCGATTTTCTGCGACAGATCGCCGGGCAGGAAACCGAGTTTTTCACCCGCTTCGACCGCCGGGCGCACCAGCAGGATGCGGCGAATCTGCTCGCGCTCCAGTGCATCCACTGCGCAGGCGACGGCCAGATAGGTCTTGCCGGTACCGGCCGGGCCGATGCCGAAGTTGATGTCGTTACCGAGGATTTCCTTCACATAGCGCAGCTGATTCAAGCCGCGGGGGCGAATCATGCCTTTTTTGGTGCGCAGCGCCACGGACGGTTCGGCGGGGGAGTGGTTGTCCAGTTGTTCCACGGCAGATTCCTGCAGGAACAGGTGCACCATGTCTGGCGACAGCTCGGTACCCTTGGTTTCCCGGTATAGGCGGCGCAGGAGGTTTTCCGCGGAGGTGGTGTGTTTGGGCTCGCCGATCAGCTCGAATTGGTTGCCGCGATTGCGGATCTCGATGGTCAGGCGTTGTTCGATCAAGCGCAAGTGCTCGTCGAATTGCCCGCACAGATTGGCGAAGCGGCGAGCTTCAAAAGGCTCGAGGATGAAACGATGTGGTTCTATGGGTGCGTTCAAGGTCGTATTTAGCCGCCCTGGGGCAATTGAGATGAAATCAAGGATAACGCCAGTGGCGCGGGTGCGAAAGCTCTTAAATGAGGCAACCCCATTCCCGTCTCTGGCGCTGTACCTGTGGGAGCGGGCTTGCTCGCGAAGACGGAGTGTCAGTCGACTTTAAGGGTGCTGACAGACCGCCTTCGCGAGCAAGCCCGCTCCCACAGGGATATTCGGTGTTATCGGATCAGCGAACCCCGCAGCGAGTGCGGCTGCGCGGCATCGATGCGCACGTCTGCGAACTGGCCGATCAGGGTCGGATTGTCGCAGCGAAAGTTGACGATACGGTTATTCTCGGTCCGGCCTTGGAGCTCGCCCGGGTCTTTTTTCGAGTAATCGGTCACCAGGATTCGCTGGATCGAACCGACCATTTGTCGGCTGATCTCGAAACCTTGCTGGTTCAGGCGATGCTGCAGGGCGTTCAGACGCTCTTTTTTCAGTTCTTCCGGCGTGTCATCGGCCAGGTCGGCGGCCGGTGTGCCCGGGCGTTGGCTATAGACGAACGAGTAGGAAAAGTCGAAACCGACGTCGGCAATCAGCTTCATGGTTTGCTCGAAGTCTTTCTCGGTCTCACCCGGGAAGCCGACGATGAAATCCGAGCTGATGCAGATGCCCGGCACGGCGGCGCGCAGCTTGCGCAGTTTGGATTTGTATTCCAGCGCGGTGTGGTTGCGCTTCATCGCGGCGAGGATGCGGTCCGAGCCCGACTGCACTGGCAAGTGCAGGTGCTTGACCAGTTCCGGCACATCGGCGTGGGCCTGGATCAGGCTGTCGGAGAACTCCAGCGGATGCGACGTGGTGTAGCGGATGCGGTCGATGCCATCGACGGCGGCAACCACGCGGATCAGCTCGGCCAGATCCGCCAGGCGCCCGTCATGGGTGAGGCCGCGATAACCGTTGACGTTCTGTCCCAGCAGTGTCACTTCGCGCACGCCGTTTTCGGCCAGGTGAATGATCTCGGCAATCACGTCGTCGAACGGCCGGCTGACTTCTTCGCCGCGGGTGTAGGGCACCACGCAGAACGTGCAGTACTTGCTGCAGCCTTCCATCACCGACACGTAAGCGCTCGGGCCGTCGATGCGCGGCTCGGGCAAATGGTCGAACTTTTCGATTTCCGGGAACGAGACGTCGACTTGCGGCAGCTTGCTGATGCGTGCGGCGTCGATCATTTCCGGCAGGCGGTGCAGGGTTTGCGGGCCGAACACCACGTCGACGTACGGCGCGCGATCGCGGATGGCCGCACCTTCCTGGCTGGCCACGCAACCGCCGACGGCGATCACCATGTCCGGGTTGGCCAGCTTCAGTTCGCGCCAGCGCCCGAGTTGGGAGTAGACGCGGTCCTGCGCACGTTCGCGGATCGAGCAGGTGTTGAGCAGGATGACGTCGGCGTCTTCAGCGCGCGCGGTGACTTCCAGGGCCTGATGTTCACCCAGCAGATCGACCATGCGCGAGCTGTCGTACTCGTTCATCTGGCAACCGTGGGTTTCGATGTAAAGCTTCTTGGCCATGGAAAGAGTCATCACGTGATTCAAAGAACCGCGCATTATAGGGAACATGTTCCAAGGTTCCTACCGCTGTGCGTCCGGCGGCTATGCTATAGTTCGCGCCCTCTTTTTTATCCCTTGATGTGTTACCCGCCCACCATGACCAAACGTGAAGCTCCAATCTACAAGGTGATTTTCCTCAACCAGGGCCAGGTGTTCGAAATGTACGCCAAGCAGATCTATCAAAGTGATCTGTGGGGCTTTCTGGAAGTGGAAGAGTTCGTCTTTGGCGAGCGCACGCAAGTGGTCGTCGATCCGAGCGAAGAAAAGCTCAAGGCTCAGTTCGAAGGCGTGGTGCGTAGTTTTGTGCCGATGCATTCGATCGTGCGTATCGACGAAGTCGAGCGTCTGGGGACCCCGAAAATCAGCGAAGCCCGCGGCGCGGTTGGCAATGTCATGCCGTTTCCGATGCCGATGCCTGAGAAGTAAGGCGCAAAACCGGGTTGCCTCATTCGCGAGCAAGCCCGCTCCCACAGGGAATAGCATTCCAATGTGGGAGCGGGCTTGCTCGCGAAGAGGCCGGAAAAAGCGCCGCAGAATTTAAGGTAGAGGCGCGAAAGGCGTACGCCCATCGGCACTCTGCAGCTCCATAAGATATTTACGGAAAATTTGCCCGAGCACCTGGGTGGCGAGTTCGAGCTCTTCGCGGGGCATTTTTTCGGTGACTTCGTCGGCGGTGTCCAGTGCGTCTTCGGCGCCGTTGACCGCCGCCATCTTCAGCAGGATATACGCCTGAACGTTATTGGCCGGTACGCCTTCGCCGTGGAAGAACATGGTACCGAGCTTGAATTGCGCCTGGGCATGGCCTTGCAGCGAAGCCTTTTCGAAATAGCTCAGGGCTTGATTGAGGTCGCGTGGCGCGTTTTTACCTTCGTAGTAGAACTCACCCAACTCGTATTGCGCTTGCGCATCCCCTTCATCCGACGCTTTCTGGCAGGCGGCGATCGCCTGTTCCAGGTCTTGCGGCTGGGTATTGAGGGTGCAGCGACCCATCGCTGGGATCAACAACGAGTTGCCGCCTGCTTGTGCGTGCGCGAGCAGGGGCTGAAGAAGCAACAGGCAGCCCAGTGCAAGGGTGCGGCCGGTGCGGTTCATGGGAATCGACTTACCTCTGAAGGGCGCGCGGACCCATCGAGGGATCCAATAAGCGCGCATTATGAAATAAGCAGGGCCAACCTTACAAAGTCTTTACTCGTTTTTCTGCTGCGCGGGAAATATATCTCCCGTTTTGCGGAGGATTTTTGCTGGAAGTGTAGGAATGGAGGCGGGCGTGTAGGTGAAAGCTGACGCTGGCAATGGCCAACGTCAGCGCTACGGCGTTATTTCAAGGCAGCGAAGGCACGCTCGGCGGCGTCCAGGGTCAGTTTCAGTTCGGCTTCGCCGTGGGCGATCGAAGTGAAACCGGCTTCGAAGGCACTCGGTGCCAGGTACACGCCACCTTCGAGCATCAGGTGGAAGAAGCGGCCGAACAGGGCGGCGTCACTGGCCATCACGTCATCGAAAGTGACGATGTCGTCGGCGCCACTGAAGTACAGGCCGAACATGCCGCCGGCTTGTGTGGTCACGAACGGAATGCCCGCCGCATCGGCGCGCTGTTGCAGGCCGTCGAGCAGGCGAGTGGTGTAGTCGGTCAGCTCGGCGTGGAAGCCCGGACGGCTGATCAGGCGCAGGGTGGTCAGGCCGGCGGCCATCGCCAGCGGGTTACCGGACAGCGTACCGGCCTGGTAGACCGGACCCAGCGGGGCGATGCGCTGCATGATTTCACGCTTGCCGCCGAAGCAGCCGACCGGCATGCCGCCACCAATGATCTTGCCGAAGGTGGTCAGGTCCGGCGTCACGCCGTAGTACGCCTGGGCTCCGCCGAGGGCGACGCGGAAACCGGTCATCACTTCGTCGAAAATCAGCACCACGCCGTGCTTGTCGCACAGGGTCCGCAGGCCTTCGAGGAAACCCGGTGCCGGTGGCACGCAGTTCATGTTGCCGGCCACTGGCTCGACGATGATGCAAGCCACATCCTGGCCGACTTCGGCGAGCATGGCTGCAACGGCATCGATGTCGTTGAACGGCAGGGTCCGGGTGTGTTTGGCGAACGCTGCCGGTACGCCGGCCGAACTCGGTACGCCCTGGGTCAGTGCGCCCGAGCCGGCCTTGACCAGCAGGCTGTCGGAGTGACCGTGGTAGCAGCCTTCGAACTTGATGATGCTGTCGCGGCCGGTGAAGCCTCGGGCCAGACGAATGGCGCTCATGGTCGCTTCGGTGCCGGAGCTGACCATGCGCACCATTTCCATCGACGGCACGAGGGAGCAGACCAGGTCGGCCATCTGCGTTTCCATCTCGGTCGGCGCGCCGTAGGACAGGCCGTGCTCCAGCTGCTTGCGCACCGC
This sequence comes from Pseudomonas sp. ACN5, assembly GCF_002303975.1. Lineage (NCBI taxonomy): Bacteria > Pseudomonadati > Pseudomonadota > Gammaproteobacteria > Pseudomonadales > Pseudomonadaceae > Pseudomonas > Pseudomonas sp. ACN5. Next base: position 172,140 of record NZ_MRCP01000007.1, on the reverse strand, counting down.
GTCCAGCACATCCGGATGGCTGTGGCCGAGGATCATCGGGCCCCAGGAGCCGACGTAATCCACATAGCGCTTGTCGTCTTCGTCGGTGACGTAGGCGCCTTCGGCGTGCTTGAAGAACAACGGCGTGCCGCCGACGCTCTTGAACGCGCGAACCGGCGAGTTCACGCCACCGGGAATGTGTTTCTGGGCATTGGCAAACAGCGTTTCGGAACGAGACATGATCGGGTTCTCAGATTTTAAGTAATTCGTTAAAGGCGCGGGCACGGCGGGTGACTTCAGCCGTGCTCTCGGCGCCGAACAGGCCATGCACCACGGCCAGCAGATCGACCCCATGGGCCACCAGCGGGGCGGCGTTGTCCAGGGTGATGCCGCCGATCGCGCAGATTGGCAGGTGCAGTTGCTTGCGCGCCTGGTCGAGCAGCTCGAGGCTGCAGGTCGGTGCGCCGGGCTTGGTGTTGGAGTTGAAGAAGCGGCCGAAGGCGACATAGCTGGCACCTTCTTTGGCCGCCTGTTCGGCCAGTTCGAGCTGCGCGTGGCAGGTTGAACCGATGATCGCCTGACGCCCGAGCAGTGCACGGGCCGGAGTCAGCGGGCCATCGGTCTGACCCAGGTGCACGCCCACATTGAGGCGCGCGGCCAGTTCGGCATCATCGTTGATGATCAGCTGGGTCTTGTAGCGTTCGCAAAGCTCGCGCAAGGCTTCGGCCTCACGCAGGCGGCGGGCCTCGTCGCTGCTTTTGTCGCGGTACTGCAGCAAGGTGACGCCGCCTTCCAGCGCCGCCTCCACGTACTTGAGCAACTTACCGTCCAGCAAATGGCTGTCGGTAATGGCGTACAGGCCACGTAATTTCATCGGACAAGCCTCACCGCATTACAAAAGGAAGTTACGAACAGAAATCCAGCGGCAGGCGACGCGGCACAAACTGGCCTTTGCCCAGCTGCTCGGCGTCACGCAGGGTGCGCCATGTGTAGTTAAGCGCGGTCTGCACGGCGCTGGCGAGGTTTTCACCCTGGGCCAGACGACCGGCCAGTGCGCTGGCCAGGGTGCAACCGGAACCGTGATAGCTGCCGGGCAGTCGCTGGCAGGTAAAGGTTTCGCGCAGGCCGTCGCGGCTGTACAGGCGATTGTGGATTTCGGTTTCGTCGCCATGGCCGCCGGTGATCAGCAGGTGTTTGACGAACGGCAGGAGTTTTTCAGCGCACTCGTCCGCGGTGCCTTCGGGCAGTTCGGCGAGGATCCGGGCTTCGGGAAGGTTGGGAGTGGCAATGATCGACAAGGGCAGCAGGCGTTCGCGCATGGCGTAGCCGACTTCGTCCTTGCCCAGGCGTCCGCCGCCGCCGGCGCGCAGCACCGGGTCGCAGACCACAGGCAAATGCGGGTGCGCCGAAAGCAGTTCGACCACGGTGTCGACCATTTCCAGGGAACCGAGCATGCCCAGTTTGACCGCTGCGACTTCGGAATCGTTGAGCACGGCATTGGCCTGGGCCAGTACCCACTCACGGTCGAGGACGCGGAAGTCAGTGACATTGACGGTGTCTTGCACGGTCAGGGCGGTGACGGCCGGAGCCGCATGGCATCCCTGAGCGAGCAGGGCTTCGATATCTGCCTGCAAGCCGGCGCCACCACTTGGGTCGTGGCCGGAGAGACAGAGGACAACGGGGCGAGAGCTGTAGATATTCATGGTGCGCGAGCTTACCACCAAACGTTGATTTTCGGGTGTGGTGACATCCAGTCTGCCTGTTCCATTGTGGCAGTGATTTGCCTGCCTCTGATTATGTCCTGGTAGTTCCTCTGGAACGCCCGTTCTAGAGCCTTTGTAGGAAATATTTCAATGGTATTTAATGGCCATCAACGGCTATGCTAGAGTGGATCCAAACCAATAACAGGTGATACCGGTTTTACGTCTGCTCAAAAGGAATGGGGGGGCTTCCTGACAGAACCGGACAGGCCACGCTGGGGCTTCAATGCGCTATTTGCTGATGTTGCTGTTGTGTTTGCCCCTCCTGGCAAACGCCGTCGAGTTCGATGAGTTCACTCAGAGCCTCCCCTTGGGCCGAACCCTGCAGGTCTATGAGGACGCAGGTGGTCAGGCGACCATCGCGGATATCCGCGCGCAAGCGGCGGCCGGCAACTTCAAGGCGCACAACAAAGACACGCTCAACGCCGGGTACTCGCGTTCGGTGTTCTGGCTGAAAATCGACCTGCATTACCGTCCGACCGATCCGGCGGCGCAACGGACCTGGCTGCTGGAACTGGCCTATCCACCCCTCGATCATCTCGATCTCTATTTGCCCGATGCGGCCGGCAACTATCAGTTGGTCAGGCAGACCGGCGATGCCTTGCCCTTCGCCAGCCGCGAGATTCGTCAGAACAACTACCTATTCGACCTGACGTTCAAACCTGAGCAGGCCGAAACCGTGTTCCTGCGCTTGCAAAGCGAAGGCTCGATCCAGGCACCGGTAACCTTGTGGTCGAGCACCGCCTACCTCGAAGAGCAGCCTGTGCGCCTCTACGTACTGGGGCTGATCTACGGCGTGTTGCTGGGGATGCTGGTCTACAACCTGTTCATCTACCTCAGCGTGCGCGACACCAGTTACCTCTACTACATCTTCTATATCGCTTCGTTCGGCTTGTATCAGCTGTCGGTCAATGGCGCGGCGGTGCAGTATTTCTGGCCGGACAACCCTTGGTGGGCCAACGCAGCGACGCCGTTTTTCATCGGCTGCGCGGGTCTGTTCGGCAGTCAGTTCGCCCGCAGTTTCCTGCAAATGGCGATCCACAGTCGCTGGCTCGATCGCTTGTTGCTGGCGCTGGTTGCCTTCGGTGCGCTGGTGGTCGGCCTGTCATTGATGACCAGCTACGCCCTGGCCTTGCGCCTGGCCACGGCCCTGGCGCTGACGTTCACGGTGGTGATTTTTGCCGCCGGGATCTTTGCCTGGTTGCGGGGCCTGCGCGTCGCGCGGTATTTCATTATTGCCTGGTCGGCGTTTTTGCTCGGCGGCATCGTCAATACGTTGATGGTGCTGGGATACCTGCCGAATGTGTTCCTGACCATGTATTCCAGCCAGATCGGCTCGGCCATCGAAGTGGCGTTGTTGTCCCTGGCATTGGCCGACCGCATTAACGACATGCGCGAGCAGCAGGCGCAAACCCTGTTCGACGCCAGCCAGAAGCTTGAAATCCTCAACCAGCAACTGGCTCACAGTAACAAGCTCAAGGACGAATTCCTGGCCACCCTGACCCACGAACTTCGCACGCCCATGAACGGTGTGATCGGTTCACTGGAACTGATGCAGACGGTCGAAATGGACCCGGAGCTTGAGCAGTATCAGCAGACGGCTTCGGGGTCGGCGCGGGACATGATGCGCATGGTCAACGGTATCCTGACCCTCACCGAACTGCAGGCCGGCAAGCTCCAGGCCTCGACCGACACTTTCAGCTTGCGCGGCATGGTCGAGGCGCTGCGCACGCAGTTCGAGGGCAACGCTTCGAGCAAGTCGCTGGACTTCAAGGTCGATGTCGCATCCGGTGTGCCAGATCGCGTGCACGGCGACAACGCCAAGATTGCGCAATGCCTGGAGTGTCTGCTGGACAACGCCATCAAGTTCACCCGGGTCGGCGGCCTGGCCTTGCGGGTGACCGGCAATGCCACTGGGCCCGACCGGCTGGCGTTGACCTTTGCGGTGATCGACACGGGCATTGGCTTCACCGATCTGGGAGAGGCCACGATGTATCAACGGTTCTTCCAGGTCGATGGCTCTATGACCCGTGAATACGGCGGCCTGGGTGTTGGTCTGGCGATTTGCCGACAGTTGGTCGAATTGCTTGGCGGACGCCTGACGCATCGTTCCGAGCCAGGACGCGGCAGTCGGTTTCAGCTGGATGTGGAAGTCGGGCTGCCGGTGGTCGAACGCCCGCTGGCGCCGCTGATGTCCCGGGATTTTCCGCGCCTGCGCTTGCCTCAGGATTGTGCCGTGTTGTTGGTGGATGACAACAGCATCAGCCAGTTGGTGATGCGCGGCATGTTGCTCAAGCTGGGGTTCCGCGTGCGTACGGCCGACGGAGCCGATGTCGCGTTCGATCTCCTGCAGCGCGAAGTGTTTGACGCGGTGCTGGTCGATTGCCAGCTGCCGCGTCAGGACGGTGAGTCGCTGTGCTGCCGGATCCGCGCGCTGCCGGGCCATGCCGAGCTGCCGTTGTTCATGATCGCCCTGGGGGGTGACCGTGAACGCTGCCCGACCGGTGCGTTGATTGATTACTTGAGCAAGCCGGTGAAATTCGAAGACTTGCAGGCCGCACTCTACCGCCGGGTGCTCTGCTCGCAACAGGGCGAAAGCGCCGACAGTTAGGCGGATATGACACTTTGTTCGGTTGAGGGGCGGTGCTTAACTGAAGTCCCTTGGCCGACCAAAGGAGCCCAGTCATGAACCTGCATCAGTTTGCCGAAACCCACGAAGTCACCAACCAGCCACCGTCCCTGGACGGCGCCAACCTCTACCGCATCGACTTGCCGTTGCAGGAATGGTCGCGGCGGTTCGGGGCCGGTTGGGCCGAATCGCGGATCGACGCTTACGGCGCGCTGGCCGGTGGTCCGTTGATGGAAGCCGGGTTCCTCGCCAATCAGAACAAGCCGGTGTTCAACAGTCATGACCGCTTTGGTCATCGCATCGATCTGGTGGAATTTCATCCGGCCTATCACCAACTGATGCGCACGGCAGTCGAGCACGGCCTGACCTCGTTGCCCTGGGCGCACCCGCAGGACGGCGCTCATGTGGCCCGCGCTAGCATGTCGTATCTGCACAGCCAGGCCGAAGCCGGCAGTGGCTGTCCGTTGACCATGACCTTCGCCAGCGTTCCGGCCATGCGCCTGCAGCCGGACCTGGCGCAAAAGTGGTTGCCGAAAATCCTCGCCACCGAATACGACCCGCGCAACGTCGGCATGGCCCACAAGGCCGGGGTCACCATCGGCATGGCCATGACCGAGAAGCAGGGCGGCACCGATGTGCGGGCCAATACCACCAAGGCGTATCCGGTCGGAGCCAGCGGTCCGGGCCAGGCCTATGAGTTGGTGGGACACAAGTGGTTTTGCTCGGCGCCGATGTGCGACGCCTTCCTGACACTGGCGCAGACCGACAAGGGCCTGACCTGTTTCCTGCTGCCGCGCCATCGCCCGGACGACACACGCAATCAGTTCTACATCCAGCGCCTGAAGAACAAGCTCGGCAATTGCTCCAACGCGTCCAGCGAAGTGGAGTTCCGCGGCGCACTGGCGTGGATGATCGGTGAAGAGGGGCGTGGCGTTCCGACGATCATCGAGATGGTCGCCATGACCCGCTTCGATTGCATGGTCGGTTCCAGTTCGCTGATGCGTCAGGCACTGACCCAGGCCAGCCATCATTGCGCTCATCGTTCGGTCGGCGGCAAACTGCTCAGCGAGCAGCCATTGATGCAGAACGTGCTGGCGGATCTGGCGCTGGAAAGCGAAGCCGCCCTGGCCTTGAGCCTGCGCATGGGCCGGGCGCTGGATCATCTGGACGATTCGCAGGAAGCCAGGTTCGCCCGGCTGGTAACGGCGGTGGGCAAGTACTGGATCTGCAAGCGGGCGCCGGCCATGATCAACGAAGCGGCCGAATGCATGGGCGGTGCGGGTTATGTCGAAGACAGCATTTTGCCGCGGCTTTACCGCGAGGCGCCGGTGAATTCGACGTGGGAAGGTTCCGGCAACGTGCAGTGCCTGGACGTGCTGCGTGCCCTGTCAAAAGAACCGGGCGTGCTCGATGCACTGTTCAGCGAGTTGGGCGACGGCCATGGCGACAAGCGCCTTGCCGCGCACATCCAGCAATTGCAGGCGGCCTTCAAGGACACCAGCGACATTCAGTACCGCGCCCGGCAACTGACTGAAGACATCGCCTTGGGGTTGCAGGCCAAGTTGCTGCTGGAAGCCGGGAATTCTGTGGTCAGTGATGCCTTCATCGCCAGTCGCCTGGACGGTGGCGGCCGGGTGTACGGCGCGTTGCCACGCGGCCTGGACGTGGAAGCCATTGTCGCCCGATCGACCCCGCAGGGTTTCTGATCCCAGGTGCAAGGTCACCACTGGCCAATGTGTGCGGGCTTGCTCGCGAATGCGGTTTCACATTCAACCTTGATGTGACTGAGAGGCCGCTTTCGCGAGCAAGCCCGCTCCCACATTTGATCTGCGGCGCGCCCCGGGGTTTGTGTAGCAATCACTGTTCCCGTGAAGCGACGATGCAGGCAAGATGAAGGTCTGCAAGTCAGAACACAGGATGCTGATCGTGACCGAAGCTTTTATTGTCGTTCAAACCGCCGAGCAAGCCGTGGATCGGCTTGCACTCTTGCACAATCGTGCAACCACCGCGCTGAGTCAGGCGCTCAAGCGTTACCTCAAGGACCGCGTCGAGCCTGATGCCGAGCAGCGGGCGTTGTTCCGGTATCCCGAGCTGCGCCTGACCTACCACTGCCAGGGCGAAGTCCCGCAGACCACGCGTGCCTATGCCAAGGTCCAGCTGCCGGGCACCTACAGTGTCACCGTCACCCATCCGTCGGCTTTCCGTAAGTACCTGCTGGAACAACTGGTTCCGTTGATGCACGACTTCACCGTGACGGTGGAAGTCGGTGTCAGCCAGCAGAACATCCCGTATCCGTATGTGGTCGAGCAGGGCGATGAACTGGGAGGTTCCGGCGTCACCGCCGCCGTGCTGGCGCGGGTGTTCCCGAGTACCGACCTGTCGGCCGCGACCGACGGCATTGCCGACGGTTTGTACGACTGGGAAAACACCGATCCGCTGCCCCTGGCGCTGTTCGATGCCGCGCGGGTGGATTTCTCCCTGCGCCGACTGGTGCATTACACCGGCAGCGACTGGCGCCATGTGCAACCGTGGATTCTGCTGACCAACTACCACCGCTATGTCGACCAGTTCATCGTCCACGGCCTGGAACAATTGCGCCAGGACCCGCGCTTCGTGCGCATGGTGCTGCCGGGTAACGTGATCATCGAAAAAAGCATGGATCACGGCGAAGCCTCGGCGATTGCCGCCGGCGTGGTCTGGCACCGTTACCAGATGCCGGCCTATCACCTGATCGCCAGTGACGGCCACGGCGTGACCCTGGTCAACATCGGTGTCGGCCCGTCCAACGCCAAGAACATCACCGACCACCTCGCCGTTCTGCGTCCGCATTGCTGGCTGATGATCGGCCACTGCGGTGGCCTGCGTCAGTCGCAGACGATTGGCGACTACGTGCTGGCCCACGCCTACATGCGCCGCGACGGCATTCTCGACCGGGTCGTGCCGCCAAACATTCCGATTCCGGCCCTGGCCGAAGTGCAACTCGCGCTTCAGCAGGCGGCGGCCAACATCACCGGCGAGAAGGGCGACGAACTGAAAAAACGCCTGCGCACCGGCACTGTGCTGACCTACGACGACCGTAACTGGGAGCTGCGCTGGGCGCAGGAACGGCCGCTGATCAACCTGTCCCGCGCCGTGGCGGTGGACATGGAAAGTGGCACCATCGCCGCCCAGGGTTATCGTTTGCGGGTGCCGTACGGCACGCTGCTCTGCGTCTCGGACAAACCGCTGCACAGCGAAATCAAGTTGCCGGGCTCGGCCAACGCCTTCTATGAGCGCGCGGTCAGCCAGCACTTGAAGATCGGTATCGAGGCGGTGGATCTGTTGCGCACCGAACTCAATTCACTGCACTCGCGCAAACTGCGCAGCTTCGACGAACCGCCGTTCCGCTGATTCGCGATGGTCATTTAGCGGTCGGGGCACTAGCATTGTCAGCCCTGACCGTTAGATGTTTCCTTTCTCATGTCTCGTCCTCCTCAACGTCCCGTTTCCCGCCGCCCAGGCACGAAACCGTCGCCTGCAGCCCCGCGCCGTGTCGCCAAGGCACCACCGGCCGAGCCGAAGCTGATCCTGTTCAACAAACCCTTCGATGTGCTGACGCAATTCAGTGACGGCGAAGGGCGCGCGACGCTCAAGGACTACATCGATGTACCGGGAATCTATCCGGCGGGACGGTTGGATCGCGACAGCGAAGGCTTGTTGTTGCTGACCAACGACGGCCAGCTTCAGGCGCGAATCGCCGACCCGAAGCACAAACTGGCCAAGACCTATTGGGTGCAGGTCGAGGGCGAACCGAGCGCCGAGCAATTGCAGCGCCTGCGTGACGGCGTCGAATTGAATGACGGCATGACCTTGCCCGCCGAGGCGCGGCAACTGGACGAGCCCGAGCTATGGCCGCGCAATCCGCCGGTGCGCTTTCGCAAAAGCGTGCCGACCAGCTGGCTGGAGTTGGTGATTCGCGAAGGGCGCAACCGGCAGGTGCGGCGCATGACCGCTGCGGTCGGTTTGCCGACCTTGCGCCTGGTGCGGGTCAGGATCGGTGACTGGACGATCGAAGGGCTCGATCAGGGACAGTGGAAAGAAGTACCGGCGCGCTTATAAGGTGCCGGATTCGATCAGGCCGATCACCACGCTCTTGATGATGAACGCGGCCACGCCCAGGCCCAGCACGAAGAACAGGATGAACGAGCCAAAGCGCCCGGCCTTGGACTTCTTCGCCAGATCCCAGACGATGAAACCCATGAAAATGATCAGGATCGTGACCAGACCGGTCATCATCCACTCTTCAAAAACTGCAGGATCCATCGAACATCTCCAGCGCGAGCGAGGCTAAAAGGGCGCGGGGAGTATACGCCAAGGGAGAATGGCGGTGAGTTGACCTGCGTCGGTGTGTCGCAGTCATTCGTCGCCTGTGCCGGCCTCTTCGCGAGCAAGCCCGCTCCCACATTTAACCGAGTTCTACCATGAGAATGCGGTCGATTGTGGGAGCGGGCTTGCTCGCGAAGACGTCATCAGCTACGCAGATGAGTCAATGGCAGTTCGGTGCTGTTCAAAACCTGGTTCAGCACAAAACTCGAACGCACGCTGGTCACGCCTTCAATCCGGGTCAGGTGCCCGAGCAGCAGTTTCTGGTAGTGATCCATGTCCGGCACCACGACCTTGAGTTGATAGTCGGCATCCATCCCGGTCACCAGGCTGCATTCGAGCACTTGGGGCAAGGTGCGAATGGCCGCTTCGAAGTTCTCGAAACGTTCCGGCGTATGACGGTCCATGCCGATCAGCACGTAGGCCGTCAGGCTCAGGCCGAGCATTTTGCGGTCGAGCAGGGCGACCTGACGGGAAATGTAGCCGTCGTCTTCCAGTTGCTTGACCCGCCGCGAGCACGGCGAAGGCGACAGACCGATGCGCTCGGCCAACTCCTGGTTGGAGATGCGTGCGTCGCGCTGCAATTCCGCCAAAATACTCAGGTCGTAACGATCGAGCTTGCTCATCAATCAGTCCTTTGTCGTAACTATTGCGGCAGATTATGTATCCGGGGTTAAAAATTGCGCAAGTGATGTTTAATTGAGCAATCTTCGCAATCCTCTGTCGGCGCTCACGGCCTATTCTTATCACCAGAATCACTGCTCGGACAAACAGTCCAGTGCGGCTCGCCCAATCAGGCCCGCCGCGGTCGCCACCCCCACCGGGGATGTGCCGGCCCCCGAGCTACACACTGTCCAGAAGACGGCGTGAGGTGAGCCGGCGCCACAAGCGTTGAGCCAGGACGAAGTTCTCCAGGGGGAGGCCGACGGGTCTCCCCTTTTTCTTGCGTGTGGAATTTGACCCTCCTGGCCTCAATAAATAAGTTGCGCGACTGATAACCTGTCGCAGAACCGGTCACTGCTTTCCCAGTCTTACGTACAGGCCCTGACCCGCAATGAGGATAAGCATGAAATCGCGCATCTGGCGTTTGGCCGGTGTTGGTTTGCTGTGTGTCAGTGTCACTGCGCAAACGCTGGCCGATGAGCAGCAAAACCGTGGCCATGATGGCGGGCAGCACGGCCAGGATGGGCATCAGGGTGGTAACCAGGGGGGTAGTCAGGGCCGTGGTGGCAACAACCAGCCACGCCCGCAGAACGGCCCGCCGCAGAACCCGCCGCGTGCGCAGAACAACGACAACCGCCAGTACGAGCACAACGGCCAGAATCAACATCAGAACAATAGCCAGAGGCAGCCCCGTCCAGCGCCGGATTTCAACAGCCCGGTTCGCTCACCGCCGCCGCCCCCGCAGTTGCCGGCCACTGACATGCCGATCCAGCCCCGCCCCGACACCGTGCGCCAGACCCAGCCGCCGCGGCGCGGTGACTATCAGGATCAGCACTACCAGGATCAGCCGCATCGCAACGATTACAATCAGCGCTGGAAGGGCTATATCGGTGCGCCGACCCATGACAATCACTGGGACGGACGCCCGAGTGGACGCGGTAACGGCTGGGGGCCAGGCCCCAGGTATCGCCCCGGACAGGTGATCGACCGCTTCCCCGAGCGTAACTTGCGCGTGCCTTACCGTGGCATGGATTACTACTATTCCGGTGGCTACTGGTATCGCCCGCTGGGCCCGCGTTATGAGGTGGTAGCGCCGCCTCGGGGGATTCGCGTCAGCTACCTTCCTGATTACGCCGAGCAGATATGGATCGGCGGGGCGCTGCTGTTCCTCGCGGCCGGTTCGTATTACGCCTATCAGGAGAGCACCCGGGATTACGTCGTGGTCGAGCCGCCGGTTGGCCAACTGCAGTCGCCACCACCGGCCGCCAGCAATGGTTATGACGTGGAGGCGTACCCGGCCAACGGCCAGTCGCCGGAGCAGGTCAGTCGCGATGGCTACGAGTGTTATCAGTACGCGGTGCAGCAGAGTGGTTTCGATCCACGCACCGCCACCTACCAGCCAGACCCGTCGGTGGTGCAAGCTTACCGACAGGCCCAGGGCAATTGCCTGAGCAGTCGTGGTTATCAGGTCAACTACTGAACCCGAGCGGATTTCACCACTTCCTGCGGGTCGGCGTGCACCAGCACTTCGGCTCGCGGGTAGGCGTCGTGAATGGCCGCGGCAGCCTGATCGCTGATGCCGTGGGCCACTGACAGCGTCAGTTCCCCCGGCAGCTCCAGATGCAACTGCACAAACCACTGGTTGCCGGAAATCCGCGTGCGCAGGTCATGGGCACCCAGCACGCCGGGCACGCTGCACGCCAATTCCAGCATGTGCTGGCTGACCTCCGGCGGCAGTTCTTCATCCATCAACACCGCAAAGCTCTCCCGGGCGATCTGCACAGCGCTCCACAGAATGTAGGCGGCGATTCCCAGACCGAACCAGGGGTCGACCTGATGCAGGCCATACCCGGCCAGCACCAGCGCGATCAGAATGCTGCCGTTGAGCAGCAGGTCCGAGCGGTAGTGCAGGGAGTCGGCGCGTACCGCGTTGGAGCCGGTGGCCTTGACCACCCGATGTTGAAACATCAACAACGCCAGGGTCAGTACGAGGGAGAACACAATTACGCCGATACTGATCCACGGCGCGCCGACCGGTTCGGGATGTTTGAGCCGATCATAGGCCTGCAACGCAATCAGTACCGCACTGCCGCCAATGAACAACGCCTGGGCCATGCCCGCCAACGACTCGGCCTTGCCGTGCCCGTAGCGATGATCATTGTCGGCGGGGCGCAGGGCGTAATGCACCGCCAGCAGGTTGAGCAATGAGGTGACGCCGTCGAGTGTCGAGTCGGTAAGCCCGGCGAGCATGCTCACCGAGCCGCTCAGCCACCAGGCGATGGCTTTGGCGATGATCAACATGCATGCCACCGCCACCGAGGCACGGGTCGCCAGCCGCAGCAGGCGGGCGTGTTCGGAGCTGGAGGTCATAGTGGCCATCGTTCCTTGAAGAGTCCTTTCGCGTCTAGGGATTACGCGGCTGGTTGCAGGCCGAACATCGCCAGTTGCTGGGCGCTGCCCTTGCTCTGGATCAGGCGTGGATCGTCCAGCGGGAAGCTGCGGCCCAGCTCACTTTCCAGAATAGTCTGCAACTTGCGGTTATCGACCTGGCCGTCCGGGCCGATGGCGTCCTTGAGTTTTTGCGGATCGACCTGGGCGGTCTTGCCCGGCTCGAAGTAAATCGCGCCGGTGGCGAAGTCCACGGCAAACGCGATCAGGCCGGGGATGATGTAGAACAGCAGGCCCACGGCATCGAGCGCGGCGATGGCCGGGTCGATCTTGCCTTCGATCTGGCCACGGCGGTCAGGGTAGAAAATCGACCCGCAGGCGGTCACTTGAGTCAGCAAGGTTGCGACCAGAACACCGCCAATCAGGCGAAAGGGAGCACGCATATGAAATCTCCTGAGTAGAACGCCAAGAACGTTACTGGTTAGAGCCCAGACTACGACAAACAGTTCGCCGTTATACTCGCGCCTCTGTTTGGGAGCCAGCATGATTTCTTTGCCGATCGATGAAGTTTTACCCGCCCTGCGTGAAGCCCTCGCTACACGCCACGAAGCCGTGCTCGAAGCACCGCCCGGTGCCGGTAAAACCACCCGCGTACCCTTGGCCTTGCTCAACGAACCGTGGCTGGCCGGGCAGACCATCCTGATGCTCGAACCCCGCCGATTGGCCGCACGCGCGGCGGCGGAGCGGCTGGCCAGTGAGCTGGGGGAAAAGGTCGGCGAAACCGTGGGCTATCGCATTCGCCTCGACAGCAAAGTCGGCCCCAATACCCGAATCGAAGTGGTCACCGAAGGCATCCTCACCCGGCGCCTGCAGGATGACCCGGCGCTGGAAGGCGTGGGCCTGCTGATTTTCGACGAGTTTCACGAGCGCAGCCTCGACGCTGACCTGGCCTTGGCCCTGAGCCTCAATGGTCGCGAACTGTTCCGTGACGATCAGCCGCTGAAAATTCTCTTGATGTCCGCCACGCTTGAAGGCGAACGCCTGGCCGGGTTGCTCGACGACGCGCCGATCCTGCGCAGCGAAGGGCGCATGTACCCGGTGGCGATGCGCTGGGGTCGGCCGTTCCAGGCCGGTGAATTCATCGAGCCGCGCCTGGTGCAGACCCTCCTCGAAGCCTTGAACGACGAGACCGGCAGCGTGCTGGTGTTCCTGCCGGGGCAAGCGGAAATCCGCCGCGTGCATCAGCAATTGGCCGATGCCTTGGGTGACAACCCACAGGTTCTGCTGTGTCCGTTGCACGGTGAACTGGACCTGACGGCGCAACGGGCGGCGATCGATCCGGCGCCGCCGGGCAAGCGCAAAGTGGTACTGGCCACCAACATCGCCGAAACCAGTTTGACCATCGACGGCGTGCGCGTGGTGATCGATGCCGGGTTGGCGCGGGTGCCGCGTTTCGACCCGGGCAGCGGCATGACCCGTCTCGACACCCAGCGCATTTCCAAGGCCAGTGCGACCCAGCGCGCGGGCCGGGCCGGGCGTCTGGAACCCGGTGTTTGTTATCGCCTGTGGTCCCAGGACCAGCACGAGCAACTGGCGGCTTATGGCAGTGTGGAAATCCTCTCGGCGGACCTTGCCGGGCTGGCCCTGCAATTGGGGCGCTGGGGTGTGACACCCGGGCAACTGGTGTGGCTTGACGTGCCACCGGCCGCCGCTTATGCACAGGCTCAGGATCTGCTCGAACGCCTGGGCGCACTGGACGGCGAAGCGCTGACCCGTCACGGCCAGGCCATGGCCGAACTGCCGGCCCATCCGCGTATCGCGCATTTGCTGTTGCGCGGCCAGGCGCTGGGACTGGCGGATATGGCTTGCGACGTCGCCGCACTGCTCGGCGAACGCGATATTTTGCGTGGCGCCGGGGCGGACTTGCACAGCCGACTGGTATTGCTGTCTGGCGAAGAACGCGCCGCACGTGGCGCGCAGGGGGGCGTGCAACGCGCACGGCAACTGGCGCGGCAGTATCGTGGTTACTTGCGCGGCAAAGCCTCGGAGCCGGTCAGCGATCCGGATCACCCGCGCTGGCTCGGTGCGTTGCTGGCGCTGGCCTATCCCGACCGCGTCGCCCAACAACGGCGCGCCGGTGGTGCGGAATATCGCCTGGCCAACGGTCGTGCCGCGCTGTTCGCCGAGGCCGACAGCCTGATGAAGCAGCCGTGGCTGGTGATCGCCGATCTGGGCAGTCGCCAGGGGCAGCGTGAAGAGCGGATTTACCTGGCGACGGATTTCGATCCGGCACTGTTCGACTCAGTGCTGGCCGAGCAGGTGCGTTGCGTCGATCAACTGGATTGGGATGAGCGCGAAGGTGTGCTGCGTGCCGAGCGTCAGCGCAAGGTTGGTGAATTGATCCTCAGCCGTGAACCGCTCACTGGTCTCGACGAAAGCGCCCGCAGCCAGGCGCTGGTGAATCTGGTGCGGCGCAAAGGCCTGGAACTGTTGCCATGGACGCCGGAGCTGCGTCAGTGGCAGGCACGAGTGGCGTTGTTGCGGCAACTGGACCTCGCCGGCAAGGGCGAGAGCGAGTGGCCGGATGTCAGCGATGCCGCGTTGCTCAAAGGCCTGGAACACTGGCTGATGCCGTATCTGGGCAAGGTGTCGCGGCTCAGTCACTTCGCCAATCTGGACCTGTCGAGCATCGTCCACAACCTGCTGCCGTGGCCGCTGCCGCAGCGGCTGGACGAGTTGGCGCCGCATCATTTGAGCGTGCCGTCGGGCTCGTCGATTCGCCTGGACTACAGCGAACAGCCGCCGATTCTGGCGGTGCGTCTGCAGGAGTTGTTCGGCCTGGCCGAAACCCCGCGCATCGCCGGAGGGCGGCAAGTGGTCAAGCTGCACCTGCTGTCCCCGGCGCGGCGGCCGGTGCAGGTCACGCAGGACCTGGCGAACTTCTGGCGCAGCACTTACGCCGAAGTGAAGAAGGATTTGAAGGGGCGGTACCCGAAGCATTACTGGCCGGATGATCCGTTGGTGGCCGAAGCGACTGCGCGGATCAAGCCGCGTAAATAGTCATTTGGATGCGAACTCTGTGGCGAGGGGGCTCGCCACAGGGGATCAGTCTGAGCGTTCGGACTTGGCGGTCAGTTGCTCGCGGCAATAGTCGGCAAACAACTGCGCCGGTTTGGTCAGTTGCCCGCGCTTGAGCCAGGCCGCCACCAGCCCGGAGCCGGTGACGTCTTCGGCGATGTCCACGCACACCACTTTCTGCCCGTCGTAGGTGCACTCCGAATGCGGCTTGGTCACCAGGATCGAGAAACCAAAACCTTGTCCGACCATGCCGCGCACCATCTCGATCGATGGCGAGCTGAAGGCAATGCGCGGGGTCAGGCTCAACTCTTCGAACAGGCTGACGAAATAGGTCCGGCTCGGCTGCACGTCCAAAAGAATCATCGGCTCCAGGCACAGGTCCCGCAGCGAGACTTGTGCCTGCTGGGCAAAACGGTGATCGGCCGGCAGCAGCGCGTAAGGCCGTTGCGCCGGCATCAAGGGTTCGGTTGCGATGGTGCCGTCGAGGTCATGTTCATAGAGGATCGCCAGATCGAAGGCGCCGGAGGTCAGGCCCTGCACCAGTTCTTGCTGCTCGCCGTCGCGGATGCGGATTTCCACTCCGGGGTACAGCGCCGAAAACCCGGCAATCAATTGCGGCAGGTACAGCGGCGCGACGGTTTCGAAGCAGCCGATATCGATCTGCCCGGACACCACATCGTTGTCGGCCAGGGCGTTCTGCTCGAACTCCTTGGCCATGCGCAGCAGTTCCTGGGCCTTGCGGTAGAAGCGTGCACCGCTGGGCGTCAGTGACACGCCCTGGGCGTGATGGCGAATCAGCAGTTGCACACCGAAGCTGTCTTCCAGCCCTTTGATGGCCGTGGAGATCGAAGGCTGGGCGATGTACAGCTTGCGCGAGGCCTCGGCGACGCTGCCGCACTCGACGGTGGTGATGAAGTATTTCAGTTGACGCAGATTGTAGGCAGCCACAGCAAACCTCGGGGGAGAACGACTCAGGCATCCAGGCAATTTGCGCGCCACCCCTATCCGCTCGGGTAGCGATTTGTTGTGGTTGAACAATAACCACATGCTGCGCCAGAAGGGAGATTGGCTACGTAGTTTTTTCTTGGCCTGCGAACACATTTTTACTGGTTTTCCACCGCTCGGGCCTGAGCGACTATCCAATACACAAGAATGTCCTCTGGAGCATCCGAACGTGTTCGAGCTTGAGTATTGGCAACGCAAAGCCGCTTCCCTGCGGTTTCCCGACCAGGCCGTGATCGATGGCCAGCGCCGAGCGGCGCAATCGGGGCAGACTTTTGCCGCGATCAACCCCGCCACCGGGCAATGCCTGGCCAATGTCGCAGCCTGTGGCGAGCAAGATGTGAACGCAGCGGTGCGTAATGCGCGGCAAGTGTTTGAAGCCGGCACCTGGTCGGCACGTTCGCCGACCGAACGTAAACAAGTGCTATTGCGCCTGGCCGACTTGATCCTCGAAAACCGTGAAGAACTGGCGCTGCTCGATTCGCTGAACATGGGTAAGCCCGTCACGGACGCCTACAACATCGATGTGCCGGGTGCTGCCGGGGTGTTGCGCTGGTACGCCGAGAGCCTCGACAAACTCTACGATCAGGTCGCACCGAGTGCGCAGAACGTGCTGGCGACCATCACCCGCGAAGCCCTCGGCGTAGTGGCTGCCGTGGTGCCGTGGAATTTTCCGCTGGACATGGCCGCGTGGAAACTCGCCCCAGCCCTGGCCGCAGGTAACTCGGTGATTCTCAAGCCGGCCGAGCAGTCGCCGTTTTCGGCCTTGCGTCTGGCGGAGCTGGCGCTTGAAGCCGGTGTGCCTGCGGGTGTGTTGAACGTACTGCCGGGCCTGGGCGAGCAAACCGGCAAGGCCCTCGGCCTGCACCCGGACGTCGATTGCCTGGTGTTTACCGGCTCCACCGAAGTCGGCAAATATTTCATGCAGTACTCGGCACAATCGAACCTGAAACAGGTGTGGCTGGAGTGCGGCGGCAAGAGCGCCAACCTGGTGTTCGCCGATTGCCAGGACCTGGACCTGGCCGCCGAGAAAGCCGCGTTCGGCATCTTCTTCAATCAGGGCGAAGTCTGTTCGGCCAACTCGCGATTGCTGGTGCAGCGCTCGATTCATGACGTGTTCGTCGAACGTCTCAAGGCCCAGGCCGAACGCTGGTTGCCGGGCGATCCGCTGGATCCGTCGAGCGCTGCCGGTGCCATCGTCGACAGCCGTCAGACCGCGCGCATCATGAAGTTCATCCAGCAGGCCGAGCAGCAAGGTGCGACCAGGATCTGTGGTGGTCGGCAGTCGATCTTCAACGGCTCCGACAACTTCATCCAGCCGACGATCTTTACCGGCGTGACACCGGACATGCCGCTGTTTCGCGACGAAGTATTCGGCCCGGTTCTGGCGGTCACGGCGTTTGATGACGAGGCCCATGCGTTGCACTTGGCCAACGACAGCGTCTACGGTCTGGCGGCTTCGCTGTGGACCGACGACCTCAACCGCGCCCACCGCGTGGCGCGACAATTGCGAGCGGGCACGGTGTCGGTCAACAGCGTCGATGCACTGGACGTGACCGTTCCTTTTGGCGGCGGCAAGCAGTCCGGTTTCGGCCGTGACCTGTCCCTGCATTCATTCGATAAATACACCCAGTTGAAGACCACCTGGTTTCAATTGCGCTGATAACAAAACGGAGAACAGGCGATGACCACACCACGTGAAACCCGCGACTACCAGGCCGCCGACGCTGCGCACCACATCCATGCGTTCGTCGATCAGAAAGCCCTCAACGACGAGGGGCCAAGGGTGATGGTCCGTGGCGAGCGCCTGCACCTGTGGGACAACGATGGCCGCCGTTACCTCGACGGCATGTCCGGGCTGTGGTGCACCAACCTCGGTTACGGGCGCAAGGACCTGGCGGCCGCGGCGAGCCAGCAACTGGAACAGCTGCCGTACTACAACATGTTTTTCCACACCACCCACCCGCAGGTGATCGAGCTGTCCGAGCTGCTGTTCAGCCTGCTGCCGGGTCACTACAGCCACGCGATCTACACCAACTCCGGCTCCGAGGCCAACGAGGTGTTGATCCGCACGGTGCGGCGTTACTGGCAGGTGCTCGGCAAACCCGAGAAGAAGATCATGATCGGCCGCTGGAACGGTTACCACGGTTCGACCCTGGCCGCGACGGCGCTGGGCGGCATGAAATTCATGCACGAAATGGGCGGCATGATTCCGGACATCGAGCACATCGACGAGCCGTACTTCTTCGCTCACGAGGGCAACCTGACGCCAGCCGAATTCGGTCTGCGTGCGGCACAGCAACTGGAAGCGAAAATTCTCGAACTGGGTGCGGACAAGGTCGCAGGCTTCATCGCCGAACCCTTCCAGGGCGCCGGCGGGATGATCTTCCCGCCGGAAAGCTACTGGCCGGAAATCCAGCGCATCTGCCGCAAGTACGATGTGCTGCTGTGCGCCGATGAGGTTATCGGCGGCTTCGGTCGCACCGGCGAATGGTTCGCCCACGAGTACTTCGGTTTCGAGCCGGACACCCTGTCCATCGCCAAGGGTCTGACCTCGGGTTACATCCCCATGGGCGGCCTGATCCTGTCGAAGAAAATGGCTTCGGTGCTGGTGGAGCAGGGCGGCGTGTTTGCCCACGGCCTGACCTATTCCGGACACCCGGTGGCGGCGGCGGTGGCGATTGCCAACCTCAAGGCCCTGCGCGATGAAGGCGTGGTGACGCGGGTCAAGGACGATATCGGCCCGTACCTGCAACAGTGCCTGCGCGAAGTGTTTGGCAAGCACCCGTTGGTGGGCGATATTCAGGGCACCGGCATGGTCGCGGCGCTGCAACTGGCCGAAGACAAATCCACGCGCAAGCGCTTCGCCAATGAGAACGACATCGCCTGGCGCTGCCGCACGATTGGCTTTGAGGAGGGGGTGATCATTCGCTCGACTTTAGGCCGGATGATCATGGCGCCGGCGTTGATTGCCAGCCGTGTAGAGATTGACGAACTGATCGCCAAGACCTTGAAAGCGGTGGATCGTACGGCGCAGGAATACGGCCGGCTCTGATCGTGTAGCGTTCTCTCGGACCTCTTCGCGAGCAAGCCCGCTCCCACATTGGATTTGTGTCTGACACGGATCCCCTGTGGGAGCGGGCTTGCTCGCGAATGCTATGGCCCATTCAACATAATTCCAGCACCTTGCACCCACCTCGGGCATCCCCGCCCACAGCGCCCTTTCACAGTGCGCGCTAACCAGTTTTTTCATCACTCGCATCCACAAATTTCCTCATTTTCCTAATCCCGCCCTTGGGCCAACATCGATCTCGCCAGCCCGCCGAATGCTGCCCGCCGAAGGGTCCCTCAGAGACCACAGGTTGCAGCCGATTCAGGGCTCGCCGTACTGCCCATGACAAAACTAAATCAACAGCTTTGGGAGTGCTCCATGATCAAGTCCTTGCTTACCCGTGTTGTCCATCCACTGGCGGTCACCGCCATCGCCGCGACGGTCGCCACCAGCGCCCAGGCCGGCACCCTGTCCATCGGCCACACCACCTGGGTCGGCTACGGCACCCTGTACCTGGCCCGGGACCTGGGCTACTTCAAGGAAAACGGTTTGACCGTCGAATTGCCGGTGGTCGAAGAGGCGGCGATGTACATGGCCGCACAAGCGTCTGGCGAGTTGTCCGGCTCGGCGTCGACCATCGACGAGGTGCTCAAATACCGTCCGCAATTCTGCTTCAAGGCCGTGGCCGCACTGGACGACAGCCATGGTGGCGACGGCGTGCTGGTCGGCAAGGACGTCAAGAGTTTGCAGGAGCTCAAGGGCCAGGCCGTGGCGGTGAACGAAGGGTCGACCTCGCAGTTCTGGTTGTCGTATCTGCTGAAAAAGAACGGCATGAAAATGAGCGACATCACCGTGCAGAACATGACGGCCGACGATGCCGCCACCGCGTTCATCGCCGGTCGCGTACCCGCTGCCGTGACCTGGGAGCCGCACCTGTCGATGGTGCGCGACAAGAAACAAGGCAAGGTGCTGATCGACAGCAGCAGCACACCGGGGGTGATCGTCGACGTGGTGGCACTGAACTGCACCGTCATCGAAAAACAGCCGGAAGACGTCAAGGCACTGGTGGCCGGTTTGTACAAAGCCGTGCAGTACACCAAGGATCATCCGCAGGAAGCCTACAAAATCATGGCCAAGGGTGTCGGCGGCTATCTGGCCGATCCGAAGGAAATGGAAGCGGCCGCCCAGGGCGTGCGCTTCTACGATCAGGCCATGAGCGAAAAACTGCTGGGTGCGCCGGGCAAACCGGGTGACAGCGCGCCGCTGATCAAGCTGGCCAACGAGACCGCCAGCGAGCTGCAAGGCAAGCCCTACAACGTCAGCAATGACGACCTGATCGACAACCGCTTCGTCACCCCGCTCTAGGAGGCTGCATGTTCAAGCGCAATTCGTGGCTGAGCCGCTGCATCACGCCCAAGACCGGGTTGCCGGTCTCGGTGATCTGGAGCGCGAGTGGTCTGGCCTGGGTGCTGTTGGTCGGCCTGTGGGCCGGGTTGTCCTACGGCGGTGTGGTGCCGGGCATGTTCCTGCCGACGCCAGGCGCGGTGGTCGAGGCCGCTGTGCGCCTGGGTCGCGACGGCACCCTCGGCCAGCATGTGTGGGCCAGCGTCGAAGTGGTGATGGTCGGTTTCATCGTGTCGTCCCTGGTGGCGGTGCCGCTGGGACTGTTGATGGGCAGCTTCCGCATCGTCCAGGCGTTCCTGGAGCCGATGGTCAACTTCATTCGCTACCTGCCGGTGACGTCGTTCGTACCGCTGTTCATCCTGTGGATCGGCATCGGTCTGGAGCAGCGGGTCTCGGTGATCATTTTCGGCGTGTTCTTCCAGCAACTGGTCATGATCGCGGACGTGTCCAAAGGCATCTCCAAGGACCTGATCAACGCCTCCTATACCCTCGGTTCGAACCGTCGTGACGCGGTGCTGCATGTGATCGCCCCGGCTTCCTTGCCAGGCGTGCTCGACACCCTGCGGGTGACCATGGGCTGGGCCTGGACTTACCTGGTGGTGGCCGAACTGGTCGCCGCCTCCAGTGGCCTGGGTTACCTGAGCCTCAAGGCCATGCGCGGCTTTCAGGTAGATGTGATTTTCCTCGCCATCGCGATCATCGGCCTGCTGGGTCTGGTCACCGATCAACTGTTCCGTTTCCTTCGTCTGAGGATTACCGCATGGGCTCAGTAACCGCCGCCACTCATCGTTTTGTCGCCCCTCAGGCTGCCCCGGTGAACGCGCCCCGGCTGCAGGTGGACAAGGTCAGCCTGCGTTACAAGAAGCCGGATGGCGGGACCTTTACCGCGTTGGAAGAAGTGTCGTTTGAGGTGCCGGACCAGCAATTTGCCGTACTGGTGGGGCCGTCGGGTTGCGGTAAATCGAGCCTGCTGTACCTCACCGCCGGCCTGGCGGAACCGACGTCGGGGGAGATCTACGTCGGTGGCCAACAGGTGGAAGGCCCCGGCGCGGATCGCGGCATGGTGTTCCAGAGCTACACGCTGTTCCCGTGGCTGACCGTGCGGCAGAACGTCGAGTTCGGCCTCAAGCGGCGCGGCATGCCGGCGGCGCAGCGCAAGGATATTGTCGACTACTACGTCAATGAAGTGGGCCTGAGCGGCTTTGCCGACAACTACGCCAAGCAGTTGTCCGGCGGGATGATGCAGCGCGTCGCCATCGCCCGCGCCTTGGCCAACGACCCGCAGATCCTGCTGATGGACGAACCCTTCGGCGCCCTCGACAGCCAGACGCGCCTGCAAATGCAGCAGTTGTTGCTGCGGGTGTGGGGCAACAGCAAGAAGACCGTGTTGTTCGTGACCCACGACATCGACGAGGCGATTCTGCTCGGCGACCGGGTCTACGTCATGGGCGCCAGGCCGGGGCGGATCAAGCAGATCCTCGATGTGCCGATCGAACGTCCGCGCAACCTGGACATGGTCATGGAGCGCTCATTCATCGAGATGAAGCGCGAGATCTTCGGGCTGCTGCATGATGATCTGGAGGAGGTGCATTAAACCAGGTTTGCACAGACCCTGTGGGAGCGGGCTTGCTCGCGAAAGCGGTGTATCAGACAACATTGATGTCGGATGTACTGGTCTCTTCGCGAGCAAGCCCGTTCCCACAGGATTTGCATCTGACTTGAGTGAGGCGCTACGGCGCAACCGGCAACAGGAACCGCGCAATCACCGGCAAGTGATCGGAGATACGCAACGTATCGTCCTGCCGCACCGTCGCCTCCACCCGTTTGATCCGCGGACTGTAGAACAGGTAGTCGACAGTCCGGTCCGGGCCGTTCAGCCCGGGATCGTTCGGGTAGTGGGTCAGCCAGCGCTCGCGGTCGATCCCGCTGGCTTCGTTGTTGGTCGGGATCATCGGGTACTTGTCCCATAGCAGGTGCAACGGGCTGTCGGCGGAGTAGGGCGCGCGTTGCGCATCGGACAGGCGTCGATACTGACCCAGCGGCAACAGGTTGAAATCCCCGCCGATCAACCACGGCGTGCCACGGCTTTCGAGTTTATCGAGGGTCCTGGCCACGGCGTTCACCTGGTTTTGCAAGGTGTTGTCGGCTTGTGTCGCACGCTCCAGATGGGTATTGAGCACCGCCATCTGCCCACCGTCACTCAACGGCAAGTAGCTCACCAGCAAGGCGTTTCTGGGTTTGAATTGGCGGCTGAGCGGATTGCCCGAGACGACGGGCAGTTGCAGGCGTTGGGCATGTTCGATCCGGTAACGGCTCAGGGTTGCCAGTTGCCGGCCGACGCTGCCGAAGATATGCGGGTCCGGTACGAAGTCGGCCTTCCAGTCGAAGGCGCTGACACTGCATGGGTACAAATCGGCGAGCCGTTCCTGCAGCAGTTTGAACTGGTGCTGGTAATCGCTGGTCTTGGCGCCGTCGTCCAGCTCCTGCAACAGCACGACATCCGGTTGTTCGTCGCGAATCACCCGCGCCACTTCGTCGAGGCTGAAGGCCATGTCTTCCGTTGTGGGGCGTTCGTCGGTACCAGCGGCCAGGTCATTCCAGAACACGTAACGCTTGCCGGCCAGGTACTGAACGTTCCAGGTCATCACTTTCAGTGCCTGCCCGGGGACCAGGGTGGGGGCCTGGGCACTGCAACTGACGGGCAACTCTTCATTGGCGTCGGGGCGCCAGGTCAGGCTGTAGGTCATCACGGCGACCAGGCCGATCACGATCAGCAGGCCCAGCAGGGTGTGGCGCAGTAGACGGGTCATGGCTCGGCTTATTGGCGTTGCAAAATTGTTCCCGAGCATACCCGAGAGCGATGGGCGCGCCCAAGGTCAGAGCGAGCTGTCATTGCTCTCAGGCAACGGGTTGATCAGCATGAACAAACGGAACAGCACCACACTGGTAAACAGCTGCAGGAAACTGTGGGCGCTGTCGATCAGCAGCGAGATCACCGGGTTCTGCGGTTCGGGGTACACCGCCAGGGTCGCCCCCTTGAGCAGCCACAGCGGCCCCATCACACACAGAATGCACAGCAGGATGCGCAGGAAGTGACCTTGGGTCATGCGCAGGCTTTCCTTCATGGCCGCCAGCGGCGCCATGCCGCGCAACACCAGCAGGTATTCGCCAAACGCCAGGGTCACCATCAGATAGATACCCGGCAGGAAATACAGCGACAGGCCCAGCAGAATCAGCACGGTATTGAGCGCCGTCAGCAGGGCGAAACGCGGCCACAGGCTCGCCGCCATCGCCAGCAGGTCGCGGTTGCGCGGTGATTCGCCCCGGCTGCGGGCATCGAGAAACAGAATCAGCGCGGCGGTGTACAGCGGGTACACCAGCAAGCCGACAATCACGCTGATGCCGGGGAAGCTGTTCGGCTCCGTGGAGTGGTCGACCACTTGTTGCAGCAGCGCCTCAAAAATGACCAGCGGCAGGCACAGCTGCACGATCTGGCCCAGATTGCGCTTGAAGAAATACAGAGAGTCACGCAGCACATCTAACGGATTCATCGTTGGTATCGCAGGTTGGAAGCAGTGGTCCACTTTAACCGATCAAGTGCCGGGAGACGCAAACGTAAACGTTCAGTAAAGGTCATTGAAACAGTTTGTTTCAGCCTCCATTAAGGTCGGGCACCTTACCCTCATTGGATAAAGGCAACGATTTTCCCGGCAATCTACGAGGTCGCCATGAACAGCGAAGAACAAACCCTGATCGATGGACTGTTTTCCCGGCTGCAGCAGGCCGAAACGGACTCAGCCCCGCGCGACGCTCAGGCCGAGGCGCGGATCAAGGAACACCTGACGCGCCAGCCTGCGGCAGGATATTTCATGACCCAGGCGATTC
This sequence comes from Pseudomonas sp. ACN5, assembly GCF_002303975.1. Taxonomy (NCBI): domain Bacteria; kingdom Pseudomonadati; phylum Pseudomonadota; class Gammaproteobacteria; order Pseudomonadales; family Pseudomonadaceae; genus Pseudomonas; species Pseudomonas sp. ACN5. Next base: position 147,938 of record NZ_MRCP01000007.1, on the reverse strand, counting down.
TGGTGCAAGAGGCAGCAATCAAGAGCCTCGATGAGCAGAACCAGCAACTGACCCGGCAAGTCCAGCAATTGCAGGCCGAACTGCAACAGGCCAAGGCCCAGGCGACCCCGGCTCCAGCGTCGAGCAGCGGTGGCTTTTTGTCGAGTATCTTTGGCGGCGCTTCCCGTGATCCACAACCGGCACCGACCCAGAGCTCGGCGCCATCGAGCGGTGGCTGGCGTGAACCAGGACGCTCGTCGTTCGGTTCGCAAGCGCCACAGCAGAACTTCGGTGCCCCGCAACAGAACTTTCCACAACAGGGCTATGCCCCGCAGCAGCAAGCACCGGCAGCGGCCGGCAGCAGTTTCCTCGGTGGTGCGCTGAAAACCGCCGCTGGCGTGGCGGGTGGCGTGATGCTGGCACAAGGCATCAGCAGCCTGTTCCATCACAATCAGCAACCGGAAGTCGTCGAAGTCATCAAGGAAGAGCCGGCCCAGGTCGACGACCAGGGCACCAATGGCTGGGGCGATGACCAGCGCATGGCCGGTAACGACTCCTACAGTAACGATCAGGGCGGCTTCAGCGACGCTGACTACAGCGATGACTCGCTCTTTGGCGGCGACGACGATTCCTTCGTCTGACACCCAGTAGCGAGGGAGCTTGCTCCCTCGCCACATAGCCGATTATTCGCGGAACCATCCTCTGGGCTGGCATACTGGGCGACCTTTCGGGCCTGGTGCCTGATTCAGCCTTGAGGAAAGCCGGTGAAAAAAATCGCAGTGTTCGCCGATGTCCAGAACCTCTACTACACCGTGCGTCAGGCTTATGGTTGCCACTTCAACTATGCCGCGCTGTGGGCTGACATCAGCCAGCAGGGCGAGATCGTCGAAGCCTATGCCTACGCCATCGACCGTGGCGACAGCAAACAGCAGCAGTTCCAGCAGATCCTGCGTAACCTCGGTTTCACCGTGAAACTCAAGCCGTTCATCCAGCGCAGCGATGGTTCGGCCAAGGGTGACTGGGACGTGGGCATCACGCTCGACATCATGGATGCCGCCGATCATGTCGATGAAATTGTCCTGGCCTCTGGCGATGGCGATTTCGACATGCTGCTCGAACGCATCATCAGCAAGCATGGCGTGCAAGCCGTGGCCTACGGCGTGCCGGGGCTGACGGCCAACTCGCTGATCCGCGCCGCCAGCCGCTACGTGCCGATCGAAGGCGCGTTGCTGCTCAAGAATTGATTTTTACGGAGTTGAACCAGGTTTGGAACGCATCGCAGTCATCGACTTTGAAACCACCGGGATCTCCCCGAGCAGCAGCTGCCGGGCCACGGAAATTGCCGTGGTGATCCTTGAACAGGGGCGCATCGTCGAGCGTTACCAAAGCCTGATGAATGCCGGCGTGCGCGTCCCGGCTTTCATCGAGCAGCTCACTGGCATCAGCAACGCCATGCTGCGCACCGCGCCGTCGGCGGAGCAGGTGATGAACGAAGTGAATGAGTTCGTCGGCACCACACCCTTGCTCGCGCACAACGCCGCGTTCGACCAGAAGTTCTGGGACTTCGAACTGGGGCGAATCAAACGCACCCGCTTGCAGAACTTTGCCTGCTCGCTGCTGTTGGCCCGCCGCCTGATGCCCGCCGCGCCGAACCACAAACTCGGCACCCTCACCACCTTTGCCAATCTGCCCCACACCGGCAAGGCCCACCGGGCCATGGCCGATGCCGAGATGGCGGCCAACCTGACGGCGCACCTGGAGGAAGAATTGCTCCAGAAGCATGGCCTGCGCGAGCTGTCCCATGACTTGCTGTGCAAGTTGCAGAAGGTGCCGGCGGCGAAGGTGGGTGAACATCTCAAGCGCTATCGCTGATCCCGAACTCACCACAATTCCCCTGTAGGAGCGAGCCTGCTCGCGACGGGGTGTCAGGTTTCCCGCGTTATCGTTGGCGACCATCGCGAGCAGGCTCGCTCCTACAGGTTCCGCGTTCGATCAAAGCTTGCCATTCCCTTCGATATGCCCCAACGGCACCCGCTTCTCTATCGCACTGGACAACACGATCGACGTTTTGCTGAACCCGAACGTGGCGATCCGGTTGATCAACTCTTCCAGCTCAGGCATCGAGCCCACCGCGGCTTGCATGATCACGCACGGATCGCCGGTCACTCGATGGCATTCGGTCAATTGCGGGATTTTGATCAGGTCGTCGTAGGCCTTCTGGTTGCCGTGCTGGTTCAGGCGCAGTTCGATCACGCACTGGATCGGCAGGCCCAGCTTGGCCATGTCGACCTTTGCCTGATAGCCGGTGATTACGCCACTGGCTTCGAGCTTGGCTACGCGCTCGGCCACGGCGGGGGCCGACAGATTGACCTTGCGCGCCAGGTCGGCGTAGGACGCGCGACCGTTTTCCAGCAGGGCGCTGAGCAGCATGCGGTCGTATTTGTCCATGGGGCGACTCCTGAAAGTGGTCGACTTTCGAAAACACGGTTTATAGCGCTGAACTCCGTGTTTTGAAAAGTGTACTGGCGCTTTAAACAAGTTTTGTAACTTATTTTCCGTCGTCAGCCTTTCTAGAATAGCCGTTCACTTGTCCTTGCCTGTGAGCTGCCCCCCATGTCCGGCCTTCGTCGCTTTCCCTTACCTTTGATCGCTGCCTTTTTCGCCTTGTACGTGATTTGGGGCTCGACTTACCTGGTGATCCGTATCGGTGTGGAATATTGGCCACCGCTGCTGCTCGCCGGCATCCGCTTCGTCATTGCCGGGACCTTGATGTACGCCTTCCTGCGCTGGCGCGGGGCGCCGGCACCGACCTGGACACAGTGGAAAGCCGCCGGGGTCATTGGCGTGTTGCTGCTCGCCTGTGGCAATGGCGCAGTCAGTGTCGCCGAGCACACCGGGGTGGCTTCTGGCGTCGCCGCATTGGCGGTGGCGACGGTGCCGCTGTTTACCTTGCTGTGCGGATATTTCTGGGGCGCACGTAATACCCGTCTCGAATGGGCCGGGATTGTGCTCGGGCTGATCGGCATTGCCATGCTCAACCTGGGTTCCAACCTGCAATCGAGCCCATTGGGTGCGGCGTTGCTGGTCTTTGCAGCGGCGACCTGGGCGTTCGGCTCGGTATGGAGCAAACACTTGCCATTGCCACAAGGGGCAATGGCCAGTGCCGTGGAAATGCTGGTAGGTGGTGTAGTGCTGCTGATCGCCAGCGCGGTCAGCGGTGAACACCTGGAAAAGGTCCCGCCCGTCGAAGGCTGGGCAGCCCTGGCATACTTGACCGTGTTCGGCTCGATCATCGCCTTCAACGCCTACATGTACCTGTTGAAACACGTGCGCCCGGCGGCGGCTACCAGTTATGCCTACGTCAATCCTGCGGTGGCGGTGTTGCTGGGGATCGTGTTTGTCGGCGAGACCATCGGCATCGAAGAAGCACTGGCGATGGCTGTGATCATCAGCGCGGTGGTCTTGATTGGCTTGCCGCAGTGGCGTCGCGCGCCAGAGCGGCCGGTGGTGACGTCGGCAGTACCGACAGAATCCCGAGTGAATTAGGGTAAACTGCGCGGCATTGCATCTTGTTTTGCACACTTGTTTTGAACAACCCGCGCTGAATTTTCCTACGGTACTCCCATGACTTTCGCCACCCTTGGCCTGATCGAACCCTTGCTGCGCTCCCTTGAGACGCTCGGCTACCAGACTCCGACGCCGGTTCAGGCGCAAGCCATTCCGGCGGTGCTGGCCGGTCGCGACCTGATGGCCGCCGCCCAGACCGGCACCGGCAAGACGGCCGGTTTCGCCCTGCCGCTGTTGCAACTGCTGGCCATGGAAGGGCCGAAAGTCACCGCCAACTCGGTCCGCGCGTTGATCCTGGTACCGACCCGCGAGCTGGCCGAGCAGGTTCACGAAGCCGTGCGCCAGTACGCCGAAAACCTGCCGCTGCGTACTTACGCGGTGTACGGCGGCGTCAGCATCAACCCGCAAATGATGAAGCTGCGCAGCGGTGTCGACCTATTGGTGGCGACCCCGGGGCGCTTGCTCGACCTGTTCCGCCAGAACGCGCTGAAGTTCAACCAGCTGCAAACCCTGGTGCTGGACGAAGCCGACCGCATGCTCGACCTGGGCTTTTCCGAGGAGTTGGCGAACATTTACCGCGCGCTGCCGAAGAAGCGTCAGACGCTGCTGTTCTCCGCGACCTTCTCCGATGACATCCGCCTGCTGGCCGGGCAGATGCTCAACGACCCGCTGAGCATCGAAGTCAGCCCGCGCAACGTGGCGGCCAATACGGTCAAGCAATGGATCGTGACGGTGGACAAGAAGCGCAAGCCGGAACTGTTCGTGCACCTGATGCGCAAGGGCAAGTGGAAGCAGGTACTGGTGTTCGCCAAGACCCGCAATGGTGTGGACGCGCTGGTGGAAAAACTTCAGGGGCTGGGCATCAACGCCGACGGCATCCACGGCGACAAGCCCCAGGCGACCCGCCAGCGCGCGCTCGATCGTTTCAAGGCGAGTGAAGTGCAGATTCTGGTCGCCACCGACGTGGCCGCCCGTGGTCTGGACATCGAAGACCTGCCGCTGGTGGTCAACTTCGACTTGCCGATCGTCGCCGAGGATTACATCCACCGCATCGGTCGTACCGGTCGCGCGGGCTCGACCGGCGAGGCGATTTCCCTGGTGTGCGCCGATGAAGTGAATCTGCTGTCAGCCATCGAGATGCTGACCCGCCAGACCTTGAAGCGGCAGAACGAGCCCGACTTCGAGCCGGAGCACCGCGTACCTGACACCGATGCCAGCGGTCAGGTCGTCAAGAAGCCGAAGAAACCGAAGAAGCCCAAGGCTTCCGGTGGTGGCGGTGGCAAACGCAATCTTGGCAAGTGGGTGGACAGCGGAGAGGTTGCACCGGCGGAGCCTTCGATCAAGCCAGTGCGCAAGGTGCCGGTGTTCAATACCGGGCCGCGTAAGCGTAAGCCTTAAAGAAACAGCTGCAAGCGGTAAGCTACAAGCGGCAAGTCAGAGCCGTTAGCTTGCAGTTTGCAGTTTGCAGCTTGCAGCTTGCAGCTTGCAGCTTACAACTTGCCGCTGCTCCTGAGCCACTCCACCATCCCCAACCCCGCCGCTCGCCCACTGGCAAAACACGCGGTCAGCAGATAACCGCCCGTCGGCGCTTCCCAATCAAGCATTTCCCCGGCGCAAAACACGCCAGGCATTTGCTTGAGCATCAAGCGCTCATCCATCGCCTCGAACAACACACCGCCCGCGCTGCTGATCGCCTCGTCCAGCGGACGGGTTTTCACCAGTGTCAGTGGCAATGCCTTGATCGCTTTGGCCAGCAAGGCCATATCGGCAAAGCACTCGGCGCTGGTCAGTTCACGCAAAAGTGCCGCTTTTACCCCATCGATGCCCAACTGACTGTGCAGATGCTTGGCCATCGAGCGTGAACCTCGTGGTTTGCTCAACGCCGCCAACACTTTATCCACAGGCCGGCCCGGCAACAGGTCCAGATGAATCGTCGCCGTACCGTGCTGGTTGATCGCTTCGCGGATCGGTGCCGACAGGGCGTAGATCAAACTGCCCTCGATCCCGGTGGCGGTCATCACGCATTCGCCGAGCCGGGGGATGTCGTCGTTCAGGCCGATGGCGATATTTTTCAGTGGCGCGCCGGCGAATTTGCTGACCATCAATTCGCTCCAGGCCTGCACCTCGAAGCCGCAATTGCTCGGTTGCAACGGCGCCAGTCCTACGCCGTGCTGCTCCAGTGCCAGCATCCAGGCGCCGTCCGAACCCAGGCGTGACCAACTGCCGCCACCGAGGGCGAGCAGGGTGGCATCGGCTTGCACGGTTTTTTCGCCTTCCGGGCTGTCGATTCGCAAACCGCCATGCTCGTTCCAGCCGAGCCAGCGATGGCGGGTGTGGATAACTACACCGCTGTCGCGCAGGCGTTTGAGCCAGGCGCGCAGCAGCGGTGCGGCTTTCATGTCGGTGGGGAATACCCGGCCGGAACTGCCGACGAAGGTCTCGATGCCCAGCTCGTGAATCCACTGGCACAGCGCTTCGGCGCCGAAGCCGCGCAGCAGAGGGGCTATTTGCGGGGCGCGTTCGGCGTAGCGCGAGAGAAATGCCGGGTAGGCTTCGGAGTGAGTGATGTTCATGCCGCCGACGCCGGCCAGGAGGAATTTTCGTCCCACCGAAGGCATGCCGTCGTACAGGTCGACCTTGATCCCGGCCTGGCTCAGCACTTCAGCTGCCATCAAACCGGCAGGACCGCCGCCGATGATGGCGACGCGGGAAGGGGAGGCGGTTGAGGGCTGGTTCATGATGAGAGCTGCGGCCTGGCTGGATAAGCCGCGCATTCTAGCAGCCCGGATCCCTGTGGGAGCGGGCTTGCTCGCGAAAGCGGAGTGTCAGTCGAAATCCATGAATCTGATGCACCGCCTTCGCGGGCAAGCCCGCTCCCACAGGGTTCGGTGGTGTTTGCCAGTGCTGGTTAAAAAACAACCACCGCTCTGTAGCCTTTACGCCGTGTGGGCTGCAGGCCCTTTCACTCAGGTTATCCACAGGCAGCTCCACAGGCATTGTGGGTAAAGCATCCACAACTCAGTGACAGCCTGATGACTGCCAGACGCGCTGCGCGCTGTGATGGAGGATGCCGTGGCGGCGGGCCAAGGCCTGGCGGTCCTTGCTGTAGCCGCCGCCGATCACCCCGACCACCGGGATGTCGCGGCCCAGGCAATGGCGCATCACGCTTTCATCGCGGGCGGCGACGCCTTCGTCTGTCAGCTTCAGATAACCCAGGGCGTCGTCCTTATGCACATCGACCCCGGCGTCATACAGCACCAGGTCCGGTTGGTAGAGCGGCAGCAGGTAGTTGAGCGCATCGTCCACCACCTTCAGGTAGTCGGCATCGCCCATGCCGTTGGGCAGCGGAATGTCCCAGTCACTTTCGGCTTTGCGTGCAGGAAAGTTCTTTTCGCAGTGCAGGGAAACGGTTACCGCTTCCGGGGTGTTGTGCAGGATTCGTGCGGTCCCGTCGCCTTGATGCACGTCGCAATCGAAGATCAGCACCCGGTGCACCCGACCACTTTCCAGCAGGTAATGGCTGATCACTGCCAGATCATTGAAGATGCAGAACCCGGCCGGGTAGTCGTAGTGCGCATGATGGGTGCCGCCCGCCAGGTGACAGGCCAGGCCATGTTCCAGCGCCTGCTCGGCCGCCAGCAGCGAGCCGCCGACTGCCCGCACCGTGCGCCGGGCCAGGGCTTCGCTCCAGGGCAGGCCGAGGCGGCGCTGGTCTTCGCGGGACAAATCGCCACTCATGTAGCGTTGGATATACGAAGGGTCATGGGCGAGGGCGAGAATGTCTGCCGGACACAGATCCGGGCGCAGCAGGTCGGCGTCGCGGGTCAGGCCGCTGTCCACCAGGTGATCGCGCAGCAGGCGGAACTTGTCCATGGGGAAGCGGTGATCCGCCGGAAACTCGGGACTGTAGTCTTCGTGATAAATCAGCGGCAGTGGCATGGTCATTTCATGTAGGAATGAGAGAAGGATCCTACCAGCGTTGTAGACTGGCGACATTGAAATGGAGGGGCGGGGCACGATGGAGCCAATACTGGAGCTTGAAAGCGCTCGGCTGCTGTTGCGCCAGTGGCGCGATGAAGATCTGGCGGACTTTGCGGCGATGTGTGCCGATCCGCAGGTGATGCGCTATTTTCCAGGCACTTTGAGTCGGCTGGAAAGCGCGTCATTGATCGGGCGAATCCGTGGTCATTTCGCCGAGCATGGTTATGGGCTCTGGGCCTTGCAGCGAAAGGACTCTGGCCAGTTCATCGGGTTTACCGGGCTCAATGTGGTCGGATTCGACGCGCCATTCACCCCCGCAACGGAAATCGGCTGGCGCCTGGCCCGCGAGCACTGGGGCCTCGGTTACGCCAGTGAAGCGGCGTGGACCGCTCTGCGCTGCGGGTTCGACCGACTGCCGCTGAAAGAGGTGGTGGCCTTCACGACGCAAACCAATCTGCCGTCAGAAAAAGTCATGCAGGCCATCGGCATGCACCATGACCCGGCGGATGACTTCGAACACCCGCGACTTGAAGCCGATCATCCGTTGCGTCGGCACCTTCTGTATCGCATCAGCCGCGAACAATGGCTGCAAACCTTGCATGGATAAGCTGGCACGGACGTTTACAATGGCCCCATGCTGGCCCGGGCCGGAAACTGAATCGACCGTTGCAGCCAAGACTGCGCGGCAATGTTTTGCGTGAGGAGAGTCTGAATGAGCCAAGTGTTGGAAGATCTGGTCGACTTGCTGACCCTGGAACCGATCGAAGAAAATCTGTTCCGCGGCCGTAGCCAGGACCTGGGTTTTCGTCAGCTGTTCGGTGGCCAGGTACTCGGCCAGTCGCTGTCGGCGGCGAGTCAGACGGTAGAAGAGGCGCGCCATGTGCATTCGATGCACGGCTATTTCCTGCGTCCGGGTGATGCCGGGTTGCCGGTGGTGTATCAGGTTGATCGGGTGCGTGACGGCGGCAGCTTCAGCACGCGCCGGGTGACGGCGATCCAGAAGGGCCACCCGATCTTCACGTGCAGTGCGTCATTCCAGTACGACGAGGAAGGCTTTGAGCATCAGAGCAAAATGCCGGTTGTGGTTGGCCCGGAAAATCTGCCCTCGGAGCTGGAACTGACCCAGCAGCGCGCGCACCTGATTCCCGAGAAAATGCGCGAAAAGCTGTTGTGCCCCAAGCCGATCGAATTCCGCCCGGTGACTGAAAAAGATCCCTACAACCCGCTGCCGTCCGATCCGGTCAAGTACGTCTGGTTCCGCGCCGACGGAGCCTTGGCCGATTCGCCGGCGCTGCATAAATACCTGCTGGCCTATGCATCGGACTTCGGCCTGCTGGTCACCTCGATGCAGCCCCACGGCAAATCGGTCTGGCACAAGGACATGCAAGTCGCCAGCCTCGATCACGCACTGTGGTTCCACCAGAATCTGCGTGCCGATGACTGGCTGCTCTACGCGATGGACAGCCCGTGGGCCGGCAACTCCCGTGGATTCTCCCGAGGCAGTGTGTTCAATCGTGCCGGGCAACTGGTGGCCTCGGTCACTCAGGAAGGCTTGATCCGTCACCGCAAGGATTGGGCGTGAGCCTGGCCGACGTGCGTCACTGGGTGTTCGACATGGACGGCACCCTGACCGTGGCCGTGCACGACTTCGCAGCGATTCGCGTAGCCTTGGCGATTCCTGCCGAACACGACATCCTGACCCACCTCGCCGCACTGCCAGCCGATGAAGCCGCTGCCAAGCATGCGTGGCTGCTGGAGCACGAACGGGACCTGGCCCTCGGTTCGACACCGGCGCCGGGCGCGGTGGAGTTGGTGCGTGAGCTGGCCAGGCGCGGTTATCGCCTTGGCATTCTCACGCGCAATGCCCGGGAGCTGGCGCATGTCACGCTGGAGGCTATTGGCCTGGCCGACTGCTTTGCGGTCGAGGACGTGCTGGGTCGTGATGAAGCACCGCCCAAGCCCCATCCGGGCGGTTTACTGAAACTGGCCGAAGCGTGGAAGGTGCCGGCGAGCGAGATGGTGATGGTCGGTGATTACCGTTTTGATCTGGATTGCGGGCGGGCGGCGGGGGCACGCACGGTGCTGGTGAACCTGCCGGATAATCCGTGGCCGGAATTGACCGATTGGCATGCGGCGGATTGTGTCGAGTTGCGGCAGATGTTGTCGGCTTGATTGCCTCGTTGCCTGGTCAACCGCTTTCGCGAGCAAGCCCGCTCCCACAAGGGATTTGTGAACGGCACAGATTCAGTGTGGGAGCGGGCTTGCTCGCGAAGAGGCAGGCCCAGGCACTACAAGAGTCATTCCCCAAACAACGCCTTCTGCCCCTCCGGCGAGGTAAACATCCCGTCCCCGCTATGCCCGACTCCGGGTACTTCAATCAGTTGCTGTTTCAACCCTTGCGGTTGCAGCCGCTTCAGGTAATCAAAGTAAAAACGCCCGCGCGCCAACCGATACGGCCCTTGCGCCCTGGCCTCACAGCTTTTATCCAGTGCCGGATGATTCGGGTTGGTGTCCTGCTGGCCCAGGAGGTAAACGATGTCACGCTTAAGGTACTTTTCCTGCAGTTGTGCGGGCGTTTGTCCTTCGGCGTAGGCGGGCAAATCCGCTAGCCCATACTTCCAGCGATTGAATTGCGGGCAACCGGCGTGACTGAACGCCACGGGCCGGCGCTCATCGAAATAGGCGTAGGACGACGGGTTGGCAATCACGTAGCGAACCTGTACGCCGGCCGCCTCGAGGGCTGGCTGATCATGACCGATCACTGCATAGCGCTGAACCACCTGCGCGCCCCCGGAGTGCCCGGCGATGACGATTCGCTTCACATCCGGAAACTGCTGGCGATCTCCCAGGCGGGCAATGATTTCGTCGAGCGCGGCGTAGGAACTCAGCCGAAACGGCGCCGTGGATTCGCCGCCGGCCATCCATTCATTGCCTTGCCAGCGCAAAACGGTGTCGGCCACCGGATGAACCGCAACATCGGTTTCATTGAGGAATTGCGGGGCGATCACCAGGGTCGTTGCGCTTTGCCCGGCCAGTTCGGCCACGTGCTCACCGCTCTGCAGATAGGTTTGCGCGTTGCGCAAGCGACCGTGGAGGATGATCAGCACCCGTTCGATTTTTGCCGGGGCGGGGCTGATGCCCACCGCGATTTCACCTGATTTCAACAGCAGGCGTCCGGGACTGAGCTCCTTGACCTCATGCTCGGCGGCCTGGGACGTTGCGCAAGTAAACAGAACAACCAACAACCACTTCTTCATTTACAGATTTTTCGTCGCAAAGGTATCGCACTGGCTTACCTGGCCTTGGGCGAAACCGGTTTTGAACCAGCGCACTCGTTGCGCCGACGTGCCATGGGTGAACGAGTCCGGGACCACGCGGCCCTGACCCTGTTGCTGCAAACGATCGTCACCGATGGCGTTCGCTGCGTTCAGTGCTTCTTCGATGTCGCCCGGTTCCAGCCAGTTCAGGCGCTTCTGTGCATTGTTGGCCCAGACGCCGGCCAGGCAATCGGCTTGCAGTTCCTGACGAACCAGCAAACCGCCGTCGCCTTCCATCTGCCGGCCTTGTTGGCGGGCTGCCTGGATTTTTGCGGACACCCCAAGCAGGGTCTGCACATGGTGTCCGACTTCGTGAGCGATCACGTAGGCCTGGGCGAAGTCGCCCGCGGCGGAAAAGCGTTGGGACATTTCCTGGAAGAACGCCATGTCCAGGTAGACCTTCTGGTCCGCGGGGCAATAGAACGGCCCGGTGGCCGAGGTGGCCAGACCGCAGGCCGAATTCACCCGGTTGCTGAACAGCACCAGGGTCGGGTCTTTGTATTGACGGCCGGCCTGCTGGAATATCGTGCCCCAGGTGTCTTCGGTGTCGCCGAGGATCGAGCGCACGAACTCCGCGCCTTCGTCATTGGCCGGTGGTGCCTTGCGGCTCTGGTTGGTGGCGGGCGCCGATTGCTGGTCCATTTGCCCGGTCAGTTGTCCGAGGATTTGCAGCGGATCCTGGCCGGTGATCCAGCCGATGCCGACGATCAGCAGGATCGCCGTCAGGCTCAGGCCCTTGCCACCGCCGAAGCGCATCCCACCGCCGCCACTGCCGACATCATCACCACGGGCATCGACAACGTTGTCGCTGCGTCGGCCTTTTTTCCATAGCATGTGGGAGTCCTCTTCTGTTCCGGGTCACGAGCCGTGCGATGAGTGTTGCTGCCAAGTGGGAGCCGCGCCAGTCCGGTCGTCAGACAGCCTAGAGCGTCAGCGGTTCTATCCTTTCGGCCGCATTAACGGCTTCATTGACGGGCGGGGGTCACAGGTTCCCGGTAGCGAAGGTGTCGCATGCCTCCGACAGGCCTGAGGCGAAACCGGTCTTGAACCAGCTCACGCGCTGCTTTGATGTGCCGTGGCTGAATATTTCGGGCCGAACAGGGGCGTTTCGGGAGCGTTGCAAGTGGTCGTCACCGAACATCTCAGCGGTATTCAGGGCCGCTTCGATATCACCGGGCTCCAGCCAATCCAGACGCCGTTGCGCATGGTGCGCCCAGACACCGGCCAGACAATCGGCCTGCAGTTCCGCGCGCACTTCCAGACCGCCATCACCGCTGACCGGTTGTTGATCGAGCAAGGCTTTCTCGAAGGGAGCGGACAGTCCCAGCTCAAGCTGCACGTGATGGCCGATTTCGTGAGCGATGATGTATGCCAGTGCGAAGTCAGCGATCACTGAGTGCGGCTCCAGTTTCTTGAAAAACTCCAGATTGAGATACACCTGCTGATTGCTTGGGCAATAGAATGGGCCGCTTCCGGAGCTGGCATAACCACAGTCCGAGAGGATGTCATTGTTGTACAGCGTCAGTTCGGGTTGTGGATAGTGTCGTCCCGTTTGCGCAAAGAGTTGTTTCCAGGTGTCTTCGGTATCACCGAGCACAGACTGAACAAACTTCAATTGCAGATCTTCTGCGGGCGCAATCGACAGGGCGGTGGCGGTTGGAGGAAGGGGGCTCGTGGGCGAATCCGGTGCCGTGTCCAATGTCGAGTAAAGTCCTGCGCCTGCCAGCACAACGACGGCCAGCCCGGTGCCTAATGTTTTCCCTGTGAGGGTGCGGGCATCCTTGCCCTCGCGCGTGTCGTTCACGTTGTCGCTGCGTCTTGCCTTGGTCCATAGCATGGTTGCGGTCTCTCATAGATTGTTGGAGTGTTTTTCGCCAAGTCTATGAATAACAGCACTATTAAAAGTGTGTGGGAGAAATGTGTAAGAGTTGGTATTGCCTCTGACGTTATGACGGATGTCGCGGATCACGGGTGGCCAAATGGGTGGTTGCTGGTCGAACGCGTCCCACGCCGGTGCAAAGTCCGGGCTGACCTGACGCTCGCGTTTGGACAGGCTGGCGATCAAGGCTCGGTCTTCGTGATTTCGCCACGCCAATGTTGCGCGCCAGGCCTTGCTCCTTGAACGACGCCAGGGTTTCTAGGGTGCGCGCAAATCCCAATCAGTGGTTGGCCAATGGAGCATGAACAGGTCGACGTATTCGCTGCGCAGGGCTTTGAGGCTACGGTCCATGGAGTGACGCATGGCGTCGGGTTGCAATTGGTCCCACCAGACGTTGGTCGTGACGTAGATCTGCTCGCGGGGTGTCGGACTGTTCGCCAGCGCCTTACCGACAGCGTCTTCGTTGTTGTAGGCCGCTGCCGTGTCTATGTGCCGGTAACCCAGGGCCAGAGCCTGCTCCACGGCACGGGCATTCCTCGCCGAGCATTGGCCAGGTGCCGAGGCCGAGTTTCGGCATGTTCAAACCCTGTGCGTTAACGATGTACTGCATGGTCGATCTCCTTTTCATAAGCAGTGACGCCTGCGATGTGGCGCGCGGCGATGTAGCCGAAGGTCAACGCCGGGCCGAGATTGATGCCCCCAGCGGGATAGTGACCGCCCATGATGCTGGCCATGTCGCCGCCCGCCGCGTACAGGCCGGCGATAGGTTGCGCCGCATCATCCAGGACCTGGGCATGCTGGTTGACCTTGAGCCCGGCGAAGGTGCCGAAGCTGCCCGGCTGGACTTTCACGGCATAGAACGGGCCTTGTTCGATCGGCGCGATGCATGGGTTGGGATGTTGCAGTGCGTCACCCTGCTTGCGGTTGTAGGGCGTGGAACCACGACCGAACTGCGGGTCTTCGCCGTTGCGTGCGTGGCGGTTGTAGTCCGACACGGTGCTGCGCAAGCCAACCGGGTCGATGCCGCAGGCTGCAGCCAACTCCTCAAGGGTGTTGCCGGTTTTCAGATAGCCGCTGCGGATGAAGGATGACAGCGGCACCGGAAAAGGCCGAGAGATGCCCAGGCCATATCGACGCTGAAAGCGATGGGTGCAGATCAGCCACGATGCCACTTCTTCACCCTGCGGGGCGGCGGCGACCATGGCCGCAACGTATTCGCAGTAGCCGTTGGCTTCATTGACGAAGCGCTGGCCGTTGCTCAGCACACCGATGATGCCGGGTTTGCCCCGCTCGATAATGTGCGGGAAGTGTCCCGTGCTGCCGTCGCTGTGCGGCACTTGCGAAACCGGCGCCCAGGCGACAGCGGACGCCATGTCGCTGTTGACCCGGGCACCGACACTTTCGCCCAGGCGCAGGCCATCGCCGCAAACGCCGAGGGGCGGCAAGGCCAGATGCTCATGCCCGGTCGGTGTGCGGGGGAACAGTGCCTTTCGACGCTCGATGTCATTGGCGAAGCCACCCGCCGCGAGCACCACGGCCTTGCGTGCATGGATGCGCACCGAGCCTTTGGCGGTGTTGACCACCGCACCTCGTACTTGATTGTTCTCGCGCAGCAATCGGCTCACGGGCGCTGATTCCCAGAGCAACACGCCGAGGTCGTCGGCGGATTTCGCCAGGCGCGCCACCAAGGCCACGCCGTTGACCAGTTGCATCGCCCGGCCATGTACGACGAGATCGAACAGGTGCCGACTGAAACGCCGCGTAACATGCCAGGCCGCCGACAGAGAGCGGGTCAGGTTGAGGAATGCCGTGAGGTCCGCCCCCGCCATGATCGGCATGCCCATGAAGGATGTTTCCCGCATGGTTTTGCGCAGACGCTTGAGCAGTGTGCCGACTTTTCGGGCGTCGTAAGGGGCGGCGATCACCGAGCGTCCACCGGTGCCTGCTCCGGGCGTGTCGCCATGCATGTCGGCAATGGCATTGCCATCGGAAAATTGCAGCGAGGTGAACTGTTCGAAGAACGACACCATCCGCGGGCCGGCCTCCAGGAAAGCGTCGATCATCGCTGGATCAAAGCGCTCGCCCAGTTCGTGTTTCAGGTAAGTGCGCGGCAGTTCAACATCTTCGACAATGCCCGCACGCCGGGCCAACGGGTTGCAGGGCACCCAGGCCCAGCCACCGGACCAGGCGGTGGCGCCGCCGAACACCGGGTCCTTTTCCACCACTATGACTTTCAGTCCGTGCCATGCGGCGGTCACGGCCGCTGACAGTCCCGCCGCACCGGAGCCAACGATCAGCACATCGCAATCGATGTCGGGAAGAAAGTGCGCTTGTGCAGGCATTGTTTGAACTCCGGTGTTCTATTGTTTTGGAATCTGGTTCCAGAAAATATAAGAGTCAGGTAACGCCGAACAAGCCAGGAGGGTATAAAGCGGGCGGTTATCGAACGCTCAGTTCCAGATTTCGCATTCGTGCGGTTGTCTTCTAGAATCGAGCAAATTTTGCGTGGAAGCGACCATGGCCGGCAGTCAGATCGAACGTGTTTTCAGTGTGCTCGAAAGCCTCACCAGCGATCCCCGTGGCCTGCCGATGCAGACCCTGGCAGAGCAACTGGACATCCCCAAGAGTGCGACCCATCGCCTGCTCGCCGAGCTGATCCGCCTCGGTTACGTGCGGCAGAATCCGGATAATTTGCGTTATCACCTCTCGACCAAACTGGTGGCGATGGGCTTCCGTTACCTGTCGAGCAGCGGTGCCGATATCGTGCAGCCGGTGCTTGACCGCCTGGCTCAGGAAACCGGCGAGTTGGTGCGCCTCGGGGTGATCGACGGCGAGCGTCAAACCTGGATCGCCAAATCCCAGGGCGCGCGTTCCGGTCTGCGTTACGACCCGGACATGGGTCGTGATGCGCCGTTGTTCTACACAGCCTCGGGGCATGCGTGGCTGGCGTGCATGAGCGATGCCGAAGCCTTGTCACTGGTGGAACGGCAGGGCGCGCAGGTGCCGGAACATGTGGGCCCGAACGCGCCGCGCTCGAATATCGAGTTGCTCGAGCGCCTGCGTCTGGCGCGGGAGCAGGGCTATGCATGGGTTGAGGAAAGTTCGGCGGTGGGGACTTCGGCGATTGCGGCAGTGGTGCGCCATCCCGCCGATGGGCGGGTGATCGGCGTGCTCAGCATCGCCGGACCGAGTGCACGGATGCCGGGAGAGCGTCTGCATGAGCTGGCGCCGTTGTTGCTGGCGTACACCGCGGAGCTGAGCGCAGCGAGCCTGGCCTCGGAGTTGTTCAACTAAGGCCTGTGCAATTCGACTGTGGGAGCGGGCTTGCTCGCGAATGCGATGTGTCATGCGATCTGTATGGCGCTGACACACCGCATTCGCGAGCAAGCCCGTTCCCACATTTTGAACAACGTTCAACTTGAGAAGCTGTGCGCTGTTCGAACACTTTCAGGATAGGTCTCTGTAAGAATCTGGAACCGGGTTCTAAATTATTGGAGTTCATCGCTCCAATAACACTTACAAGAGGACCGCATCTTGAATTCTCCACTTCGCATCGCCCTGATCGGTGCTGGCAACATGGGCCAGCAGCACTACCGGCATCTGCAATCCCTGACTGAAGCGACGTTGTGCGCCGTGGCCGATCCCGGACCGCAGGCGGCCAGCCTTGCGGCTGTATGGGGCGTAGCCTGTTTCGCCGATCATCGTCAGATGCTGGAGCAGGCGAAGCCGGACGCCGTGATAATCGCCAATCCGAACACGCAGCATGTCAGCACGGCCCTGGATTGCCTCGCGGCCGGCGTGCCGGTATTGCTGGAAAAGCCGGTGGGCGTGCACCTGGATGAAGCCCGGGAGCTGGTGGCCGCCTCGAAGGCCAGCGGTGTTCCGGTACTGGTCGGGCATCATCGCCGGCACAATCCGCTGATCGTCCGCGCCCACGAACTTATCCACAGCGGCGCATTGGGTCGGTTGACCACGGTCACGGCGCTCTGGCAGTTGCGCAAGCCCGACAGCTATTTTGAAACACCCTGGCGCCGCGAGGCCGGTGCGGGGATGCTGTTGACCAACCTGATCCACGACCTCGATCTGCTGCGGCATTTGTGCGGTGAAGTGCGTCAGGTTCAGGCCATCACCAGCAATGCCATTCGCGGATTTGCCAATGAGGATTGCGCGGCGGTGTTGCTGCAATTCGACAACGGTGCACTGGGCAGCCTGACCGGCTCCGATGCGGTGGCTGCGCCCTGGAGTTGGGAGCTGGATTCGGGGGAGAACCCGGTGTACCCGCGTCATCCTGATCAACCGTGCTACTTGCTGGCCGGAACGGGTGGGGCGCTGAGCATTCCGCAGCTTAAACGCTGGCACTACAACGAAGTAGACGGCGGCTGGCATCAACCGTTGCTGGCGACCCAGGAAAACTTCAGTGCCGATGAAGCCTTGCGTTTGCAGTTGCAGCACTTCGTACGTGTTGCGCGGCGTGAGGTCGATCCATTGGTGAGTGCCGCCGATGCCGCGCGTACGTTGGCGCTGATCGAGGCCATCCGCGAAGCCGCCGAAACCGGGCGTGCCTGCGCGCCATCCTTGATCGAGGGTTGAGCATGAGCGAGCGTATCTTCTCCCTGGCCAGCCTGACCGTGCTGGAGTTGTCACCGCCCGACATGGTCGAGGTCGCCGCGCGGGCCGGTTACAGCCATGTCGGCTTGCGTCTGGTACCGGCGACCCCGGAGGAGCACCATTTTGCCCTGGTGGCCGACCAAGAATTGCGGCGCCAGACCCTGGCGCGTCTGCGCGATACCGGAATTCGGGTGCTGGACGTCGAAATCCTGCGGCTCAAGCCGGAAACCGTTGTCGCCGATTTCGAGAAAATCCTGGCGGTGGGTGCCGAGTTCGGCGCCAGTGAGTTGCTGGTGGCCGGTAACGATCCTGACGAACGGCGGCTGACGCAGCATTTTGCCGAGCTCTGTGATCTGGCGGCAGCCTATGGGCTGCACCCGAATCTGGAGTTCATGCCCTGGACCGATGCGCGCAATCTTCAACAAGCCACGCGAATCGTGGAAAACGCCGGATGCGAAAACGGCGGCGTATTGGTCGACGCTTTTCACTTCGACCGCTCTGGATCGCGGTTGGAAGAACTGGTCAAAGTTGTCCCCTCACGGTTACGGTATGCACAGTTGTGTGACGTCGCAGGACCACGACCAGCCGATATGGCGGAGATCTTGCGTCAGGCGCGTAACGAACGGCGTTTCCCTGGTGATGGCGATTGTGACCTGCCGGGGTTGTTGCGCGGTTTGCCGGCTGACATTCCGTTGAGCCTGGAGATTCCCACCGTGCAGTTGCTGGAGCAGGGCGTGAGTGGATTGGATCGGGCGCAGATGGCGCTGGATAAAAGCCGGGAATTGTTGGCGCGGTTGTAAGCGCTGCTGTGTATTGATCGCGGGCAGGCGACGCCTCCCACATGCTCTAGGCTGATTGTGTGGAAGCGTCGCTTGCCTGCGATGTTTTGACTTCAAGTAAGGAAACCCAATGACCGTCAGCACCCCGCTTTCCGGCGTCAATCAGCCCTTCAAAGGGATCTTGCTGATCGTTGTCGCAACCTTCCTGTTTTCCAGCCACGACGCCTTTTCCAAATACCTCTCCGGTTTCTATCCCATTGTCATGGTGGTCTGGGCGCGCTACGTGGTTCACACCTTGTTGATGGCCGGGATTTTCCTGCCGCAGTCCGGGCTCCGGGTGCTGCGTACCAAGCGGCCATTACTGCAATTGATCCGGGCATTGTGCCTGCTGGGCACCAGTCTGTTTTTCACCACGGGGCTGATGTACATCCCACTGGCCGAGGCCACGTCGGTCAACTTCCTCGCTCCGGTGCTGGTCACCGCGTTGTCGGTACCGCTGCTTGGCGAGCGGGTGACGCGGGGGCAATGGTTGGCGGTGATTTTCGGTTTCAGCGGGGTGCTGATCATCGTTCACCCCGGTGGTGATCTGTTTACCCCGGCGGTGTTGCTGCCGTTCTGCTCGGCGTTGTTTTTCTGCTTCTATCAACTGCTGACGCGCAAGCTCAGCGAGATCGACAGCCCGACCACCAGCAACTTCTTCGCAGGCTTGTGCAACACGCTGGTGATGAGTGCGCTGGTGCCGTTCTTCTGGCAGACGCCGAACCTGGTGCATGGCGCGATGATGCTGGCTCTGGGAGCCTGCGGGATGACGGCTCACCTCTTCCTGACCCAGGCTTTCCGTCTCGCGGCACCGGCACTGCTGGCACCGTTCAGCTATTGCCAGATCATCTTCGCCGGCCTGCTGGGCTGGCTGCTGTTTTCCCACACGCCGACACTGACCACCGTGCTCGGCATTGCCGTGATCTGCTGCAGCGGGTTGGCAGCGGCCTGGCAGCAAAGCCGCCGCTAAGCTGCGGCAAAACGCAGGCAAAAAAAAGCGCAGGCCCGATATCGGGCCTGCGCCGAGGGAACATCAGCCTTCTACTTTCGGAATCTTGCGCGGTGCCATGAAGTACATCCAGGTCAGCGCAATGAAGTACATCGCCGGAATCAGTGTGAACAGCACGGTGTAGTTGTTGTTGGTGACGGTCAGGATATGGCCGACCAACTGAGTCATGAACATCCCGCCAATCGCCGCACACATGCCGCCGAAACCGAACACCGTACTCATCATGTGCTTGGGCGTGTAGTCCATCACCAGGCTCCAGATGTTAGCTGTCCAGGCCTGGTGCGCGCCGATGGCCAGGGAGATGGCGGCTACGGCGACCCACAGATTGCTGGAGCCGGCAGCCATGATGACGCCGATGATGCAGCAGGCGAACAGGAACATGGACATCAGTCGCGCCTTGATCGGGTTGACGCCGCGACCGATCAGGAACGAGGAGAGGATGCCGCCGCCGACGCTGCCGAAGTCGGCAGTGAGGTAGATGATGATCAGCGGGATACCCATCTGGGTGACGTTGATGCCCAGGTTGTATTGCTGGTTGAGGAACGGCGGCAGCCAGTACAGGTAGAACCAGAACACTGGCGCGGTGATCGAGTAGGCGAGGGCGAAGGCCCAGGTGCCGCGCATGCGCAGGATTTTCGAGAAAGGTACGCGGGTTTGTTCCGGTTCGACTTCGTTCTGGATGTAGTCCAGTTCCGACTGTTTGACGTTCGGGTGGTCTTCCGGGTTGAAGTACTTCAGGCCCCAGAACAGCAACCAGATCCCGCCCAGTGCCGACATGCACAGGAACGCGGCTTGCCAGCCCCAAACGTGCAGGATCAGTGGCAGCAGCATCGGGGTGAACATCGCACCAACGTTGGTGCCGGCGTTGAAAATGCCAGTGGCCACGGCGCGCTCGCCGGCCGGGAACCACAGGCGCGTGGTTTTCACGCAGGCCGGATAGTTCGCCGCTTCGGTCAGGCCGAGGATGAATCGGCAAACCATGAAGCCGACCGCCGAAGTGGCCAGGCCGTGGGCACCGGTTGCCAGGCTCCAGAGCAGCACCGCGCAGAAGAACACGCGCTTGACGCCGACCCGGTCGATCAAGCGGCCTTGCAGCACGAAGCCGATGGCGTAACCGACCTGGAACCAGAAGTTGATGTTGGCGTAGTCCATCGCCGTCCAGCTCATCTCCTTGGCCAGGATAGGCTGCATCACGCCCAGGGCGGCGCGGTCGATGTAGTTCAGGGTAGTGGCGAAAAACACCAGCGCCAGCATGCCCCAACGGGTTTTGCCGACCGCCATGGCGCCGCGGATTTTGTCGCCGATGCCGCCAGAGGCAGCGCTCATGGCCGGAGCCATGCGTGAGCTAGGTGCAGGATTCATGTGTGCCATCCGTTCAATGACTGACAAGCGAAGCTCGTCGGGACTTCAAGGGCGCGTGATCAATCGATGGCGACGGGCGCGATTGGACTGATCGGCTGTGTTCGTCGGGCTGACGAGTTATTCAGCGAGCGGCACGCGAGTGCCAGCGGTGCGCGGGGGGCGGATGGACGCCAGGCAAGGCGTAATGACGGTTGAGTGATCGAGCAAGGCGTAGAAGGAGCGCATGAGCGTATACCCGTTTTTTGAAATTTTTATGTGGTGTTCTGGGTCTTGTTAACCGGGAGCCGGTGATTCATGACCGGACCCAATGTGGTGTTGATGTTGCGCAGTGGACAAAAAATCGTCAATTCGCCAACCACCATTGTGTTCGATAATCGAACACAAAACTAACCGGATAGTACACTTTGAATTGCTGTGCGGGATCGCCAGGCCAATAATTTACCCAGGACAAACACTATCCCTTCAGGAGCGGCCCGAGCCTTCGGCAGCTCCTGCAAGGATTCGGGCGTGCGACGCCCCCCTAACAAGATAGTCCCCATTACCGGGAGTCGAAATATGCAGCGTTCCATTGCCACCGTATCCTTGAGCGGTACCCTGCCGGAAAAACTCGAAGCCATTGCCGCCGCCGGGTTCGACGGTGTGGAGATCTTCGAGAACGACCTTCTCTACTACGACGGCAGCCCACGGGAAATTAAACAGATGTGCGCCGATCTCGGGATCGCCATCACCCTGTTTCAACCTTTCCGTGATTTTGAAGGCTGCCGGCGTGATCGGCTGTCGCGCAATCTGGAACGTGCCGAGCGCAAATTCGACCTGATGCAGGAACTGGGCACCGACCTGGTGCTGGTGTGCAGCAACGCGTCGGCCGACTCCATCGGTGATGAACAGATTCTGGTCGACGATCTGCGACTGCTGGCTGAGCGTGCCGGGGCCCGTGGTCTACGCATCGGTTACGAAGCGCTGGCCTGGGGCCGGCATGTGAACACCTATCAACAGGTGTGGAACATCGTGCGTCAGGCCGATCATCCAAGCCTTGGCGTGTTGCTGGACAGCTTTCACACCTTGTCGCTCAAGGGCGATCCAAGTGCTATCGCCGAGATTCCCGGCGACAAGATCTTCTTCGTGCAAATGGCCGACGCACCGATCCTGGCCATGGACGTGCTGGAGTGGAGCCGGCATTTTCGCTGCTTCCCGGGCCAGGGTGAGTTCGACTTGCCAGGGTTCCTCGCGCCGATCATCCAGAGCGGCTACACCGGGCCATTGTCGCTGGAGATCTTCAACGACGGCTTCCGCGCCGCGCCGCCACGGGCCAATGCCGCCGACGGCTTGCGCTCGTTGCTGTATCTGGAAGAGAAAACCCGCGAGCGTCTGGCTCAGGAAGCCAAGCCAATGGCCAGCCCTGAGATTCTGTTCGAAACACCCAAGGCCAGCGAGTACAACGGCATCGAATTTCTCGAATTCGCCGTGGATGAAAGCCTCGGCGCCAAGCTCTCCCATTGGTTGGAGCGACTGGGTTTCGTCAAGGCCGGGCAGCATCGCTCCAAGAGCGTCAGCCTGCTGCGTCAGGGCGATATCAACCTGATCCTCAACTCCGAACCGTACTCATTCGGCCACAGCTTTTTCGAAGCCCACGGCCCTTCGCTGTGCGCTACGGCCGTGCGGGTCAAGGACAGCGCCAGTGCACTGGCCCGCGCCGTAGCCTACAAGGGCCAGCCCTATCGCGGGCTGGTCGGCCCCAACGAGCTGGAGCTGGCGGCGGTGCGTGCGCCGGATGGCAGCCTGATCTATCTGGTGGATCAACACGCCGATGTTTATGGCACGGACTTCAATCTGTACCCGCAAGCGCCTGTCAGCGGCGGCCTCAAGCGCATTGACCACATGGCCATGGCGCTGCCGGCCGACAGCCTCGACAGTTGGGTGCTGTTCTACAAGAGCCTGCTGGATTTCGAAGCGGACGATGAAGTGGTGCTGCCGGATCCTTATGGTCTGGTGAAGAGCCGTGCCTTGCGCAGTCGCGACAGTTCGATCCGCTTGCCGCTGAACATTTCCGAGAACCGCAACACCGCGATCTCACACGCGCTGTCGAGTTATCGCGGCTCTGGAGTGCATCACATAGCCTTTGATTGTGATGACATCTTTGCCCAGGTCAGCCGTGCAAAAGAGGCGGGCGTGCCGCTGCTGGATATCCCGCTCAACTACTACGATGACCTGGCGGCGCGGTTTGACTTCGACGACGATTTCCTCAGCGAACTGGCCTACTACAACGTGTTGTATGACCGCGACGCCCAGGGCGGGGAGCTGTTTCACGTGTATACCGAGCCGTTCGAGGGGCGGTTTTTCTTTGAAATCATCCAGCGCAAAAACGGGTATGCCGGCTACGGCGCGGCCAACGTCGCGGTGCGGCTGGCGGCCATGGCCAAATCCCGAAGCGGAGCCATCCGTCAGGCCAAGTTGTAGGAAATTCGTAAACGCGGGATTAAACGTGGACCGCGCGGCTTCCTTCACCGTGCCGCGCAGCCCATAATCGCCAGCCTGTGCAGTGATGGCCGTGAGCCCGCAATGACAATGACTTCAGAACTCCCCGCAGCCTCCATAGAACCCGGTGCCGAGCCGCGCAAGAGTCGCAAGAACAACCCGGAAAAGACCCGCGAAAACATCCTGCAGGAGGCGATTGTCGAATTCGTCCAGCAGGGGCTTTCCGGGGCCCGCGTCGATGCCATCGCCGAGCGCATCCACACCTCCAAGCGCATGATCTACTACTACTTCGGCAGCAAGGAGCAGCTCTACGTCGAGGTACTGGAAAAACTTTACGGCGATATCCGCAACACTGAAAGCCGTTTGCACCTGACCGAACTGGCACCGGTGGAAGCGATTCGGCGGCTGGTTGAATTCACGTTCGATCACCACGATCGCAACGTCGACTTCGTGCGCATCGTCAGCATCGAAAACATTCACAACGCCGAGTACGTGAAGCGCTCCGATGCAATCAGGGCGTTGAACAACACCGTTCTCGATTCCCTCGGTGTGATCCTGCGTCGGGGCGTTGAAGAGGGTGTATTCCGCGCCGGCCTGGTGCCGCTGGATGTGCATCTGCTGATCAGTTCGTTCTGCTTTTATCGCGTCTCGAACCGCCATACCGTGGGTGAGATTTTCCAGATCGACTTGCCGGATGAGCGCATCAAGCAGCGTCATCGGGAGATGATTTGCGAGTCGGTGCTGCGTTATTTGCAGGTTTGAAAAGATCGCAGCCTTCGGCAGTTCCTACAGATCAATGCGATTGACGCAGGAGCTGCCGAAGGCTGCGATTTTTTGATCTTCAGTCCTTCATGCCCTGGAAGTGCTCGAGCATTCTCTGGGCATCCGGCACCACGCCGCTGAACAGCTCGAATGCCTTCACCGCCTGAAATACCGCCATGTTGCCGCCATCCAGCGTGCGGCAACCGAGGGCGCGGGCATTGCGCAGCAGTTCGGTTTCCAGCGGGAAGTAAACGATCTCCGCCACCCACAATTCGGCTCGAAGCAACTCGACCGGCACCGGCATGCCGGGCAGTTTTTTCATGCCCATTGGCGTGGTGTTGACCAGGCCGTCAGCCTGGGCCAAGGCGCTCGGCAGGTCATACCCGGCCATCGCCAGACCGACACCGAAATGCTGGTTGAGGTTGTCGGCCAGATCCTGGGCGCGGCGGATGTCCACGTCAAAAATGCTCAGTTGCCGTACGCCTTCGCTCAACAAGGCGTGGGCCACCGCCGCCCCTGCGCCGCCGGCGCCCATCTGGACGACACGTTCAACGGCAACGCCTTTCAGACCCCGTCGAAAGCCCTCGGCAAAGCCCAGGCAATCGGTGTTGTGGCCGATGCGTTTGCCATCCTTGAGCACCACCGTGTTGACCGCACCGATACCGCGGGCCTCCGGCGAGAGTTCGTCCAGCAGCGGGATGATTGCCTGTTTGCAGGGAAAGGTGATGTTCAAACCGGTGAAGTTCATGCGCTCGGCGGCCATCAACAGGTCGGGCAAGGCGTTGCTGTCGAGCTTCAACTGATCAAGATCAATCAGACGATAGAGGTAGCGCAGCCCTTGGGCATCACCTTCATGCTCGTGCAAGGCCGGTGTGCGGGAAGCCTGGATGCCGGCGCCGATCAGCCCGGCCAGTACCACGTTGTTCTGAGTCACGGCGATCACCCCTTCAAACGATGACTGAAGTGTTCCAGCGCCAGGCGATAGCCGTGACTGCCGAAGCCGGCCATCACCGCCGTTGCAATAGCGGATACGAACGAGTGGTGGCGGAAGGTCTCGCGGGCGTGCACGTTGGACAGGTGGACTTCGATGACCGGCAGCTCGCTGGCGACCAGGGCGTCGCGGATGGCGACCGAGGTGTGAGTCCACGCGGCGGGATTGATGACGATCCCGGCGCAGCGACCGCGGGCCGCGTGAATCCAGTCGAGCAGTTCGCCCTCATGGTTGGTCTGGCGAAACTCCACCGCCAGGCCGAACTCTTCGGCGGCGCGTCCGCACAGGGACGAAATGTCTGCCAGGGTTTCGTGACCGTAAGTCGCCGGTTCGCGGGTGCCGAGCAGGTTCAGGTTCGGGCCGTTGAGCACCAGAACGATAGGGGACATCGGAATCTCTCCACTTTTTATTGTTGGAATCGGCCAAGGTTCTCGGCCTGTGGAGATAAATTGTACTAACTAGTTAATTTGGTCAATTGAAGAGGCGGCACACTGGCGGTTTGTGGGCGATGATCGGACACTTTTTGTGTTCAGCGCGGCAAATGCTCCACCAGAAAATCAATGAAAGCCCTCAAGCGCAGCGGTACATGCCGACTTTGCGGGTACAGCAGGGTGAAGGGTCGCGAGCGCCCGCCGTAGGGCTTGAGCACCTCCACCAGCGAGCCGTCGGCCAGTTCCTTTTCCACGATAAAACGATAGGTCTGAAACAACCCTGCCCCGTGTTTGGCCAGCGTCACCCCGCCCAGTACATCATCGGAACAACTGAGGTTGCCCTCGGCCAGAATCTCCCGGGGCACGCCTTCATCGTTGAACAACCAGGCAATGCGTCGGCCGCTGCTGGGTAACTCGTATTGAATGCATTCGTGGTGTTCGAGGTCGTCGAGGGTTTGCGGAATGCCGGCCTGTTTCAGGTAATCAGGGCTGGCGATCAGCACCAGGGCGGCATCTTCCAGCTGTCGGGCGATCAGACCGGAATCCGGGATGGCTCGCACGCGAATCGCCATGTCGTAGCCTTCGCCAACGAAATCGATGTTGCGATTGCTGATATGCGACTCGACTTTCACCGCGGGATAGCGCGCCCGAAATTCGGGCAGCAGCGGCAGGATTCGATGATGCGCGTAGGTGGTCGGAATACTGATGCGCAAAGTACCGGACGGCACTTGCTGCTGGCCCATGACCTCGCGCTGGGCCTCGACCAGTTGCGCAAGGGCCTGGCGACATTCTTCGTAATAACGGCGACCACTGTCAGTGAGCTTCACGCTACGCGTGGTGCGCGCGAACAGCCGCACCCCCAGGCGTTCTTCCATGCGCGACACCGATCGGCTCACGGCAGCGGGCGTGACACCTGCCACCAGCGCCGCGGCAGTAAAACTGCCAGCCTCGGCGGCCAGGCAAAACAGCTCAATGCTGCCCAACTGAAGATCGTCGAATTGTCGCTGCATGATTGATTACACCGGGGATCAGATGAAGACGCTGGATCAGTATTTATCAGGTGCCAGCGCTGTAAAGAAAGGATTTCTTACCAATTCGCGCGGTGTTACGCAGGTCCGGGAAGCACCAGAACGCTAGCCTGAGGACGGGAGAAATGATTCGGCTTCCAATGCCAGCGGTCGGATTTTCAAGGGAATGCCGGATCCTCGGATTCAAAAACCTAACGGATGGGTTAGCATGAAGGTATGCAGTTTCAAAGGACTGTCGGTAGTGATCATGTTGCGAGACGAGCATTGTCCGCCTCATGCGCATGTGGAAGCGGGTACGTGGAGTGCAAGATTCAGGTTCAGCTTTTGGCACAACGGTGTCGAGCTCTGGGATGTCGTTCCGCTTTCGCGTCGGCCACCATTGGCGGTGCTTGAGGGTTTGCGCCAATCGCTCAAGCAACCCGCCCATTTGCGACGCGCCCGCGGCATCTGGTGGCGAAAACTACAAACGGCCTGTCTTGATAATCAACTGTGGGACTGGCAAAGCAACGAAGTCGTTGTGGTGAAACGGGTTGCCAGTACGACCAATATGATTGGATCGGCTTGCTATGTACCTGAATCGAACAAGACATTGCTGTCCTTGATCGGTGCACAGGAAAGTGTGGAGATCGAGTTATGAAAACGATAAAAGCCAGGGTTCAGGCCGATAATCCCGTAACGGAAAGTAGCCTGGACAAGGCCATCGAACGGGGTGAGTCACGTAGAAAAAACAGCCTGCAAGCGACAGCGGTTACCTACCTGGCTCCCTGTCTGGCCCCCTGTCTGGCAGTGCTCTTCGAAGACGGCAGCGGCGTATTGTTGCCCGTGGCCAACTATCCGGAGTTCGATGATCTTGAGCGGGAGGACTACGCCAGCCTGACTGTCGGCTATGCGGGGACTGCACTGTGCCATGAAGGCAAGGACCTGCATGTGTCTATCGCCGGGATGATTTCTGCGAGCAAGCCGCTGATGGCCATGGCGGCCTCGGTGGTCGCTTCACGCAATGGTCGCCAGAGCAGCGCCGCAAAGTCTGAAGCCGCGCGGGCCAACGGCAGGAAAGGCGGGCGCCCGCGCAAGGTCGATGTTGTCGTGTAAGTGCCCACAAAAAAGCCGTCGTGAAGACGGCTTTTTTGTGCCTGGCAGATGCCATCAACGCCGGGTCAGCATCACCCCGGATTCCATGTGATGGGTCCACGGGAACTGGTCGAACATCGCACACCGGCTGATGCGGTGGGTGTCGTGCAGTTGGGCGATGTTGGCTGCCAGGGTCTGCGGATTGCAGGAGATGTACAGGATGTTGTCGAAGCGCCGGGTCAGCTCGCAGGTGTCCGGGTCCATGCCGGCGCGGGGCGGGTCGACGAACACGCTGCCGAACTCGTAGCTCTT
Source organism: Pseudomonas sp. ACN5 (assembly GCF_002303975.1). Lineage (NCBI taxonomy): Bacteria > Pseudomonadati > Pseudomonadota > Gammaproteobacteria > Pseudomonadales > Pseudomonadaceae > Pseudomonas > Pseudomonas sp. ACN5. Next base: position 120,348 of record NZ_MRCP01000007.1, on the reverse strand, counting down.
GAGGTCGATGCCGTGCAGGCGGCGGAACGGACGCACTTCGTTCAGGGCTTCGGTCAGCTCTTCGGCGGACAAGCGCACCAGGGTGACGTTATCCACAGCGTTTTCGCTGAGATTGCTCAGCGCCGCGTTGACCGAGGTCTTGCTGATTTCGGTGGCGAGCACTTTGCGTACGCGGGTGGCGAGGGGCAGGGTGAAGTTGCCGTTGCCGCAATACAGTTCCAGCAAATCATCGGAGCGATCCCCGAGCGCATCGTACGCCCAGTTGAGCATCTTCTGGTTCACCGTACCGTTGGGCTGGGTGAACGCGCCTTCCGGCTGACGGTAGCTGAAGGTGCGGCCGCCGACGTCCAGTTGCTCGACCACGTAATCGTGACCGATGACTTCGCGCTTGCCCTTGGAGCGGCCGATGATGCTGACGTTCAGGTCCGTCGCCAGTTTCGAAGCCGCCGCATGCCAATGTTCGTCCAGCGGACGGTGATAGCACAGGGTGATCATTGCGTCGCCGGCCAGCGTGGTCAGGAACTCCACCTGGAACAGCTTGTGGCTCAGAGCCGCACTGGCTTGCCACGCGGCCTTGAGCTGCGGCATCAACTGGTTGATGCGCAGGCTGGCAATCGGGAACTCTTCGATCAGGATGGGGGTGCGTTTGTCTTCCTGGGAAAACATCGCGTAATGCCGTTCGCCGGCCTCGCGCCACAGGCGGAACTCGGCGCGCAGGCGGAAGTTTTTCAGTGGCGAATCGAAAACGGCTGGCTCCGGTGCATCGAACGGGGCCAGCAGGTCACGCAAACGCGTGACCTTTTCTTCGAGTTGAACGGCATAGGCCTGGGAATCAAAAGTCATGCGTTGAACCAACCCAGCTTGATCACGAACAGAATCGACAGGATCACCAGCGCCGGGTTCAGCTCACGGCCACGACCGGACATCAGCTTGATGGCGGTCCAGGAAATGAAACCGAAGGCGATGCCATTGGCGATGGAGTAAGTGAACGGCATTGCCAGCGCGGTGATCACCACCGGCGCGGCGACGGTAATGTCGTCCCAGTCTATTTCGGCCAGGCCGGATGTCATCAGCACGGCGACGAACAGCAGGGCCGGGGCGGTGGCGAAGGCCGGAACGCTGGCGGCCAGTGGCGAGAAGAACAGCGCCAGCAGGAACAGGAACGCCACCACGATGGCGGTCAAGCCAGTGCGGCCGCCGGCACTCACGCCAGCGGCGGATTCGATGTAGCTGGTGGTGGTCGAAGTGCCCAGCAGGGAACCGGCCATGGCGGCGGTACTGTCGGCGATCAGCGCGCGGCCCATTTTCGGCATGTGACCGTCTTTGCGCATCAGACCGGCGCGCTTGGCGACGCCGATCAAAGTACCGGAGTTATCGAACAGGTCGACGAACAGGAAGGCGAAGATCACGCTGACCAGACCGATGTCCAGTGCGCCCTTGATGTCCAGTTGCAGGAAGGTCGGTGCCAGGGACGGTGGCATCGACATCACGCCGCCGAACGGGGTGAAGCCCATCACGATCGAAACGACGGTCACCACCAGAATGCCGATCAGCACCGCACCGCGCACGGCAAGGGCCTCAAGCGCGACGATCAGGGCAAAACCGAGGGTGGCGAGGATCGGAGCCGGTTGTTTCAGGTCGCCGAGGCCGACCATGGTCGCCTGGTTGCTGACCACGATACCGGCGTTGTGCAGGGCGATCAGCGCCAGGAACAGGCCGATGCCGGCAGCAATGGCCGAACGCAGTGGCAACGGGATGCTGTTGATGATCCATTCACGGATGCGGAAGATCGACAGCAGGAAGAAACACACTGCCGAGATGAATACCGCGCCGAGCGCCACTTGCCAGGTATGGCCCATGTGCAGGACCACGGTGTAGGTAAAGAAGGCGTTCAGGCCCATGCCCGGCGCGAGGGCGATCGGGTAGTTGGCGATCAGGCCCATGGTCGTCGAGCCGATGGCAGCTGCCAGACAGGTGGCGACAAACACCGCGCCCTTGTCCATGCCGGTCTCGCCGAGGATGCTCGGGTTGACGAACAGAATGTAGGCCATGGCCAAAAAGGTCGTAACGCCCGCCAGAATCTCGGTCCGCACGTTGGTGTTGTGTGCCTTGAGTTGAAACAGCCTTTCCAGCATGTCTGCTCCCCGTGGCGCGCCGGGCGCCGTGAATGTATCGACCTCAACAGCAAAGCACAGGCAGCAGAACGCGCCTGGAAATTACTGTGGGCCGGAAAAAGCCGCGCATCATACCAGTAGCTTGGGAATATGGCTGCTTATGGCGGTGATCGTCGTCGATGTTTTGCGACAAAGCCAAGTGCGCCATACTGCGCGCTGGTTTTTCGGGGTGGAAAGGACTGCATGAAAAGGCGTCTGGTTAGCGTGTTCGGCGTATTGATGGCGTTGCTTCTCGGGGCGCAAACGGCCACGGCGGCATCGGCCCCGCCATTGAGTCAATTGAAAGTGCTCAAAGTCGCGTCGCCGTCCTGTGGCGTTGAAAATATCGACGAAGGGCAAACCCGCACGCGCTGCGATCACAATGGCCCGAACATCACGGTGTACGTGCTGGAAGTAGGTTACGGGCGTGAGGCCCATGTCGCCCTGGACGGTTTTGAAGTGAATGGCACCCGCACACCGGTCTGCGCGTTCAAGAACGGCAACCTGACCAGTTGCACCCCCGGGGAAAAAACCGTCGGCTATTTGTATGCACTCGATCTGGCGGGCAAGCAGGAAGGCACATTGACCTTCAGCAATACCTCGATCAATGCGCCCGGCAATACGATGTCGACGCAGCTTTACATCCAGTAGCCACATGTCTCGAACAAGGCGCGGGAAAGCTGACTACGCTTAAAAGATCATTCCGTGGACAGTACCCGATGACCTTTAGAGCCTTGATTGCCCTCGCCGAGGGCACCGATGACCTGCAGACCGTGACCCTGATCGACGTACTGCGCCGCGCCAAAATAGAAGTGGTGGTGGCCAGTATCGAAGGGCGGCGCATGCTCACTTGCGCCCGCGGCACTCGGCTGACGTCCGATGCCATGCTGGTGGACTTGCTGGCGCAGCCTTTCGACCTGATTGCCTTGCCGGGTGGCGCTGTGGGGGCACAGCACTTGGCAGCCCACCAACCCCTGCAACAATTGATCAAGGATCAGGCGGCAGCCGGTCGCCTGTTCGCCGGCATCGCCGAAGCGCCCGCCGTGGCGCTGCAAGCCTTTGGCGTTTTGCGTCAACGGCGCATGACCTGTCTGCCATCGGCCAGCCATCAACTGTTGGGCTGTAACTTCGTCGATCAACCGGTGGTGGTCGATGGCAACTGCATCACCGCCCAGGGCTCGGCTGGCGCATTGGCATTTGCCCTGGCCCTGGTGGAACAACTCTGTGGAAAAGCCACGCGTGCGGCGGTGGCGGGGGAGTTGTTGGTGTAGCCCGCTTAGACTTTCGCCGCTTGCTTCTCTTCATCTTTAGCCACGTGCATCCGATCGCGGCTGGCCAGGGTCGGGAATAGTTTGACCCACACCCCGGTCACCACCAGTGTGCCGATCCCGCCCATGACCACGGCTGGCACGGTGCCGAACCAGTGGGCAGTCAGGCCCGATTCGAATTCGCCCAACTGGTTCGAGGCACCAATGAACAGACCGTTCACGGCGCTGACCCGGCCGCGCATTTCGTCCGGGGTTTCCAGTTGAACGAACGAGGCACGGATCACCATGCTGATCATGTCTGCCGCGCCCAACACCACCAACACCGCCAGGGAAAACCAGAACGAGGTCGACAGGCCGAACGCGATGGTTGCCACGCCGAAGATGCCCACGGCGGTGAACATCACCCGCCCGACGTTGCGCTCCACGGCAAACCGCGCCAGGAACAGCGACATCAGCAGCGCACCCACTGCCGGTGCCGAGCGCAACAGGCCCAGCCCCCACGGGCCGGTCAGCAGAATGTCCTTGGCGAACACCGGCAGCAGTGCCGTGGCACCCCCCAATAGCACCGCGAACAGATCGAGGGAGATCGCCCCGAGAATATCCGGACGACTGCGGATAAAGCGGATGCCCGCGAGCAGTGAATCCAGTGTGGCCTTGCCCTTGTTCAGCGGCGTCTGCCGGGCTGGCAGGTTGAGCATCAGCGAACAGGCGATGACATACAGCAGCACCGTCGGGCCATACACCCAGACACTGCCGAAGGCGTAGAGCAAACCGCCGAGGGCCGGGGCGACGATGGTGGCTGATTGCTGGGCCGATTGTGCGGCGGCCACTGCCCGGGGAAACAGCGCGCTGGGTACGATGCTTGGCAGCAAGGCCTGGGTGGTCGGCATTTCAAAGGAGCGCGCGGCTCCGAGCAGGAAGGCCAGGATAAAGATCATTTCCCGGGTGACATGGTCGGTGGCGCTGCCGATGGCCAGCGACAGGGCGATCAATGCCTGCAGGGACTGGCAGATCGCCGCGACCTTGCGCCGGTCATAGCGGTCGGCAACGTGCCCTGTGTGCAGCATGAACAGCACGCGCGGGGCGAACTCGACCAGGCCGACCAGACCCAGGTCGAGCACGTTGCCGGTCAATTGATACAAGTTCCAGCCGATGGCCACGGTGAGCATCTGGAAGCCGCTGGCGGTAAAGATCCGGGCCAGCCAGAACGCGAGAAAAGGGCGATGGTGACGTAACAGCAAGGGCTCTTGGCTGGGCATCTGCGGGGAAATCTGGGGAGAGGGGAACAGCGAGATTATCACCAACCTGTAACAAGAAGTTGCCATGACAAAAAATTTAGTTAGCCAGACATCGATTTTCCTGTGGGAGCGGCGGTGCGACGATTCGACAGGAAATGTATTTCAGCTCGTGACCAAGGCCATGAGGCAACTTGTCACGCGGCAATAGACCACGCGGTTCATCCCCGAAATTGGGACTACTCTTTCAACGTTGATTGATCCAGATCAAAACCCACAAATGGAATTGATCCGGCGGCCGCAAGGCCAGACTCCCTGCGTTGTGATGCGTGCAAAAAAAAGAACAAACAGAGATTCGCCACACTCCATATCCGTGGGGGCCGTGGGTGCAGGCTTCCAGCCAGCAGCCGTACTACCTGACAGAGGAAGACTTATGTTCGGTTTAGAGGCACTTGATCTCGCCCGAATTCAGTTCGCGTTCACCATTTCGTTCCACATCCTGTTTCCGGCCATCACCATCGGCCTGGCGAGTTACCTGGCGGTACTCGAAGGCCTGTGGTTGAAAACCCATAACGACACCTACCGTGACCTCTACCATTTCTGGTCGAAGATCTTTGCCGTCAACTTCGGCATGGGTGTGGTTTCCGGCCTGGTCATGGCCTATCAGTTCGGTACCAACTGGAGCCGCTTTTCGGACTTCGCCGGATCGGTTACCGGGCCGTTGCTGACCTATGAAGTGCTCACGGCGTTCTTCCTCGAGGCGGGGTTCCTGGGGGTCATGCTGTTTGGCTGGAACAAGGTCGGGCGTGGCCTGCACTTCTTCGCCACCGTGATGGTGGCCATCGGTACGTTGATCTCGACCTTCTGGATTCTCGCCTCCAACAGCTGGATGCAGACCCCGCAGGGCTTCGAGATCGTCAACGGACAGGTCATCCCCACCGACTGGTTGGCAGTGATCTTCAACCCGTCGTTCCCGTATCGCCTGATGCACATGGCCACGGCGGCGTTCGTGGCCACGGCCTTCTTCGTGGGGGCCTCCGCGGCCTGGCATTTGCTGCGCGGCAAGGACAACCCGGCGATCCGCAAAATGCTCTCGATGGCCATGTGGATGGCATTGATCGTTGCGCCGATCCAGGCGGTTATCGGCGACTTCCACGGCCTCAATACACTTGAGCATCAGCCGGCGAAAATCGCCGCGATCGAGGGCCACTGGGAAAACAAGGGTAACGAAGCGACTCCGCTGATCCTGTTCGGCTGGCCGGACATGAAGGAGGAAAAAACCAGGTTCGCCGTCGAGATCCCGTACCTGGGCAGCCTGATCCTGACTCACTCGCTGGACAAGCAAGTCCCGGCGCTCAAGGAGTTCCCGCCTGAAGACCGGCCAAATTCGACCATTGTGTTCTGGTCGTTCCGGATCATGGTGGGCCTGGGCATGTTGATGATCTTCACCGGTTTGTGGAGCCTGTGGCTGCGCAAGCGCGACACCCTCTACACCTCGCGGCCGTTCCTGTACCTGGCATTGTGGATGGGGCCGTCAGGCCTGATCGCGATCCTCGCCGGCTGGTTCACCACCGAAATCGGCCGTCAGCCGTGGGTGGTCTACGGCCTGATGCGCACGGCGGATGCGTCGTCCAACCATAGCGTCATGCAGATGAGCATCACCCTGATCCTGTTCGTCGTGGTGTATTTCGCCCTGTTTGGCGCCGGTCTTGGCTACATGATGCGCCTGGTGCGCAAGGGGCCGAAGATCGACGAAGGCAAGGAAACCAACGACGGAGGCCCCGGCCAGAAACGCACACCGGCCCGTCCGCTGTCCGCCGCCGACGACGATCACGCCGATGCCGGCCACAGCCTGACCAAGGAGATTTGAATCATGGGTATTGATCTTCCGCTGATCTGGGCCGTGATCATCATCTTCGGCATCATGATGTACGTGGTCATGGACGGCTTCGACCTGGGCATCGGCATTCTCTTCCCGTTCATTCCGGGCAAGACCGATCGCGATGTGATGATGAACACCGTCGCCCCGGTCTGGGACGGCAACGAGACCTGGCTGGTGTTGGGCGGCGCGGCGTTGTTCGGCGCGTTTCCGCTGGCCTATTCGGTGGTGCTCTCGGCGTTGTACCTGCCGCTGATCCTGATGTTGATCGGGCTGATCTTCCGCGGCGTAGCCTTCGAGTTCCGCTTCAAGGCCAGGGACGACAAGCGCCACCTGTGGGACAAGGCGTTCATCGGTGGCTCGATCACCGCGACGTTTTTCCAGGGCGTTGCGCTCGGTGCGTTCATCGATGGGCTGCCGGTGGTCAACCGGCAGTTCGCCGGTGGTTCACTGGACTGGCTGACACCGTTCACGATGTTCTGTGGCGCGGCGCTGGTGGTGGCCTATGCGTTACTCGGTTGCACCTGGCTGATCATGAAGACCGAAGGCAAATTGCAGGAGCAGATGCATGACCTGGCACGGCCATTGGCCTTCGTCCTGCTGGCGGTGATCGGCATCGTCAGCATCTGGACCCCGTTGGCCCACCCGGAAATTGCCGCACGCTGGTTCACCATGCCGAATCTGTTCTGGTTCATGCCGGTGCCGATTCTGGTGCTGGTGACGATGTACGGCCTGATCCGCGCCGTGGCCCGCAACGCGCACTACACGCCGTTCCTGTTGACCCTGGTGCTGATCTTCCTCGGTTACAGCGGGTTGGGCATCAGCCTGTGGCCGAACATCATCCCGCCGTCGATCTCGATCTGGGACGCCGCCGCGCCGCCGCAAAGTCAGGGTTTCATGCTGGTGGGCACGCTGTTCATCATCCCGTTCATCCTGGGCTACACCTTCTGGAGCTACTACGTGTTCCGCGGCAAGGTCACCCATGAAGACGGGTATCACTAGTGTGCTGCACAACGAACCTGTGGGAGCGAGCTTGCTCGCGATGGCGTCTTCAAAGGCGCCAACCCTCTCTACTGGAGAATTGAGTCATGTCCGGCAAACACACCCTGCACGACATTGAAGAAGCCGAAAAAAAACCGCTGTGGCAGCGGCTCGGCTGGTTGGCCCTGATCTGGGTCGGCAGCGTGGGCGCCTTGTTCATCGTCGCCAGCCTGATGCGTCTGTTCATGAACGCGGCCGGCCTGACGACGCACTGACATCTCTCCCGCAGCCTCAAGGCGCGGATTTACAACCCTCCGACCGGAGGGTTTTTTTTGCCTGTTACTTGCGCGCCTTGAGGATCACGAATTTCGGATTGGCCGCCACTTGCTCGACGCCACGGAACAATCGCGCCAGCTTGCTGTGGTAACCCAGGTGACGATTGCCGACGATGTACAGCGCGCCGCCCACAACCAGCGCTTCGCGCGCTTGCTGGAACATCCGCCACGCCAGGAAGTCGCCCACGACCTGTTGCTGGTGAAACGGCGGATTGCACAGCACCACATCAAGCGATTGCGCTTCCTGGCCGGCCAGTCCATCGCCGGCACGTACGATCACTTCCCGCTCACCCAACGCTGCGCGCCAGTTTTCGGTAGCCGATTGCACGGCCATGAACGATTCGTCCACCAGCGTGTAGTGGGCTTCGGGGTTTTGCAGGGCGCTGGCGATGGCCAGGACGCCGTTGCCGCAGCCGAGATCGGCAACCCGCGCCGAGCCAAGGTTTTTCGGCAGGTGTGGCAAAAACGCTCGGGTGCCGATGTCCAGGCCTTCGCGGCAAAACACATTGGCGTGGTTGAGCAGTTCGATAGCCGGTTCGTCGAGTCTGTACCGTGTCGGATAAGGCGACACAACCGGGGGGGTGTCTTGCGCCGTGGCAATCAACAACCGCGCCTTCTTCACCGCCAGCGAGGCTTGTACGGGGCCGATGTAACGCTCCAGCAAATCGCCCGCTGCCCGAGGCAGGTGCTTGATCATGGCCGCGGCGACCACTTGGGCGCCGGGTGCCAGTTGGCCTTGCAGGCGGATCAGCTGCTCTTCCAGCAGTGCCAGGGTTTTCGGTACGCGGATCAGCACGCAGTCGAAGGGCCCGACGGGGGGCTCGCTGGCGGGGACGCTCGGTACCGCATCAAACGCCAGGCCGTTGCGCACCAGGTTCTTTTCAAGACCCTGCAAGGCCAGGAATGAATCACCGCTACTGACTACCCGCACCTTGCCCGTCAGGCTGGCCGCCAGGGCGCCGAAACTGTCGTTGAGCACCAATACCCGGGTATCGGCCGTCGGTTGCTGTTCGGCCAGATGGTTGAGCAGGTATTCATCAGCCGCATCGAAAGCTTGCAACGGTTCGTTCTGCTGTTCAGGCTGGCGGATCAGGTCGAGGCTGGCGAAAGGTGTTTCGAGCAAAGGCATGGGGCGGGGCTCTGGGTAATCAACGGATGTCCCGCTGCCCTCAGGCGTTGGTGCGGGCGGAGCCGTCCGAGTGTACTGCGTCGTGAAGGTTTACACGCCATCACTCAGGAGGGACCGCAAATGGTACGTTTTTTTTGTCTGGATTACCCGCAGGTTTTCCCGCGGTCGGGCGTTTTCAGATGACTTTGGCCCGGACCGCGGCCATGACTGCCGCCATCTTGTTGTTGACGCCGAGCTTTTCGATAGCCCTGTGCACATGAAAGTTGACCGTGCGTTCACTCAAATTGAGGATCCTGGCAATTTCATAGGCCGTCTTGCCATCGGCCGACAGTTTCAATACTTCGATTTCCCGCCGTGACAAGGGGGGCGCTTGAGTGCGAACCGGTTTTTTCGGTTGCATCCTGATCGCCAGGGCGTGCAGGTGGCGACTGATGAACACCGAGAATCCAAGATTCTCGTACAGCTCATAGGCTGAAATCGGGCAATGGCTTCGGGCCAGGCTGAGAATGCTGCGCAGGCCGGTTTCTTCATCGTGGATTGCTTGCGACCAGCCATGCGCCAAGCCTTGCTGTTGCAGCAGTTGCCATAACCACGGGGTTGCGCAGAAGAGCTCTTTGCTCCAGAGCACGGGTAGCATGGAGTGATTGCAATAGGCTGCTACTGGGTCAATCTTGCTGGCATTGCTTTGTTCATACTGTGTGTTCCAGTCGTGTGGATAGTTGTTCAGGTTGACGGGGCAGCAATCAGAGCAACTGTTGGCTGAAATGGTTGAAAAGGCACAAAATTTATATCCAAGGTTCCTGACGAAATTCAGTGATATTCGATAGGCCGTATTAATGTCCTGTGTTTGAGAAAGCAGTTGAAGCTGTGACTCCTTCCAGATTTCCATATACGGGGTTCTCCAACAGTATGTTTTCGGAAGGTGCTGACTTTGGATCCGAGATCACGACACGTGACGGATTGTAGGACATGTCCGACAAGTGTGGTTCGACGATTTTGCTCTTTTGACGGCTGAAAAGTGTGTTCCAAGTTCTTAAGTCGTGTGTGAAATATTAAATGCCGTATGTCATTTTAAGTTGGCTGGTGTTTCTCGATTCGAATAATCAATAAGTTGCACGCTCAATAACACTACAAAATGTCTGTGTTTATGCTGCCGTCTTTGCGGGACACTGAGGCATGTTTCGATTGGAGCCTTCCATGTCCGTCAGCGAAGAAAAATTTACCCGTCAGACCTTGCTCGAGGTTCATCCGTTGACCCCGAACCTGTTTACCCTGCGTGCCACGCGGGATGCGGGGTTTCGTTTTCGGGCGGGGCAGTTTGCCCGGTTGGGTGTCACCAGGGCGGATGGCAGCACGGTATGGCGCGCCTACTCCATGGTGTCCTCACCCTTTGACGAGTTCCTCGAGTTCTTTTCCATTGTCGTACCGGGCGGTGAGTTCACCAGCGAGCTCAGCCGGCTGGTCGTTGGCGACAAATTGCTGGTCGACCGCCAGGCCTTTGGCTACCTGACGCCGGACCGTTTTGTCGATGGGCGCGATCTATGGCTGTTATCCACCGGGACCGGCGTGGCGCCGTTCCTGTCGATACTGCAGGACTTCGAAGTCTGGGAGAGATTCGAGCGGATTATCCTGGTCTACAGCGTTCGTGAAGCCCGGGAACTGGCTTATCAGGAACTGATCGCGGGGCTGACGCAACGTGACTATCTGGCCGAGTACGCACACAAACTGCAATTGATCACCACGGTCACTCGTGAACAGCATCCGGGCTCATTGAACGGGCGGATCACCACGCTGATTGAAAGCGGCGAACTGGAGCGCACCGCGGGTGTTGCGCTGACGCCTGAACACTCACGGGTCATGTTGTGCGGCAATCCGCAGATGATCGATGACACGCGCAAGCTGCTTAAACAGCGGGACATGCACTTGAGCCTCAGCCGGCGACCCGGTCAGGTGGCGGTGGAAAACTTCTGGTAAAAAAACGGCGCCTCGAAAAGGCGCCGTTTTTATGCGGGTGCGTTCAAGGTCGGTTGTTCTGGACCTTGAGCAAGTCGCGGATCTCGCCCAGCAACTCTTCTTCCTTGGTTGGAACCGGCGGCAGGCTAGGGGCCACGGCCTCTTCGCGCTTCAGGCGGTTGATGGCCTTGACGCCCACGAAGATCGCGAGGGCGACGATGATGAAGTCGATGATGGTCTGGATGAATTTGCCATAGGCCAGCACCACCGCCGGAGTCGTACCCTCTGCTGCCTTGAGCGTTATGGCCAGATCACTGAAGTCCACGCCACCGATCAGCATCCCGATTGGCGGCATGACCAGGTCACCGACAAACGATGTAACGATCTTGCCGAAGGCCGCGCCGATGATGATGCCGACGGCCATGTCGACCACGTTGCCTTTGACCGCGAAGGCCTTGAACTCGTTTAGCACGCCCATAGGTTATTCCTTGTTACAGATGAGGTTGATGAACGCAGTGTAAATCAGCCAATCGCATTCTGCTCGAATCAAAGGCCTGCCGTGCTTGCCAGCAATCGATCCGGGTGGTCATGGAGAACTCGTCGATTGATCTCGTCTGTGGGCCGGCCAGCCCTTCTGCGGCGGTTCGCTTTTGGATTTTTTTCAGCGATATGACTTCGCTGTGTGAGCGAACCAGGTTGAAGGACCATCCTTGAGTTGGGATGTTGAAATTGTTCGGGTAGTTGTTAAACAAAAAACCGGCATTGAAATTTACTGCAACTGCAGTGCTGTTAACTGTTTTGTTAGTTTGGGCTCGGTTTTGTTTGAGTGTTTTTTAAGTTATGCATCAGGTATGAAAGTGAATAAAGCTTGTATAAGTTTTTAAGGCGGTAGTGAGGCTCGTATCAAGAGTCTGTTGAGTGTGTTGTGTGAAAACTTATACAAGGTTTTTGTATAGCGCTCGTGTTTCAAAAAAACACGACTGTAATAAGGCTATTTGACATCATTCAAGGGATTACAAAATATCTGGCCGCACTCGCGTGCCTCAGCTGAGCTATCATCGCGTTTTTTTCCGGGAGTTCCGATGGCCAAGGCCAAGCGCATGTACGGCTGCACCGAGTGCGGCTCAACCTTCCCCAAATGGGCTGGCCAGTGTGGTGAATGCGGGGCCTGGAACACGCTCACCGAAACCATGGTGGAAAGCGGCGGGGCAGGCGCCCCCAGCGGTCGTACCGGCTGGGCCGGGCAGCAGGCGCAGATCAAGACGCTGGCTGAGGTCAGTGTCGAAGAAGTTCCTCGTTTCTCCACCGCTTCCAGCGAACTCGACCGGGTTCTGGGTGGTGGCCTTGTGGATGGCTCGGTGGTGCTGATCGGTGGCGATCCGGGCATCGGCAAGTCGACCATTCTGTTGCAAACCTTGTGCAACCTCGCCAAGAGCATGCCGGCGCTGTACGTCACCGGTGAAGAATCCCAGCAGCAAGTGGCCATGCGCGCGCGACGCCTGGGTTTGCCTCAGGATCAACTGCGGGTCATGACCGAAACCTGCATCGAAGCCATCATTGCCACGGCTCGCCAGGAAAAGCCCCGGGTGATGGTGATCGACTCGATCCAGACGATCTTTACCGAGCAACTGCAATCGGCACCGGGTGGTGTATCTCAGGTGCGTGAGAGCGCGGCGTTGCTGGTGCGTTATGCCAAGCAGAGCGGTACGGCGATTTTCCTGGTGGGGCACGTCACCAAGGAAGGCGCGCTGGCGGGCCCTCGGGTTCTGGAGCACATGGTCGACACTGTGCTGTATTTCGAAGGCGAGTCCGACGGGCGTCTGCGTCTGCTGCGGGCGGTGAAGAACCGTTTCGGTGCAGTCAATGAACTGGGCGTGTTCGGCATGACCGACAAGGGCTTGAAAGAAGTCTCCAACCCTTCGGCGATTTTTCTGACCCGGGCCCAGGAAGAGGTCCCGGGTAGTGTGGTAATGGCGACGTGGGAAGGCACGCGGCCGATGTTGGTGGAGGTACAGGCGCTGGTGGACGACAGTCATTTGGCCAACCCGCGGCGGGTCACGCTGGGGCTGGATCAAAACCGGCTGGCGATGCTGCTGGCGGTGCTGCACCGTCATGGTGGCATTCCGACCCACGACCAAGACGTGTTTCTCAACGTGGTCGGCGGGGTCAAGGTGCTCGAAACGGCGTCCGACCTGGCGTTGATGGCAGCGGTGATGTCCAGTTTACGCAACCGGCCGTTGCCTCACGATCTGCTGGTGTTCGGCGAAGTGGGGCTGTCCGGTGAGGTGCGACCGGTGCCGAGCGGTCAGGAGCGTTTGAAGGAAGCTGCCAAGCACGGCTTCAAGCGGGCCATCGTGCCCAAGGGCAATGCACCGAAGGAGGCGCCACCGGGGTTGCAGATTATTGCCGTGACCCGTCTGGAGCAGGCGCTCGATGCATTGTTCGAATAGTTTCGGGTTAATACACAACCCTGTGGGAGCGGCGGTGCAGCGATCCGACTTGCTCGCGAACGCGGTGTGTCAGTCAACAGAGATGCTGAATGTAATGGCCTCTTCGCGAGCAAGCCCGCTCCCACATTGAATAGATGACAGGCTGTCAAACTTCGATCAAGGCACCCAGTTCGCGCTCCAACTCTTCTGGATCAGCCAGGTTGAGCTCGATCAGCCGCCGCAGCCGTTCGATGGACTCCAGACTGATGTGCAGGCAGGCAAAGCCCAGTTGATCATGGTCATCGTGGGCCAGTTGCGCATCCATGGTGATGTCGACGCCTTCGCTCAGATGAATGTTGACCAGAAAGTCCTGCTGCGGATTGCCCTGCCACGAATCGGGTCGCTCAATCAGCACCCCTTTGAACGACAGATCAACCAACTTCACCGGCCAGGTGAACTCACCCTGACTCAGCTCGGTTCGGGCATCGAATGCAATACGTTTGAAGCGGCGACGGTCGGCAGGGTGCTCGCTCATGGCACGATCCTCGTAGATGTACGCTGACTATAGACCTGCATTCTTCAAGGCTGCCAGCGCTGGCGGGTGTCCAGACCTATCTCGGGGGATGGCCTTTGCCGTCAGGAGCGCTAAACTCGGTGTGGCTGTCTTTCTTGTCCACTCTGGCTGGAATAATAAAATGAAAAATAATAATAGCCCGCTACGCCATCTGCCCTGGCTGGTGCTGGCAATCGTAGGTGCGTGCGCCCTGGGTGTCGTGGCATTACGCCGAGGGGAGGCAATCAATGCCTTGTGGATTGTGGTCGCTGCCGTGGCCATCTATCTGGTCGCCTACCGTTACTACAGTCTGTTCATCGCCAACAATGTCATGCAGCTCGATGCGCGACGGGCCACGCCGGCTGTGCTCAATAACGACGGTCTGGACTATGTTCCGACCAACAAACACGTGCTGTTCGGTCACCACTTCGCGGCCATTGCCGGTGCCGGTCCGCTGGTCGGCCCGGTACTGGCGGCGCAGATGGGCTACCTGCCCGGCACGCTGTGGCTGATTGCCGGCGTAGTGCTGGCCGGTGCCGTGCAGGACTTCATGGTCCTGTTCATGTCCACCCGCCGCAACGGCCGCTCCCTGGGCGACATGGTCCGTGAAGAAATGGGCCGCATCCCTGGCACCATCGCGCTGTTCGGTTGCTTCCTGATCATGATCATCATCCTCGCGGTGCTGGCGCTGATCGTGGTCAAGGCCCTGGCCGAGAGCCCTTGGGGCATTTTCACGGTGATGGCGACCATCCCGATCGCGATGTTCATGGGCATCTACATGCGCTACATCCGCCCGGGCCGCATCGGTGAGATCTCGGTGATCGGCGTGCTGTTGCTGCTGGGTTCCATCTGGCTTGGCGGGCAGATTGCCGCAGATCCGGTGTGGGCCAAGGCATTCAGCTTTACTGGCGTACAAATCACCTGGATGCTGATCGGTTACGGTTTTGTCGCGGCGGTGTTGCCGGTGTGGCTGATCCTGGCGCCCCGTGACTACCTGTCGACCTTCCTGAAAATCGGCACCATCGTCGCCCTGGCCATCGGCATCCTGGTGACCATGCCCGAGCTGAAAATGCCGGCCCTGACCCAGTTCATCGACGGCACTGGCCCGGTCTGGAAGGGCGGTCTGTTCCCGTTCCTGTTCATCACCATTGCCTGTGGCGCGGTCTCGGGTTTCCACGCGCTGATCTCCTCCGGTACCACACCGAAGCTGCTGGATAACGAAACCAATGCCCGCTACATCGGTTACGGCGGCATGCTGATGGAATCGTTCGTGGCGATCATGGCCATGGTCGCCGCCTCGGTGATCGAACCTGGCGTGTACTTCGCCATGAACAGCCCGGCGGCCGTGGTCGGCGGTGATGTTGTGGCCGTTGCGACAGCCGTCAGCAACTGGGGCTTTGCGATCACGCCGGAAGCCCTGCAAGCGGTGGCCCATGACATTGGTGAAACCACCATCCTGGCCCGTGCCGGTGGTGCGCCGACCCTGGCGGTGGGGATCGCGCAGATCCTGCACAGTGTTCTGCCGGGCGAGAACACCATGGCGTTCTGGTACCACTTCGCGATCCTGTTCGAAGCGCTGTTCATCCTGACCGCAGTCGACGCCGGCACCCGTGCCGGGCGCTTCATGCTCCAGGATCTGCTCGGTTCGTTCGTGCCGGCCCTGCGCCGCACCGAATCCTGGACCGCCAACCTGATCGCCACCGCCGGTTGCGTGGCCATGTGGGGTTATCTGCTGTACCAGGGCGTGATCGACCCGCTGGGCGGCATCAACACCTTGTGGCCGCTGTTCGGTATCTCCAACCAGATGCTGGCCGGTATTGCGCTGATGCTCGGCACCGTGGTGCTGATCAAGATGAAACGCCAGCGCTACATTTGGGTGACCCTGGTGCCAGCCATGTGGTTGCTGATTTGTACCACCACCGCCGGCTTCATCAAGCTGTTCGATGCCAACCCGGCGATCGGCTTCCTCGCCCTGGCGAAAAAATACAGCGATGCATTGGCTAACGGCCAGATCCTCGCCCCGGCCAAGGACATCACGCAGATGCAGCACGTGATTTTCAACGCCTACACCAACGCCACGCTGACCGCGCTGTTCCTGTGCGTGGTGTTCAGCATCCTGTTCTATGCGCTCAAGGTCGGTATTTCCGCCTGGGGCAGCAAAGAGCGTACGGATAAAGAAGCGCCATTCCAGGCGCTGCCGGAAGCGTGATCGAGGATTTGCATCATGTTCAATGACCTGAGTCGCCTCGGTAAATACCTCGGTCAGGCCGCGCGCCTGATGGTCGGCATGCCCGACTACGACAACTACGTCGAGCACATGCAGACCAAGCACCCGGACAAACCGGTGATGAGCTACGAGATGTTCTTCCGCGAACGTCAGGAAGCCCGTTACGGTGGCAAGGGCGGGCCGAAGTGCTGTTGATCTTGTGGGAGCGAGCTTGCTCGCGATGGACGTCAACGATAACGCGTGCTGTCTGAATGCTCGCGTTATCCTTGCGTTCATCGCGAGCAAGCTCGCTCCTACAGTTGTTTTTGCGTTTCCATTTCCAAGGAGAACCCGTTTGTCCTCTCCCATCCCGGTCACGATCCTCAGCGGCTTCCTCGGCGCCGGCAAGACCACCCTGTTGCGCCACCTGCTCAAGGCCGAGCACGGCCTGAAAATCGCCGTGATCGAGAACGAATTCAGCGACGCCGGTATCGATACCCAATTGTTGGGTGATGAACCGGTCCAAGTGATGACACTCTCCAATGGCTGCGTCTGCTGCACCATCCATACGGACCTGACCAAAGCGCTTTATCTGCTGCTCGAACGTCTGGACCAGGGCGACATTGCCTTCGACCGACTGGTGATCGAATGCACCGGCCTGGCCGATCCTGCACCCGTGGCGCAAACCTTCTTCATCGATGAAGAACTGCGCGAACGCTACATCCTCGACGGCATCATTACGCTGGTCGACGCGGCACATGCCGACTTGCACCTGACCCAGACCATCGCCCAGGCGCAGATCGGTTTCGCCGACCGCTTGCTGGTGAGCAAGCGCGATCTGGTAGACGAACCGACCTTCACCACGTTGAGCGACCGCCTGACCCGCATCAACCGTCGTGCCCCGATCCGCGTGGTCGACCACGGCAAGATCGACCTGGCCGAATTGCTGGACGTACGCGGTTTCAATCTCAACGCCGACCTCGGTGGCGGTGTGAGTTTGCGACCGGTCAGCCAGGCACCGTCCATCGATCGTATTTCCAGTCTGGTCCTGCGCACTGAAAAGCCGCTGGATATCGACGCGCTCAGCGAATTCATGAACGAGCTGCTGGAGGAGCATGGCAAGCAGTTGCTGCGCTATAAGGGCGTGTTGAACATCCTCGGCGAGCCGCGGCGGATGGTGTTTCAGGGTGTCCTGAAGTTGTACGGATTCGATTGGGACACGGAGTGGGCTGACGATGAATCGCGTGAAAGCGTGATCGTGTTCATTGCCGATGACTTGCCGGAGGAAAAGATTCGCGAGGGTTTTGCGCGTGTGGCGGCTCAGTAAAGTCAGAAATTGCAGCGAGCCTTGAGCCGCCATCGCGAGCAGGCTCGCTCCCACATTTAAAGTGCAGTTGCCTGTGGGGGTGAGCCCGCTCGCGAAAGCGGTCTAACCGGCGGCACAGTTTTGACCCAGTGCCGATGCAGGACTCAGCAACAAGTCTTCCAGATAATCCAGATGCCGGTTGAGCGCGACTTGCGCCGTCGCTGCATCTCCTCGCTCCAGCGCATCGAGAATCTCAAGGTGCACTTGTCCTGCGCAATAATCCTTCTGCTGCAGAGCAAACTTCGCAATCGCCAACGAAGTCAGTGGGACAAGGCTTTCAAGAAAATGCGCTAGCGGTGCATTTCCCGCCATTTGTGCCAACTGCAAATGAAACTCTCCCGACAAACGAATCGCCCGGCCACGCGCGGCGCATTGACGCTCGTTTTCGACCAGTGTCCGCAGGCGCTTCAAGTCTTGCGCGCAGGCTCGCTGAGCGGCCAGCCGCAACAGCGTGATCTCGGCCAGCCGACGGGCGTGCAGTGTCTGCCGGGTCTGCTCGGCATCAGGCTCGGTGACGCGGGGACGATGGTTGGCGCGCAGGAGGATGATGTGCTGATGGGACAGTCGCCTCAGCACCTCCCGCATGTCGCTGCGCCTTGCACCGAACATCTGCGCAAGGCTTTCTTCCGTAAAGCGACTGGCCGAATGGATGCGCTGCTCGAAAATGGCCTCGAGGACCCGTGAGTACAGATCATCCACGGAAGGGCGGACGGGCAGGGTGGCGAGTGTTTGTGGCGAGGCGAAGCGGTTCATGGCCGATCTCCAGTTAGAAGAGGTTTCAACTGCCGAGGTTGTCTTCCGGGATGTTCAGTTCGATGCCCATGCGTTGACCTTCGCGCAGAATGTGCCGGCGCATCTCGGCGCTGGCCTGGGCGCTGTTCTTGCTGCGGATTGCCCGCACCACGGCTTCGTTTTCTTCAAGTCGCTCGGCCAGATGCTCCGGGGAGTTGCGCAACACTTCGGCGCTTTGCTTGAGGGCATTGCTGGTTTGCTGCACCACACTCTGGAAGATCGGGTTCGACGTCAGCGTGAACAGCTCTTCGTGGAACGCAATGTAGGCGTTTACGCCGGCTTCACTGTCATTGGCCTCCAGGGCTTCGCGCATGTCCATCAAGGTCAGGCGCAGTTGCCCGACTTCCTTGCTGCTGATGGACTGCGCGACGAGGCCGACGATGAATGGCTCAAGGGTGTAGCGCAGTTGCAGCACGTCTTCCAGGCTCGCTGCGGCCACCGCGTTGTCATGGGCCTGGCTGTCGGCGAGATTGGCTTCGAGCACCACCACGCCTTTGCCCGGCATCGAGCGCACCAGCCCGAGGGTTTCCAGAACGATGACGGCTTCACGCAGGCTCGGACGGCTGATACCCAGTTGTTCGGCCAGTTCACGTTGCCCAGGCAACATTTCGCCGGAGCGCCACTGACCTCGGGCCAAAGCGGCCCGAAGTTTTTCTACCACTGAGTTGACGACGGTTGATGAGGTAATCACTTGTTCGCTCCACGAGCCGTGCCTGCGGTCGGCAGGCACGGCGATCATTCAGAATTCTTTGGCTGCCGCCTGAGCAACCGGTTTTCTTGGCTGAAAGGTATAACCCGCCTGGCCGGAAAGTACCTTGTTCGCCCGCTGCACATCGATGTCCTTTTCCCACCGCGCGATGGCCACGGTCGCCACACAGTTGCCAATCAGGTTGGTCAGCGCCCGGCCGATGCCCATGAACCAGTCCACGGCCAGCACCAATACCAGACCCACCACCGGAATTGCCGGAACGGCTGTCAGGGTGGCCGCCAGAATCACCAGCGCCGAGCCAGGAATACCGTGGGCGCCTTTGGATGTGATCAGCGACACCAGCAGAATGGTCAGCAGGTCAGTCATGGCCAGCGGCGTGCCGGTGGCGTTGGCGATGAACACGATGGCCAGGGTCAGGTAGATCGAGAAACCGTCGAGGTTGAACGAGTAACCCGTTGGAATCACCAGGCCGACAGTCGAACTGCCGATGCCCAGGTGCTCAAGCTTGCGCATGATTTGTGGCAGCACCGCGTCGGAAGAAGCGGTACCCATGACGATCAGCAGTTCTTCGCGCAGGTACTTGAGCAACGGCCACATCTTCAAGCCAGAAAGGCGCATCACCAGGCCGAGAATCAGGGCCACGAAGGCAGCGCAGGTCAGGTAGAAGAGGCCGACCAGACTGCCCAGGTGCTGCAGCGAGTCCAGGCCATATTTGCTGGTGGTGAAGGCGATCGCACCGAATACACCGATCGGTGCCAGCCGCACGATCATGCCCATGATGCGGAAGATCACATGGCTGAGTTCATTGATCAGCCGCGAAATACCCGATGCCGCCTCGCCCACCAGATTCAGTGCACTGCCGAACAACACTGAAAACAGCAGGACCTGCAGGATATTGTTATCGGCAAAGGCACCGATCACCGAAGTCGGAATCAGGTTCATCAAGAACTGCGCAGTGGTGTGCATGTGCTGACTGCGCTGGGCAATATCGCCCATGTCGGCTGCGGAAAGCTGCTCCAGGTGAATGTTCGCGCCGCTGCCGATGCCGGTGCTGAAGGCGAGCACCAGGCCGATCACCAGGGCGATGGTGGTCAGCACTTCGAAGTAGATCACCGATTTCAGGCCGATGCGCCCGACCTTTTTCAGGTCGCCGGCACCGCTGATGCCGCTGACCACCACGCAGAACACGATCAAGCCGATGAGCATCTTGATCAGCTTGATGAAACCGTCGCCGAGGGGTTTGAGTTGGGCGGAGTATTCGGGAAGGGTCAGCCCGCAGACGATGCCGAGCACCAGTCCGAGAACCACTTGGAGGAAGATTGAACGCGAGCACCATCTGAGCATGGGAGGAATCCTGGTCGGTGTCCTGGCTGCCGTGTGCGGGGCACATCAGATTCAGGACTTAATTATTGTGGTCTTACCGGTATGTCCAGTGCAGGCGCAGTCTACGCTGGATTTTTTCTCGATTACAAGTGGAAAACATAAAATTGGCATGACCGGTCTGACCAGTGGCCTACAGGTAAATCGCGGGCGAAAAAAAACCGGCCAATCACTTGGCCGGTTTTTCATGTTGCGGATTTAACGTCGCATTAAGCGCCGTACACCGGCAGCTTCTTGCAGATGGCCTTGACCTTCTCACGAACGGCGTCGATTACCGCTTCGTTGTTCAGGTCAGCCAGGATGTCGCAGATCCAGCCGGCCAGTTCCTTGCACTCTGCTTCCTTGAAGCCACGAGTGGTCACAGCCGGAGTGCCGAAGCGCAGGCCGGAGGTGACGAACGGGGAGCGTGGATCGTTTGGCACGGAATTCTTGTTGACGGTGATGAACGCTTTGCCCAGAGCGGCGTCGGCGTCTTTACCGGAGATTTCCTGCTTGATCAGCGACAACAGGAACAGGTGGTTCTGAGTACCGCCGGAAACCACGTCGAAGCCGCGCTCGATGAATACGCTGGCCATGGCCTGGGCGTTTTTCACCACTTGTTGCTGGTACGCCTTGAACTCAGGCTGCAGCGCTTCCTTGAAGCAGATCGCCTTGGCGGCGATCACGTGCTCCAGCGGGCCGCCCTGGGCGCCCGGGAATACCGCGGAGTTCAGTTTCTTCTCGATGTCGGCGTTGGCGCGAGCCAGGATCAGGCCGCCACGTGGACCGCGCAGGGTCTTGTGGGTGGTGGTGGTCACGACGTCAGCGAATGGAACCGGGTTCGGGTAGACGCCAGCGGCAACCAGACCGGCCACGTGGGCCATGTCGACGAACAGGTAGGCACCTACCTTGTCGGCGATTGCACGGAAGCGCGGGAAGTCGAGGATCTGCGAGTAGGCAGAGAAACCGGCCACGATCATTTTCGGCTTGTGCTCAACGGCCAGGCGCTCGACTTCGTCGTAGTCGATCAGGCCATTGGCGTCGATGCCGTACTGGATGGCGTTGTACAGCTTGCCCGAAGACGAAACGCTGGCACCGTGGGTCAGGTGACCGCCGTGGGCCAGGCTCATGCCCAGGATGGTGTCGCCGGCCGACAGCAGGGCCAGGTAAACGGCGCTGTTGGCTTGCGAGCCGGCGTGCGGCTGAACGTTGGCGTAGTCGGCGCCGAACAGCTCTTTGGCGCGATCGATAGCCAATTGCTCGACGATGTCGACGTACTCGCAACCACCGTAGTAGCGCTTGCCCGGGTAGCCTTCGGCGTACTTGTTGGTCAGTACCGAGCCTTGGGCTTCCATCACGGCAGGGCTGGTGTAGTTTTCCGAAGCGATCAGCTCAATGTGCTCTTCCTGGCGCTGAGCTTCTTGCTCCATGGCGGCAAAGAGATCGGCGTCGTACTTGGCAATAGTCAAATCACGGCTGAACATGGCGGTCCTCAGGGATCGGGGGCGGAAAAGGGGGGCATTCTAACCCAATGGGTTTTAGATGGCATATGAAACGGCATCATGTCGCAGACAAGTGGGCTTCATGAGCGGATATGCGGTGCCTGGGCGGGCCTCTTCGCGAGCAAGTCGGATCGCCGCACCGCCGCTCCCACATTTGGAATGCGTTCCCCTGTGGGAGCGGGCTTGCTCGCGAAGAGGCCGTCCGCATCAGCGCAAGGTTTCAGTCAAACATGAACAGCGCATCATTGCTGAACTGCCCTTCGAACCGCCCCGCCGGCATCGGCCGGCCGAACAGGTAACCCTGCACCTCGTCGCAACCGTGTTCCCTTAGAAAATCAAGCTGCTCGTGGGTTTCCACACCCTCGGCGATCACCGCCAGGTTAAGACTGTGGGCCATGGCGATGATCGCCCGGGCGATCTGCGCATCCTGTTCGCCCGAAGGCAATCCGTCGACGAAGGTACGGTCGATTTTCAGTACGTCGATCGGGAACTGCTTGAGGTAGTTGAGCGATGAGTAACCGGTGCCGAAATCGTCGACTGCAATGCTCAGGCCGAGGTTCTTCAGGCCGTCGAGGATCTGCATCGCCTCGCTGACTTCGCGCATCAGGATACTTTCGGTGAGTTCCAGTTCCAGGCACGCCGGCGGCAGGCCGGTTTCCTTGAGGATGGTGGCAATGCGCGTACCGAGCTGGCCGTCGGAGAACTGCCGCGCCGAGATGTTCACCGACACCTTCGGCACCCGTACCCTGGCCTGATGCCAGGCCTTGAGTTGACGGCAGGCTTCGCTGATCACCCAGTCGCCGACATCCACCACCAGCCCGAGCTCTTCGAGCACCGGTATGAAATCCCCCGGCGGCACCAGCCCGCGGCGGGGATGACGCCAGCGCAACAGCGCCTCGGCACCGGTCAGGCGCTTGCCGTCGCCGCTGAACTGCGGCTGGTAATACAGCACGAATTCGTTCTGTTCCAGGGCATGGCGCAAATCGCTTTCCAGTTCCAGTCGCTCCAGGGCGCTGGCGTTCATGTCCGCCTGATAGAACTGGAAGTTGTTCTTGCCACGCTCCTTGGCGTGGTACATCGCCGTGTCGGCGTTCTTCATCAACTGGCTGAGTTCGTTGCCGTCCTGCGGACTCAGGGCGATGCCGATACTGGCCGTGACGAAGAACTCGCGGCCCTCGAGCACAAAGGGTTTCACCAGGCTGGCGAGTATCTGTTCGGCCACGTGGATGGCCCGGTTCAAGGCGATTTCACGGTTGGCTCGCGGTTGCAGGAGCAAGGTGAATTCGTCACCGCCCATGCGCGCCACCGTGTCGTCATCGTCGACGCAACCGAGCAGGCGCGTGGCCATCTCCTTGAGCATGCGGTCGCCGGCGGCGTGGCCGAGGGAGTCGTTGATCGGTTTGAAACGATCGAGATCGAGGAACATCAGCACCACCCACGACTTCTGCCGTTCGGCCGATTGCAATGCCGTGTACAGGCGATCCTGGAACAGCGTGCGGTTGGGCAGGTGGGTCAGGGCGTCGTAGTAGGCGAGGCGATGAATCCGCTGCTCGCTGGCCTTGCGCTCGCTGATGTCGCTGAAGAAACACACATAACTGGCCAGGTCGCCTTCGTCGTCGAGTACGGCGGTAATCCCGACCCAGGCCGGGTAATGCTCGCCGTTGCGGCGCTTGAGCCAGACTTCGCCTTCCCAGGTACTGTGCTGGCCCAATTGCTTGAGCACATAACGCAGATGCGCTTCCTGCTGCTCGTCGACGGTCAGCATGTTCGGCAACTGGTCGAGCACCTGTTCCACGGCATAGCCGCTGACACGGCTGAAGGCTTCGTTGGCCTGGACGATGTAGCCGGCCGGGTCGGTGATCAGGATCGCCGAGGTCGAGTGCTCGAATACCGTGGCGGCCATGCGCAAGTCTTTTTCGGCCCGGCGTTGCTGGCTGATGTCGCGGCCGACGCCGAGCACGCCTTCGAACGTCCCGTGCTCGTCCCAGACCAATACCAGGCGCAGTTCGATCGGGATCTTGCGCCCGTCGGCCCGCAGGCAATCGAACAGGAACAGTTGGGTTTGTACCTGGCTGCGTAACACCGCCAGTTGGTCCGGCTGATCCAGCGCCTTGCTGACCCGGTCCATCAGGTGGTAGATGCCGGTCAGTTGTTGCGGGTTGGCGATGGTCGATTGCCAGCCGTTCTGGAAGATCCACTCGGCGTCATAGCCCAGCACGGCTTGCACCGAAGGGCTGACGTAATTGAGGTTGAGGCGGTTGTCAGTGGAGAAAATCACGTCGCTGATGCTTTCGGCGAGCATGCGGTAGCGCTGCTCGCTGTCGCGCAGGGATTCGCTGGCTTCGATCTGGTCGGTGATGTCCTTGGCCACGCCGATGATCCGCGTGACCTGGTCCTCGTTGTCCCGCGCCAGTGCCTGCTCGCGAATCTCGAAGCGTCGCCACTGGCCGTCCCGATGGCGGAAGCGCAACTGACACTGCATCAACTGGCGATAACCGGCCTGGCGCTGGATCTGGCGGGAGCGGTGGTAATAGTCGGCGTCTTCGGGGTGCAGGAGGATTTCCCAGAAGTATTCGCCCATCTGGTGCAGTTCGGTGCGGTTGTAACCCAGTGTCTGGCCCAGATGGTGGTTGCTGTAGATCATGCGCTGGCTGATTACATCCTGCACATACAGATGATCCGGTACGGTACGCACCACGTCCGACCAAAACCCTTCGCGTTCCTGCAACGACAGTTCGATGAGCTTGCGGCTGGTGATGTCGGTGATGCTCAAAATTACCGATTTATAGTCGTCCTGGGTTTGCGGCAGGCGCAGTACCAGCCACAGGTGCTGGTCGCGACCGCCGGCATCCTGCAATTTGATTTCCAGCTCAAGCTGTTGCTGCTGATTGAGCACCGCGTCGAGCACCTGGTTGCCGATGGCGGTGCCGTCCAGGGGATGGCCGTCGATCAGCAGCTTCCAGGCTTTATTGGCGTTATCGACATTGAGCAACTGCAGTGCGACCTGGTTGACCTCGGTGATCCGCAGCTCCTGCAGCAGTTGTCGGCGTTTTTCCGGGATCGCCAGCCACGCTTGCAGTTGTTCGCTGTCCTGCAGGTGTGCCTTGTCGAAAAAGCTCTTCAGCCCGGACATGTCGAGGACACACAAGGCCACACCGGTGCCTTCGAAAATGTCCTGATAGCGTCGGCGGCCTTCATTCAATTGGCGTTGACGCCGGCGCATGTTCAGCAAAGCGATGAACGGCAGCATGGAAAACGCCAGGCCCAGCAGGCATTTGCCGATGAACGCCGGTAGCAGTTCTTCCAGTACGCGCTGACGGTCAAACAAGCCGCGCAATTGCCAATCGCTGCTGCTCAGCGGAACCGTCAGCACACTGTTGGCGACATCGTCCTCGGTCAGTGTGCCCGGATTGACCGAGGGCAGCCCTTTGTCACGGCTGATGATCTGATGATTGATGCGGTTTTCCACCAGCCACAACGGACGGCTGCCGGTCTCGCTTTGCTTGGTCAAGGACGAAAAGAAGGTCGGTGTCAGGCGCAAGGCCCAGTAGCCCCGGGAACTGCCGCTGGCCTGATGCAACAATAAATGCACCACGGAACCATCGGTGGCGTTGCTGAAGTAGTGCGCCTGGGCATGGCTGCGGCGTACCAGTTCACCCAGGTAGTCGCTGTCTTCGCTGTCGGGAGCGCTGTCACTGATGACTTTTCCCGAGGGGCTGAGCAAGGCCAGGCTGCGCAGTTCCGGCAGCGACTGTTGCAGCTTGCGCAGCAGGGCCTGCAGCTCATCGGCATCCTGCGGTTGCTCGACGATGGGCAACAGGTTGAGGGCAATCTGGGCGTTGAGTGCCATGTTGAGGCTGACCTGCGCGGCCAGGTCGGCGGTGTAGTCGATGGTGTACTGGCGCTGGTTTTTCTGGGTTTCGCGCAACTGATCGAGTAACTGCCAGAACAGCAATGCCAGCAACAACAATGCAAGTGTCGCCAAGGTGCCCTTCAAGGTCCCGCGCAGGGGGGAGCCGGGCGCTGTGGTCGGCGCACTGGAAGTCAGGGGCGGAGGGACATTGGACAAGCTGTAATCCTGCGGTTTGGCTGGACTGGCGCGACGTGCACTATAAGCCGGACGCCCGAAGGGCGGCTAGCATGCCTTGAGTTGTGGCGAAGTGCCAGCCCCAGCCCGTCGGCTGGACTGCCATCGGTCATTAAGGTAGCTTTGCCGGTTACGCGGGAGCGTTCCAGCTCCTAGACTCAGACTTTTTCAGCGCGCACGTATTGATAGCCTCAAGCGAGCGACGCGCACGGTCTGGCCGGGCATTGCCTGCGCTCCAATCATTCATCAGTCACTGACCCTAGGTTCTCCATGGCTCAATACGTATTCACCATGCATCGGCTGGGCAAAGTTGTTCCGCCGAAGCGGGAAATCCTGAAAAACATTTCTCTTTCGTTCTTCCCCGGCGCCAAGATCGGTGTGCTCGGCCTTAACGGTTCGGGTAAGTCCACGCTGTTGAAAATCATGGCTGGCGTCGACACCGAGTTCGAGGGCGAAGCCCGTCCGATGCCGGAGTTGAACATCGGCTACCTGCCGCAGGAACCACAACTGGATCCGACCAAGACCGTGCGTGAAGTGGTCGAGGAAGCGGTCAGCGTGATCAAGGACGCCCAGGCGCGCCTGGACGAGGTCTACGCGGCCTACGCCGATCCGGATGCCGACTTCGACAAGCTGGCCGCCGAACAGGCCAAGCTCGAAGCCATCCTGCAAGCCAGCGACGGCCACAACCTGGAGCGTCAGCTGGAAGTCGCCGCCGATGCGCTGCGTCTGCCGGCCTGGGATGCCAAGGTCGAACACCTGTCCGGTGGTGAAAAGCGTCGTGTGGCCCTGTGCCGCCTGCTGCTGTCCGCCCCGGACATGCTGCTGCTCGACGAACCGACCAACCACCTGGACGCCGACTCCGTTGCATGGCTCGAGCATTTCCTGCACGACTTCCCGGGTACTGTGGTTGCGATCACGCACGACCGTTACTTCCTGGACAACGTCGCCGGCTGGATTCTGGAACTCGACCGCGGCGCAGGCATTCCGTATGAGGGCAACTATTCGGGTTGGCTGGAAGCCAAGTCCGATCGTCTGGCTGCCGAATCCAAGCAGCAGTCGGCTCATGAAAAGGCCATGAAGGAAGAACTGGAGTGGGTGCGCAAAGGCGCCAAGGCCCGCCAGTCGAAATCCAAGGCTCGTCTGCAACGCTTCGAAGAAATGCAATCGCAGGAATTCCAGAAGCGCAGCGAAACCAACGAGATCTACATCCCGGCCGGTCCACGCCTGGGTGACAAGGTCATCGAATTCAAGAATGTCACCAAGGGCTATGGCGATCGCGTGCTGATCGACAACCTGTCGTTCTCCATGCCTAAAGGCGCCATCGTCGGCGTGATCGGCGGTAACGGTGCCGGTAAGTCGACCCTGTTCCGCATGCTGATGGGCAAGGAAACGCCGGATTCGGGCAGCATCGAAGTCGGCGAAACCGTGCAACTGGCTTGCGTGGATCAGAGCCGCGAAGACCTGGACGGCAGCAAGACGGTGTTCCAGCAGATTTCCGACGGTTCCGACCAGATCCGCATCGGCAACTACGAGATCCCGTCGCGCACCTACGTCGGTCGCTTCAACTTCAAGGGTGGCGATCAGCAGAAGTTCGTCAAGGACCTGTCCGGTGGTGAGCGTGGTCGCTTGCACCTGGCCCTGACCCTGAAAGAGGGCGGCAACGTCCTGCTGCTCGACGAACCGTCCAACGACCTCGACGTTGAAACCCTGCGTTCCCTGGAAGAAGCCCTGCTGGACTTCCCGGGCGCCGCCATTGTGATCTCCCACGACCGGTGGTTCCTTGACCGCGTCGCGACGCACATCCTGGCGTACGAAGACGACTCGCAAGCGGTGTTCTTCGAAGGCAACTACACCGAGTACGAAGCCGACCGTAAAAAGCGTCTCGGCGAAGCGGCTGCCCAGCCGCATCGTGTACGGCACAAGAAACTGGCCTGATGTCGAGGCAGTGTTTTGAACAGCGAAGCCCCCAAGGGCAGGCAGTCAAGAGGTAAAGCCTGACTGCTGTTTGCGCCAAAAAAATCCGATGCCTTGCAAGGCATCGGATTTTTTTTGGCCGTTTATTACGTGAAGTGTCGATTTTGTTCACGTGTTTGTAATGGGTGTAATTAAATTATTAGAGTTTGTTTAGGGGCTCTAGCATTATTCGTAACAAAAAACCTCGTGTTGTGATGTGCCTCATGGCTTAAGTGTATTGTGTGTTGAGAGTGCTTCTGTGTGTTTTGTGGTCGTCGGGTTTGTATGTTGTATTGGCGGTGTTGGTATATTCAAATTGTTGTATTGCTGTGTCGTGCTTTAGCTGTTAATGCGGTTGTGCTATTTATATTGTGTAATAATTGGGCGGTTTCAGGTTCGGTTTATTGCGATATGGTGTGGCAGTGTGCTCGTAGTGTGAAAGGAATCTCTTTGATAGTGTTGTGTTGTTTGTAGTTTTTAATTGATGTCGTCACTGTCGATGTCGCTTTGTAGCACTACCGGAAATCAAACTGAATGGATCGTCAAGAATGATAATAGCTGAAGATAATGCTCGTGTTGAAAAGTGCCCAGAATACATAACGGGTACCGCCCAGCAAAACTATTTAACAGCCGAGCACGGCATACTCGAGGCTGCAAAACAAGGCTACAGCCACTGGTATATCGATGGCAGTTTGCCGGGGGAGCGCCCTTCCGACTGGACGGAAAACAGGATTGCGGCCTTGCGTGAGTCCATCTCGAATATGGGCGTAAAGCCTGTTTATCATGGGAACTTCAAGGCCCCGCTTGGAAGTGATGTTCGAGAATTAGGGGGGGCAGCACTTGACTATATAAAACGAGAGGTTGATTTAAGTTCTGCACTGGGAGGCGCACCCGTCATCGTTCATGGGGGTGGAATCGTAGAGCCACGCCTGGTTATCGAGGCTCGCCGTCTGGGACTGAATACCTTGATTGATAACCTGGGTGAGCTTGTTGAGTACGCACGTGAGCGGAATGTAGAAATATGGTTGGAAAATCTTAGCAACTATACGAAGTTCCATCCGTTCTACTATATCTGTGTTGCCGAGGACGAATATGCTGAGGTGCTGGAAAATGTTCCGGGGCTAAAGTTTTTTTTGGACGTGTCTCATGCCCATGTTAATGACGGTGACCCGGTTAAAGTCTTCGAACGGCTGCATCAGCATGTCGTTGGGATGTCCTTCAGTGACAATAAAGGGGAGCGTGATTCCCACTTTCCATTGGGAAGGGGAACCCTGGATTATCCCGGGTTGATCAAAGCGATATTGAAGCATGAGTGGCACGGCCTGGTAGGCTTCGAGACGCGTGGCAGCACGTTGTCCGATAGTCTTGCCTACCTCAATGCAGTAGGCAGCAGACTCTCCGATAAAGTTGCTTGATACAACATCGTCTTTCAGGTCGCTTGGCTGAAGCGACCTGATAAAGTTTGCTGTGCTGACTCTCCGTTGAATAGAAGGTGGCCTCCGTGAGCGCTTCTCGAGAAAAGTTTTGCCTTGGTAGTGATGACTTTATAAAGGGTTGTATTGATTCGATCCCTGTTTGCCTGGCTTTTTTGTTCATGTTTTTCTCTATCGGCGTTTTATTGGCATCTGCAGGTTTTTCTCTGATGCAGTCGATAGTCATGACACTTGCCGTACACGCTGCCCCGCTTCAGGTGTTCATTGGGCAGTCTGATGGGGGGATCACCATTGGAGCGTTAATCATGATCACGCTTCTGGTGAATTTCCGGTTCATGATTATGTCTTCGGTTCTTTGTGAGCAGTTCAAGTCAATATCGTTGACGAAGATGATGTGGTCGGTGCAGTTGCTCTCAGTATCGACCTTCACCCTTGCCAACTCAACCAAAGGCAGCGCTCTGGATAGTTATCGCTACTACTTGGGGTGCGGTATTACCAGTTTGTTTGTGGCTGTTTTGGCAACCGTCATGGGCTATCTCATACGCGCTGATTTGGGTGTCATGGCCTATGCGGTAATCGCGATGATATTGCCTATCCATTTTACTGCATTGGTTGGAATGTCTTGGCCGAAATGGCGACCTGTCGTGGCTACCGCTATCGGGTTTGTTGCTACGCCAATCGTTGGATCCTGGTTAGGTGCATACCACGTTTTTATTGTTCCCTTGGTACTGGGTGCTGTGTTTCTTTCTGCTGATCGCCTGAGTGGTAAGACTTCATGAGTAACTGGATGTTGATTTTGGTTGCTGCAAGCGTTTCATATGTCCTGCGTTTTTTGCCAGTCTTGATATTCCGGAAATATAAAATCAATGGGGATGGAAATGTTTATGTGTTTTTGAATTATTCCGCCTGTGCAGTGATGGGCGGGATCATTTACACCATCGCATTCGGCGACGCGTTGTTTCAGGATTGGCTGGGGCATTTCGAAGGGGGGCAGCTTATAAAACTTATCATGATCCTGTTGTCATTCTTTATTGCAGCGTTTACGCGCAGCGTCATCAAGTCGTTGATGTGTTGTGCTTCGATATATGCCGGTGCGTTGTATTTGCTTTGACGATGTTTCCTTCTTCAGATAGCTAAAGAGAAATGCAGATGAATGTATTCGCAGGCTTCGATAATCGGCCTGGCGAGCTGACTCGCCAACAACTTGAGATCTGCTATTCCCGAGTCACGGATAACCCGCTTGATATCAATATGAGTCGAGGATTGCCTTCGCCCGAGCAATTGAATCTGGCTGATTCATTTCTGTCGCTACCCGGGCAATCACGCTTCGCATCTGCCGCTGCTGGTGATTGGCGAAATTATGGCGGCTTACAGGGAATGCCGGAGATACGGGAGCTCGTCGCGGAAATATTGCTGGGATTGCCGGCCGATCAGATCGCCGTGGGGGAGAACTCCAGCCTCGCCTTGATGCATGAGACGCTGGGTTACGTATTCAGTCATGGCCTCCGGGCCAGTCCGGGTCCATGGGGTAAAGATTCGTCGATAAAGTTTCTTTGCCCGGTGCCGGGCTACGACCGGCATTTTGCGATGTGTGACGCATACAACATTGAAATGGTGCCGGTGCCCATGCTCGAAACCGGTCCGGACATGGACATGATCGAGCGCTTGGTGGCCTCGGACCCGACGATAAAAGGTATGTGGTGCGTACCCAAGTACAGCAACCCATCAGGCACGGTTTACTGTGGTGAAACGGTGGCGAGACTCGCCAGGATGCCAACGGCCGCAGAGGATTTCGTACTGTTTTGGGACAATGCCTATGCAGTACATCATCTGACTGATGATGAGGTGCCGAACCAGCCCATTGCTCGGTTATGTGAAGAGGCGGGAAATGGTGACCGCGTATTTGTTTTCGCTTCGACGTCGAAGATTGTTTTGCCGGGAGCCGGTTTGGCTTTTATAGGGTCATCTGCGGCGAATCTCGCTTGGTGGTTGGGCCATCGAAAGTACCGCACCATCGGTCCCGACAAAGTCAATCAACTGCGCCACCTGCTGTTCTTCCGCGACTGCAAAGGCGTTACGGATCACATGAAGAAACACCGTGAGTTGCTGGCGCCCAGGTTCGAGCGACTTGAGAGCGAATTGTCACACGGATTTGACGGGGTCAGCCGCGTGCACTGGACAAAGCCCAAAGGCGGGTATTTCGTCAGCCTGGATTTACCTGAAGGGTGCGCGCGCAGGGTCGTGGAGCTTGCGCTACAAGCGGGTGTCGCCCTGACTCAGGCAGGTGCTACCCATCCGAATGAACTGGACCCCCGTGACAGCAATATCCGGCTGGCACCCACTTACCTGGATCTTGAAACGCTCGGCGTTGCTGCTCAAGTGCTGGTGCTATGCGTGTTGCTTGCGCTTGCGCAGCGGGAATGCTCTCGATAACGTTGATCAGGCCCCTCGCGGAAGGTGAGGGGCTGGGTCATCAGAGACGGTCCCTATTGTGGTGCGGGTGTTGATTTTTCGGTCCGCTCGCATCTTGCTGCGCAATGGCTGCATCTGTGTGACTGAAGGGGCGAACATGCCGACCACCCTTGAAGTGGTCGACCTGTTCAACGAGGCGGACATTCTGTTTGCACCGGGCAAGGCATCCAACGCCGGTGGTGTGGTGGTGAGCGAGCTGGAGATGTCGCAGAATGCCATGCGCCTTGCCTGATCGCCGCTCGGCAAGTTTTCGCACGAAGCCTACGTTGGCTCGATACGAATCACTTCAATCAATTGATCCCCGGCGGGGCGCTGCCACAGCACTTCGTCATTGAGTCGTGCACCGAGCAGTGCCCGGCCCAGTGGCGAACCCCAATTGATCAGGCCGTGGGCGGCATCGGCCTGATCTTCGCCCACCAGTTGTACACGGCGTTCGGTGGCGTGTTCATCGGCGTAAGTCACCCAACTGCCGATCTGCACTTTCTCGGTCGACGTCGCGGCGGGTACCACCTGAGCGCTGCCCAGGCGCTGCTTGAAGTAACGCAGGTCACGTTCGAGATCGGCCAGGCGCTGCTTGTCGGCTTGCTCGCCTTTTGCCGATTGTTCGGCGTGCAGGCTTTGCAGTTCGGCGACTTTACCCTGCAACAGGCTAAGGCCTTGCGGCGTGACGTAATTGGGCTGCGCGCTGACCTGGCGTTCGACGGGCTGATCGGCTTGCGCGGCGGCGTTATCTTCATTGACGAAGGCACGGCTCATGAAATTCTCCCGATATAGAATTTGGGCCATGGTCGCAGGCATTTGGTTTCACTGGATGTCTGAAAGCGACTTACGGCGAGTGAAAGGCCAGGGCGGCGAGCAGGTCCTCGTGGGTTGACTGGCACCCGGCGATCAGCAACAACACACCCAGCCATCCCGCATACCGCCACGTCTCACGCTCTCAAGCCGATACGAGGCCCATAGAGAAAGTCTAGAGGTGGATTCGCCGGGGGATGTGAAAGGTGTGCATGCACTTTGTCGAACGCCACATAACCCTTGTGGGAGCGGGCTTGCTCGCGAATGCGATCTGTCATTCAAAATTAATGCTGACTGACACACCGCTTTCGCGAGCAAGCCCGCTCCCACAGGGATTTTCGTTGCGTTCGGGTCAGTAGTGATACCACTTCAGCTCAAGCATCACTTCGTTCTCGGCCGACGCCAAATGGCTGAACTCCCGCTGGGCGCTCAAGCGCAGTCCGAGATTGCGGGAGATTTCCCATTGCTGCTTCAGGCTCAGGCTGCGGCGCACTTCACCATTGGTGAAAAAATCGCCCTTGGCTTCGAGGCTCAAATTACCCAGCGGGTTTTTCCACAGCACCCCACTGTTGAAACCGGCGGCCGGCGCGATGAATTCGGCGAAGTCGTTGTTGTGCTCGATACGCACAGTGCCCAAGACAAATCCGAGCATGTCCTCGCTCAGTTGCCAGGTTCCACCACCACCGCCGTTGACATGGCTGACCAGGGTTTGGTCATCGTGCCGGCCCGGCACCCGTTCCAGGCCGCCCGTGACTTGCCATGACAGCGGTTGCAGCAATTCGTTACGCGGGGTCATGGAGCGAATGGTTGCCAGGTCCAGTTGCTGCACCTGCCAGTCGTTGCCTTCGTACTGGCGAAGTTTCAATTGCAGGATTTCGATCTGCGCGCCAAGGGGAAAGCTTTCGCTGTTGTCATTGAGGTCGTGATAAGCCATGCGCAAGCCGTACTCGCCAAAGGCTTTGTCTCCACGGGTGCCGAGACCGAGCTGCCAGGTGCGCGACTCGTGACCGTCTTCAGGCAGGCCGGGTTGCGGGATATTCAGCTCCGGCGCCGGGTTCTGGTTGATCGCCCGCAGCAGTTCGAAGCTGCGCTGGGCGCGCGCCGGATCGCGCTCCTGGCCGTTAGCGCGATAGCGCTCCAGGCGATAGGCGGCATCGATGATCAGCGCCTGGCGGTCGCGGGGTTGTGCCTTGAACGCCGGGTCTTGCAGTTGTTTCTGGTCGGCGCTGACTTTCAGCACCCATTGCTGCTCTTGCGGGTTCAACGGCTCGGCGCGACTGAGCAACTCGCGCTCCCGGGACGGGCGATACTGGATCGATTCCACCAGCCCGGCCGCTTTCACGGCCTTGACGGTGTCGGTGGGGATGGCCGTGAGCGGGAATTGGTCCGTCAGGTGCAGGCTCGGGCGAGCCACTTGCAGCAGTTCCAGCAAGCGGTATGAGCAGTTTTCGTCGAAGAAGAAATAGTCGAATTTGATCTGCTTCAGCTCCCAGACGTGCTCGACCATGCGCGCGGTTTCCTGTGGGGTCAGGTTAAGGCGGTACTCCCATAGGTCGCGGTTTTCCAGGCTGCGGTATTCCGAGAGCTTTTCCTGATAGGGCACCATCGCGAACAGGCCGGGATAACCGCCCATCAGGCCTTTCCAGGCATAGATGATGCTGTTGTCCGAGCCCTCGATGTAGGCGCCGAAGTTGATCGCGTAACTGAGCAGCGACGTCTTGTCGCTCTTCACTTCGGCCTGGTCGATGCGCAGCAGGGTATGGCCGAACATCGAGGAAGGGCTGTTCAGGTAGGCCGCCGGGAAGATCATCACCGCGCTGTCGGGCGAGACATCCTTGAACCATTGTTTGAACGCCGCGCAGTCCGGCGTTGGCAGACCGGTCAGGTCGAGTTGTTCCTTGAGCCAGCGGGCGCGGGCCGGGTAGACGCATTGCGCGTGTTGTTCACCGGCACTGGCCGGGGCGTACAAGGCTTGTACAGTCGCCGCCAGTTCATGGTCCGGATGTTCATTGCCATCGGTGGCGAGGAAGAACTTCCGGTCGCTGACATAGCTGCGCCAGCCGCCGAGCTTGGCGGTTTCGTAATGGCCCAGGGATATCCAGAAAGGGTCGTTGGCCAGTTGCTGCAAACGTTGTGGATCGATGTGGGGCGCGGCGGACAGCGGGGCGCAGACACACAGCGCCAGCCAGGCAAGGCGTTTGAACATAGATGGCAACTTAATCGATAGAAACTGAGCCCCGACCAGGATAGTGCCAGTCAGTCAAACCCATTCCATGTGGGAGCGGGCTTGCTCGCGAAAGGGTGGGTCAGTCAACATCATCGTCAATTGATACACCGCATTCGCGAGCAAGCCCGCTCCCACAGGTTTTGCGTGTTGACTTACCGACGCTCCCAAAGAGGGGCAGGTCCAAAAAACAAAACCCGCTTCCCGAAAGAAGCGGGGCGGGTCGAGCTTAAGCTTGAGTTGCGTACTTGGCCAGACGAGGGTCGGCTTTGAGCACGGCCAGGGTGTTGGTATGCACATCTTCGGCAGTCACGTCAGCCTTGCTGAAGATCTGCTGGAAGTGCTCATGAGTGACAGCGGCGAAGTGCGCACGGTCTTCCGGCGCTACGCCCAGTACCACGGCATAGGTGGTCAGCGCTTCGCCCTGACCCTTGGCCATGTCTTCGGACAGTTCGTTCATCATGCCGTTCATGGCAAACCAGGATTTGCCGCCGTAGGTCAGCGACGCATTGGTTGCGCAACCGTTGGTGCCGGATGTCATGCCGAAGGTTGCGTTGCCGGAAGTGCCGTTGGTGGTGGATGCCAGGAAGTGAGCCGGAGTACCACGCTGGCCTTCGAACAGCATGTTGCCCCAACCGCAATCCGGGCCGCCTGGCGCCTGAGCCATGGCGTTCATGGATACAGCGGTGAAGAGAGTACCAAGAAGAATCCGTTTCATAGCTTTGTTCTCTTTATGTGCATACCAGTTTGACAAGGGGTTCTGGCCCGTCTGGTGCCAGTGGGCCGGTCATTAGTCCAGCCGCGCAGTTTGGAGTTTAGGCACGATCGCGGGGTTCCGTGATTTTTTGCAAAAACAATCGTCGCAAACAGTGATTTGGCGCGGCTCTACGTCGGGGTTTCGGCTTGTCTATGCTTTGGCCTGCCGCGCTCCTTGCCAGTCGGGTATGGGCAGCGCCAGAATGCTGCCATCTGCCCCGCCTGATTGTTAAGGAAGCCCGATGCCTGATCCTGTTGCTGCCAGCTTGCGTCTAGCGCCCGAAGCGCTGACCCGTCCGTTTTCCGCTGAACAGTTCAGCTTCTCTACCACCAATGATCTGGAGCCCTTTCGCGGTGTGCTTGGCCAGGAACGTGCGGTCGAAGCCTTGCAGTTTGGTGTGGCCATGCCACGCCCCGGTTACAACGTATTTGTCATGGGCGAGCCGGGGACTGGCCGGTTCTCGTTCGTCAAACGCTACCTCAAGGCCGAAGGCAAGCGCCTGCAGACTCCGGCGGACTGGGTCTACGTCAACAATTTCGATGAGCCGCGCGAGCCGCGCGCACTGGAACTGCCGTCGGGCACCGCCGGTGCCTTCATCGGTGACATCAACGGCTTGATCGACAACCTGCTGGCGACGTTTCCAGCTGTCTTCGAGCATCCGTCCTACCAACAGAAGAAAAGTGGCATCGACCGCGCCTTCAACCAGCGCTACGACAAGGCCCTGGACGTCATCGAGCGTCTGGCGCTGGAAAAGGACGTCGCGCTCTACCGCGACGCCAGCAATATCGCCTTCACTCCGATGGGTGACGGCAAGGCCTTGGACGAAGCTGAATTCGCCCAGTTGCCGGAAGCCGAGCGCGACCGCTTTCACGAAGATATTTCGGCACTGGAAGAGCGCTTGAACGAAGAGCTCGCCAGCCTGCCGCAATGGAAGCGTGAGTCGAGCAACCAGTTGCGTCATCTGAACGAAGAGACCATCACCCTGGCCTTGCAGCCCTTGTTGTCGCCACTGTCGGAGAAGTATGCCGAGAACGCGGCGGTTTGCGGTTATTTGCAAGCCATGCAGGTGTATTTGCTCAAGACCGTGGTCGAGCAACTGGTGGACGACAGCAAGACCGACGCTGTCGCCCGCAAGTTGCTGGAAGAACAATACGCACCGAGCCTGGTGGTCGGTCACTCGGCCAGCGGCGGTGCGCCGGTGGTGTTCGAGCCGCACCCGACCTACGAAAACCTCTTCGGTCGCATCGAATACAGCACCGACCAGGGCGCGCTGTACACCACCTACCGCCAACTGCGGCCGGGGGCCTTGCACCGGGCCAACGGTGGTTTCCTGATCCTTGAAGCGGACAAAATGCTCAGCGAGCCATTCGTGTGGGACGCGCTGAAACGCGCCCTGCAATCGCGCAAGCTGAAAATGGAATCACCGCTGGGCGAGCTGGGCCGTCTGGCCACTGTGACCCTGACACCGCAACACATTCCGCTGCAGGTCAAAGTCGTCATCATCGGTGCCCGTCAGCTGTATTACACGCTGCAAGACCTCGATCCGGATTTCCAGGAGATGTTCCGCGTCCTGGTGGATTTCGACGAGGACATCCCGATGGTTGACGAGAGCCTGGAGCAGTTCGCCCAGTTGCTCAAAACCCGTACATCCGAAGAAGGCATGGCACCGCTGACCGCCGATGCGGTGGCGCGTCTGGCGACTTACAGCGCCCGCCTGGCCGAGCACCAGGGGCGCTTGTCGGCGCGTATCGGTGACTTGTTCCAGCTGGTCAGCGAGGCCGATTTCATCCGCCACCTGGCCGGTGATGAAATGACCGACGCCGGCCACATCGAACGGGCACTCAAGGCCAAGGCCACGCGAACCGGGCGGGTTTCGGCGCGGATTCTCGACGACATGCTGGCCGGGATCATCCTGATCGACACCGATGGCGCAGCGGTCGGCAAGTGCAACGGCTTGACCGTGCTGGAGGTCGGCGACTCGGCTTTCGGTGTACCGGCGCGGATTTCCGCCACGGTGTACCCGGGTGGCAGCGGTATTGTCGACATCGAGCGCGAGGTCAACCTCGGCCAGCCGATCCACTCCAAGGGCGTGATGATCCTCACGGGGTATCTGGGCAGCCGCTACGCCCAGGAATTCCCGCTGGCGATTTCCGCAAGCATCGCCCTGGAGCAATCCTACGGTTATGTCGATGGCGACAGCGCGTCCCTGGGCGAGGCCTGCACCCTGATCTCGGCCTTGTCGAAAACTCCGCTCAAACAGTGCTTTGCCATCACCGGTTCGATCAACCAGTTCGGCGAAGTGCAGGCGGTGGGCGGGGTCAACGAGAAGATCGAGGGCTTCTTCCGTCTGTGCGAAGCCCGCGGGTTGACTGGCGAGCAGGGGGCAATCATTCCTCACGCCAACGTCGCCACGCTGATGCTCGACGAGAAGGTGCTGGCGGCGGTGCGTGCGGGGCAGTTCCATGTCTACGCGGTCCGTCAGGCCGACGAAGCCTTGAGTTTGCTGGTTGGCGAGCCGGCCGGCGAACCGGACGAAAATGGCGAGTTCCCGGAAGGCAGCGTGAACGCGCGGGTCGTGGAACGCTTACGGGTTATCGCGGAAATGATCAGCGAGGATGATCTGAAGGAAGCCGAGAAAGAGTTGGCGCAGGAGGCATTGGCGGAAACCAAGCCTGCTTGATGCAATGACCCATGTGGGAGCGGGCTTGCTCGCGAAAGCGTCTTTTCATTCAACATTTATGTTGGCTGATACGCCGCCTTCGCGAGCAAGCCCGCTCCCACATTTGTTTGTGTGAACATCGGAGAGCGTCGTCGAAATGACGTCAATATTCACACTATGACCATTCGGCGCCTTTCGGTTTTGTCTCGGCCTGCAAGCCAGACTTTTCTTCTATTCTCTGCTCAGGGATATCGACAGTAATCACAGGATCGAAACAGCCTTCACATGGGGGCTGAATACCGGATCTACCGAGGGTCGCCGCCATGTCGCGCAACCTCTGCCTCACCCGTCAATGCCTGGGCCTTGTGACCCGTATCGAGTGTGCCATCCGTCCGTTGGCAGGAGACACGGGCATGTGGACTCTGTTGTTCGCCGCCGGAATGGCCGGTGAACAACCTTCGGCCATCAAGGCCCAAGGCCCGTTTCATGGTCCAATCGCCGCTGAATCAATCCTCGACACCATCGTTGAAAGCCTGACCTTGCATGGCTACGAGTTGGCCGACGATCCGCAAATCTGGTGCCTGCACCTGCAAGCCCAATTGCGGGAAATCAACGGTGGTCGCTGCCGTAACCTGGGCGGCTTCGAGTTTCACCCCGAGCACTGAGTCGCACTATTGATCAAGGCGTGTCATGTCAGCCTTGTCGAGTTTGACCTCGAAACCATATTGCACGGTGGCGAGGTCAGTGCGCTGATAGGTTTCCAGGCGCGTAGGCTGCCCGTAGAAGTAATGCACGGCAAATTGCGCCCGGCCTTGTGCGTTCGCGCCACGGCTGACCGATAGAATTTCCTTCAAGTAATTGCCACTGTCGTCCTTGGCGAAAAAGCGCCAGTCCTGAGCGGGAAACACCTTCAGATTCACTATCAGAGCATTGTCCTTGAGCTCAAGGCCTTTGGGCAGTTGACGGGTATCGAGGCTTTTTTGCTCGATCGTGGCCAGGAACAACGGCATCGAGCCCACTGCGTAGGCCGGCGTTTCCGGAAACAGATTCAGATCGTAGGTGATGGTGCCGCGCAGTGGATCGATCTGGTAGGCCTCCGGTGGCAGCTCGATCGGTTCGTCGCGTTTGCCAAGAGTGTCTTCGGTAAAGAAGCTCACCGGGCTTTCACCGGGGTTGAGCGAGGTGCCCAGCAGTTCATCGTTGAAGCTGCGCAGATGGGTGAATTCGATTCGAGCAGCGCTGGGGTCGTCGACCGACTGGCTGATGCTGACGTTCTTTTTCAGTTGATCCTCGCTCAGCGTTGCCCCTTTTAGCCAGGTTGCGGCCTGGTCGTCATAGACCACCACAGGCAGGTTCAAGGGCTGAATGCCCTTGTCCGGGGTCTCGGCATCGAAGTGCCGGACCGGTAGGTCAAGGTCCTTGCGGGTGACTGTGACGGCGGAAAAATCCAGCATGCTGACTTCGAGTGTTTCGATCGTCCCGTTGAAATATACCTTTGAATAGCGTCGGGTCTGCCGTTTCTCAAAGGTGCGTTGTTCTTCGTCCAGTTGCTTTTCCAGCGTCTCGCTCCAGCTCTGTTGTTGCTGCATCTTGGCCAGTTGCTGCCGATAGAAGGCAATTTGTGCCGCGGTTTCGTTGATCGAACCTGCGCGCGTGATGTATTGCCCGGTGCTGTCCCTGGCCTGGACGATCAACGGGTTCAGTGGTGTTTCACTGACTTCAGGCGCCAGCGGCGCGCTGTCGTTGTATTCGATTTCCGCGTAGTTGTTCGTCAGTGTGAGCAAGGTGACGCTCAGGTTGTCATTGGTGCGGGTCTGGCCGATGTCCTTTTTCGTCAGGTCGAAACTGTAGAGCCGGCGGGGCGCGATGACTTCGACCTTACCCTGCAGGCTCACGGGCTGCGGCTGGTTTTTTTTGTCGATGTCGAGGCCTTCGATGAAGGGGTAAGACACTGTCAGGTCATCGGGGTTGGTCAGGTTGGAGCTCGATGGGCTGAGTTGAATGCCGGGGTCGGTTTCCGACCATTCCGACTGGAAGGCAATGACCCGTTTATTGCTCAGGGTGACGGACTGCCACTCCAGGCCGTGGGGAAACAAAAACGCGGCAGGAACGCTGAACGTGAAGGGAAACACCGGTTGCAGATCGGTCAGGTAGTCGGAACTGGAATCCTTTTGCAGCACGAACAACCCGTTGATGTAGGTGTCGACCAGGGCTTGCGGGGTCGGGTAGTGCTTGAGCATGGCAAGGGCGTCTTCGCCGTATTCGGTTTCCACTGGTTTGCTGTCGAGCTTGAGTTGCGCGCGCTCGAGCAGCAGCAGTGAGCCGCCCAGCTCCGACACGGCATCCTTGAGCTTCGGATCCTGGATGGCGTCCAGCGACTTTTCGAACTGCGCGGTTTTTTCTTCGAGGCTGACCTGGCGTTTTTCATCGCTGGGTGAGCAGCCACTTAGCAGCAGTGCCAGGCAAATTCCGGCACTCGTCAAAGGCAATCGCACATCCATTTCCAGTCTTCCTGTCCAATATCACTGAGCGTTCAATGATTTGGACACTAGCAGAAAAACCTTGATACACAGGTGCAGGTGGCGGATTTTTCGACGTTTTCTGGCAGCTTCTGGATAGGGGCGGGCGACTGATATACTCGCCGCCATTTACAGTCCACATGTGAGATTCAATGGAACGCTTTATCGAAAATGCAATGTACGCCTCGCGCTGGCTGCTGGCGCCGATCTATTTCGGCCTGTCCCTCGGGCTGTTGGCGCTGGCACTGAAATTCTTCCAGGAAGTCTTCCACGTCATCCCGAACGTGTTCTCGATGGCCGAATCGGACTTGATCCTGGTGCTGCTGTCGTTGATCGACATGGCGCTGGTGGGCGGTTTGCTGGTGATGGTGATGATTTCCGGCTACGAGAACTTCGTCTCGCAACTGGACATCGACGACAGCAAGGAAAAGCTCAACTGGCTCGGCACCATGGACTCTTCGTCGCTGAAGATGAAAGTGGCCGCGTCGATCGTGGCAATCTCGTCCATTCACCTGCTGCGCATCTTCATGGACGCCAAGAACGTCGACCCCGAGCATCTGCAGTGGTATGTGATCATCCACATGACCTTCGTGGTTTCGGCATTTGCCATGGGTTACCTGGATAAAGTCACCAAGCACTGATTCGGTCAGGCTCCCTTGTGGCGAGGGAGCTTGCTCCCGCTGGATTGCGAAGCGATCCCGCTTTTTTTGGGCTGCTCCGCTGCCCGGCGCGAGCAAGCTCGCTCGCCACAACCTCTCGCGATAACAGACAAACGGTCCGGCCAGTGGCTTGTGCTTTGATGCACCGAAGCCTATCCCTGTAAGTATGTTGGCTCGCCATTGCGTGAGGTGCGTACATGAACCTGCAAGAGTTGAATGCCTATGCCGTCGCCGGGAAGGTCGATGAGCTGAACCTGATCTCCATGGAGGGCGGCATCTACCTGCTTGAGGCTCGGATGCACGGCGCGGCGTATCCATTGAGCGATGCGCACGGGCACATGATGAGCCTGCGTTCGGTGGAGCATGCCCGTGATGTGCTGCGCTCCTTTCCCAAGCTGCACTTCAACCTTGTGCACACCGTCGTGCATGACGAGATGTGCGGGCTGGTTGCCGATGTGCAGGATACCCTGAAGGTGCCGATCGCCTGACGTCCCTCATCAATGGCATGACATCTGTGCTAGTCTGCTGGCCCTTTTGGTTCCGGGCGCTCCGGGACGCGCTGTGCACGCACGGCAAGTTCCAGGCCGTCCGCACAGCGGAGCAGTGTCATGTCCGAAGTAAATCTGTCCACCGACGAAACCCGCGTCAGCTACGGCATTGGCCGCCAGCTGGGCGACCAACTGCGTGACAATCCGCCACCGGGCGTCAGCCTGGACGCGATCCTGGCGGGTCTGACCGACGCATTCGCCGGCAAGCCAAGCCGTGTGGGTCAGGAAGAAATGTCCGCCAGCTTCAAGGTCATCCGTGAAATCATGCAGGCCGAAGCTGCAGCCAAGGCTGAAGCGGCCGCTGGCGAAGGCCTGGCTTTCCTGGCTGAAAACGCCAAGCGTGAAGGCATCACCACTCTGGCTTCCGGCCTGCAGTTCGAAGTTCTGACTGCTGGCGAAGGCGCCAAGCCATCCCGTGAAGACACCGTGCGTACTCACTACCACGGCAC
The DNA here is from genome assembly GCF_002303975.1 of Pseudomonas sp. ACN5. NCBI lineage: Bacteria > Pseudomonadati > Pseudomonadota > Gammaproteobacteria > Pseudomonadales > Pseudomonadaceae > Pseudomonas > Pseudomonas sp. ACN5. The sequence continues at coordinate 77,947 of NZ_MRCP01000007.1, read as the reverse complement.
CCTGATCGACGGCACTGTGTTCGACAGCTCCTACGAGCGCGGCCAGCCTGCAGAATTCCCGGTTGGCGGCGTGATCGCCGGCTGGACCGAAGCCCTGCAACTGATGAACGCCGGCAGCAAATGGCGCCTGTACGTGCCGAGCGAACTGGCTTACGGCGCTCAAGGCGTTGGCGGCATCCCGCCGCACAGCGTACTGGTGTTCGACGTCGAGCTGCTTGACGTTCTGTAACACCGATTACCTGTAGGAGCGAGCTTGCTCGCGATGGGCGTCAACGATTACGCGGGCATTCTGAATGAACGCGTGTCTTTGAGTTTTTCGCGAGCAGGCTCGCTCCTACAGAGTCTTGCGACGTTTCTCATAGTTCGATCTTGTGGTGCAGTTCACTGTGCGGGCGCAACGCCCGGGCATAGCAGAACAGAAACAGATTGCGCACCAGTTCCTTGAGCACCACCGGCTCGCTTGAGCTCAGGCCGTTGACGTCAAGGTCACCCTGGTCCTGCAGCTCGTTCAAGGCTTCCTCTTCCAGCACGGCACAGACTTCCCCGGTTTCCCGATGCAGGATCCTGAGGTAAGGGTGTGGGCGGTCCAGCCAGGCATCGATCAAATAAGTCATGGTTCTCATCTCCATTGAAGGTTTGATGAGAATAATTCTTATTCATCAAATAGCAAGGGCCTATTGGCGGTTTGCGCTTTTTTCCGGGTAAAGATTGCGTCAGGTCAAAAGGACTGGCGTCTGGCTATTACCTGGATTGACCGGGCGAAGCGGGGGGGGGCTCCATCCCGTGCGGGGCGCGGGATGGATAACAGCAGGATCAGACTTTTCTGACGAACTCGGACTTGAGTTTCATCGGGCCGATGCCGTCGATCTTGCAATCGATGTCGTGATCGCCATCGCACAGGCGGATGTTCTTGACCTTGGTGCCGACCTTGACCACCAGGGACGTACCCTTGACCTTGAGGTCCTTGATCACGGTGATGGTATCGCCGTCCTGCAGGACATTGCCGACCGAATCCTTTTTCACTGTGTCATCGGACGCCGCTTCGGCTTCACCGCTGGCGGACCATTCGTGGGCGCACTCGGGGCAGATCAGCTGGGTGCCGTCTTCGTAGGTGTATTCGGAATTGCATTTTGGGCAGGGTGGCAGCGTGCTCACTAAGGCTCCTTGGATTCAGGATCGTTAAAAAGCGCACATTATATAGGGTTTTAGGCGGGAGAGGGCAGCAACGAAAAACCTGTGGGAGCGGGCTTGCTCGCGAAGACGGACTCACATCCAACATCTCCGTCGACTGTTACGCCGCATTCGCGAGCAAGCCCGCTCCCACAAGGGATCTTCGTGTCAGTGCGTGCGGGCTACCGCGAACTCACTCAGTTCAACCAGCGCATCGCGGTATTCGCTGGCGGGCAGCGCTTCGAGGCACTTGATCGCGCGGGCCACATAATCGCGGGCCAGTTGCGCGGTGTACTCCAGCGAACCCGAGGCTTCCACGGCTTCGCGGATGCTTTCCAGGTCTTCGATTCCGCCTTTCTGGATCGCCTTGCGCACCAGGGCGGCCTGTTCCGGCGTACCTTCGCGCATGGTGTAGATCAGCGGCAGGGTCGGCTTGCCTTCGGCCAGATCGTCACCGACGTTCTTGCCCAGGGTCTCGGCGTCGCCTTTATAGTCAAGCAGGTCGTCGACCAGCTGGAAGGCCACCCCCAGGTGATCACCGAATGTACGCAGGGCTTCGGCCTGTTCCGGCGTGGCTTCGCACAGGGCGGCGGCACTGTGGGTCGAGGCTTCGAAGAGCATCGCGGTCTTGCCGCGGATGACTTCCATGTAGGTTTCTTCGGTGGTGCTGGCGTCACGCACCTTCGACAGCTGCAACACTTCCCCTTCGGCGATGATGCGCGTGGCTTGCGAAAGGATCTTCATCACTGGCATGGAACCCAGCTCGACCATCATTTCGAAGGAGCGCGAATACAGGAAGTCACCGACCAGCACGCTTGGCGCGTTGCCCCACATGGCGTTGGCGGTCGAGCGGCCACGGCGCATACCGGACATGTCGACCACGTCGTCATGCAGCAGGGTGGCGGTGTGCAGGAACTCGATGGTGGCGGCCAACAGGCGCAGTTCGTCGCCTTCACGGCCCAGGGCCTTGCCACACAGCAGCACTAACAAGGGGCGCAGGCGTTTACCGCCGGCCGAGGTGATGTAATCGCCGATTTTCGATACAAGCGGCACCCGCGAAGTCAGCTGCTTCTTGATGATGCCGTCAACGGCGCTAAAATCGTCCGCCACCGCGCGGTAGAAAGCTTGGGGTTGCATCAGCGACAGTCGCTCCAGAAGGGTTGCGCGGCATGCTAGGACCCACGCCAGCAGGTGTCAAGGCGCGATGGACGGCCCCTTGCAAGGCGCTCGTGCCTTGCGTACAATCGCGCACCCTGAACTTCCTGGGCAGCACCTGCCTTACGCAATTGCAAGCGGGCCTTCCAGCCCCATGCAGCCATGCCAGCCAATACCTCTTCTTATAAAGAGCTGGGTGAGCAGGATTATCGGAGAAATACCATGTCTTATGCAGTAATCGTTACTGGCGGCAAGCAGTACAAAGTCGCCCCAGGTGAATACCTGAAGATCGAAAAACTGGAAATCGCTACCGGCGAATCCGTTACCTTTGATCGCGTTCTGTTGGTTGCCAACGGTGACGACGTGAATATCGGCGCTCCAGTTGTTGCTGGCGCTACCGTTGTGGCTGAAGTGATCTCCCAAGGTCGTCACGATAAAGTCCGCATCATCAAGTTCCGTCGCCGTAAGCACCACATGAAGCGTATGGGCCACCGCCAGTGGTACACCGAGATCAAAATCACCGGTATTCAGGCTTAATTTCAGCCTAATTCCTCACTAGGAGAATTGAACTCATGGCACACAAAAAAGCTGGTGGTAGTACCCGTAACGGTCGCGACTCAGAAGCCAAACGCCTTGGCGTGAAGATGTATGGCGGCCAGGCTATCAAAGCAGGCAACATCATCGTGCGTCAGCGCGGTACCCAATTCCACGCTGGCTACGGCGTTGGCATGGGTAAGGATCACACCCTCTTCGCTAAAGTCGAAGGCGTGATCAAGTTCGAAGTAAAAGGCGCCTTCGGTCGTCGTTACGTGAGCGTAGTCGCAGCTTAATTGCGCGATCGCTGGAAAAGCCCTGTCTCGCGACGGGGCTTTTTCGTTTGTGGGGTGAGTCTCTTGCAAAGCTGTTTGTATGGGCTGTCGGCGTACGATGTAGGTGTCGTGGTTTGGGGTCGCTGCGCTCATTTTTGCAAGAGTCTTATGTCTTGATTGTTTTTCGGCTCGTCCGTATGGCGAGAGGCGTTTGTTATGAAGTTTGTTGATGAAGTATCGATTCGAGTAAAAGCCGGTGACGGCGGCAATGGCTGCATGAGTTTCCGTCGCGAAAAATTCATCGAAAACGGTGGTCCGAACGGTGGTGACGGTGGTGATGGCGGTTCCATCTACATGATGGCCGACGAAAACCTCAATACCCTGGTGGACTACCGTTACACCCGGCACTTCGATGCCGAGCGTGGCTCCAACGGCGGCAGCACCGACTGCACCGGCAAGAAGGGTGAGGATCTGATCCTGCGTGTACCGGTGGGTACCACGGTGATCGACTCGGCGACTCAGGAGGTCATCGGCGACCTGACCAAGGCCGGTCAGAAACTGATGGTCGTGCAGGGTGGCTGGCACGGTCTGGGCAATACCCGTTTCAAATCCAGTACCAACCGTGCGCCGCGCCAGACTACTCCGGGCAAGCCGGGTGAGCAGCGCGACCTGAAGCTGGAAATGAAAGTTCTGGCTGACGTCGGTCTGCTGGGTTTGCCGAACGCCGGTAAAAGTACCTTTATCCGCTCGGTTTCGGCTGCCAAGCCGAAAGTTGCCGACTACCCGTTCACCACGCTGGTGCCGAACCTGGGTGTGGTCAGCGTCGATCGCTGGAAGAGCTTCGTCATTGCCGATATTCCGGGTTTGATCGAGGGTGCTTCCGAAGGTGCTGGTCTGGGCATTCGCTTCCTCAAGCACTTGGCGCGTACGCGTCTGCTGCTGCACCTCGTGGACATGGCACCGCTGGATGACGCCAGTGCACCGGATGCCGCTGAGGTGATCGTCAACGAGCTGATCAAGTTCAGCCCGTCCCTGGCGGAGCGTGATCGCTGGCTGGTCCTGAACAAGTGCGACCAGATCCTTGATGAGGAGCACGATGCTCGCGTCAAGGAGATCGTCGATCGCCTGGAGTGGACCGGTCCGGTGTACGTGATCTCGGCCATCTCCAAGCTCGGTACCGAGCGTCTGTGCCACGACATCATGCGTTACATGGAAGATCGTGCTGATCGCCTGGCCAATGACCCGGCCTACAAGGAAGAGCTGGCCGATCTCGATCAGCGCATCGAAGACGAAGCCCGCGCGCAGCTGCAGGCGCTGGATGACAAGCGTGCCCTGCGTCGCAGCGGCGTGAAGTCGGTCCACGACATCGGCGACGATGATTGGGACGAAGAAGATGTGGATGACGAAGACGGTCCGGAAATCATTTACGTGCGTGACTGATTCGTTGCGATAAACTTAAGCGCCGCTCAATCGAGCGGCGTTTTAGTATCTGTAAATCGTTGGTCGCGAATAGCCACGAATAACGTCACGGGCAGTGCCAGGTCGCGCTGTCCTCAAGCTAAGGTTGAAGATGATGCGGAGCAAGGTGACAGGTGCGCAGCGTTGGGTCGTGAAGATCGGCAGCGCTTTGCTGACGGCGGACGGCAAGGGCCTGGATCGCGCGGCAATGGGTGTCTGGGTTGAGCAGATGGTGGCCTTGCATGAGGCGGGTGTCGAACTGGTGCTGGTGTCCTCTGGGGCGGTGGCGGCCGGTATGAGCCGTTTGGGTTGGACTTCGCGACCCAGTGCGATGCACGAGCTTCAGGCCGCTGCTGCAATCGGCCAGATGGGGCTGGTGCAGGCCTGGGAGTCGAGCTTTGCCGAGCACGGCCGGCATACCGCGCAGATTCTCCTGACCCACGACGACCTGTCCGACCGCAAGCGCTACCTGAACGCCCGCAGTACCTTGCGCGCATTGGTCGAGCTCAAAGTCATTCCGGTCATCAACGAGAATGACACCGTGGTCACCGACGAAATCCGTTTCGGCGACAACGACACCCTGGCGGCGCTGGTGGCGAACCTTGTCGAGGCAGACTTGCTGGTGATCCTGACGGATCGCGATGGCATGTTCGACGCCGATCCGCGCAACAATCCGGATGCCCAGCTGATTTACGAAGCGCGTGCCGATGATCCGGCGCTCGATGCAGTGGCGGGCGGTACGGGCGGGGCGCTGGGGCGTGGCGGTATGCAGACCAAGCTGCGTGCGGCGCGTCTGGCGGCCCGTTCCGGCGCTCACACCATTATCGTGGGTGGGCGGCTTGAGCGTGTGCTGGATCGCCTCAAGGCGGGCGAGCGTATCGGTACCTTACTCTCGCCGGAGCGTGGCATGCTGGCGGCGCGCAAGCAGTGGCTGGCCGGTCATCTGCAAACCCGTGGCACCCTGGTGCTGGATGCCGGTGCGGTGACTGCGTTGTCTCAGGGCAACAAGAGCTTGTTGCCGGTCGGGGTCAAATTGGTGCAGGGCAGCTTCCGTCGTGGCGAGATGGTGGTTTGCGTGGCGCCGGACGGTCGTGAGATTGCCCGCGGCCTGGCCAACTACAGTGCGCTGGAAGCACAAAAAATCATTGGTCAGTCGTCCGAGGCGATTGTCGGTCTGCTGGGTTACATGGCGGAACCGGAACTGGTTCACCGCGATAACCTGATCCTGGTCTGAAGGAATACCTGAATGCGCGTGGCAAAAGGATTATTGGGATTGCTGTTGGCGATGCCGCTGCTGGCTTCGGCCGAGGAAATCGGCCAGGTGTCGACGGTGTTCAAGTTCGTCGGGCCAAATGACCGGATCGTGGTCGAGGCCTTTGATGATCCCAAGGTCGATGGTGTGACCTGCTACCTGTCGCGCGCCAAGACGGGTGGGGTCAAGGGAGGTCTTGGATTGGCCGAGGATCGTGCCGAGGCGTCCATCGCCTGCCGACAGGTCGGGCCGATCAGCTTCAGGGGTGAGCTCAAGGATGGCGATGAGGTATTCAAGGAGCGCACGTCCCTGGTGTTCAAGACCATGCAGGTGGTGCGCTTCCTCGACAAGAAGCGCAATACGCTGGTGTACCTGGTGTACAGCGATCGCTTGATCGAGGGCAGTCCGCAGAATGCGGTGACGGCGATTCCGATCTTGCCGTGGGCGCACGCCCAATAATTTGACGCAAAACAAACTGTGGGAGCGGGCTTGCTCGCGAAAGCGTTGTATCAGTCAATATTGATGTCGACTGACACGCCGCCTTCGCGAGCAAGCCCGCTCCCACATTTTTTTGCGGTGCCTGCTAAATCGCAGGCAATAAAAAACCGACCCTGAGGTCGGTTTTTTAATGAGCGTGTCGCTTAGGCAGCAGCGGCAACGTTCAGGGCCTTGACGTGGCCATTCAGGCGGCTCTTATGACGAGCGGCCTTGTTCTTGTGGATGATGCCTTTATCGGCCATACGGTCGATAACTGGCACAGCCAGAACGTAAGCGGCTTGAGCTTTGGCAGCGTCTTTTGCGTCGATGGCCTTAACTACATTCTTGATGTAGGTACGAACCATGGAACGCAGGCTGGCGTTGTGGCTGCGACGCTTCTCAGCCTGTTTTGCACGTTTTTTGGCGGAAGGTGAGTTGGCCACCGTCGAGCTCCTCGAAAGACTTTTTAGGAAATAGCAAACAAAATAGGCCGCGAATCATGCCGATGAGTTGAAGTCTTGTCAAGGGCGCTTGAAACGTTCCGCTAAGTGGTAGGCGTGGTGCGACGGGATATTTCTTTCCGGCGTGTGACCTGTAAACTCGCGAGCTTTGGCTCTGTGCTGTTGCGGCGCGGAGTATCGCACAAGTAGGCGCTTAGTTCGCCTGCTGTTTATCGACAGGCACAAACTCTTTCCATGAATCTGCTCAAATCGTTGGCCGCCGTCAGCTCTATCACGATGCTTTCCCGGATTCTTGGGTTTGTCCGAGACACCCTCATCGCGCGCACATTTGGCGCAGGAATGGCGACTGACGCCTTCTTTATCGCCTTCAAATTACCCAATCTGCTGCGGCGAATCTTTGCCGAGGGGGCGTTTTCCCAGGCGTTCGTGCCGATTCTTGCCGAATATAAAAGCCAGCAGGGTGAAGAGGCGACGCGTACCTTCATCGCCTACGTTTCGGGCCTGCTGACGCTGGTACTGGCGCTGGTCACGGTGTTGGGCATGATCGCCGCGCCATGGGTCATCTGGGTCACCGCGCCGGGTTTCACCGACACACCGGAAAAATTCGAACTGACCTCCAGTCTGTTGCGGGTGACCTTTCCCTACATCCTGCTGATTTCCCTGTCGTCGTTGGCCGGTGCGATCCTCAATACCTGGAACAGATTTTCGGTACCGGCCTTCGTGCCGACTCTGCTGAACGTCAGCATGATCATCTTTTCGGTGTTTTTGACGCCGTACTTCGATCCGCCCGTCATGGCGCTCGGCTGGGCGGTACTGGTCGGCGGCCTGGCGCAGTTGCTCTATCAGCTACCGCACCTGAAAAAGATTGGCATGCTCGTACTGCCGCGCCTGAACCTGCGTGACAGCGGTGTGTGGCGCGTCATGAAGCAAATGTTGCCGGCCATTCTCGGTGTCTCGGTGAGCCAGATTTCGCTGATCATCAATACGATCTTCGCGTCTTTCCTGGTGGCCGGTTCCGTGTCGTGGATGTACTACGCCGACCGTTTGATGGAGCTGCCGTCCGGGGTGTTGGGCGTGGCGCTGGGGACGATTTTGCTGCCGACCCTGGCCAAGACCTACGCCAGCAAGGATCGCCACGAATACTCGCGCATCCTCGATTGGGGCCTGCGTCTGTGCTTCGTGCTGGTATTGCCTTGCGCCCTGGCGCTGGGGATTCTGGCCGAGCCGCTGACGGTTTCCCTGTTCCAGTATGGTCAGTTCGATGCCCATGATGCGGCCATGACCCAGCGTGCGTTGATCGCCTATTCCGTCGGGTTGCTCGGGATTATCGTGATTAAAGTGCTGGCGCCGGGCTTTTATGCGCAACAAAACATCCGCACGCCGGTGAAAATCGCAATTTTCACGCTGGTCGTCACTCAGTTGTTCAACCTGTTGCTGATTGGTCCTCTGGCTCACGCGGGCCTGGCGCTCGCCATCAGCGCCGGCGCCTGCCTCAATGCGGGGTTGCTCTTCTATCAGCTGCGTAAACAGCAGATGTACCAGCCGCAACCGGGCTGGGCAAAGTTCGGCTTCAAGCTGGTGATTGCGGTGGCGGTGATGTCTGGCGTGTTGCTGGCCGGGATGCATTTCATGCCGGCCTGGGGTGAGGGGCAGATGCTTGAGCGTTTCCTGCGTCTGGGGGCCTTGGTCATTGCCGGTGTGGTGGCTTATTTCGGCATGTTAGTGTTGATGGGCTTCCGTTTGCGCGACTTCAATCGCAAGACGCTTGGCTGAGGTTCCGGCCTCGATAAACACGGGCGAACCGGCGGTTTTGTCGGTTCGATCACTTTGGGTTACGGTGTTGCCTGTCGTCGGCCGCCGGGTGTGGTTATAATCGACCACTTTATGAGCAAGAAGCGCGTTATGCAGCTGGTTCGAGGCCTCCACAATCTGCGCCCCCAGCATCGGGGCTGTGTCGCCACTATTGGCAACTTTGACGGTGTACACCGTGGCCACCAGGCTATCCTGGCGCGGCTGCGTGAGCGTGCGCTCGAGTTGGGCGTGCCCAGTTGCGTGGTGATTTTCGAGCCGCAACCGCGCGAGTTCTTCGCTCCGGAGACTGCACCGGCCCGTCTGGCCCGTCTGCGGGACAAGCTGCAATTGTTGGCCGCCGAAGGCGTCGACCGCGTTCTGTGCCTGGCTTTCAACCAGCGCCTGAGCAAGCTCAGCGCCAGCGAGTTCGTCGACACCATTCTGGTCGATGGCTTGGGTGTCCAGCACCTGGAGGTCGGTGATGACTTCCGTTTCGGTTGTGACCGCGCGGGAGATTTCGATTTCCTGCTACAGGCCGGCATCCTTCAGGGATTTACCGTCGAAGCGGCGCAAACCGTCGAGCTGGATGGCATCCGGGTCAGCAGCACGCAGGTCCGCAATGCCCTGGCCGCCGCGGATTTCGCCCTGGCTGAACGCCTCCTCGGACGGCCGTACCGGATCGCCGGTCGCGTATTGCATGGCCAGAAGCTTGCTCGGCAGTTGGGTACGCCCACGGCCAACATACAACTCAAGCGCCGTCGCGTACCGTTTACCGGGGTTTACCTGGTGGATGTCGAGATCGATGGCAAGACCTGGCCCGGCGTCGCCAATATCGGCGTGCGGCCCACGGTTCAAGGTGATGGCAAAGCCCACCTGGAAGTGCATCTTTTGGATTTTGCCGGCGATCTGTATGACCGGCGTTTAACGGTGGTTTTCCACCACAAGCTGCGTGAAGAGCAGCGTTTCGCCTCTCTGGAGGCACTGAAAACGGCGATCAGCGCGGATGTCGCCGCCGCCCGTGCACTAGCCGCACCTAGCGCCCATCGCTAATGAAGAGCCTTAAATGACCGACTATAAAGCCACGCTAAACCTTCCGGACACCGCCTTCCCAATGAAGGCCGGCCTGCCACAGCGCGAACCGCAGATCCTGCAGCGCTGGGACAGTATTGGCCTGTACGGAAAGTTGCGCGAGATTGGCAAGGATCGTCCGAAGTTCGTATTGCACGACGGCCCTCCGTACGCCAACGGCACGATTCACATCGGTCATGCGCTGAACAAGATTCTCAAGGACATGATCATCCGCTCGAAGACCCTGTCGGGCTTCGACGCACCTTATGTCCCGGGCTGGGACTGCCACGGCCTGCCGATCGAGCACAAGGTCGAGGTGACCCACGGCAAGAACCTGGGCGCGGACAAGACCCGCGAACTGTGCCGCGCCTATGCCACCGAGCAGATCGAAGGGCAGAAATCCGAGTTCATCCGTCTGGGCGTGCTGGGCGACTTCGCCAACCCGTACAAGACCATGGACTTCAAGAACGAGGCCGGGGAAATCCGTGCCCTGGCTGAAATCGTCAAGGGCGGTTTCGTGTTCAAGGGCTTGAAGCCCGTGAACTGGTGCTTCGACTGCGGTTCGGCCCTGGCTGAAGCGGAAGTCGAGTACGAGAACAAAAAGTCCTCGACCATTGACGTGGCCTTCCCGATTGCCGACGAAGCCAAGCTGGCCGCCGCCTTCGGTCTGCCTGCCCTGGGCAAGCCGGCCTCGATCGTGATCTGGACCACCACCCCGTGGACCATCCCGGCCAACCAGGCGTTGAACGTCCACCCGGAATTCAACTACGCCCTGGTCGATGTCGGCGACAAGCTGCTGGTGCTGGCTGAAGAGCTGGTCGAGTCGTGCCTGGCGCGCTACTCGCTGGAAGGTTCGGTGATCGCTACCGCCGCTGGTTCGGCGCTGGAACTGATCAACTTCCGTCACCCGTTCTACGACCGCCTGTCGCCGGTATACCTGGCTGACTACGTCGAGCTGGGTGCCGGCACTGGCGTGGTTCACTCCGCACCGGCCTATGGCGTGGACGACTTCGTGACCTGCAAGAAGTACGGCATGGTCAACGACGACATTCTCAACCCGGTACAAAGCAACGGCGTGTACGTGCCTTCGCTGGAGTTCTTCGGCGGCCAGTTCATCTGGAAGGCCAACCCGGCCATCGTCGACAAATTGACCGAAGTCGGTGCGCTGCTGCACACCACCGTCATCGAACACAGCTACATGCACTGCTGGCGCCACAAGACTCCGCTGATCTACCGCGCTACCGCGCAGTGGTTCATCGGCATGGACAAGCAGCCGACCACCGGTGACACCCTGCGCCAGCGCTCGCTCAAGGCCATTGAAGACACCCAGTTCGTTCCGGCCTGGGGCCAGGCGCGCCTGCACTCGATGATCGCCAACCGTCCGGACTGGTGCATCTCCCGTCAGCGCAACTGGGGCGTGCCGATCCCGTTCTTCCTGAACAAGGAAAGCGGCGAACTGCACCCGCGCACCGTCGAGCTGATGGAAGAAGTCGCCAAGCGCGTCGAAGTCGAAGGCATCGAAGCCTGGTTCAAGCTGGACGCCGCCGAGCTGCTGGGCGCCGAAGCGCCGCAGTACGACAAGATCAGCGACACCCTGGACGTCTGGTTCGATTCGGGCACCACGCACTGGCACGTCCTGCGCGGTTCGCACCCGATGGGCCACGAAACCGGCCCGCGTGCCGACCTGTACCTGGAAGGCTCGGACCAACACCGCGGCTGGTTCCACTCGTCGCTGCTGACCGGTTGTGCCATCGACAACCACGCGCCGTACCGCGAACTGCTGACCCACGGCTTCACCGTCGACGAGTCCGGCCGCAAGATGTCCAAGTCCCTGGGCAACGTGATCGCGCCGCAGAAAGTCAACGACACCCTGGGCGCCGACATCATGCGCTTGTGGGTTGCCTCGACCGATTACTCGGGTGAAATGGCGGTTTCCGAGCAGATCCTGCAACGCAGTGCGGACGCCTACCGGCGTATCCGTAACACCGCGCGCTTCCTGCTGTCGAACCTGACCGGCTTCAACCCGGCCACCGACCTGCTGCCGGCCGAAGAAATGCTGGCGCTGGACCGTTGGGCCGTGGATCGCACCCTGCTGCTGCAGCGTGAGCTGCAAGAGCACTACAGCGAATACCGCTTCTGGAACGTGTACTCGAAGATCCACAACTTCTGCGTGCAGGAGTTGGGTGGCTTCTATCTCGACATCATCAAGGATCGCCAGTACACCACCGGCGCCGACAGCAAGGCCCGCCGTTCGTGCCAGACCGCGCTGTTCCATATCTCCGAGGCGCTGGTGCGCTGGATCGCGCCGATCCTGGCGTTCACCGCCGACGAACTGTGGCAGTACCTGCCGGGCGAGCGTAACGAGTCCGTCATGCTCAACACCTGGTACGAAGGCCTGAGCGAACTGCCGGAAGGCTTCGAGCTGGGTCGCGCCTACTGGGACCGCATCATGGAAGTGAAGGTCGCGGTCAACAAAGAGATGGAAATCCAGCGTGCAGCCAAGGCTGTCGGTGGCAACCTGCAAGCCGAAGTGACCCTGTTCGCCGAAGACGCGCTGACTGCCGACCTGGCCAAGCTGAGCAACGAACTGCGTTTCGTGCTGATCACCTCGACTGCCAGCGTTGCACCCTTTGTTAAGGCACCCGAGGACGCGGTCGTCACTGAAGTCAGCGGCCTGAAGCTGAAGATCGTCAAGTCGGCCCACGCCAAATGCGCCCGTTGCTGGCATTGCCGCGAAGACGTCGGCGTGAACCCGGAGCATCCGGAAATCTGCGGTCGTTGCGTGGATAACATCAGCGGCGCTGGCGAGGTCCGTCACTATGCCTAATGCCGTTGGCCGTTTCGGACGGCTGAGCTGGCTCTGGTTGAGTTTGCTGGTACTGGTCATCGACCAGGCCAGCAAGTTCTACTTCGAAGGCAAGCTCCAGATGTACCAGCAGATCGTGATCATCCCCGATTACTTCAGCTGGACCCTGGCCTACAACACTGGCGCGGCGTTCAGCTTCCTGGCTGACAGCTCCGGCTGGCAGCGCTGGCTGTTCGCCTTGATCGCGGTGGTGGTCAGTGCGGTGCTGGTTGTGTGGCTCAAGCGTCTGGGGCGCAACGAAACCTGGCTGGCGGTTGCGCTGGCCCTGGTACTCGGTGGCGCGCTGGGCAATCTGTATGACCGCATTGCCCTGGGCCATGTGATCGATTTCATTCTGGTGCATTGGCAGAACCGCTGGTATTTCCCGGCGTTCAACTTTGCCGACAGTGCAATCACGGTAGGTGCTGTCATGCTGGCACTGGATATGTTCAAAAGTAAAAAGACCGGAGAAACCGTTCATGACTGAACAGGTATTGGCTGAGCAACGCATCGGCCAGAACACGGAAGTCACCTTGCATTTCGCATTGCGCCTGGAGAATGGCGACACGGTGGACAGCACCTTCGACAAAGCCCCTGCGACCTTCAAGGTCGGTGACGGCAACCTGTTGCCAGGTTTCGAAGCAGCCCTGTTCGGTTTCAAGGCCGGTGACAAGCGTACACTGAGCATCGAGCCGGAAAACGCCTTCGGCCAGCCGAACCCGCAAAACGTGCAGATCATTCCGCGCTCGCAGTTTGCAGACATGGAACTGTCGCCGGGTTTGCTGGTGATCTTCAACGATGCGGCCAATACTGAACTGCCGGGCGTGGTGAAAGAGTTCGACGACGCGCAAGTGACCATCGACTTCAACCACCCGCTGGCGGGCAAGACGCTGACCTTTGACGTGGAAATCATTTCCGTCAAAGCGTTGTAAAAGTGTGGGAGCGGGCTTGCTCGCGAAAGCGGTGTGTTAGACGACATCAATGTTGAATGTCAGTCAGCATTCGCGAGCAAGCCCGCTCCCACACCAAACCCTCGCTGTTCTTGAACACGGTGTTCGACGAACGGCAGGGCATTACCATTTTTCGCGCGCAAGACACGAGGCACAGCATGCAAATCAAACTCGCCAACCCCCGTGGCTTCTGCGCCGGTGTGGACCGGGCGATCGAAATCGTCAACCGCGCCCTGGAAGTCTTCGGGCCGCCGATCTACGTACGCCACGAAGTGGTCCACAACAAATTTGTCGTCGAAGACCTGCGCTCCCGTGGCGCGATCTTTGTCGAAGAGCTGGATCAGGTGCCGGACGACGTCATTGTGATCTTCAGTGCACACGGCGTTTCCCAGGCCGTGCGCAGCGAAGCGGCTGGCCGCGGGCTGAAGGTGTTCGATGCCACGTGCCCGTTGGTGACCAAAGTTCACATCGAAGTGGCGCGTTACAGCCGTGACGGCCGAGAGTGCATTCTCATCGGCCACGCCGGTCACCCGGAAGTCGAAGGCACTATGGGCCAGTACGATGCCAGCAACGGTGGCGCGATCTACCTGGTCGAAGACGAGAAAGATGTCGCGGCGTTGCAGGTGAACAACCCTGAAAAGCTCGCTTTCGTGACCCAGACCACCTTGTCGATGGACGACACCAGTCGCGTTATCGACGCTCTGCGTTCGCGTTTCCCGGCCATTGGTGGACCGCGCAAGGACGACATTTGCTACGCCACGCAAAACCGTCAGGACGCGGTCAAACAATTGGCCGATGAGTGCGACGTGGTGCTGGTAGTCGGCAGCCCGAACAGCTCCAACTCCAATCGCTTGCGCGAGCTGGCAGAGCGCATGTCCACTCCGGCCTACCTGATCGACGGTGCCGAAGACCTGCAAAAGAGCTGGTTCGACGGCGTCGAGCGTATTGGCATCACCGCTGGCGCATCCGCCCCGGAAGTCCTGGTGCGCGGGGTGATCCAGCAGTTGCAGGCCTGGGGTGCCACCGGTGCCGATGAGCTGGCGGGTCGCGAGGAGAACATCACGTTCTCGATGCCTAAAGAACTGCGCGTTCGCTCGTTGCTCTGAATTCAGTCCTTTTTTCGCATAACGCCTGCTCAACCTTGTCGTTGCGCAGGCTGACGCGACCGGTCCGTGCCAACACCACTTGATGTTGGCTTACCGGTTCGCGAACCGCGCAAATGTGTAACGTCCCTCCAATCAGTGCTTCGCCCTGACCTCTGAATCGTATTGAGCTTTCGACCGAACCGTTCCCTGCAATCGACACGCGTGCGCCGCTCTGGCGTTCGGCCAGCAGTGGATTGTCGCTGTCCATCTCCCCTTTGCCGCTGATATCCAGGATCATCCGCCAGCCTTGGCTCCAGTCGCCATTGATGCCGTGAATCACCACGGCCTGGTTGCGGACGATGGCTTCGCTCCGGGCGGTGCGAATACCACTGAAAAGAGCCTGCGCCGCTTGCTGTCTTTGGTTCGACTCGATCAGCGTTGCGAACGCCGGAGTGACCAGAAGCAGAACAATTCCTGTAATTGCCAGTCCCATGAGCAGTTCGATCAGGCTGAAGCCGTGTTGTCGCATGATATTTCCCTCCGTGGCGTGCTGTGGCTCGCGCAATCCGTGCGCGAGCAATGGCAACGCACAGCATCGTTCGAACGTTGTGCTGCGCAACAGCAGGTATAGCCGAAGGAAACAGAAGGGCCCGATGGAGCATCGTACAAAAGGTTTCACGCTGATCGAGTTGCTGGTCGCGCTCGCGATTCTTCTGATCCTGCTGACTATGGCCGTCCCGACGTTTACCCGCTCGACGCAGACAACCAGGGCTGATACCGAAATCGCGGACCTGAAACGAGCGTTGAATGTTGCCCGGCTCGAAGCCATCGATCGGGGCAATACCACGCGTGTGCGGCCGACAGCCGGCGGGGATGTCTGGAGTGGGGAGCTGGCGATTTACGACGGTACTGGCGCTTTGGCCAATGTATTGCGGGTTGTTCCGGCGATGAGCAACGGCGCAACTCTGGCGCTAACCTCTGGCGTCACTGCCATCGATTTCAACAGTCTGGGCGGATTGTCATCACCGTCCTCGGAGGTGGTGATCAGCTATGGGCGAGGAGCACAAAGCAGGACGCTGACAGTGTGTTTGAGCGGCCGAATTCTATTGGGTGGACGTTGCGGATGAGAGCAGGGATGCAAGGCTCGCAGGAGGGCATGACGCTGGTCGAAGTCCTGGTGGCGTTAGTCATTCTGGGAGTGGGGTTGCTGGGCGCAGCGGCGTTTCAGCTCAATGCGCTGAAGTACACGGACAGCGCGCGCATGACCAGTCAGGCCAGTTTTATCGCCTACGACATGCTGGACCGCATTCGCGCCAATGCCGCTGCGGACTACACCATTGCGCCTCCGGCTTCGGGCAATCCGGACGTTGCCCGGGATCAGGACCTGTTTGACTTCAACGCCAATATTGTCAGCTCGCTCGGTGCATCCGCGATCGGCAGTGTCACTGTCAATCAGCAGGTGTACACCATCACGATTACCTGGGACGACTCACGGGCTGCCAATGCTGCCGACTCGCGGCGCAGCTTTGTCCTGAGCAGCCGGACGGCCATTGATCCGGTGGTGATCCCGTGAGTCGGCGTAGCAGAGGCTTTGGCCTGGTCGAGTTGCTGATCGCCCTGGCATTGAGCCTGATCGTGGTGCTCGGCGTGGTGCAGGTTTTCATCGCGGCCAAGAACACCTATCTCAGCCAGAGTGCGGCCGCGAACATGCAGGAGGATGCACGTTTCGTGTTGAGCAAAATGATTAAGGAAGTCCGCATGGTCGGGATGTTCGGTTGTCTGGAAACGATCACTGATTCAAGTGAGAAAGGTGATTTCCATACCAGTCGTACAACGCCGATCCGTTGGGACAATGGTAGCCGCAGTTTGACGCTGGTTATGGCGGATATCGGCGGTAATGGCGACAAACCGGACTGGACCGTGCTTTCCGATTGTAGAATCCATTCGACGGCCTACAGTGAAGGCCGGACGCCAGCGGCAGGGCAGCAGGCATTTCCGATCCGGCGGCTGACTTACAGGTTCAGCAACAACCAATTGCTCATGAAGGGCGGGGCCGCAGCACCCCAGGTATTGGTGGATAACGTCCGCGCTTTCGACGTGAGCTTCGGCCTGGCCAGCACGGCCACTGATCTGGCAGCATCGCGCTACAGCAGCAACCCGCCGGACCCCGCGCTGATTCGTAGCGTACGCCTGAGCCTGACCCTCACCGATCCGAGCCGCCGGGTGAGCGATCAAACCTTCAACGTGGTTGCCGCGCTACGCAACCGCTTGCCATGAGGGGATGCCATTGAATCGTTCTCCCATGACGCATTACCCCCAGCGCGGCATGGCGCTGCTGGTCAGTCTGGTGTTCTTGCTCTTGCTGACGCTGATTGGCCTCTCCTCGATGCAGAGCGCGACCCTGCAGGAAAAGATGGCCGGTAGCGTCGCCTTGCACAACCAGTCGTTTCAGAGCGCCGAGGCAGCATTGCGGGTGGGCGAGAGTGGCGTGCAGCGGGACAGTTATGCGCTACCTGTTTGCAGCGGCATCGTTCAATGTGCACCACCGTCCGAGTCCTCGACCATTACCGCAGCCGGCTTCAACGCCACTTCCGGAGTGACCTGGATTGCATCGGGCAAGGGTTTTTATGGCGTGCAAAACATCGGTGTCAGCAAGAAGGCGGTGAATGTGCCAATCAATACCCCGGCGACCTTGTATCGGGTAACCGCAGTCGGCATCGCGGGTCATTCGCGCAGTGTGGTGGAGAGTATCTATGCGAAGTACTGAGCGACCTGTCAGGTTATGGTCACACCTGCTCGGCGTTGTAGTCGCGCTTGACCTGTCGATGTCGGCGCACGCAGCCACGCCAGCGGATTCGCCAGCGCTGAACCGGCCAACCTGTCTGGCGAATGGCAACTGGTACGGTTTCTATCATGGCAATCAGGGCTTGAAAGCCGTCTGCCTGAAGCTGCCCGAAGCGATCAGCGTTAAGATGCTCGACAGCAACGCCGATGGCGTGGTCGACAACCTCGACACCCTGTCTGAAGGCGTGATCTTCGTCGGAGAGCATTCGACCCAGGACGCCGGTGATAATGGCGGGGGCGTGAACGATTCCACTGGCGACGATACGCCAGGGATGGAAAAATCCGGTGGCAGCCGTCGCATCATGTGGCGACAAATACAGTAAGTGAGAGTTGAGGCATGCGTAGTTCCAACCGCGGTTTTACCCTGATCGAAATCATGATCGTGATTGCGATCATCGGGATTGTCATGACCATTGCCGCCCCGAGTTTCACCGAGTACCTGAACAAGGGCCGTCGCGCGGAAGTCGCTGGTCTGCTTTCGGAGCAGGCGCAGCTGCTGGAGCGCTTCTACTCGCAGAAAAATGTCTACACCGATGCGACGGGCCTCAGCGCCGGCAATGACTACTACAGCATCACTCCAGCCCTGACCGACCAGACCTTTCTGCTGACGGCGGTACGCAAGGCCGGCTCAAGCATGGCCACTGACAAATGCGGTGATCTGACCATCACCAACACCGGTGTACTGGGTATGGTCAATGCGAAGTCCGGCCTGACCAGCAAAGATTGCTGGGGGCGCTGAGTTTCTTTTTCGGGTGCCTTTTGCACCCGCTGTCTATTTAACGATTGGATCAGAACATGACCAGGCAACAGCAAGTGGTGATTGTCGGCGGTGGGGTGATTGGCTTGCTGACGGCCTTCAATCTCGCCTCCGAAGTGCAAAGTGTTGTGCTGCTGGATCGCTCGAACGTCGGTCAGGAGTCGTCCTGGGCCGGTGGCGGCATCGTTTCACCGCTTTACCCGTGGCGCTACAGCCCGGCGGTCACTGCGTTGGCTCACTGGTCACAGGACTTTTATCCACAACTGGGCGAGCGCTTGTTCGCCGCCACCGGTGTTGATCCTGAAGTGCATACCACCGGTCTGTATTGGCTGGATCTGGATGACGAGGCCCAAGCGCTGGCCTGGGCCGCCCGGGAACATCGTCCGTTGAGCGCCGTGGATATCTCGGCGGCACACGACGCCGTGCCAGTGCTGGGCAGCGGTTTTTCCCGGGCGATCTACATGGCCGACGTCGCCAACGTGCGTAACCCGCGTCTGGTGAAGTCGCTCAAGGCCGCGTTGCTGGCGCTGCCGAACGTGACGATCCATGAGCAGTGCGAAGTCAGCGGGTTTGTTCGTGACGGCAACAAAGTGGTCGGCGTGCAGACCGCCACAGGAGCTGTTCTCGGCGATCAAGTCGTCCTGACGGCGGGGGCCTGGAGCGGTGAGTTGCTCAAGCGTCTTGATCTGACGCTGCCGGTCGAGCCGGTGAAAGGGCAGATGATTCTCTACAAGTGCGCGGCGGACTTCCTGCCAAGCATGGTCCTGGCCAAGGGCCGTTATGCGATTCCCCGGCGCGACGGACACATACTGATCGGCAGTACGCTGGAGCATGAAGGTTTTGACAAGACACCGACTGGGTCTGCACTGGAAAGCCTGAAGGCGTCGGCGGTGGAATTGATCCCGGCACTGGCCGATGCCGAAGTGGTGGGGCACTGGGCCGGATTGCGCCCGGGATCACCCGAGGGCATTCCCTATATCGGCCCGGTGCCCGGGTTTGACGGGCTCTGGCTCAACTGTGGGCATTACCGTAACGGACTGGTGTTGGCGCCGGCGTCATGTCAGTTGTTTGCCGATGTGATGCTGGGTCGTACGCCGATTATCGATCCGACGCCTTATGCGCCTGCTGGAAGACTGTGATCTGTTTAAAGTCTCAATCCAGTCCCAATTTCTTGAGCCTGTAACGCATCGACCTGAATGACAGATTCAACCGCTGAGCCGCCGCCGTGCGGTTCCAGCGGGTTTCCTCCAGGGCCTGGAGCAGCAGTTGGCGCTCGACGTTTTCCAGATAGGTGTCCAGATTGTCTATCCGGGACAGGTCCGGTATTCCACTTTCAGCTGCGCAATTGCCTTGAGCCAGACGCAGGTCAATGGCTTCGATCTGATTGTCCTCGCACAAGGTGTGAGCCCGTTCGAGCATATTTTCCAGTTCCCGCACATTGCCCGGGAAGCGATAGCTTTTCAGCGCATCGAGGGCTTGGGGGTGGAGTCTGGCTGCCGGTTGACCCGTATCGGCGGCCAGGCGCTTGAGTATGTGGCTGGCCAGCACCTCGATGTCATCGCGACGCTCGCGCAAGGGCGGCACCCGGAGTTCGATCACATTCAAGCGGTAGTAAAGATCATGCCGAAATCGCCCGGCGGCGACTTCGGCGCCAAGGTCCTTGTGTGTGGCGCAGAGAATGCGCACATCCACCGCCACTTCCTGCTGCCCGCCGACGCTGCGTACGGCTTTCTCCTGAATGGCGCGTAGCAGTTTGACCTGCATTGCCAGCGGCAGGTCAGCCACTTCGTCCAGGAGCAGGGTGCCGCCGTGAGCTGTCTGGAACAGACCGGGTTTATCTTCGATGGCGCCGCTGAAGCTGCCTTTGCGATGGCCGAAAAACTCGCTCTCCAACAGTTCCGAGGGAATCGCCGCGCAGTTGATCGCAATGAACGGCTGCTTGGCGCGGGGGCTTTGATCATGGATCAGGCGCGCGACCAATTCCTTGCCACTGCCGGATTCTCCGCTGATGTATACCGTCGCATGACTGTTGGCCAGTTTGGTGATGTGCTTGCGCAGGTTGCGCATGGGTAATGAGTCGCCCAGCAAACGGCGATCGATGTCGACTCCGCGGGCAGGAAGCAGCAGGGCGCTGGTGACCAGTTCACGCAGGCGCGTTAGGTCCACCGGTTTGGTCAGGAAGTCGAATGCTCCGGCCTTGAGCACATTGATTGCGGTTTCGAGACTGGCATAGGCGGTGATCATCGCCACCTGGACCTGAGGGTGACGTTGCTGGATGTGCTGCACCAATTCCAGGCCGGTGCCATCCGGCAATTGCATGTCGGTCAGGCAGAGATCGAATGTTTCGCTTTTCAGTAGCGATTGCGCTTCGACGACATTGCGGGCGTTGAACGTCTCCAGTTTCATCCTTCCCAGGGTGATTTCCAGGAGTTCGCGTATGTCTGGTTCGTCATCGACGATCAAGACTTTTTGTCGTGGTCTCGTGTTCAAGCTAGGTTCCGTCCGTGAGCAAAGGTCATGCAAAAGCAGCCGCTTTCCTGGCGTGCCTTGAAGTCTAGGCGGGACGGAGTGCTTTCGCCCGGCTGGCCGGACAGATAAAGCCCCGGGCCCTTGATAGACGGGGCGGGGGCTTCGGGATGGAGTATTTCCAGTGATTTCAGGTCAAGCCATGGCGGCAACATTTGCGCGCGGCGCTGCAGGTACAGGACGTTTTTGATTACCCGGTTCATTCGCAGAGAGAGGTCTTGAATAATCTGTGTCAGACGTCACTCGATGCCTTTCAGTTCCTTGGGTGTCAGCGATAGTCCTCGATCGGCTGCCAAATCGGGAGAGTGTCAGCGGTCGCCGGAGTCCTTGTCCTGCTCGAGATGAGCCTGGCTGCAATACCACCGCTGGTCGAGGCTCAGCGCGCGGTCACGGGGCAGGTGAACACCGCAATGGGCGCAGCGGACCATGGGCGCCGCATCCCGTTCGGCAGGGGGGCTGGGGGTGGATGCCTGACCCTTGAATTTGCGCCAGAACCATACGGCAGCGGCAATCAGGGCAATCCAGAACAATAAACGAAGCATGGTGAGCTGCTTTTCGACGAGTGATTGGCTAGTTTAGCCAAGGACATGACCAGCGCACAGCCTAATAGCTTATGTAGGAGCGAGCTTGCTCGCGATGGTCTCAAGGACGACGCGTTTATTCAGACAAAGCGCGTGAACGTTGACGTCCATCGCGAGCAAGCTCGCTCCTACAAGTCTCCCTTTTGCACAGTGCGAGGTGTCAGTCGAACACGCCCAGGGTCATGTAGCTGAACCACGAGCGGTCGCTGTTGTTGCCTTCCGCTTCGTGATTTTCTTCTTCGATCACGTCGCCATTGTCGTCTTTAGGCTTGAGTTCGGATGGAATCGCATCCTTGGCGTCCTGGAACTGCTTCTGTACGTCCTGATTGGCGCGGGTTTCGCCTGGTGGCAGCGGCGGACGGGATTCGATCAGGCCCAGGGTCGCCTTGCTCAGCCACGAACGGTTGTCGGCTTCGGCCACGGTCGGCACGAACTGGCCGTCTACCAGCGTCGGGTGGTTCGGGTAGTTGAGCTTCAGGGTTTCCAGGCTGGTGGCAGCCAGTTCGTCCAGGTGCAGGCGCTGATAGGCCTCGGTCATCACCGCCAGGCCGTCGCCGACCGAAGGGGTTTCCTGGAAGTTTTCCACCACGTAACGACCGCGGTTTGCCGCCGCGACATAGGCCTGACGGGTCAGGTAGTAGTCGGCTACGTGAATTTCGTAGGCCGCCAGCAGGTTGCGCAGATAGATCATGCGCTGCTTGGCATCCGGTGCGTAACGGCTGTTCGGGAAGCGGCTGGTCAGCTGGGCGAACTCGTTATAGGAGTCGCGGGCGGCGCCCGGGTCACGCTTGGTCATGTCCAGCGGCAGGAAACGCGCCAGCAGGCCGACGTCCTGGTCGAAAGAAGTCAGACCCTTGAGGTAGTAGGCATAATCGACGTTCGGATGCTGTGGGTGCAGACGAATGAAGCGCTCAGCCGCGGACTTGGCCGCTTCCGGCTCGGTGTTCTTGTAGTTGGCGTAGATGAGCTCGAGTTGCGCCTGGTCGGCATAGCGACCGAACGGATAACGCGACTCCAGAGCCTTCAGCTTGGCGATGGCGGAGGTGTAGCTACTGTTGTCCAGGTCATTTTGAGCCTGTTGGTACAGCTCGACTTCACTGAGGTTTTCGTCTACGACTTCCTTCGATGAGCAAGCAGCGGTCAATGCGAGGATGGCGATCAGCAGCAGGTGTTTCACTTGCATGGCGGCTTGCGTCCCTATGACGGCCGCTGTCTTGGGCGTGGCCGTCCTGTTATGATGAGCGCCCCGTTGAAAAGCCTCGGGGCAAAAGACGCCGTATTTAACCACAAGCGCGCAGCCGAAACCAAAGGCTGTGCCGACGCCTAGTCTGAGCATGTCCGATAAAATTGAACTTCGCGCAGAGGTGCCGTCCGAATTGGGCGGCCAACGCCTCGATCAAGTCGCCGCACAATTATTCGCTGAGCACTCGCGCTCGCGCCTTTCCGCCTGGATCAAAGACGGCCGCCTGACTGTGGATGGGGCGGTTATCCGCCCGCGAGACATCGTCCACGGTGGCGCCATCCTTGAGTTGACTGCCGAGCAGGAAGCTCAGGGCGAATGGGTCGCTCAAGACATAGCCCTGGACATCGTCTACGAAGACGACGACATCCTGGTGATCAACAAGCCTGCGGGCCTGGTGGTGCACCCGGCTGCCGGTCATGCCGACGGCACCTTGCTCAACGCCTTGCTGCACCACGTGCCGGACATCATCAATGTGCCCCGCGCCGGTATCGTGCATCGTCTGGACAAGGACACCACCGGTCTGATGGTGGTGGCCAAGACCATTCAGGCGCAGACGCAGCTGGTGACACAGTTGCAGAGTCGCAGCGTCAGCCGGATCTACGAGTGCATCGTGATCGGTGTGGTGACAGCCGGCGGCAAGATCAACGCGCCGATCGGTCGTCACGGCCAGCAACGCCAGCGCATGGCCGTGATGGAAGGTGGCAAGCAAGCCGTCAGCCATTACCGCGTGCTCGAGCGCTTCCGCTCCCACACTCACGTGCGGGTGAAGCTGGAAACCGGTCGTACGCACCAGATTCGCGTGCACATGGCGCACATCAACTACCCGTTGGTCGGAGATCCGGCCTACGGCGGTCGTTTCCGTATTCCGCCGGCCGCCAACCCGACCATGGTCGAGTCGCTGAAGAATTTCCCGCGTCAGGCGCTGCATGCGCGTTTCCTGGAACTGGATCATCCGACCACCGGTAAGCGCATGAGCTGGGAATCGCCGTTGCCGGAAGACTTCGTCTGGCTGTTGACCCTGCTCAAGCAAGACCGCGAGGCGTTCATCGGATGAGTGACTGGCTGATTCCTGACTGGCCCGCGCCGGCCGGGGTCAAAGCCTGTGTGACCACCCGTGCGGGCGGCGTCAGTGTGGCGCCGTTCGACAGCCTCAACCTCGGCGATCACGTCGACGACAGCCCCGAAGCGGTTGCCGAGAATCGCCGTCGTTTGACCGATCATTTCTCCATTCAACCGGCCTGGCTGCAGCAGGTCCACGGCATTGTCGTGGCTCATGCCGATCCGGGGCGGGTGGACATGGCTGATGCCAGCTGGACTTCAACGCCGGGTGTCGCCTGCGCAGCGATGACTGCGGACTGCCTGCCCGCGCTGTTTTGCGACCGTGCCGGTACGCGTGTCGCGGCAGCCCATGCCGGTTGGCGCGGGTTGGCGGCAGGTGTGCTGGAAGCGACTCTCGACAGCCTCAATGTGCCATCCGCCGAAGTACTGGTCTGGCTCGGTCCGGCCATTGGCCCGCAGGCCTTTGAAGTCGGCCCGGAAGTGCGCGAGACCTTCGTTCAGCAGTTGCCGCAAGCCGCTGAGGCTTTTGTGCCGAGTCAGAACCCCGGCAAGTTCATGGCCGACATCTATAGGCTGGCACGTCTGCGGCTCGCGGCTCGCGGTGTCACGGCTGTCTATGGGGGTGGTCTCTGCACCGTAACCGACCCTCGCTTCTTTTCTTACCGCCGCAGTCCTCGCACTGGTCGGTTTGCCTCCTTGGTTTGGCTCGAACGCTAGACTTGTCTGATCTGCATCAACGTCACGACGCTTGAAACTCCCAGAATCGACCACATCTATTGTGGTATCTGGCAGGTTTCTTCATTCAGGATGTTTTATAGGTCCGGCCTGCTCAAAAGGAAGGTGACCCATGCGTATAGACCGTTTAACCAGCAAATTGCAGTTAGCGTTGTCCGATGCCCAATCCCTGGCTGTCGGCCACGATCATCCGGCCATTGAACCGGCGCACTTGATGCAAGCCTTGCTCGAGCAGCAGGGCGGCTCGATCAAGCCCCTGTTGATGCAGGTGGGCTTCGACGTCAATAGCCTGCGTAAAGAGCTGACCAAAGAGCTCGACCAGCTACCTAAAATCCAGAACCCGACCGGCGATGTGAATATGTCGCAGGATCTGGCGCGCCTGCTCAACCAGGCCGATCGTCTGGCCCAGCAGAAAGGCGACCAGTTCATCTCCAGCGAGCTTGTGCTGCTTGCCGCCATGGACGAGAACAGCAAGCTCGGCAAGCTGTTGCTCGGTCAGGGCGTGAGCAAGAAAGCCCTGGAAAACGCGATCAACAACCTGCGTGGTGGTGAGGCCGTCAACGATCCGAACCACGAGGAAGCACGCCAGGCCCTGGACAAGTACACCGTCGACCTGACCAAGCGCGCCGAAGACGGCAAGCTCGATCCGGTGATCGGCCGTGACGATGAAATTCGCCGGACCATCCAGGTGCTGCAACGTCGTACCAAGAACAACCCGGTGCTGATCGGTGAGCCTGGCGTGGGTAAAACCGCCATCGCCGAAGGCCTGGCCCAGCGCATCATCAATGGCGAAGTGCCGGATGGCCTCAAGGGCAAGCGTCTGTTGTCCCTGGACATGGGGGCGCTGATTGCCGGTGCCAAGTATCGTGGTGAGTTCGAAGAGCGCCTGAAATCCCTGCTCAATGAACTGTCGAAGCAGGAAGGGCAGATCATCCTGTTCATCGACGAACTGCACACCATGGTCGGCGCCGGTAAAGGTGAAGGCTCGATGGATGCGGGCAACATGCTCAAGCCGGCCCTGGCCCGCGGTGAGTTGCACTGTGTGGGCGCCACCACGCTGAACGAATACCGCCAATACATAGAGAAGGACGCCGCTCTCGAGCGACGTTTCCAGAAGGTGCTGGTGGACGAGCCGAGCGAAGAAGACACCATCGCCATCCTGCGTGGCCTCAAAGAGCGTTATGAGGTTCACCACAAGGTGGCCATCACTGACGGCGCGATCATTGCGGCGGCCAAGCTCAGTCATCGCTACATCACTGACCGGCAGTTGCCGGACAAGGCCATTGACCTGATCGACGAAGCCGCCAGCCGCATCCGCATGGAGATCGACTCCAAGCCCGAAGTGCTGGACCGTCTGGAGCGTCGCCTGATTCAGCTGAAGGTGGAATCCCAGGCGCTGAAGAAAGAAAGCGACGACGCGGCGAAGAAGCGTCTGGAAAAATTGCAGGAAGAAATCGCTCGTCATGAGCGTGAGTACTCCGATCTCGAAGAAATCTGGAACTCGGAGAAAGCCGAAGTCCAGGGTTCTGCGCAGATCCAGCAGAAAATCGAACAGTCCCGTCAGGAACTGGAGGCAGCCCGCCGCAAAGGCGACCTGAACCGCATGGCCGAGTTGCAGTACGGGGTGATCCCGGATCTGGAGCGCAGCCTGCAAATGGTCGATCAGCATGGCAAAGCCGAAAACCAGTTGCTGCGCAGCAAGGTGACTGAAGAAGAGATCGCCGAAGTCGTGTCGAAGTGGACCGGTATTCCGGTGTCGAAAATGCTCGAAGGCGAGCGCGACAAGCTGATGAAGATGGAAAGCCTGTTGCACCAGCGTGTGATCGGCCAGGATGAAGCGGTGGTGGCCGTTTCCAACGCGGTGCGGCGTTCCCGTGCCGGGTTGTCCGACCCGAATCGCCCGAGCGGCTCGTTCATGTTCCTCGGCCCGACCGGTGTCGGTAAAACCGAGCTGTGCAAGGCGTTGGCCGAATTCCTCTTTGATACCGAAGAGGCGATGGTGCGGATCGACATGTCCGAGTTCATGGAGAAACACTCCGTGGCTCGCCTGATCGGTGCGCCACCGGGCTACGTGGGGTATGAAGAGGGCGGTTACCTGACCGAGGCCGTACGTCGCAAGCCGTATTCGGTGATCCTCATGGACGAAGTCGAGAAGGCGCACCCGGATGTGTTCAACATCTTGCTGCAAGTGCTCGAAGACGGCCGTTTGACCGACAGCCATGGCCGCACGGTGGATTTCAAGAACACCGTGATTGTCATGACCTCCAACCTGGGGTCAGTGCAGATCCAGGAACTGGTTGGTGACCGTGAGGCGCAGCGCGCGGCGGTGATGGATGCGATTTCCAGCCACTTCCGGCCGGAGTTCATCAACCGGGTCGACGAAGTGGTGATTTTCGAGCCGTTGGCGCGGGATCAGATCGCCGGCATTACCGAGATCCAGTTGGGTCGTCTGCGTAGCCGCCTGACCGAGCGCGAGCTGAAGCTTGAGCTCAGCCCTGAAGCCATGGACAAGCTGATCGCGGTCGGTTACGACCCGGTGTACGGCGCACGGCCGCTCAAGCGTGCTATCCAGCGCTGGATCGAGAACCCGCTGGCGCAGCTGATTCTGTCCGGACGGTTCATGCCGGGCGATACCGCTCACGGTGTGGTGGAAAACGACGAAATCGTCTTCGTCTGATCCTTAACGGCAACAAAATCGAAAAGGCCTCGCATAACGAGGCCTTTTTTTCGTTAGGCTGTTGAACTCAAAGGAAAAGGCTTGTAAAGTGCGCCCCGCAGTCAGTCACCCGCCAGGGTTTCCGCTCCCCAAGCAGGAATCCAAAATAAGTTGCAAATCATTAACTTGAAAGCAATTTAGGGGGTTGACAGAGGTGCTGAAGATTGTAGAATAGCGCGCCTCAGACACACGAACGCAGCGATGCGAACGGGTCGAAGAGAACGCAGTAAAGCTTCAAAGTTGTAAATTGAAATGTGTAGTTCCGTGATAGCTCAGTCGGTAGAGCAAATGACTGTTAATCATTGGGTCCCAGGTTCGAGTCCTGGTCACGGAGCCAATTTCAAACCGGGGTATAGCGCAGTCCGGTAGCGCGCCTGCTTTGGGAGCAGGATGTCAGGAGTTCGAATCCCCTTACCCCGACCATATTTGGGTCGTTAGCTCAGTTGGTAGAGCAGTTGGCTTTTAACCAATTGGTCGTAGGTTCGAATCCCACACGACCCACCATTTTTGAAACCAGTTAACGCTGGAATCGAATCTTAAGATCAGACGCCAAAAGCTCTGTTCGCAGAAGGCGCCTTTCAAAGGTGCCTTTTTTTTACCGGGGTATAGCGCAGTCCGGTAGCGCGCCTGCTTTGGGAGCAGGATGTCAGGAGTTCGAATCCCCTTACCCCGACCATATTAAAAATCCTCGTATCGAAAGATACGGGGATTTTTTTTGTCTGCGAGAAACCCGTAACACCGCAAAACCAATGTGGGAGCGGGCTTGCTCGCGAAGGCAGTGTGTCAGTCGACATAAGAGTTGAATGACACGGCCTCTTCGCGAGCAAGCCCGCTCCCACAGGGGGTGTTTTAGTGAAGCTTCAGGCGTGGCTCAGTGCCGCGACCGATCTTGCTGCCCAACATCAGCATCGCCGTACGGAACGGCCCGTACAGCGCCATCTGGTGCATGCGGTACAGCGACACGTAGAACATCCGCGCCAGCCAGCCTTCGAGCATCACGCTGCCGGTGAGGTTGCCCATCAGGTTACCCACAGCCGAAAAACGCGACAGTGAGATCAGCGAGCCGTAGTCGGTGTACTTGTACTCCGGCAGGGGCTTGCCTTCGATGCGCAGCTTCAGCGATTTGGCCAGCAACGAAGCCTGTTGGTGAGCAGCCTGGGCGCGTGGTGGCACATTGCGGTCGCTGCCTGGTTGCGGGCAGGCGGCGCAGTCGCCGAAGGCGAAGATGTTCTCGTCGCGGGTGGTTTGCAGGGTCGGCAGCACTTGCAGCTGATTGATGCGGTTGGTTTCCAGGCCATCGATGTCCTTGAGGAAACCCGGCGCGCGAATCCCCGCGGCCCAGACTTTCAGGCTGGCCTTGATTTCGTTGCCGTCGGCGGTGATCAGGCTGTCGGCCGTCACTTCGCTGACCGCGGCATTGGTCATGACGTTGACCCCGAGTTTCTCCAGGGTTTTATGCACAGGCCCGCCAATCCGCTCCGGCAGCGCCGGCAGTACCCGTGGACCGGCTTCGATCAGGGTGATGTGCATGTTTTCCGGTTTGATCCGGTCCAGGCCATAGGCCGCCAGTTCGTGGGCGGCGTTGTGCAGCTCGGCGGCCAGTTCGACCCCGGTGGCACCGGCGCCGACGATCGCCACGCTGATTTGTTCGACTGCGTCGGTCTGACCGGCGTGTGCGCGCAAATAGTGATTGAGCAGTTGCTGGTGGAAGCGCTCGGCCTGTTTGCGGGTGTCGAGGAACAGGCAGTGTTGCGCTGCGCCCTGGGTGCCGAAATCGTTGGTGGTGCTGCCAACGGAGATCACCAGCGAGTCGTAGGGCACTTCGCGGGCCGGCACCAGTTCCAGACCGGCCTCGTCGTAGGTGGCGGCCAGCTGGATTTTTTTATTCGCGCGATCGAGCCCGCTCATGCGCCCCAGCTGGAACTCGAAGTGGTTCCATTTGGCCTGGGCGACATAGTTGAGTTCGTCTTCGGAAGAGTTCAGGGACCCGGCCGCCACTTCGTGCAACAAGGGTTTCCAGATGTGGGTCAGGTTCGCGTCGACCAGCATCACGCTGGCCGTACCGCGCTTGCCCAGAGTCTTACCCAGACGGGTAGCCAACTCCAGACCGCCGGCGCCGCCGCCGACAATGACAATACGATGGGACATGGGGATAACTCGCAAGGCTAAAAGAAATCGGTGCAATTACCCGAGCGAGCGCAAGGCAGCTCATAGCGTCAGGTAACTGATAAGTCGGCTCAACAGGCCAAGACCAATGGTCACTGCCAATACCAGTACAAGGAGCATCCACGGCCGGAAAGGCCGGCGCTCGACTTGGTGCTGGGACAACTGCAGGTACTCTTCGACATGCTTTTGGTCGTCGGGGTTCAGGCGGCTGGTCATATCGGGCCTCGTCAAAGGTAGACGTTGCTGAATGTGTGGAAGCTACAGTGTTTTTACCCAGGGTTGAACGCAGCATAGCCGCTGTCTGGAACGGGTTCGACGCTGACGATATCGTCCAGGCGAATGATTCCACTTTTTAACACCCGGGCAGTGATTCCGCCATGTCCGCGCACGGCCTGAAAGGTGCCGATGCCCAGGTTGCTTTCAAGGCGCGCGCAGGGTTGGCACCAGCCAGTGGTTTCGAACGTTGCCTGGCCAATCCGGAAGCGGCGGCCCTTGAGGCTGAACAGGTTGATGCCACTGATAACGAGATTGCGCCGCAGATCTTCAGGCCGGACCGGATGATCCTGTGCACGCCCCATCAGCGAACTGATCACCGCCAGGTGCTCCCACTGAATCAGCGTGACCTGCCGCGCATTGCGCACGCCGGGGCGGGCGTGGTCGCCGGTCAGGCCGGCCTCCAGGCGCGCTTCCACGGCATCGAGCTCAAGCATTGTCGAACGTGATTGCGGGCGCACGCCGATCCAGCGTACACGACCTTGTTGTGGCACCTCGGCGATCAGCTCCTGCAGCGGGCTCACAGGCTGATCCCGACGTCAAAGACAATGCTGCGCCCCAGGTTGCTGCGCAAGAAGTCCGGTGCATCCGGGTGGGCGAACAGCACGCGGGCGAATGTCGGCCCGACCAGGGACAGCGAACGCCAGCCCTGGCGCAGGTACTCGGTCGGCGGCGGGAAATGGCTGTTGAGGTCCAGCACTTCGCGTTTGAGGCTGGCGAAGGCAATGATGTCCAGTTCACCCAGATCCATGCCGCGCTCTTTGTAGTTGTGTGCTTTTTTGCGCAAGGTCGGCGCCAATCGCAACAAGAACTCGTTGGCGGGGATGCGTCGTGGCTTGGCCTCGCGGCGTACCAGTTGACTCAGGGAAAACGCGCTGCGTCGGCGCTGCAGTTCGTCGCGCCATTCATCGTTGAGGCGCCGGCCTTCGTCGAGCACGAAGAACACCTCGAAACTGGCATCGCGAAACAACACGTCCGGCGGCTCCCCGGCGGGGGCGAATTCATCGGCGCGATAGGGAATGTTCAAACCTTGCAACAGGCGCTGGCACACCCAACGCTCCCGCTCCCATTTGCGGGCATTGGACAGAAACGCGTTGGCTTGCTCGGCCGCGATGGTCAGCAGGCGTAAATAATCTGAGTCATCCATAGGCCCAAGCTTAGCGTTCAAATGTGATCGCAAAGAAGACAATTTGTCGGAGAGGCTCATAAGCCTTCCGTTCCCATGCCCGTTTCAGGGCCCTGCACAAAACGGATAGTGATCTGCGCGCACTGGCTATTGCCACGTGGCGGGCGGCTCTACCCTCGGCTGTACGGACGTAAGCCGTGTTACCGCCGCTCTAAAAAACAACAACAAGAGATAGATGCCATGCGCAAGATCGACGTACATGAGGTTATCGACAACGCTCGTTTCAACCGCTTTCACTGGATGGTGCTGTTCTGGTGTGCCCTGATCATCATCTTCGACGGTTACGATCTGGTGATCTACGGCGTGGTCTTGCCGATGCTGATGAAAGAGTGGGGGCTCAGTCCTCTGCAAGCCGGTGCACTGGGCAGCTATGCACTGTTCGGCATGATGTTCGGCGCGCTGTTCTTCGGTCCGCTGTCGGACAGGATCGGCCGCAAAAAAGCCATCACGATCTGCGTGATGCTCTTCAGTGGCTTCACCGTGCTCAATGGTTTCGCCCGCAACCCCACCGAGTTCGGCCTCTGTCGCTTCATTGCCGGGCTCGGAATTGGCGGCGTGATGCCTAACGTCGTCGCACTGATGAACGAGTACGCGCCGAAAAAAATCCGCAGCACGCTGGTCGCGATCATGTTCAGCGGTTACTCGGTGGGCGGCATGCTGTCTGCCGGGTTGGGCATTGTGCTGATCCCGAGTTTCGGCTGGCAGTCGGTGTTTTACGTGGCGGTCCTGCCGTTGCTGTTGTTGCCGCTGATCATGTATTTCCTGCCCGAATCGGTGGGCTTCATGTTGCGTCAGGGGCGTCATGAAGAGGCGCGCAATATTCTTCAGCGCATTGATCCGGCCTACGTCGCGCAAACCTCCGATCAACTGCACATGGCCGAGGTAAAAGGCACGGGCACCCCGGTGTTGCAGCTGTTCCGTGAAGGCCGGGCGCTGCGCACGCTGATGCTGTGGCTGGCGTTTTTCTGCTGCCTGTTGATGGTGTACGCGCTGAGTTCCTGGCTGCCGAAACTGATGGCCAACGCCGGTTACAGCCTGGGTTCGAGCCTGTCGTTCCTGCTGGTGTTGAATTTCGGGGCGATCTTCGGTGCGGTCGGTGGCGGGGTGCTGGGCGACAAACTCAATCTGCCGCGGGTGCTGGCGGTGTTTTTCGCCATGGCGGCGGTGTCGATAACCCTGTTGGGCTTCAACAGCCCGATGCCGGTGTTGTACCTGCTGATCGCCATTGCGGGTGCCACCACCATTGGCTCGCAGATTCTCTTGTATGCCTGCGCCGCGCAATTTTATTCCATGACGATTCGTTCTACCGGTCTGGGCTGGGCGTCGGGCATTGGGCGCAACGGGGCCATCGTCGGTCCGCTGCTGGGCGGCGCCTTGCTCGGGATCAGCCTGCCCCTGCAACTGAACTTCATGGCGTTTGCCGTGCCCGGTGCGGTGGCGGCCCTGGCCATGACCGTGTTCGCCATCAGCAGCCGACGCAGCGCTGCAGGTCTGAACCCTGCATTGTCAGCGACCGGTGCCTGAATCATGAAAGCGTTTTTCCAGGACTTCTCGTTGTCAGCCGCTGTGGCTGGATTCATTGCCACGGTGATTTCCTATGCCGGTCCATTGGTGATCATCTTTCAGGCGGCAGAAGCGGCACATCTTTCGCGGGAAATGCTGTCGTCCTGGATCTGGGCGATCTCCATTGGCAGTGCCGTGCTCGGTATCGGTTTGAGCCTGCGCTACCGCGTTCCGGTGATCATCGCCTGGTCGGCACCGGGCTCGGCGTTGCTGGTGACGCTGTTGCCGGACATCTCCATGGCAGAGGCGGTGGGGGCTTATCTGGTCAGCAGTCTGGTCATTTTCCTGGTTGGCATCTCGGGGGCTTTCGACCGGATCATCAGCAAACTGCCCGCTGCCATTGCGGCGGCGATGCTGGCGGGGATCCTGTTCAGTTTCGGCACCGGGTTGTTCGTGTCGATGCAGCACAAGCCGGTGCTGGTCCTGGCGATGTTTGCCTGCTACCTGATCTGCAAGCGAGTGATGCCGCGTTATGCGGTGATGATGGTGCTGCTGGTGGGCTGCTCGATTGCCGCGTTCACCGGTGATTTGCATCGTGAAGCGCTGGTGATCGGCCTGGCCACGCCGGTGTGGATCACGCCCGAGTTCAGCCTGGGCGCGATCCTGAACATCGCCTTGCCGCTGGTGATGGTGGCGCTGACCGGTCAGTTCGTGCCCGGCATGGCGGTGCTGCGCGCCAGCGGTTATCCGACGCCGGCGAGCCCGATCATCGCCAGCAGCGCGCTGGGCACGGCACTGCTGGCGCCCTTTGGTTGCCATGGGCTGAACCTGGCGGCGATCACTGCGGCGATCTGCACCGGTCGCGAAGCCCACGAAGATCCTCGCAAACGCTACGTGGCCGGGGTCGTCGGCGGCCTGTGCTACCTGCTGTTGGGAATCTTCGGCGCCACGCTGGTCTCGCTGTTTTCAGCGTTCCCCAAAGAGTTGATCGCGGCGCTGGCCGGGCTGGCCCTGTTCGCCGCCATTGCTGGCGCGTTGACGGGCGCGATGGCGGTGCCGAGCGATCGTGAAGCCGCGCTGGTGACCTTTCTGGTCACGGCTTCGGGCATGTCGTTGTTCGGTTTGTCCGCGGCATTCTGGGGGCTGATTTTCGGCATGGTCACCCATGTGCTGTTGAGCGTCCGTCGCCCCGTTCCCCGTCGCCAATCCACTGCAACTGAAGTCCTACAACCAGTCGATCAATAACAATAAGAGAAAAACGATGAAACAGATTCTCCCAACAACCGGTTCGGCGTTGTCCCTGGCTGTCGTCTCGAGTTTTTCCACGGGCGCGATGGCGGCGCAAACCGGCTTTGTCGAAGACACCACCGCGACGTTGCAGGCGCGCAATTACTACTTCAGCCGCGACTATTCCGACATCGTCGGCGCCAACCAGCAATCGAAGGCGCAAGAGTGGGCCCAGGGTTTCATCCTCAACGTGAAGTCCGGATACACCCAGGGCACCGTCGGGTTTGGGGTGGACGTCATTGGCTTGCTCGGCCTCAAGCTCGACAGCGCTCCGGACCGGACCAATACCGGTTTGCTGCCGGTGCAGGACGACGGCCGCGCGGCGGACAACTACAGCCGCCTGGAAGGCGCGTTGAAGATGCGCTACTCCAAAACCGAGCTGAAAGTCGGTGAGTTGCAACCCAATCTGCCGGTGTTGGCATTCAGCGATATCCGCCTGCTGCCACCGAGTTATCAGGGCGCAAGCATCACCTCCAGCGAGATCAATGGCTTGACGGTGCAGGGTGGTCACTTGAGTTCAACCAGCCTGCGCAACGAGGCTGGCGACGAAAAGATGCAAGCGATGCTGGGTCACGTGCCGCAGCGCCAGGTCAGCAGTGACGGTTTCAATTTTGCCGGCGCTGATTATGCCTTCAACGACAAGCGCAGCTCGGTCAGCGCCTGGTACGGACAACTGGAAGATATCTACAACCAGCGTTTTCTGGGTTTAAAGCACAGTGAACCGGTGGGTGACTGGACCCTCGGCGCCAACCTCGGTTACTACGATTCGCGCGAGGACGGCAAAAAACTGCTGGGCAACATCGACAACCAGGCGTTCTTCTCGTTGCTGTCGGCCAAGCGTGGCGGTCATACGTTTTACGTCGGCTATCAGGGCATGTTCGGCGACAGCGCGTTTCCACGGGTGTTTGCCAACATCTCGCCGCTGGGCAACGAAGTGCCGACCTACGAGTTCGCCTCCACCGATGAACGTTCCTGGCAGGCGCGCTACGACTATGACTTCGCGGCGCTCGGCGTACCGGGGCTGACCAGTACCGTGCGCTACATCAGCGGCAATAACGTCGATACCGGCAAGGGCTATGAAGGCAAGGATCGCGAGCGTGACCTGGACATCGGCTATGTGTTGCAGAGCGGCAGCCTCAAAGGTCTTGGCATCCGAGTGCGCAACGCGATGGCGCGTTCAAACTACCGCAGTGATATCGACGAGAACCGCTTGATCCTCAGCTATACATGGACCTTGCGGTGAGCCCATTGATCACAGGTTGCTGGTGCAATCACCCATGACGTTATAGGTCACGCGGTGGGTCTGGCCCTGATGATCGACATACTCCATGGTCGCCGGTACAACCCCGCACGCGGTCGCAGTGTCGGACACAGAAACCACCTTGGCGATGTCCAGTGGCTGCGCCGGGTTGTACAGGACTGCGAGCGGCTCGTTGTCAGCGGCCATGGCCGAGCTGGCGATGACGGTCAGCAACAGGCTGATCAACGTTTTCATGTTGGCGTGCTCCGTGTTGTTGGTGATGTTTGAATTTTAGTCTTTGCCACCCACGGATAAAGGGGCGAAAGGTGGATGCAGCCTTACATAAACCGTAACAGTCATCGCCCGAGGGGGGCTTATGGATGTGCTTAACAACTTGCGCGTGTTCATCCGGGTGGTGGATTGCGCCAGTTTCACCGGGGCTGCCGATGCGCTGGATCTGTCGACCGCGCAGGTATCCCGATTGGTGGCGGATCTGGAGGAACATGTACAGGCGCGCCTGCTGCAACGCACCACGCGGCGCTTGAGCCTGACCGACGCCGGCGAGCGCTTCCTGCTGCGCAGCCGGCAAATCGTCGAGGCCATGGATGAGGCGACAGCCGAGGCCCGTGGCGCTCATATCAATCCGGCCGGACGCTTGCGGGTGCACAGCATGAACGGCCTGGGTGTGCTGCTCACGCCGTTGATCGCCCGCTACAGCGAGCTGTATCCCGATGTGGTGTTCGAGCTGACCTTGTCGCAGCTCAATCCCGATCCGCTGGAGGAGGGGCACGATGTGGTGATTTCGATAGCTCCCGAACTGGCCGACTCGCAAAGGGTTGCGCAGGCCGTCGGGCAGATCTACAGCGTGCCCTGTGCCTCCCCGGCTTACTTGCAACGCCGGGGTGTGCCGCGGCAGCCGCAGGCGTTGAACGATCATCAATGCCTGCGCATGCTCGACCCGTTGTACGGCGATCAATGGCTTTTCCAGGACGAGCACGGCGAGCACGCCGTCAGTCCGGCCAAGACCTTTCAGTGCAATGTTGCCGAGTCGATGGTCAAGGCTTCGGAGGCGGGCATGGGCGTCAGCCTGCTGCCGTTCTACACCGCGACGCGGCCCTTGAGTGATGGCACTTTGCTGCGCCTGTTACCTGCATGGCGCCTGCGCGAACGCAATGTGTATGCGCTGTATCCTTCGCGTCATTTTCTCGATGCCAAGGTCCGTACCTGGGTGGACTTTCTCAAGTCTGAGCTGCCGAAGCTGTTCGCCGAACATGACGTGGTGGTGAACGATCCGCGGCATTGGGCTTGAAGTCGAAGGGCAGGTGAGCGGCGGTGTAGACTGAGGGGCCGTTATTCTTCGCCCGGGAGGCGCGCGTAGCCATGATCGGTGCAGAGTTGCTGTCATCGCAAACCCTTGCGGCCGGCTGGCTGATCTATGTGCCGGTGTTGATCTGGGCGATCTGGCGCGCGCCGTGGGTTGAACTGTTTACCGACAGCCGTCGTCAGCATCTGCTGTTTGGAACGGTGTTTGCGCTGTTTCTGTTGTGGCTGGTGCGGCGCGACTTTGATACCGGCGTGTCGTACCACTTCATCGGCATGACAGCGGTGACGCTACTGCTGGACTGGCCGCTGGCGCTGGTTGGCGGGTTGGTTGCACAAACGGGGCTGGTGCTGCTCGGCCGACAGGACCTGGCGGCGGTCGGGGTCAATGGTGCGCTGTTGATTGCGCTGCCGGTGCTGGTCACCGAGTGCTGCGCGATCCTGGTGGAGCGGGCGCAGCCACGAAATCCCTTCGTGTATATCTTCGTCTCCGGATTCTTTGCCGCCGCGCTGTCGGCATTGCTGTGTCTGCTGCTGGCGCTTTGGTTGTTATGGTTCGACGAGCGTTTTGCCATGCCGTACTGGCTGGAAGATTTTGTCGGATATCTATGGCTGATCATTTTTCCCGAAGCGTTTATCAACGGCATGATCGTCAGTGCGCTGGTCGTGTTTTGTCCGGAGTGGCTTGAGACGTTCAACCGCACCCGCTACCTCTCGGCCCCCTGGAAGGACGACGATCCCAAGCCCTGAAATCGTCGACCCGGTGGTTCAGTGGCGCGGGTCGAAGTCACCGCTGAACATCTCGTCCTCGGCATCGGGGGCCACTGGAATCTTGTGTTCTTCGGACGCCCAGGCGCCCAGGTCGATCAGTTTGCAGCGATCGGAGCAGAATGGCCGGAATTTGCTTTCGGCGGTCCATTCCACGGGGGCGCCACAGGTTGGGCATTCGACGGTTGTTGGTTGGCTCATGACTGGCCTCCACGCAAAGTAAGATAAAAGTGATGCAGGCGTTCGACCTCGCTGTGCAGCCAGGCCAGGTCGCGGTCGTTGACCACGACGTCGTCGGCATGACTCACGCGATCCTGGCGGCTGGATTGGGCCTTGAGAATCGCCTGGACCTGCTGCTCGCTGGTCTGGTCACGTTGCAGGGTGCGTTCAATCTGCAATTGTTCCGGGGCATCGATCACCAGCACCCGTTGGGTCATGGCGTACTGGCCGGACTCGATCAGCAGCGGCGATACCAGAATCGCATAAGGTGATTTTGCCAGCGCCAGGTGATGAGCGATTTCCTCGCCGATCAGTGGATGCAGGAGGGCCTCCAGCCAGCGGCGCTCTTCAGGCACTTCGAAGATCAATTTGCGTAGCGCAGCGCGGTCCAGTTGTCCGTCGGCCTGCAACACACCGGGGCCGAAGTGTTCGGCGATTTGTGCCAGTGCCGGGCGGCCGGGTTCAACGACCCAGCGAGCGGCATGATCGGCGTCGACCACATGCACGCCCAGATCGATGAAGTGTTGGGCGGCCGCGCTTTTTCCGCTGCCGATGCCGCCGGTCAGGCCGAGAATCCAGGGTTTTTCCACAGGGGTATTCATTTCAAACCGACAGACTGCCAATAGAAGTCGGTTATTTGACCACCCCAGAGCAACGCAATCCAGCCGGCAATGGCCAGATAGGGACCGAAAGGGATCGGCGTCGAGGTTTTTGCATGGCGCCAGCGCAGCAGCACCAGCCCGATAATGGCACCCACCAGCGAGGACAGCAGGATGGTCAGGGGCAAAATCTGCCAGCCACCCCAGGCGCCCAGCATCGCCAGCAGCTTGAAATCACCGTAGCCCATGCCGTCCTTGCCCGTGACCAGCTTGAACAGCCAGAACACCGACCACAGCAGGCCGTAGCCGGCGACCGCCCCCCAAAGCGCCTCGTGCAACGACACGAACAGGCCGAAACTGTTGACGATCAACCCCAGCCATATCAACGGCAGCACCAGTACGTCCGGCAATATCTGATGTTCGGCGTCGATCAGGCTCATCGCCAGCAACCCCCAGCTCAGGATCAGCATCAGGCCGGCCGGCCAACCGAAGCCGAAGTGCCAGGCAACAAACGCTGACAACAGGCCGCAGGCCAATTCGGTCAACGGATAGCGCGGGCTGATCGCCGCCGCACAGGCTGAACAACGGCCGCGCAAAAACACATAACTGAGCAGCGGGATGTTTTCCCAGACGCGGATTCGGTGTTCGCAGTGCGGGCATTGGGAGTGGGGCAGCAACAGGTTGTAGGTCGGCAACGGCGTTTCGCCAGGCAGCCCGAGAATGTCATGGGCCTGCTCACGCCAGTCGCGTTCGAGCATTTTCGGCAGGCGCCAGATCACGACATTGAGGAAACTGCCGACCAGCAGGCCGGTGATGCCTGCGAGAAGGACAAAGGCCAGCGGAGAGTGAATCAGGATTTCATTCAAGGGCATGTCAGATCGCTGAGCCAAGTTGGAAGATGGGCAGGTACATGGCAACTACCAGTCCACCGACGATAACACCCAGCACCACCATGATGAACGGCTCTATCAGGCTGGTGAGGTTATCGACCATGTTATCGACGCTGTCTTCGTAGAACCCCGCGACTTTGTCGAGCATGGCGTCCAGGGTGCCTGACTCTTCGCCGATGGCCGTCATCTGTATCGCCATGTTCGGAAAGACGCCGCAGGTATGCATGGCGAAATTCAATTGCATGCCGGTCGAAACGTCTTGCCGGATGCGCAACACAGCGCGCTTGAACACGCTATTGCCGGTCGCGCCGGCCACTGATTGTAGGGCCTCCATCAGCGGCACGCCGGCAGCGAAAGTGGTCGACAGTGTGCGGGCGAACCGGGCCACGGCGGACTTGTGCATCAGGGTGCCCACCAGCGGCAGCTTCAGCAGCCAGGTGTCCATCCGGTCACGCAAGGCCGGGGACTTTCCGAGGATGTGGCGCACGCCGAAGGCCATCGTGAGCAGCGCGCCCAGGACCACCCACCACCAGGCCTGCATGAATTGCGACAGTCCAATGACCATCACGGTAAAGGCCGGCAGTTCGGCGCCGAAGCCTTTGAAGACCGACTCGAACTGCGGCACGACATTGACCAGCAGAATCCCGGTGACAATCGCCGCGACGAATACCACCACCAGCGGGTAGGTCATGGCTTTCCTGATCCTGGCCTTGAGGGATTCGCTTTTTTCCTTGTAGGTCGCGACCCGCTCCAGAAGGGTGTCGAGGGCACCGGCCTGTTCGCCGGCATCCACCAGGTTGCAATACAGTTCATCGAAATACCGGGGCTTCTTGCGCAGGGCGGCGGCAAAGCTGCTGCCTGCCGCAACTTCCTGTTTCAGTTCGTCCACCAGCGTGCGCATGGCCGGATTGTCGAAGCCCTCGCCGATGATGTCGAAGGACTGCAACAAAGGCACGCCGGCCTTCATCATCGTCGCCATTTGCCGGGTGAACAGGGCGATGTCCTGGGCCTTGATACGCTTGCCCATGCTGAAAACCGATGGGTTTTTTTTGCTAACCTTGCCCGGACTGATGCCTTGCTTGCGCAGTTTCGCCTTGATCAGCGCCGGGTTTTGAGCGCTGAGTTCGCCGGTCACTTTTGTGCCTTTGCGGTCGATGCCTTCCCATGCATACACGCTGATTTTCGCTGCCTTGACCGCCATGTTCAGTCCTGGGGATTCCGATTGAATTGCTCTTATAGCCTAGTCAAAGGATGAGGCCAAACCCGCCAGGGTGAGGTGACAAAAAACGTCAGATAGTGCTGGTCCTGGTAGGAGGAAAAGGCCTGACGGCTACCAGATCCCTTGCCAACAGGGGCTTCTGGCCTTGGCACA
Organism: Pseudomonas sp. ACN5; assembly: GCF_002303975.1. Taxonomy (NCBI): domain Bacteria; kingdom Pseudomonadati; phylum Pseudomonadota; class Gammaproteobacteria; order Pseudomonadales; family Pseudomonadaceae; genus Pseudomonas; species Pseudomonas sp. ACN5. Next base: position 38,142 of record NZ_MRCP01000007.1, on the reverse strand, counting down.
AGCTGTGCTGCCATGGGGCAGGTCATGAGCCTCCGACTCATGCATGGAGCTTGTACATGAACAATCAGAAAGGTTTTACCCTGATCGAATTGCTCGTCGTGGTGGCGATCATCGGGATCCTGGCAACACTGGGCCTGCCGATGTATTCCAAGTACCAGGCCCGGGCCAAGGTCACGGCGGCGCTGGCCGAGCTGACTGCGATGAAAGTGCCGTTCGAGGATGTGATCAATCAGGGGGAAACTCCGACAATTGCCAACGTGGCGCCCGCCGGTGCGGCATCGACCACCCATTGCGCCCTGTCTGTGACGGCTACAACGCCGGAGGGAGCGGGATCAATCGTTTGTACGTTGAACAATGCCCCGGGGGTGGTCCAAGGCAAAACTGTCACCCTGACACGGGACGAAGCCAAAGGCTGGTCGTGCAAGAGCAGTGTTTCCCCGGATTACTTGCCTAAAGGGTGTTCCGGTTCTGCGGCATGAGTTGCTCAATCAATTCCCCCGCTTTTGCGCAATGCTGTTCAGTCAAGCGAGAGTGATCCACTGTAGGAGCGAGCTTGCTCGCGATGGTCGTTAACGATGCCGCGTGTTTACTGACTAAACGCGGCGCTCTTGAGTCCATCGCGAGCAAGCTCGCTCCTACAGAATCCCTAACTGAACAGCATTACGCTTTTGCGGGGTTTTTCCTGTTTGTCGACCGGTCGTCAAAAGCCGCTCATAAAGCTCAGAAATTTCAGCATCTTAGGAACTTTTCATAAACCTGCAACTTGCATGCAGTGTTTGTGCATCTCGTGCATTTTGCATGATTCCGAAAATTAGCTGATTTTATAACTTGTTGATTTATAAGGTTTTATCCTTGGTTTCAAAGTTGGCACAGCGTTCGCAATATCCTTGGTAACCCTGCCGACAAGACACCCGGCAGACTTTCCGAAAAACAGGAGTTACTCGTATGAAGAAGTTCGCTATCACTGCCGCTGCTGCTACCGCGCTGACCCTGACCATGGCCAACGCCGCGTTTGCTCAAACCACCCAGGCAACCCAGTCGCCAATGGTGCTGGCTGCCGGTGAGATGACCGAAGCGAAAGAAGCTACTTCCGATACCTGGATCACCACCAAAGTCAAAGCTGACCTGATGACCGAAAAAGGCATCCCAGGTAGCGACATCAAGGTTGAAACCAACAAAGGTGTGGTATCGCTGTCGTCGACCACCGCCGTGACCGATTCGCAAAAGGAAATGGCTGTGGCCATCACCAAAAAAATCAAAGGCGTCAAGGCGGTCTCCGCTGACGGCCTGAAAGCCGAGTAAGGCAAGACTTCTCGCCTGGACCGGGAGACGGCGCGACAGACGAGCCGAGTCATACGTCTGTTGCAACCTGAGTGTTCATGCGAAGGGCCAAACGGATATTGGCCACCACAGGCCCCGCGCATTTTTGCCGGGGCCTGTTCTATGTGGTGCGCCGTAAACAATTGTGGGAGCGGGCTTGCTCGCGAAGGCTGACTGACATTCAACACATGCGTTGAATGAAAAACCGCTTTCGCGAGCAAGCCCGCTCCCACATTGAATCGTGGTTAATCAATTGCCACGTTTGCTGGTGATCTGCTTCAGCCGATTACCTTCGAACCGCAAGTATTGATACATGCCGCCATTCGGTCCGTAGGTCCATTCCTCGACCTGAAACTCCTCGCGCCGGTCTGCACTGCGCTTGTAACCCAGCAGGTCGCGACTCACCGGTTCACCGCATTTCTGCACCACCTCACTCGATCGATCACCGACGCTGATCAATTGGCTGCCGCAGCGCAGGGTATCGGCCGCCCAGGCCTGGCTGGCGGATAGCGCCAGGACCAGGCTTGCCAGCCGCCGCATCATCACTCGGCATCCAGATGCATCGGTGTCACCACGCGGCCGTCACTTTCCGCTTCGCCCAGATTGGCGTCGATGAAGTACACCCGCTGATCTTCCAGTTTGGCCTTGTCGACCAGGTAATCCTTGATGCTGCTGGCGCGCTCCTGGCCCAGTTGACGCAACAGTACGTCACTGGAGCTCCAGAACTTGATCACCTCGGCGCGCATTTTCGCGGTGCGCTCTTCCTTGCCCAGGTCCTTCCATTCGGCAGGGGGCTGGGTCTTCAGGCGGGTGCGGTAGATACCTTCGAGCAACGGACCTTTTTCCCCATCCGGCACCTCCAGCAACGAAGCCTGGGCCGGGACCTTGTCACCGCGGCGCTGGAGCATTTTGTAGTAGTTGTACTGGTATTCCCGTTCCAGGCGTTGTTCGGCAATCAGCGGGCCATCGCTGCTCTGGGCGGCAGTGCCTTCGATTTCCAGGCGCAGGGCCGGGCGTTCCTTGAGCGCCTTGGACAGTTTGTCCAGGGCGCCTTCGGCGTCCTTGCCCAATTCGCTGGAGCCTGCCGCGAATGAAACGCTGCCCAGGTCTTCCGAGCCGCCACCGTTGACCAGCCCGCCAATGAGTTTGAACGGCGCCGCTGCGGCTTTGACGATCAGGTTGCGCAGGGTCTGCCAGATAATCGGCATGACACTGAACTGAGGGTTGTTCAGATCGCCGGTGACCGGCAGCTCGATGGAGATCTTGCCGTCGACGTCCTTGAGCAAGGCAATGGCCAGTTTCAGCGGCAGGCTCACGGCATCCGGGCTGTCGACTTTTTCACCCAGTTGCAGTTGCTCGACCACCACTTTGTTTTCGGCTTTGAGCTGCCCCTTGGTGATCTGGTAATGCAGGTCGAGATTGAGCCGCCCTTTGCGGATACGGTAGCCGGCGAACTTGCCGGAGTAGGGGGTCAGCGTGGTCAGTTCCACGCGTTTGAAGCTGGTGGCGATGTCGAGGCTGGCCATCGGGTCGAACGGGTTGACCGAGCCCTTGATGGTCACCGGCGCGTAGCGGTCGACCTTGCCCTTGACGTCGACACTGGCCGGTTTCCGCTGGCGGCTGTCGATGGTGCCGATCTGCCCGTTGAGTTGCTGGACGGCGGTGGCGAAGTTCGGGGTCAGGCTGAAGTCGGCGAAGTTGGCCGAACCGTCATTGATGAAAATGCCGCCGATGTGGATGCCAAGAGGTTTTTCGTTGCTTGTCGGTTTGCTCGTTGCCGGTTTTGCCCCGGAGTCCGCCGGTTGCGCAATCAGCAGGTCGTCGATGTTGGTGGTGCGATCATCGTTGATCATGAAACGCGCATAGGGCTGGAACAGGTTGACCTTGTCGATCGACAGGCTGTCCCCATGCTGATAGTTCAGGCCTTCGACCACGACCTGTTGCCACTTGAGGAAGTCGCGGGTTTTCAGGGTGTCCAGGGTATGCAATTGATCGACCTGGGCGCGACCGGTGACGTTGAAGGCCAGGGGCTCGGTGCTTTTCAGGTTGACCGCCAGATCGCTGCCGAGCATGCCGCTGCGCAGTTCCAGGCGAATGAAGGGCGTGATGTAGGACTGGGCAACCCGCAGGTCGATGTCTCTGGTCTGGACCTTCAGCCTGGCGCTGACCGGGGCCAGATTGACCTCGCCGTCGGCCATGATCTTGCCTTGCTTGCCCACACCGGTATCGAGCTTGAGGGTAAAGGGCGAGCCGTTGAGGCTGTCGAAGTTTTGCAGGTCGAGGTTCAGCGGAGCCAGGTCCAGGGCGACGGCAGGCTGTGCCTTGCGGTCAGCCAGATGCACCTTGTAGTCGCGCAGTTGCACATCCTTGAGCAGCACCTGCCAGGGTTTGTCGGGTGCGCCCGGTTCGGGTTTCGGTGAGTCTGCCGCCGCCGGAGTGCTGGCCGGTTCGGCATCCGCCTTGGCTTTGGCGGTGGCTTTTGACGGTTGGCTGGCGAACAGTTTCTGCCAGTCGAGTTGGCCGTCCGGTTCCAGCGCGGCCCAGGTTTCCAGTTTGTGGCTGCGGATCTTGCCGACCACCACCTGCTGTTTGGCCAGGTCCACCGTGGTTTCGCTGACGTCCAGGCGCTCAAGCTTTACCAGCGGCCGGCCATCCGGCGCCTTGATCGCGAAGGGGGCGACAGTGACCGCTACATTGCTCAACAGCAGCTCGGTTTCCTTGGACAGACTGAGTTTGTAGTCGGTGCTGATGCTCATGACGCCGTTTTCGAGGTCCAGTGGCACGGCATCGCGCACATAGGGCCAAAAGGCTTTCATCTTGCCATCAGTGATTTTCAGCTTACCTTCGGAGGCGATCGGGATCAGGCTGAAATTACCCGTCCAGTCGATCTGTCCGCCATTGGGGCCGACGGCCACCAGGGTCATGTCGGCACTGTCATCGGGCAGGGTGCTGAGGTTCTTCAGCTCGAAATCGAGGGTGTCGTAGAGAAACTCGATAGGCTCGCTGGGCCGGGCGTCTACAAAGTGCAGGGCGCCGCCGGCCAGCTTGATGCGCTCGATGCGCAGCGGAAACGGCTTGGCGTTCGGGTCTGCGGGCGTGGGTTCGCTTGCTGGCAGTTTGAACAGCCCGAGCAGATTGAGTTTGCCGTCCTTGCCGAACAGGATTTCGGTCTTGGGCTTGTCCAGTTCGACATCGGACAGGTGCACCGCCTTGGTCCACAGGCTGTCGAGTTGCAGATCGGCGTACAAACGTTCGAAAGCGACCTGCTCCTTGCCGGGCTCGCCGATGTTCAAGCCCCAGAGGGTCAGTTCAAGGCTGAACGGATTGAACTCGATCCGCTGGATCGTGGCGGGGGTGGTGGCGTAGTTGGCCAGTTGCTGGTTGGCAATGCGCAACGCCACACCCGGTAAAATCAGAAAACCCAGCAAGCTGTAGAGAGCCAGAGCAGTCAACAAGGCGCCGATGGCGCGAATCAATCCTTTGTACATGTGCGGCTTCATCTGTCTGAATCGGAGTGCCTTGGAGTATGGCACGCGTTTCCGGTTCCGAAGTGATTGAACTGTCGAGGAAGTTTCAGATTTCTCCCACCGCTGTCAGAGCTGCAGAATCAGGGTTTTCAGCGGTGGTTGCTGATCCATCGACGGGAAATCGGCGCCTGGTTTCATCACGCTCCATTCACGCACCGGCCGCCCGGCCTTCTCCGCACAACGCAAAACCTGCTCGCGCCAGTCGTCCATGCTGACTTTCGCCAGGTTGTTGCAGCAGATCAGCACGCCGTTTTCGGCGGTGGTCAACAAGGCCGGCTTGAGCAGGCTCTGATAGTCGCGCAGCAGGTCGACGGTGCCGAATGCGCTCTTGGCCCAGGCCGGAGGGTCCAGCAGCACCAGATCGTACTGGCGCTGTTCCAGGCGTTGATAGCTCGGCAGTTTTTGCCCGCGGCGCTGGCTGATCGGCAGGCCGGCCAGTTGGCGAATGGCCGGAAAGTAGTCGGACTGGATAAATTCCATGGGCGGCAACTGCGGGTTGAGTTGGCCGTTCTCGCGACCGACCGCCAGGTTGCCCTCGGCGAAGTCCAGGTTGCACACCTCGCGCGCACCGCCGGCGGCGGCACTGAGGCCGACGCCACAGGTGTAGGCGAACAGGTTCAGTACGCTTTTGTTCTTGCTGTGATCCTTGACCCAGCCGCGGGTGTTGCGCAGGTCGAGGAACAGCAGCGGGTCTTGTCCGGCATGGCGGCCACGCACCCGATAGTTCAGGCCCCATTCGTGGCCGACCAGGTCCTGCAGGGCGGCTTCGTCGGCGCGGTAGACGATGTCTTCGCGATCGATGCGCGAGTTGCCGCGGGAGCGGTCGTTGTAGACCAGCAGGGTTTCAAAGCCCAGGTATTGGTTGATCGCTTCGTGCAGTTGCAGCAGCGCCTCGCGCTCCAGCGGCTGGTGGAAGCTCTGTACCAGCAATTGCGGGCCGTAGCGGTCGATGGTCAGGCCACCGGCACCTTCCTGGCTGCCGTGGAACAGGCGATAGCAGTCGGTGCCCTGCTGGTGCAGTTCGGCGAGCAGGTCCTGGCGTTGATCGAGGGCGGCGCGCAGCGCCTGATTCAAGGAAGACATGCTGGGCGCCTTGCAGGAGAGAATTGGGCGCGGGAGTTTAACAGTTACTGAGCTTCAAGCTTCAAGCTTCAAGCTTTGAGCTTGCGGCTCTGAGCATCAGGTCAGTAAACCCATCCTTCGTTTAGCCCGATGCACCGATCCATTACGCACCGCCCAGCGCAGCATTGGCGCGCTGCGGTTGACGCTGGCGCGGATCAGTTTGCGTTGCAGCGGGTTCTGGCTGACGCCGAGCATGTCACTGGCCCAATCCGGCAGCAGATCGATCCCCGCCTGCATCATGAGCCCCCCGAACGGCTTGGCCAAACGACTGGGAGAGGGCGCGCTCAACAACAGGCGCAGCACCTCGCGGCTGCGCTCGTCGCACAGCAGTTGCGGGCGCATGCGCTCAAGGTAGTCGGCAATGGCCTGCCGCGAACGGGGCACATCCCGGGCACCGAGACGCTCGGCGACCAGGGCGATCTCTGCGTAATAGCGATCCTGATCGGCTGGGGACAGATGCGGGTTGCGATAGCGTAAATGCGCGGCGAGGAAGTTGCTGACCTCGGCGACGTGCACCCAGGTCAGCAGATCGGGATCGCTGGCGGCATAGGGGCGTCCATCCGGCGCCGTGCCGGTCACCTGCAAGTGAATGGTGCGAACCTTCTCGATCAACCAGTCGGCGTCTTGCCGCGAACCGAAGGTGGTGCCGGAGATGAACTGCCCGGTGCGGCGCAAGCGACCGAGCATGTCCTCACGAAAATTCGAATGGTCCCAGACCCCGGCCAATGCCAGCGGGTGCAGGGCCTGCAGCATCAGGGCGCTGATGCCACCGATCAGCATGCTGCTGAAATCGCCATGGACTTGCCAGCTCACCGAGTCCGGTCCGAACAGCCCGGGGTCGCCCTTGGGGTTTTCCAGGTCGAGCTTGCCAAGGGACAAACCGGTCAGGCTCATGATCTGGGTTTCGATGCGGGTGCGGATGAATTCCATGGCGACTCTGTAGGAGCGAGCTTGCTCGCGATGGTCGTTAACGGTAACGCGTTTTTCCTGAATACACGCGGCGCGCTTGAGTTCATCGCGAGCAAGCTCGCTCCTACAAAGGCACGTTATTGATTCAGGCGTTTGTCGATCAGGCCCTGCACCACGCTCGGGTCGGCCAGGGTCGAAGTATCGCCCAGGCTGTCCAGTTCATTGCAGGCGATCTTGCGCAGAATGCGCCGCATGATCTTGCCTGAGCGTGTTTTCGGCAAGGCTGGCGCCCACTGGATCAAGTCCGGTTTGGCGAAACTGCCGATTTCCTTGCCGACCAGGGCCAGCAATTCCTGCTTCAGTTCATCGCTGGTTTCGACGCCGTTCATGGGCGTCACGAAGACATAGATGCCCTGGCCCTTGATGTCGTGGGGGTAACCGACCGCAGCGGCCTCGGCGATGCATTCGTGCAGCACCAGGGCGCTTTCCACTTCGGCGGTGCCGATACGGTGGCCGGACACGTTGATTACATCGTCGATGCGCCCGGTGATCCAGTAGTCGCCATCTTCATCGCGCCGCGCGCCATCGCCGGTGAAGTAGTAACCGGGATACGGCTTGAAATAGGTGTCGACCATGCGCTGCGGGTCGCCATAGACGCTACGGATCTGCGCCGGCCAGCTGGATTTTATGGCCAGTACGCCGCTGCCGGCGCCTTTGATTTCCTTGCCTTGCTCGTCGAGCAGCACCGGCTGCACGCCGAACATCGGTTGTGTGGCGCAACCGGGCTTGATTCGTTGGGCGCTGACCAAAGGGCTGAGCATGATGCCGCCGGTTTCGGTCTGCCACCAGGTATCGACGATCGGGCAACGCTCTTCGCCCACCTCATGGAAGTACCACTCCCACGCTTCCGGATTGATCGGTTCGCCGACCGTACCGAGTAGTCTGACGCTGGCGCGGGAGGTTTCCTTCAACGCGGCGGGCCCTTCGCGCATCAACGAGCGCAGGGCCGTCGGGGCGGTGTAGAAAATGTTCACCTTGTGCTTGTCGATCACCTGCCAGAAGCGCGAGGTCGTCGGGTAGCTCGGCACGCCCTCGAAGATCAGCGTGGTCGCGCCGTTGGCCAGCGGACCGTAGACGATGTAGCTGTGGCCAGTGACCCAGCCGACGTCGGCGGTGCACCAGAAAACTTCGCCATCGCGGTAATCGAGCACGTACTTGAAGGTCATCGCCGCTTGCAGCAGGTAGCCGCCGGTGGTGTGCAGCACGCCTTTGGGTTTACCGGTGCTACCGGAGGTGTAGAGGATGAACAGCGGGTCTTCGGCGTCCATCGGCTCGGGCGGGCAATCGGCGCTGGCTTCGCGCAGGGCCTGCTGGTACTTGATGTCCCGTCCTTCGACCCAATTCATCTGTACGTTTCTGCGCTCGACCACCAGCACGGTGCTCACGTTCGGGCAGCTTTGCAGCGCCTTGTCGACGTTCTGCTTGAGTGGCACGGGCCGGCCGCCGCGCACGCCTTCGTCGGCGGTGATCACGGTGCGACAGTCAGCGTCGAGAATGCGGTCGCGCAACGAGTCCGGGGAGAAACCGCCGAACACCACCGAGTGCACTGCGCCGATGCGGGTACAGGCAAGCATGGCGTAGGCTGCCTCGGGAATCATCGGCATGTAGATGCACACGCGGTCGCCTTTTTTCACGCCACGGCTTTTCAGCACGTTGGCCAGGCGGCAGACGTTTTCATGCAGTTGTTTGTAGGTGATCGATGTCGAGTCGGCAGGGTCGTCGCCTTCCCAGATGATGGCGACCTGATCGCCGCGTTTTTCCAGGTGCCGGTCGATGCAGTTGTAGCTGACATTCAATTGCGCACCGGCAAACCAGCTGGCCTCGCCGGTCTTCAGGTTGTAGCGCTGGACGGTTTCCCAGGGCGCGCTCCAGTCGAGAAAACGCGTGGCCTGTTCGGCCCAGAAGGTGCTGGGGTGTTCAATGGATTCGCGGTACAGGCGCTGATAGTCGTCTTGACTCAATTGTGCAGCCCGGCGGACGGCATCGGCTTTGGGGAACTTGCTGATATCGAACATGACGGTTCCTTATTCTTGTTTTGCGACAAAGATAAAGATGCGCCGAGAGGTCAATGGGTTCAAGCCCGCTCCCACACTGGATATTCGTTGCCCACAAAGTTTGTACTCAATACACACTTTGTGGGCAGGCTTCAAATCACCCGCGGTGACGACCGCGGAAGTAGTTGATCAGCCCTTGAGTCGAGGCGTCCTCGGCCGGGGTTTCTTCGCTGCCGACCAGGCGGTTGTAGACACCCTTGCCCAGCTCCTTGCCCAGCTCCACGCCCCACTGGTCGAAGGCATTGATGCCCCAGATCACGCTTTGCACGAAGACTTTGTGTTCGTACATCGCCACCAGTGCGCCGAGGCGACGCGGGCTGATGCGCTCGACCACCAGGGTGTTGCTCGGACGATTGCCCGGGATCACCTTGTGCGGCGCGAGTTTGTGTACGTCGGCTTCGCTCATGCCTTTGTCGCGCAGCTCGGTTTCGGCCTCGGCCAAGGTCTTGCCGAGCATCAGCGCCTGGCTTTGCGACAGACAGTTGGCGTACAGCCACTGGTGGTGGTCGGACACCGGGTTGAAGCTGACGATCGGCACGATGAAGTCCGCCGGAATCAGTTGGGTGCCCTGGTGCAGCAGCTGGTGGTAGGCGTGCTGACCGTTGCAGCCGACACCGCCCCAGATCACCGGCCCGGTGTCGGTGGACACGGGCTTGCCGTCCTGGCGCACGCTTTTGCCGTTGGATTCCATGTCCAGCTGTTGCAGGTGCTTGGTGATGTTACGCAGGTAGTGATCGTATGGCAGGATCGCGTGGCTTTGCGCGCCCCAGAAGTTGCCGTACCACACGCCGAGCAATGCCAGCAGCACCGGCATGTTCTGTTCGAACGGTGCGCTCTGGAAGTGCTGGTCCATGGTGTAGGCACCGGACAGCAGTTCCTTGAAGTTGGACATGCCGATGGCCAGGGCAATCGGCAAGCCGATGGCCGACCACAGCGAGTAGCGGCCACCGACCCAGTCCCACATCGGGAAGATGTTTTCTTCGCGGATACCGAAGGCTACGGCGGCGGCGTTGTTGCTCGATACCGCGATGAAATGGCGATACAGCTCGGCTTCCGAACCCCCCTGGGCCAGATACCAGGCACGGGCGGCCTGGGCGTTTTTCAGGGTTTCGAGGGTATTGAAGGATTTCGACGAAACGATGAACAACGTGGTTTCGGCACGCAGTTTCATGGTCAGTTCGTGGAACTCGCTGCCGTCGATGTTTGCCAGGTAATGGCAACGCACGCCTTTCTGGGCGTAGGACAGCAAGGCTTCGGACACCAGTTCCGGGCCGAGGAACGAGCCACCGATGCCGATGTTCACCACGTCGGTGATCGGCTTCTCGGTGTAGCCGCGCCACAGACCGTCATGGATACGACCCACGAGGTCGGTGATCTGGTTCAGCACCTTGTGCACTTCCGGCATCACGTTGACGCCGTTGACCGACAGCTTGTCGCCAACCGGGCGACGCAGGGCTGTGTGCAGGGCCGGACGGCCTTCAGAGGAGTTGACGATTTCGCCGTCGAACAGCGATTTGATCGCGCCCTTCAGGTCGACTTCGTTGGCCAGGCCCACCAGCAGATTACGGGTCTCGGCGTTGATCAGGTTTTTCGAGTAGTCGAGAAACAGGCCGCAACTGCTGAGGGTGAATTGAGTAAAACGCTGCGGATCGGCATTGAAGGCTTCGCGCATGCTGAAATCCTGCATGGCTTGGCGGTGGTCATTCAACGCTTGCCAGGCGGGCAGAGCGGTAACGTCGTGAGGAGTGCGGTAATACGCCATCGCTGCGGTTTTCCTTTTTACTTGAACGGCCTTTTGAACACTAAAAATCCCGGAGCGCAATGGATGGGCGTTCCGGTCAACTGCGTCGACACGATTTCATGGCGCAGGGCGAATACAGTAAACCCCGCGCAATGATCTGTCTTGACTTTGTCTGACCTGTTTCCGGTACTTTTTTAACATCGAAGTTAGGAATGGTCCGACAAACGGAAGAGACAGGGCTCGGATCAGGCGACCTGGACCGGAATGGCATTGCTGGTGTGGCTCAGTTCATTGCCTGGTGCCATGTAGAGCATGCGCGGCTTGAAGTTGAGCAGTTCGGCTTCGCTGTAATGAGCGTAAGCGCAGATGATCACGCGATCACCGACCTTGGCCTTGTGCGCCGCGGCGCCGTTGACCGAGATCATGCGCGAACCTTCTTCACCACGGATGGCGTAGGTGGTGAAGCGCTCGCCGTTGTCGACGTTGTAGATCTGGATCTGTTCGTACTCGCGGATGCCGGACAGGTCCAGCCATTCACCGTCGATGGCACAGGAGCCTTCGTAATCGAGTACAGCGTGGGTGACTTCGGCGCGATGCAGCTTGGCTTTGAGCATGATGGCGTGCATGAATGTTTCCCAGGTCGGCGGGCAAGTGGCCCGAAGGGTTTGTGGGCGTCAGTAAGGTCTGTATGTGCGCAGCAGAACCCCTGTGGGAGCGAGCCTGCTCGCGATAGCGGTGGATCAGGCAAAACTGTTGTGACTGAACATCCGCTTTCGCGAGCAAGCCCGCTCCCACAGGTTTTTTTTTGTTGTCTAGATTGGCGCGTCGAGGTTCAGATGCAGGTTGTCGATCAACCGCGTCGTACCGAGGAACGCCGCCACCAGAATCACCAGGTCACGATCCTGCGCCGTCGCCGGGCGCAGGGTCAGGGCATGGCGGATTTCCAGATAGTCAGGACGCAGGCCAGCCGTTTCGAGCTGTTTGACCTGCGTGTCGATCAGCGCCGGGTAATCGCGTTCGCCCTGCTTGATCGCCTCGCTGATCGCATTCAGCGTGCGGTAGACCACCGGTGCCACAGCGCGTTGCTCTTCGTTGAGGAAACCGTTGCGCGACGACAGCGCCAGGCCATCGGCCGCCCGTACGGTCGGCTCGCCGATGATCTGGATCGGCATGTTCAGGTCATGTACCAGCGCGCGAATCACCGCCAGTTGCTGGAAGTCCTTCTCGCCAAAGATTGCCAGGTCCGGCTGGACCATGTTGAACAGCTTGCTGACCACCGTCGCCACGCCTTCGAAGTGCCCTGGCCGGCTTGCGCCACACAGGCCTTCGGACAATTGCGGGACACTGACGCGGGTCTGGCCGGTCATGCCGTCGGGATACATCTCCTCGACGGTTGGCGCGAACAGCAGATGACAACCGGCCTGGAGCAGTTTTTCCTGGTCGGCGGCGAGGGTGCGCGGGTACTTGTCGAGGTCTTCGCCAGCACCGAATTGCAGCGGGTTGACGAAGACGCTCGCCACCACGAAGTCCGCCCGTTGGGAGGCCTTGGTCACCAGCGCAACGTGGCCGCTGTGCAGGTTGCCCATGGTCGGCACAAAGGCAATGCGTTTGCCTTCGCTACGGGCACGGGCTACAGCGGCCCGCAGTTCACGTACGGTTTTTACGGTGTTCATGCAGAGAATCCGTGTTCGATTCCAGGGAAAGTCGCCGCCTTGACTTCAGTCACGTAGGCATTCAATGCAGCTTCAATGCTGGTCTGGCCAGTCATGAAGTTCTTCACGAATTTTGGCACGCGGCCGGTAATGGACAGCCCCAGCATGTCGTGCAGAACCAGCACCTGGCCATCGGTGCGATTGCCGGCGCCAATCCCGATCACCGGAATCTTCACCGCTTGGGTGATTTCTTCTGCCAGCTCGCTCGGGACGCATTCGAGCAACAGCATGGCCGCGCCAGCCTGTTCCAGGGCGATCGCGTCGGCACGCATCTGCCGCGCCTGGTTTTCATTGCGACCCTGGACCTTGTAGCCGCCAAGGATGTTCACCGACTGCGGCGTCAGGCCCATGTGCGCGCACACAGGGATGCCGCGCTCGGCCAGCAGGCGGATCGAATCGGCCAGCCACAACGCTCCTTCGACCTTGACCATGTGCGCGCCGGCCTGCATCAACAGGGCGCTGTTGGTCATGGCTTGTTCGGTGGTGGCATAGGCCATGAATGGCAGGTCGGCGAGGATCAGGGCATCGCTGTTACCGCGTTTGACGGCAGCCACGTGGTAAGCCATTTCTGCGGTGGTGACAGGCAAGGTGCTGTCGTGGCCCTGCAAAACCATGCCGAGGGAGTCGCCCACCAGCAGCACTTCGACGCCGGCCTGGTTGCAGGCGTGGGCGAAGGTTGCGTCGTAGCAGGTCAGCATGGTGATTTTTTCACCTTTTTGCTTCAGACCTTGCAGGGTGGTCAGGGTGATGGCTGGCATGAAAAGTTCCTCATTCAGGCGCTGTGGAAACTACTGCGAGTAACGCGCGTGATTCTTCGTTGAATACAGGCGCACGCTCTTACGTCGTGCTTTTAAGGCCTGGATTGCGCCCTTGAACGCCGTGTAGGCGGCAGCGGGACGCCTATAGTCGTGAGGAGAACGAGGGAAGTCAATTGCGTGTGTTACCGCATTGTTACGGGTGGGGTGTTACCGGAGTAACTGATGCGATTCAGCAGCAGATCTTGTGCCCGACACAAAGCCAATGTGGGAGCGGGCTTGCTCGCGAAGGGGGTATCACATTCAACATTGATGTTGACTGATACACCGCTTTCGCGAGCAAGCCCGCTCCCACAGGGGATTTGTGTCACGTCGGGAGCAGGCGTTCCAACCCGACGAACGGGCAGGCTGCGAGTAATTCACTTAGCGTCCGGCCATCGGCCAATCGCAGGTCAGCAGGTGCCAGCTCGGCCAACGGATATAGCACGAAGGCCCGTTCCTGCATGTGGTAGTGGGGAACCTTGAGGCGCGGTTCGTCGATCAGGCGATCACCGAACAGCAAGATGTCGAGGTCCAGCGTACGCGGTCCCCAGCGTTCAAGGCGCTCGCGACCCTGGCCGTTTTCGATGGCCTGCAAGGCATCCAGCAATTCCAGTGGCGCCAGCGTGCTGTCGAGTGCGGCCACCGCATTGGTGTAGCGCGGTTGTCCGGGAAGCAGTGAGTCGCTTTGATAAAACGCAGAAACCCCGACCAGCTCCGATTGCGGCAACTGCGCCAGCGCCTCGACGGCGCTGCGCAATTGTTCGGCAGGGTCAGCCAGATTGCTGCCCATGCCGATGTAGATGCGTTCCATGGATTACTCGCCCGTGGTGCTCGAGGCGCCGGCGGCGCGCTTGCGCTTGGAACCAGGGCTGCGGCGACGCTTGCGCGGGGCGCCGGTGCCTTCTTCCTTGCCGCTGAGGTCGCGGATCATGTCGCGACGCTCGCTTTCATTGGCGTCCTGATAGTCGGTCCACCATTCGCCGAGGCCGTCAGTCTGCTCGCCTGCACTCTCGCGCAACAGCAGGAAGTCATAGCCGGCGCGGAAGCGCGGATTGTCCAGCAACAGATCGGCACGCTTGCCGCTGCGGCGCGGCAGGCGTTCCTGCATGTCCCAGATCTCGCGGATCGGCATGGTGAAGCGTTTCGGAATCGCGATTCGCTGGCACTGTTCGGCAATCAGCTCATGCGCCGCTTCCTGCATCGCTGGAATCGGCGGCATGCCACGCTCCTGCAGGCGCAGGACGCGCGCCGGCAGGGCAGGCCAGAGCAGGGCTGCAAACAGGAACGCCGGGGTGACCGGTTTGTTTTGCTTGATCCGCAGGTCGGTATTGATCAGGGCTTCGCTGATCAGGGTGTGGGTGTAGGTCGGGTTGTATTCCAGTGCTTCGGCGCTGGCCGGGAACAGTGGATCGAACAATTGCAAGTCGACCAGCATTTCAAACGTATCGGCGGCGTGTCCGGAAAGGAACAGCTTGAGCACTTCTTCGAACAGGCGAGCCGACGGGATCTCGCGCAGCATTGGCGCCAGGTCGCGAATGGGCAGGGCACTGTGTTTTTCGATACCGAAGTTCAGCTTGGCGGCGAAACGCACGGCCCGCAGCATGCGTACCGGGTCTTCCTGGTAGCGTTGCTTCGGATCGCCGATCAGGCGGATCAGGTGATTGCGGATGTCGTGTACGCCGTTGGCGTAGTCGAGGATGCGTTCGCTGACCGGATCGTAATACAGGGCATTGATGGTGAAGTCGCGACGTTGCGCGTCTTCTTCCAGGGTGCCATAGACGTTATCGCGCAGGATGCGCCCGCTTTCGTTGCGTGAAGACTGGTTGCTGTCTTCCTCGTCTTCGTTTTGCGGGTGATTGGCGCGGAAGGTCGCGACTTCGATGATTTCGCGACCGAAGTGGATGTGCACCAATTTGAACCGACGCCCGATGATTCGCGCGTTACGGAATTCGGCCCGTACCTGCTCGGGTGTGGCGCTGGTGGCAACGTCGAAATCTTTCGGTGTAATGCCCAGCAACATGTCGCGCACGCAACCGCCCACCAGGTAAGCCTGGTAACCGGCGCTCTGCAGGCGTTCAACGATATTCACCGCGTAGCGGCTGAATTGCGCCTTTTGCAGCGAGTGTTGGCCGCTGTTGAGCACTTCAGGCGTGCTGCGAATGTGTTGCATAGGACGCTTGGGAGAACGGAATGACTGGAACAGCTTCTTCAGCATGGGATGCACTGTTTGAAGGAATATTCGGCCATAACAGAAGAATGACCGCATGATGGGCGGGGATTCTAGCATTTAGTCGGGGGATGGTGTAGGACACAGCAGATATGAACTGTAGGTCCGTAGGAGCGAGCTTGCTCGCGATGGACGTGAACGATGGCGCGTTTAGCCAGATACCCAACTGCGCCTTCAGGTTATTCGCGAGCAAGCTCGCTCCTACAGGTACAGGTACAGGTACAGGTACAGGTACAGGTACAGGTACAGGTACAGGAAGTGGGTGTGGGGATGTGAATCGCAGAAACCACAAGGGGAGCCGAAGCTCCCCAAGAAGTAGTTGCATGCTCTATTTTTATTTTTGGTTTCGGGCTTTTTGTTTTTGTTAAGTGCCCTTGCCATGAAGCTTTCCTTCATGACCCTCCCAATCGGGAGCCAAGAGCAAACGGATTGCTTTGGTCGCTGAATTGCAGTGATCTTTCGATCCAACCAGTACAGGCTCTGTCTTAGGACAGTTTTTGTTGTTCTCGGCCTGGTCGTGGGGCAAGCCCCAAATACAACGCCTCTCCAAAAGAATCAGTTAGCTGCGCCTCTCGCCGTCTTGTTTTTATTGTGCGTGAGTCGATTCGTCTTATTTTTATTGTCTTGTGCATTGCTTGTTATTGTTCTTGTACCAAACATATAGCAGGGTGCGTGCCAACTTTTGCGAAACCCAATAAAACAAGGGGTTAGACCGGTTGCCAGGCATTTAGAAGGCGAAAAAAAGCCGGGGCTTCGTTACCGTAAGCCCCGGCTTCTGTTACGTGAAAAAACTGAGGTAACAGTTTTTTCACAAAGTCACGTGTTACCCGCACATGAGACAGGTGGGGTTCAGCTTTCGCTGGCCACCCCGGTCTTGCGCCGCGGGATGCCCAGGCGCTGGCGGCGTTCCCACAGGCATTTGCGGCTGACCCCGAGTTTGCGGGCCAGTTCGGTTTCAGTCATGTGGTCCTGATGCTCGAGGACGAAATGCTGGAAGTAGTCTTCCAGGGAGAGGTCTTCGGTCGGCTCGTGATTGTTGTTGCTGGCGTTGCCGTTGCCCTGTTGTGGGGGCAGGCCAATGAATTCGTCATCTTCCAGGTCGCTCAGCTCGATGTCGATGCCCAGCAACTCGGCGGAGATTTCCGGGCTTTCGCACAGGATAACGGCGCGCTCGACGGCGTTTTCCAGTTCGCGAACGTTGCCCGGCCAGGAGTAATGACGAATGGCTTGCTCGGCATCCGCGGCGAACTTCAGGTCGGTGCGGTTGATTCGCGCACTTTGCCGTGCCAGGAAGGCGTTGGCGATTTCGTTGACGTCCGCACCCCGTTCGCGCAGGGCTGGCAGCTTCAGCGCAATGACGTGGAGGCGGTAATACAAGTCTTCGCGGAACTGGCCAATTTTCGCCAGGCTCTTGAGGTCACGGTGAGTCGCGGCGATCAGGCGCACATCGACTTTTTGCGACTGCACCGAACCTACGCGACGAATTTCGCCTTCCTGCAATACGCGCAGCAGGCGAGCCTGGGCTTCCAGCGGCAGTTCGCCAATTTCGTCGAGGAACAAGGTACCGCCGTCCGCCGCTTCCACCAGGCCGGCGCGCCCGGCGCTGGCGCCGGTGAATGCGCCTTTTTCGTGGCCGAACAGTTCGGACTCGATCAGGCTTTCCGGAATGGCTGCGCAGTTCACCGAAATCATCGGTGCCTTGGCGCGTCTGGACAGGTTGTGCAGGGCGCGGGCCACCAGTTCTTTACCGGTGCCCGATTCGCCCTGGATCAGCACGTTGGAATCGGTTGGCGCGACTTTGCGGATCTTGCCATACAGGTCCTGCATCGGCGGGCATGAGCCGATAATGCCGATCTCACCGTTGCTGTTGTCGGCACCGGATTTCGCTGCACCGTTGGCGGCTTTGCCGGCAACCGCTTCACCACCGGCTTGTGCCGTTTGTCGGTCACGCAGGATTCGTGCGGCGGCTTGCAGCATTTCGTCGTGGTCGAATGGCTTGGCAATGTAATCCACCGCACCCATTTTCATCGAGTCGACTGCCGAGCGCAGGCTCGCGTAGCTGGTCATGATCAGCACCGGCGTACCTTGGGCGAGCTTGATCAACTCTGTGCCAGGCGCGCCCGGCAAGCGCAGGTCACTGACGATCAGATCGAACGAGGGAATGGTGAAGCGTTCTTGTGCTTCCTGCACTGAACCGGCTTCGCTGACCTGGTACTGGTTACGTTCCAGCAGGCGGCGCAAGGCGGAGCGGATAATGGTTTCGTCTTCGACGATCAAAATGTGCGGCATTGATTCGATACTCTCGACGGTCTCAGTTCACAGCGGACGTCGCTTCGACATGACGCGGCAAGGTAACCCTGATTCGGGTGCCGCGTTGGCTTTGAACATCAGCCGGGCTGTCGATGGTGATTTGTCCATAATGCTCTTCAACGATGGAATAGACCAGTGCAAGGCCCAGACCGGTGCCTTCGCCTGGGTCCTTGGTGGTGAAGAAAGGTTCGAACAATCGGTCCATGATGCTCGACGGAATACCGCTGCCTTCGTCCTCCACGATCAGATCGACCGTGTGTTCGCCGGCTTCGCTCTTGACCCGCACTGCACTGCCGGGAGGCGATGCGTCACGGGCGTTTGAGAGCAGGTTGATCAACACCTGGGCCAGCCGTTGCGGGTCGCCTTCGACCCAGTGCTCGGGGTCGCACAGGTTGTAGAACTGCACTTCGAAATTGCGTCGGTTCAGCGCCAGCAGGCCGATGGCATCCTGAGCCACTTCGGCCAGACAGACGGGCTCGTCGCTGTGCTGATGGCTGCCGGCATGGGCAAAGCTCATCAGCGACTGGACAATGCGCGACACGCGTTTGGTCTGTTCGAGGATCTGCCCGCTGATCTCCTTCAGCTCGCCGTCTTCCTCGCGTTCTTCGCGCAGGTTCTGCGCCAGGCACGCGATACCGGTGATCGGGTTGCCGATTTCATGGGCCACGCCGGCCGCCAGGCGACCAATGCTCGCCAGGCGCTCGGAATGCACCAGTTTGTCCTCGAGCATCTGGGTTTCGGTCAGGTCTTCCACCAGCAACACCAGGCCACTGTTGCCCGGCGCCAGGGGTTCGTCGATCGCCGCTTTGTGCAGGTTCAGCCAGCGTGTCTGGCCGTCGAGGGCCAGGTGCTGCTTGTGCAAGTGCTCGTCCGGCAGATTGATGAAGCCTTGCAGCAGTTCTTTCCACGGATCGGCAATGGTGCTCAGGCGCGAACCGACCACACGCTGTGCGGCGATGCCGGTCAGCTCCTCCATGGCCTTGTTCCACATGAGGATTTCCTGATCTTTCGCCAGCGAACACACGCCCATCGGCAATTCCTGCAGGGTCTGGCGGTGATAGCGACGCAGGGCATCGAGTTCGGCGGCCAGGCCGGTCAGGCGTGAGTGGTAATCCTCGAGGCGGCTTTCGATGAAGTGAATGTCTTCAGTCACGTAGTTTTCGCCACCTGCCTTGTAAGGCAGGAACGTCTCGACCATGTCCTGGGCCACGCTCGGCCCCATCAGGCCGGAGAGGTTGGCTTCGATGCGGTCACGCAAGCGCCGCAGGGCATAGGGTCGGCGTTCGTCGAATGGCAGATAAAGGTCGCGCAGTGCCTGTTCCACTTCTTTCTGCGCCGCTTTTGCCCCCAGCGGTTTTGCAAGCTGCGTGGCGAACTCCTGGGGCGAGGCAGCGTGCAGTTCGCGGCGTTGCGGGCGGCGCACGTTATCCACGGCGCAGGCTTCGGCGGCGCTGGCCTCTTCGGTGCTGGCGTTGGTGAACAGCGAGATCAGGGTGAACATCAGTACGTTGGCCGCCAGTGAGGCAATCGCCGCCATGTGCCAGCTGGTGTCGTCCAGCACGTAGATCATGTTCAGCAGCGGAATGTAGAAGCCCTGCAGGTTACCGACCAGCGGTAACAACATGGTCACCAGCCACACCAGTATCCCCGCCAGCAAGCCGGCGATGAACCCGCGACGGTTGGCGGTCGGCCAGTACAGGACCGAGAGCACGCCCGGCAGGAACTGCAACGTGGCGACGAAAGCGACGATGCCGAGGTTGGCCAGGTCCTGTTCGGCGCCGAGCATCAGGTAGAAGCCGTAGCCAGCCATGATGATCGCGACAATCAGCGCCCGGCGGGTCCACTTCAGCCAGCGGTAGATGTTGCCTTCGGCCGGAGGTTGATACAGCGGCAGCACCAGGTGGTTCAAGGCCATCCCGGACAGCGCCAGCGTGGTGACGATGATCAGACCGCTGGCAGCAGACAGCCCACCGACATAGGCCAGCAGCGCCAGCGCCTTGCTGTTGGCGGCGATGCCGATGCCCAGGGTGAAGTATTCCGGATTGGTGGTGGCGCCCAGTTTCAGGCCGGCCCATAGAATCAGCGGCACCGCCAGGCTCATCAGCAGCAGGAAAAGCGGCAGGCCCCAGCTTGCACTGACCAGCGAGCGCGGGTTGAGGTTTTCGGTGAAGGTCATGTGATACATGTGCGGCATCACGATCGCCGAGGCGAAGAACACCAGCAACAGGGTGCGCCACGGGCCTTCCTGCAAAGGCGTGTGCAGGGCCGCGAGTGCGGTCTGGTTTTGCAGCAGCCAAAGCTCAAGCTGTTGCGGGCCGTCGAACACGCCGTAAAGCGCATACAACCCGACACCGCCGAGGGCGATCAGCTTGATCACCGATTCGAAGGCAATCGCGAACACCAGGCCTTCATGCTTTTCCCGGGTGGCGATGTGGCGGGAGCCGAAGAAAATCGTGAACAGCGTGATCAGTGCGCAGAAACTCAAGGCCACGCGATTTTGTACGGGTTCGCGGGTGAGGATGCCGATGGAGTCGGCGACCGCCTGAATCTGCAGGGCCAGCAACGGCAATACGCCGACCAGCATGAAAATCGTGGTCAGCGCTCCGGCCCAGGTGCTGCGGAAGCGGAAGGCAAACAGATCCGCCAGGGACGACAGTTGATAAGTGCGGGTGATCTTCAGGATCGGATAAAGCAACACCGGCGCCAGCAGAAAGGCCCCGGAAACGCCCAGGTAGCTGGACAGAAAGCCGTAGCCGTACTGATAGGCCAGGCCCACGGTGCCGTAAAACGCCCAGGCACTGGCATAGACGCCCAGTGACAGGGTGTAGGTCAGCGGGTGGCGAATGATCGCCCGGGGAATCATGCCCCGTTCACTGATCCAGGCCACACCGAACAGCACCGCCAGGTACGCGGCGCTGATCAGGATCATCTGGGTCAGGCTAAAGCTCATCGGCATCTTTTTGGCTCTGCAGGATGAAGGTCACGACGATCAGAATCAGCCAGAGCAGATAAGGGCGATACCAGGCGCCAGTGGCGTCGATCCACCAATCCATGATGGCCGGGGAAAACAGGTAAATGCCCACTACCAAAAGCAGGACCAAGCGATAGATGTACATCCCGGCCTCTCTTTTTTTATGTGCGTGCCCGAAAACGTGCGGCGATGGTAACGGATGGGCGCGGCACTGCAAGTGTGATCACAACAGCTGTGCCTCGGGCAGGCTCAGTGTGCGCGGGATCAGCGAGGCATCCCAGTGGGCAATGCCCCAGTTCAGCACTTCCCGTGGTGTGGCATCAATCAGTTCGGTTCCCGGGTTCTGTCCCAGTGCACGCAGCGCCCGCAATAACAGTGGCGTTGCCTGATCCTCGGTCAACGGCGGCGAACGGTAGGATTTACCGAGCTTATGGCCATCAGGCTGAGTAATCAGCGGGATATGCAGATAACGCGGTTGCGGCAGGCCGAGCAGTTCTTGCAGGTACAACTGGCGGGGCGTGGAGTCCAGCAGGTCGGCACCCCGAACGATATCGGTGATGCCCTGCCAGGCATCGTCCAGGACCACGGCCAGTTGATAGGCGTAGAGCCCGTCGCGGCGGCGGATCACGAAATCGCCGACTTCCCGGCCCAGGTGCTGGCGGTACTCGCCCTGCACCCGGTCGAGGAAGTGGTACTCCAGCTCCGGTACGCGCAGGCGGATGGCGGCATCGTCGGCGCCATGGCCGGCATTGCGGCACAGTCCGGGATAAATCCCGTGATACGGTTCCAGCTGTTTGCGCGAGCAGGTGCAGGCATAGGCCAGGCCGTGATTGAACAGGCGATTGAGCACCTCGGCGTAGGCGTCGTGCCGCTCGCTTTGGCGGACAAGGTCGCCATCCCACTCGAAGCCATAGCTTTCCAGGGCCTTGAGAATGGCCGCCTGGGCGCCGGGTTCCTCGCGGGGCGGATCAAGGTCTTCCATGCGCATCAGCCAGCGTCCGCCCACCGAGCGCGCATCAAGGTACGAGGCCAGCGCTGCGACCAGAGAACCGAAATGCAGATGGCCACTGGGCGTGGGGGCAAAGCGCCCGATGTAGGTGGATGAGGCGATGGCAGTCATAAGGGCAGTGTTACTTTTTCCAGGCTTGCGCTAACCACCTTGTGGGAGCGGGCTTGCTCGCGAAGAGGCCATCAGCCTCAACATCAATATAGGCTGACGTACTGCTTTCGCGAGCAAGCCCGCTCCCACAGGTTTGCTGCTGAGGCGAATTTTAGAAACAAAAACGGAGCGTTCGCACGCTCCGTTCTTCGTTCAAGTCGCAATTATTTGCCGACTTGCTTTTCCTTGATTTCCGCCAGGGTCTTGCAGTCGATGCACAGGTCGGCGGTAGGGCGCGCTTCGAGGCGCTTGACGCCGATTTCGATGCCGCAGGATTCACACCAGCCGTACTCTTCGTCTTCGATCAGCTGAAGTGTCTTGTCGATCTTCTTGATCAACTTGCGCTCACGATCGCGGGCACGCAGTTCGAGGGCGAATTCCTCTTCCTGGCTGGCACGGTCTGCCGGATCAGGAAAGTTGGCCGCTTCGTCCTTCATGTGGTCCACGGTCTTGTCGACACCTTCCATCAGCTCTTTTTTCCACTGATTCAGGACCTTGGTGAAGTGCTTGCGCATGGGCTCGCCCATGTACTCTTCGCCAGCTTTCTGAACATAGGGCTCGAAGCCGCTGATTGCCTGGTTTTGCTGCTTTGCTTGGGTGGACATGAAATAGACCGCCTCTACTCTTGTAATCCATCTGCGCAGGATTGCTCCATCACCGGCACCTGCCGGCCCTGCGGCTGCAAGCGGGCGAACTTACCAGATCAACTCGGGCCGCGCTACTCCCGGATGTCGAGCTTGCGGCTCATGGTGCTTGCCAAGGATGACAAACCGTTGTCTGGCGGCTCCGGAACCCTGCTCAACTATTGATTTTAGTCAAACCTTGCGCACACGCTTGAATCGTTTGTGGTCGGGGTTATAAGCCCTCTGACCGCTTTAGGTTCTCGCTCGTTCCTGCGCTTGGGTAGAATCGGTTTTTTTCCCCGTTGAAGGAAGGCCAATGGCTCAGTCCTACAGTGCCCGCAGTCGCGCGATCGAACCCTTTCATGTCATGGCGTTGTTGGCGCGGGCCAATGAATTGCAGGCCGCCGGCCACGATGTGATTCACCTGGAAATCGGCGAGCCGGACTTCACCACCGCCGAACCGATCATCCAGGCCGGCCAGGCAGCGCTGACAGCGGGGAAGACCCGTTACACCGCCGCGCGCGGCATTCCGGAGCTGCGTGAGGCCATTTCGGGCTTTTATCAGCAGCGATATGGCTTGAACATCGACCCACGGCGCATCCTCATAACACCCGGCGGCTCCGGCGCGTTGCTGCTGGCCAGCGCTTTGCTGGTCGACCCCGGCAAGCACTGGCTGCTGGCGGACCCCGGCTACCCCTGTAACCGGCACTTCCTGCGACTGGTCGAAGGCGCGGCGCAATTGGTACCGGTCGGTCCGGAGGTGCGTTATCAATTGACGCCTGGCCTGATCGAGCGTCACTGGGACCACGACAGCGTGGGCGCATTGGTGGCGTCGCCAGCCAATCCGACCGGCACGATCCTGACCCGCGAGGAGCTGGCGAAATTGTCTGTCGCGATCAAGGAGCGCCACGGTCATCTGGTGGTCGACGAGATCTATCACGGCCTGACCTACGGCACCGATGCGGCCAGCGTGCTGGAAGTCGACGACAGTGCCTTCGTGCTGAACAGTTTTTCGAAGTACTTCGGGATGACCGGTTGGCGGTTGGGATGGCTTGTCGCCCCTGACGCTGCCGTCGGTGAGCTGGAAAAGCTCGCCCAGAATCTCTACATCAGTGCTCCAAGCATGGCGCAGCACGCCGCGCTGGCCTGTTTCGAACCGGCAACCATCAGCATTCTCGAAGAGCGTCGCGCCGAATTTGGCCGGCGTCGGGATTACCTGCTGCCGGCCTTGCGTGAATTGGGCTTCGGCATTGCCGTGGAACCGGAAGGGGCATTCTATTTGTACGCCGATATCAGCAAGTTCGGCGGCGATGCCTTCGCGTTCTGTAAACATTTTCTCGAGACCGAGCATGTGGCCTTCACGCCGGGGCTGGATTTCGGGCGTTATCAGGCCGGACATCATGTGCGGTTCGCCTATACGCAAAATCTCGAGCGTTTGCAGGAAGCGGTCGAGCGCATTGCCCGTGGGTTGCGGAGCTGGCAAGGCTGATGCGATTTAATCCCCCCCTCGAAGAAGGTCGCCTGATTCGACGCTACAAGCGTTTTCTCGCCGATATCGAAACCGTTGGCGGCGAGTTGCTGACCATTCACTGCCCGAACACAGGTTCGATGCTCAATTGTCAGGTCGAAGGCGGGCAGGTCTGGTTCAGCCGCTCCAACGACCCGAAACGCAAGTTGCCCGGCACCTGGGAGATCGGCGAAACCCCGCAAGGTCGGCTGTTTTGCGTGAACACCGCCCGTGCCAATGGTTTGGTCGAAGAGGCGCTGCGAGCGGGCGTCATCACGGAATTGAACGGCTTTACCGGGCTCAAGCGCGAAGTGGCTTATGGTCAGGAAAACAGTCGTATCGATTTCCGGCTCGATTACCCCGAAGGGCCTGCCTACGTCGAGGTCAAAAGCGTGACCCTGGGTTTCGACGGTACGGCGGTGGCGGCGTTTCCCGATGCGGTCACACAGCGTGGCGCCAAGCATCTGCGGGAGCTGGCCCACTTGGCCAGGGACGGTATTCGCGCGGTGCAGTTGTACTGTGTTTGCCTGACCGGCATCGAGGCCGTACGCCCGGCGCAGGAAATCGATGCGGCTTATGCGCAGGCCTTGCGTGAGGCTATTGAATGTGGGGTCGAGGTGTTGGCTTACGGTGTGCGGTTGAGCCACGAAGAGATGCTGGTCGACCGGCGTCTGGATGTGTTGCCGGGCGGCTAAAGGCTGATCCAGATCCCTTGTTCGTCCTCGCGACAGGCCACTCTGGTCAAGGCTTGCCCCGCGCACGGGCCGGCGACGCATTCACCGTCTTCGATCAGGAACAGTGCGCCATGGGTGGCGCACTGGATCAGGCTGTTGCTGGGGTCGAGAAACTGGTCGGGATGCCACTCCAAAGCGACGCCCCGGTGCGGGCAGCGATTGATGTAGACATGGACCTGACCGCTGCGGCGCACCGCAAAAAGCTTTTGGCCGTCAATATCGAAACCGCGACTGCTGTCATTGACCAGTTCGGCGCCTGCGCAAAGCAACTTCATCTCTATCCTCAGTCCCGCAGCTCGTGACCGGATTTGTCCGGGCTTGACGGTTAAATGCGATCAAATGGCCGTCTTGCCCGCCGGGGACAAGTGCCTGTCGTCGAGGATACTTGGCCTGACCATTCGATGCCCGGGAAACTGTCAGGCGTCTGACCACCCGCGTTGTGGTGATCGGTATCGCCGGGCCCCGTCAGTACTTTTCCACAGGCAAAAAAAGACCCGGCAAGAGCCGGGTCAAATAACCGTGATTAGCCTGATGAGGAGATAATCTGAGAGTCCGAACCAAGGGCTTTTCAGAAGATCGACCAGTCTCGCGACCAGTTGTGATAATCATATCGATTCTCATTACCAAGTCAACCGCTGTTTTTTGATTTCTTGGCGATTCACCAAAATTACTGCTGCAGGCCCCGTAATCATTGGGTTTCAGGTTGCAAAACTTCGGAAATATTTGTCGGCTCAGTTCTTGTGGCGTGAAGAAATGGCTTCCAGCTGTTTGTTCAACGCTTCCTTGCGCTCGGCCGGGATGTCATTCCAGTGAACGTCCATCAGGGCGCCTTCAATCGCGTACAACAACACCTTGGACGCCCGAAAACCGCGCGTACGCACGGCCCGATAAGCATCCACCGCCCCGAGGCGACGCAAGTCCGACGCGCTATGGATGCCCACGGCATGCAGCCATTGCGCTGACGTCTTGCCAAGATTCTTCAGGTGTTGCAGTTCATCATTCATCAAGCCTCCTTGCGATGGCCGAATGGAGAGCGTGGGCAATCTTCTGAGGAGTGTAGCCATCAGTAGGAAAAGCGTGATTGTTTGCTCGTTTTCGACGCAAAAGCTTCTAAGAGAAAAGTGTTGGCTGGGGGGAAGTTGGCGCGCGCGCAAGGAAGAGGCAGGGGCAATCAGGGATGGCGAGTGAATATCCCCGCAGTCCAGCGCAATGGGGGCACTGGACGTGTCAGTCGGCAACGATGATCAGCGGGTACGGTAGCGCAACCGCGTGCCGAAGTTCATCGACATGAGGATTTCGTCGGCACTCAGTTCCACTGGAAAGTAGGTGCCGGAGATTTGTGCGTGGGCCAGGCTCGCGCCTTCCAGGTTCGCGTTGCGAAAATCGATGCCGCGCAAGTCGGCGGAACGGAAGTAGGCGTCGCTGAAGTCCACACCGTCGGCATTCAGTTCGCGCAGGTCCAGCCCCCGGAAATCGCCACCCACCATGTCGATAGGGCCATCCTTGGGGCGCTCATTGTTGAAGCCTCTGATGTCGTCTTTGTGCAGCAGGGCATAAAGCGGAGTGTCGAGAAGTTTTGGCTGGCTCATGTCGCATCACCTGATGGTTTTATGACGCCAGTATAGTGCCACTGTTTAACAGCCGTGAGGCCAGCGAGGGCCTCACGACTGAAATAGTTTTACAGGCCCGGCAGGCGCTGGCGAATCTGTTCCACAACGGTATCGAGAGTCCCGCTTTCATTGGTCTGGACGCGCTTGCTGCAGAGGATCTCTGCGGGGGTCAGCGCTTCACGGCTGGCTTGTTGGGCTTCGATTACGGCCAGCGTGGCGTCGGACAGGTCCTTTTTGTCGGCCTGGCGTGCGGCCAGCCAGCTTTCGATCACGGCCTGTGGTGCATTGCAGTCGAGGATCAGGAAGGGGGCACCCGTGGCCTCGGCCACCTTCGCCGCACTGTCACGCTGCTCGCGCTTGAGGTAAGTGGCGTCGACCACTACCGGGAAGCCCGCACGCAGAATGACGTCGGCGATTTCGTGCAGGCGGGCGTAGGTCGCCGCGCTGGCGTCGGCACTATAGATACCGGCCTGTACATCATTCTCGACGGTCTGCTCGCCGAACAGGCGCTTGCGCTCGACATCGGAGCGCAGGCGAATCGCGCCCAGGGCTTCGACCAGGCGCATGGCGACATGGCTTTTACCGACAGCGGAAACACCGTGGGTAATGGCCATGAAGCGCGAAGGAATGGTGCTGTAGCTTTCCGCCAGGTTGGCGTAATTGCGGTACTGGCGCAGGGTCGTGGCGCGCTGCACCGCAGTGGCGTCGGCCGGCATGCTGAACAGGGCGACCTTGGCGCGAACCAGGGCGCGGTAGGCTTTATAGAAGTTCAGCAGCTCGAGGCCGCGATAGTCGCCGGTCAGCTCCAGGTACTGGCTGACGAAGCGGCGCGCCAGGCACTTCAGGCCGCGATCTTCCAGGTCCATCGCCAGGAAGCCGGTGTCGGCATAAACGTCGGTAAAACGGAAGGGTTCGTTGAATTCGATGCAGTCGAAGATCACGACCTTGCCGTCGATCACGGTTGCGTTACCCAAGTGGATGTCACCGTGGCATTCACGAATGAAGCCTTCGGCCTTGCGCTGGGCGAGCAGTGGTTTGAGGCGTTCGAAGCTGCTTTCGGCCCAGGCTTGCAGGGCGTCGAGTTGCAACAGGTCGGCTTTATCGCTGAGGAACGGACGGATCTGCTCGAAGTTCTGCCGTACCGGCGCCATGACGCTGTCCGGGGTGCCGGCTTCGTGCTCGGCCGGCACTTTGGGGGCGCTGAGGTGGAAGCGGGCGATTTGCTCGGCCATCTCGTCGATGTGCGCGGTGGTCAATTCGCCATTGGCTTGCAGGGTGCTCAATAGGCCGCTTTGCGGGAACTGGCGCATCTTCAGCAGATATTCGATGGCTGGCCCTTCGCCGCCCAATTGCGGAGCTTCGGCGCTGCCGGTGACGGGCAACACTTCCAGGTACAAATCGTCGGTCAGGCGCTGGTTCAGGCGCAGCTCTTCTGCGCAAAAATGCTCGCGAGCCTCAAGGCCGGTAAAGTCGAGAAAACCGAAGTTGACTGGTTTCTTCACTTTATAAGCGAAGGGGCCGGTGAGAATGACCCAGGAGATATGGGTTTCGATGACCTGGAATCCTTCTACCGGGTGCGGGTAGAGGGCAGGGTTTTGCAGGGCAGCGATCAAGGTCTGGCTCACAGGCGATCCTTCAGAGTCTGGAAAATCAAGGCCGCCATTATGGCTGCAAGTCCGCTTGACGCAAACCTCGGAGCGCTCCTGTTGAGTATGAATAAAGTGCGTATAATCCGCCGCCATGACTCGTACTCGAACTCCCCGCACCCCCAAAAAACCACCCTCCAAGGGCCTGCGCCCGTGGCTGGGCTGGGCCATTAAACTCAGTCTGGTCGGCCTGGTAGTGCTGGCCGGATTCGCCGTTTACCTTGATGCAATCGTCCAGGAGAAGTTCTCCGGCAAGCGCTGGACGATTCCGGCCAAGGTTTACGCACGTCCGCTCGAGCTGTTCGTCGGACAAAAGCTGAGCAGGGATGATTTCCTGACCGAGCTCGATGCCCTGGGCTATCGCCGTGAAAGCGTGGCCAACGGTCCGGGCGCGGCGTCGGTCAGCGGCAATACCGTTGACCTGAACACCCGTGGCTTCCAGTTCTATGAAGGCATGGAGCAAGCGCAACCGGTGCGGGTGCGTTTCTCCGGCGATTACGTGGCCGAGTTGGCGGGGCCCAAAGGCTCGAAACTGTCGGTGGTACGCCTGGAACCGCTGCTGATCGGTGGCCTGTACCCGAAAAACCTCGAAGACCGGATTCTGATCAAGATCGATCAGGTGCCGCCGTATCTGCTGGAAACGCTGGTGGCTGTCGAGGACCGCGATTTTTATCATCACTTCGGTGTTTCGCCGAAGTCGATCGCCCGAGCGATCTGGGTCAACGGTTCATCCGGCCGCATGCGTCAGGGTGGCAGTACCCTGACTCAGCAATTGGTCAAGAACTTCTACCTGACCAACGAGCGCAGCCTGAGCCGCAAGCTCACCGAAGCGATGATGGCGCTGCTGCTTGAGCTGCATTACGACAAACGCGAAATCCTTGAGGCTTACCTCAACGAAGTGTTTGTCGGGCAGGACGGTCAGCGCGCGGTGCACGGTTTCGGTCTGGCCAGCCAGTTTTTCTTCAGCCAGCCGCTGGCCGAACTCAAGCTGCATCAAGTCGCACTGCTGGTGGGGATGGTCAAAGGGCCGTCTTCCTATAACCCGCGTCGTTATCCGGAGCGTGCCCTTGAGCGGCGCAACCTGGTACTCGATGTGCTGCAGGAGCAGGGCGTCGCGACTGCCGAGCAGGTTGAGGCGGCGAAGAAAATGCCGCTGGGCGTGACCAAGCGCGGCAGTCTGGCGGACAGCTCGTTCCCCGGATTCCTCGATCTGGTCAAGCGTCAGTTGCGCGAAGACTATCGCGACGAAGACTTGACCGAGGAAGGCCTGCGCATCTTCACCAGTTTCGACCCGATCCTGCAGATGAAGGCTGAAGCCTCGGTCAACGACACCTTCAAGCGCCTGGCCGGGCGCAAGGGTTCCGATGACGTCGAGGCGGCCATGGTCGTGACCAACCCGGAGACCGGCGAAGTACAGGCCATGATCGGCAGTCGTCAGGCCGGTTTTGCCGGGTTCAATCGGGCACTGGATGCTGTGCGGCCGATCGGCTCGTTGATCAAACCGGCTGTGTACCTGACCGCGCTGGAGAAACCGAGCCAGTACACGTTGACCAGTTGGCTGTCGGACGAATCCTTCTCGGTCAAGGGTGCCGACGGCCAGGTCTGGAAGCCGCAGAACTATGATCGTCGTTCTCACGGTACCGTCTTCCTCTATCAGGGGTTGGCGCATTCCTACAACCTGTCGACCGCGCGTCTCGGCCTGGCGGTCGGTGTGCCGAACGTCCTGAAGACGGTGGAGCGCCTGGGGGTGTCTCGTGAATTCCCGGCCTTCCCGTCGATGTTGCTCGGTGCTGGCGGGATGACGCCCATCGAAGTGGCGACCATGTACCAGACCCTCGCCAACGGTGGCTTCAATACGCCGATGCGCGGGATTCGCAGCGTACTGACCGCCGAAGGCGAGCCGCTCAAGCGTTACCCGTTCCAGATTCAGCAGCGTTTCGATCCGGCCTCCATTTACCTGATCCAGAGCGCCATGCAGCGCGTGATGCGAGAAGGTACCGGCAGCTCGGTTTATAACGTGTTGCCAAGAACACTGACTCTCGCGGGTAAAACCGGCACCAGTAACGACTCGCGAGACAGTTGGTTTGCCGGTTTCAGCCAGGACTTGCTGGCGGTGGTCTGGCTGGGGCGCGACGACAACGGCAAGACGCCATTCACGGGCGCCACCGGGGCCTTGCAGGTCTGGACCAGCTTCATGCGCAAGGCCGACCCGTTGCCGCTGGACATGCCGCAGCCGGATAATATCGTTCAGGCCTGGGTGGATTCGCGAACCGGACAAGGTTCTGACGCCGGTTGCCCCGGTGCCGTGCAGATGCCGTATATTCGCGGCAGCGAACCGCCTCCCGGCGCCGCTTGCGGTGGTGAAAACCCTGCGGAGTCGGTGATGGACTGGGTCAAGGGCTGGATGAATTAAGCAAAGAGGGTTTCAAGTGAACAAGTGGTTGATTCCAGCGGTTGCCGCCGTAGCTTTGCTCAGCGGTTGCTCTACCGTACAGCGTGGTTCGATTCCGGTTGTGGATTCCGGCACCGCGGTGTCCAACAGTGAGCGGATCTCGGCCAATGGCGGCTTCCGCCAAACGACCGTCAAGCGTCCTGTACAAGGTCAGTCGTCCCAGACCCAGGCGATTCCGCAAGGTGACAGCGGCGTCGTGGTGATGGTGCCAGGCGCGGCAACGACTTCAACGCCAATCAGCACCACGCCTATTACCCCGGGGCCGATCACGCCGGGGCCGATTGACACGTCGCCGGTACAATCGGCGCCGATCAACCAGGGCAGCTACAGCATGCCGTCGTCGCCAAGCGGGATTCCGTCGGCCAGTTCGGGCGGGCTCTCTGCCGACGAGCAGCTGGACGGCCCGGTACTGGCTTTGCTGACCACCGCTCAGCAGCAACAGGCGAGCGGTGATCTCAACGGTGCCTCTTCCAGCCTTGAACGCGCCCAGCGCGTTGCTCCGCGTGAACCGCAGGTGCTGTACCGTCTGGCGCAGGTGCGGATGGCGCAAGGCGATGCAGCCCAGGCCGAGCAGTTCGCTCGCCGTGGGCTGACGTTGGCCAATGGGCGTCCGGCCCTTCAGGCCAACTTGTGGGATCTGATTGCCCAGGCACGTGAAAAGCAGGGTGACTCCCAGGGCGCCGCACTGGCGCGCCAGAAGGCCAAGGTAACGCTGTGATGGATGCGCGCTTTCTGAAAATCGCCGATCAACTGTTGTTGATCGAGCGCGAGTTGCGGGTGCAAGGCTGGTGGGATGAAGTCTCGCCATCGGCCGAAGCGCTTTCCAGTGTCGAGCCGTTTTCGGTCGATACACTGGATTTCGAGCAATGGCTGCAATGGATCTTCCTGCCGCGCATGAAGATGATCCTCGAGCAGGATTTGCCGCTACCCAATGCTTCGGGCATTCAGGAAATGGCTGAAATGGTCTTTGCCGGACGCAATGTCCAGGGCAAGGATCGGCAGTTGCAGGTATTGCTCAAAGAGTTTGATCAGTTGATCAGCGCCTCTCGCTGAGTCAGAAGCTGCCAGCGTCCGCTGGCAGTTGTCCACAATCTCTCTCTATTTTGTCGGCTACTGCAGGGTAAGTGCATGCGCGTGCCAATTTTTTGCCAAAAGTTGCGCAATCGAAGCTAACACGGGGCTGATTTACGGGTTTTTTCTTGCGTTCTCATGTGCTTAGTAGAATAAAGCTCATAGACGACTTGACTTGCGAAGGGCGAAACAGAAGAATCCAAAGTCCGCTGTACAGGGACTGCCAGAAGCAGACCCTCTCAGCAGATCATGAGGCGCATATCCGCGTCGACCTGTTACACCCGCAACGCGTTACCTCGCGCTGGGTGGGAAAGCCCCGCAACACTTGGGACGATCCCAATACTTGCTCAGTCAGTGCTGACGTAGTCGGCGACCACCGTCGCTCATGCTCTGCTGAGAAGTAAACCTATTAAGACCCGTCCCATTTTTCGTGGGCGGT
Organism: Pseudomonas sp. ACN5; assembly: GCF_002303975.1. Classification (NCBI taxonomy): domain Bacteria; kingdom Pseudomonadati; phylum Pseudomonadota; class Gammaproteobacteria; order Pseudomonadales; family Pseudomonadaceae; genus Pseudomonas; species Pseudomonas sp. ACN5. The sequence continues at coordinate 6,151 of NZ_MRCP01000007.1, read as the reverse complement.
ATTCTGGCGTTTTAGAGGTGAGCAACGTGGAGCTTTTATCTGGCGGTGAGATGCTCGTCCGCTTTTTGCGCGACGAAGGCGTCAAATATATCTACGGGTACCCGGGTGGTGCTCTTCTTCATGTCTACGATGCCCTGTTCAAAGAACCGGAAGTGACCCACATCCTGGTTCGTCACGAGCAAGCGGCTACCCATATGGCTGACGGCTACGCCCGTGCCACCGGTAAAGCCGGTGTGGTACTGGTGACTTCCGGGCCGGGCGCGACAAACGCCATCACCGGTATTGCCACGGCTTACATGGACTCCATTCCGATGGTGGTCATTTCCGGCCAGGTGCCGAGCACCATGGTTGGCACCGACGCATTCCAGGAAACCGACATGATCGGTATCTCCCGGCCGATCGTGAAACACAGCTTCATGATCAAGCACGCGTCGGAAATCCCGGAAGTCATGAAGAAGGCCTTCTACCTGGCGCAATCCGGTCGTCCTGGTCCGGTCGTTGTCGACATTCCGAAAGACATGACCAACCCGGCCGAGAAGTTCGAATACGTCTTCCCGAAAAAAGCCAAGCTGCGTTCCTACAGCCCGGCTGTTCGCGGTCACTCCGGTCAAATCCGCAAGGCGGCAGAAATGCTTCTGGCGGCCAAGCGTCCTGTGTTGTACTCGGGCGGCGGCGTGATCCTCGGCGGTGGTTCCGCACCACTGACCGAACTGGCGAAGATGCTCAACCTGCCAGTGACCAATACCCTGATGGGCCTCGGTGGCTACCCTGGCACCGACCGTCAGTTCATCGGCATGCTCGGCATGCACGGCAGCTACACCGCCAACCTGGCGATGCACCATGCTGACGTGATCCTCGCTGTCGGCGCGCGTTTCGACGACCGTGTCATCAACGGCGCGTCGAAGTTCTGCCCGAACGCCAAGATCATTCACATCGACATCGACCCGGCTTCGATCTCCAAGACCATCAAGGCCGACGTACCTATCGTGGGTCCGGTCGAGAGTGTCCTGACCGAAATGGTCGCGATCCTCAAGGAAATCGGCGAGACCCCGAACAAGGAGTCCGTTGCCAGCTGGTGGAAGCAAGTCGATGAGTGGCGCGGTGATCGTGGCCTGTTCCCTTATGACAAGGGCGACGGCAGCGTCATCAAGCCGCAGGCCGTGATCGAAACCCTGTGCGAAGTGACCAAGGGCGATGCCTTTGTAGCCTCTGACGTGGGTCAGCACCAGATGTTCGCGGCGCAGTACTACACGTTCAACAAGCCGAACCGCTGGATCAACTCCGGTGGCCTGGGCACCATGGGCTTCGGTTTCCCGGCGGCCATGGGCATCAAGTTGAGCTTCCCGGATGACGACGTCGTTTGCGTCACCGGCGAGGGCAGTATCCAGATGAACATTCAGGAGCTGTCGACCTGCCTGCAATACGGTTTGCCGGTCAAGATCGTCATCCTGAACAACGGTGTACTGGGCATGGTTCGCCAGTGGCAGGACATGAGCTACGGCAGCCGCCACTCTCATTCCTATATGGAATCGTTGCCTGACTTCGTCAAACTGGCAGAGGCCTACGGTCACGTTGGCGTGCGTATCACCGATTCGAAGGACTTGAAGTCGAAGATGGAAGAGGCGTTCGCCATGAAAGATCGCCTGGTGGTGATCGACATTTCGGTCGACACCAGCGAGCACGTCTATCCGATGCAGATCAAAGACGGCTCCATGCGCGATATGTGGCTGAGCAAGACGGAGCGTACTTAATCATGCGGCACATTATTTCCTTGCTTCTGGAAAACGAACCCGGCGCTCTGTCTCGCGTGGTTGGCCTGTTCTCGCAGCGCAACTACAACATCGAAAGCCTGACCGTGGCCCCAACCGAAGACCCGACCCTGTCGCGTCTGACGCTGACCACTGTCGGTCACGATGAAGTCATCGAGCAGATCACCAAGAACCTGAACAAGCTGATCGAAGTGGTAAAACTGGTCGACCTGTCGGAAAGTGCTCACATCGAGCGCGAACTGATGTTGGTCAAGGTCAAGGCCACCGGCGCCCAGCGCGCCGAGATCAAGCGCACTACCGATATTTACCGTGGGCAGATCGTAGATGTCAGCGCCAGCGTGTATACCGTTCAACTGACCGGTACCAGCGACAAGCTCGACAGCTTCATTCAGTCCATCGGCACCGCCTCGATTCTGGAAACCGTCCGTAGCGGCGTGACCGGCATTGCCCGCGGCGACAAAGTACTCAGCATCTAAACCAAATTAGCGAACGGCCTGAACGGCCTGATATAGGGGAAATTCATGAAAGTTTTCTACGATAAAGACTGCGACCTGTCGATCATCCAGGGCAAGAAAGTTGCCATCATCGGTTACGGTTCCCAAGGCCACGCTCAGGCGTGCAACCTGAAAGACTCCGGCGTCGACGTGACTGTTGGCCTGCGTAAAGGTTCGGCTACCGTTGCCAAGGCAGAAGCCCACGGCCTGAAAGTGACCGACGTTGCTTCCGCTGTTGCGGCTGCCGACCTGGTCATGATCCTGACCCCGGACGAGTTCCAGTCCTCCCTGTACAAGAACGAAATCGAGCCGAACATCAAGAAAGGCGCCACCCTGGCCTTCTCCCACGGCTTCGCGATCCACTACAACCAGGTTGTGCCGCGCGCTGACCTCGACGTGATCATGATCGCGCCGAAGGCACCAGGCCACACCGTACGTTCCGAATTCGTGAAGGGCGGCGGTATCCCTGACCTGATCGCTATCTACCAGGACGCCTCGGGCAACGCCAAGAACGTTGCACTGTCCTACGCTGCCGGCGTTGGCGGCGGTCGTACCGGCATCATCGAAACCACTTTCAAGGACGAGACCGAAACCGACCTGTTCGGCGAGCAAGCCGTTCTGTGTGGCGGTACCGTTGAACTGGTAAAAGCCGGTTTCGAAACCCTGGTTGAAGCTGGCTACGCGCCAGAAATGGCCTACTTCGAGTGCCTGCACGAACTGAAGCTGATCGTTGACCTCATGTACGAAGGCGGTATCGCCAACATGAACTACTCGATCTCCAACAACGCCGAATACGGCGAGTACGTGACCGGCCCGGAAGTTATCAACGCCGAGTCCCGTCAGGCCATGCGCAACGCCCTGAAACGTATTCAGGACGGCGAATACGCCAAGATGTTCATCAGCGAAGGCGCTACCGGCTATCCTTCGATGACCGCCAAGCGTCGTAACAACGCCGCTCACGGTATCGAAATCATCGGTGAGCAACTGCGCTCCATGATGCCGTGGATCGGTGCCAACAAGATCGTCGACAAAGCTAAAAACTAAGTCACGCCCTTGTACGAAAAACGCGGCTTAGGCCGCGTTTTTTCGTTTGGGAGATCGGTTCTGGTATAAAGCTGCATCGTTTGCGGCCGAACCGTCGTCCCAGACACCTGTCCAGACTTTCCACCCTGTTGCAAGGTAATGTCCATGAGCGAACGCCCCGAAGAGCCAAACCAGGCTTCTGACGCCGAAAGCCTGCTGCCCATCGATGAACATGTCGAGGAGGGCCATGACGCTGAAGGTCGTAAAGTCCGGCATCGTGGTATCTATCTTCTGCCGAACCTGTTTACCACTGCGAACCTGTTCGCAGGGTTTTACTCCATCATCAACTCGATGAGCGCCCAGGCGGCCCTGAGTGCGGGTGACGCGGTCAATGCGAGCAAGTATTTCGCGTTTGCGGCCATCGCCATCTTCGTTGCGATGGTGCTCGATGGCCTTGATGGTCGCGTGGCCCGTATGACCAATACCCAGAGCGCCTTTGGTGCCGAGTACGACTCGCTGTCGGACATGGTTGCCTTTGGTGTTGCACCGGCATTGCTGGCCTTCGGTTGGGCACTGGGTGACATGGGCAAGGTTGGCTGGATGGTCGCCTTCGTTTATGTCGCGGGTGCGGCGCTGCGTCTCGCACGTTTCAACACTCAGGTCGGTACGGCGGACAAGCGCTACTTTATCGGCCTGGCCAGCCCGGCGGCGGCGGGTGTTGTTGCAGGCATCGTCTGGGCGTTCAGCGATTACGGTATCCAGGGGTCGAAGATGTCCTTCCTGGTTGCGCTGATGGTGGCTGCGGCCGGCATGCTGATGGTCAGCAACATCAAGTACAACAGCTTCAAGGAGCTGGACCTGAAAGGGCGCGTGCCGTTCGTGGCGATTCTCGCGGTGGTGCTGGTGTTTGCCGTGGTGTTCAGTGATCCGCCGCGCATCCTGCTGCTGGTGTTTCTCGCCTATGCAGCCTCCGGTCCGGTTCAATACCTGTTACGTCTTCGCCGTAACAAGAGCGCGTAATTTCCCTCATACTCCGCAGTCTATGGGTGCACCTGTCCTCCAGAGCTGCGGAGTAACCATGCTGATCAAAGTCACCAGAACGTCCGACTGTCATGAGTCGGACGTCACGCCAGAATCCCTCTATCTTTCTCGACGCAATGTGCTCGGTGCCACGGTCGCCGGTTTCGCCCTGGCCAGCCTTCCGCAATGGGCCAGCGCTGGCGATGCTGCGCGTTACCCGGATGTCGAACCCGGCAAGGCGCCTTCCTGGTTCAGCGAAAAACTTCCTGCTACCCAGTGGGGGGCGGTCAACGTCAAGGATGAGGCGATCACGCCGTTCAAGGATGCGACCCACTACAACAACTTCTACGAGTTCGGCACCGACAAGGGTGATCCGGCCGCCAATGCCGGCGCGCTGAAGACTGAGCCGTGGTCGGTGGTCGTGGACGGGGAGGTGGGCAAGCCAGGGCGGTATGCGCTGGAGGACTTCATGAAGCCGTACCAGCTTGAGGAACGAATCTACCGACTGCGTTGCGTGGAAGCCTGGTCGATGGTCATTCCCTGGATCGGCTTTCCCCTCTCGGCGTTACTCAAGGAAGTAGAGCCGACCTCCAAAGCCAGATTCATCCGCTTCGAAACCCTGCAGGATTCCAAAAGCATGCCGGGCCAGCGCTCCGGTTTTGCCTTGATCGACTGGCCCTATATAGAAGGGCTGCGTCTGGATGAGGCGATGAACCCGTTGGCGATTCTTGCGGTAGGCATGTACGGACGTGAGTTGCCGAATCAAAACGGCGCGCCGTTGCGTTTGGTGGTGCCGTGGAAATATGGCTTCAAGAGCATCAAGTCCATCGTGCGCATCAGTCTGGTCAGCGAGCAGCCGAAAACCACCTGGCAGAGTATTGCTCCGGATGAGTATGGCTTTTATGCGAACGTGAATCCCACGGTTGATCATCCTCGCTGGACTCAGGCTCGTGAACGCCGCCTGCCGAGCGGTTTGTTCAAGCCCAATGTGCGCGACACGCAAATGTTCAACGGCTATTCAGAGGAAGTTGCCTCTCTATATACGGGGCTCGACCTGAGGAAGAACTACTGATGCGCTATCCGTTTTGGCGTATCGGTGTCTTTGTCGTGGTACTGGTGTGGCCGCTGCTGTGGTTGTCTCAGGCTTGGGAGGATGTCCTCGGGCCGGATCCGGGCAAGGTACTGGTCGATCGATTGGGGTTGGGGGCGCTTGTTCTGCTGCTCGTGACTTTGAGTATGACGCCTTTGCAGAAGCTCACCGGTTGGCCGGGGTGGATTGTTGTGCGGCGACAGTTGGGGTTGTGGTGTTTTGCCTATGTAGTGCTCCACCTCGGTAGCTATGCCGCATTCATTCTTGGTTTTGACTGGTCGCAATTGGGCGTTGAGTTGCGCAAGCGGCCTTACATTATTGTCGGGGCGCTGGGCTTTCTTGGTTTGCTGGCATTGGCGGTGACGTCCAATCGATACAGTCAGCGGCGATTGCGGGCGAGTTGGAAGAAGTTGCATCGCCTGGCTTACGTCATTCTCGGGCTTGGATTGCTGCATATGCTCTGGATTGTGCGTGCCGACCTCAAGGAGTGGGTGATCTATGCGTCTATAGGTGCGTTGTTGTTAGTGCTGCGGCTACCGCCCGTAGCTCGTCGAATCCCTCGTTTAACGGCTAAAAAGGCCTCTTCTGCCAAATAGGCGTAAATAGGTGTTGACGGCAGATTCTGGAGGCCTATAATTCGCCCCACTTCCGGCGCAGTCGAAACGGAAAACTCCTTGGTAAACAAAGAGTTACGCAGTTTTCGGCAGCAGGTTGCTTCAGGTCATCGAAGCGCCAGGGAAGTTGAAAAAGAGGTG